>DAOUTW010000036.1 GCA_030668485.1 Candidatus Zixiibacteriota bacterium
AAAACAGGCTTTGCCTGTCGCCAGGATGACCGGATGTTTGTTCTTGAAGTACAGCCTTGATATGGACTGGCGACAGCATAAAACAGGCTTTGCCTGTCGCCAGGATGACCGGATGTTTGTTCTTGAAGTACAGCCTTGATATGGACTGGCGACAGCCAAAAACAGGCCCCTGCCTGCCGATCAGGCTGGTGGTTGATCCGATTTGTCAGATTTCTTGTCTTTATAGAACGATGCGATTATCAGGGAAATCCCGACTACGATCGGAATCAGGGGCCACATCTCGCCGATGTCCGGCAGGAGACCCAGATTGCTCAGAAGGAATACGAGACCGACGCCCATCGTTATCATTCCACCAATGAGCAGCCCCCGACGTTCCTCTTCCGTTTTTTTACCAGACATATCAACGACCTCCATTTACTGGATTGTTTCTGTCTTTGTTCTATACGAATTTACTTGATACCTACGTGTCGGTCAACCTTTTGTTGCATCAGGTTTTGATCCGCTAAAGTCCGCCGTGGCGGATGACCTGTCGGAGTAGGAAGGTGTTGAAACGGACAAATTAAGTTATTGAAAACTTTATCCGGAAAATCTCGAAGTAAATACAAGTGAATCGTTGTTACTCAACATTGTTATGGGAAATTTCGAATAAAGCCAGCTTAATGCTGTATAAATAACAAAAGGAGAATGAAATGGATAAGTGGGAATATCAACTGCTGGATTCGAAAAAGCTAGCATCTGCCGAAGGTGGCCTCTTAACCAAAAAAAAGGTATCCCTTGAAGAAGCAGAAAAGTATTTGAATAAACTTGGAGAAGAAGGTTGGGAAATAATTGATATCGATTTTGACTTCTTAATACATGATACCGGTGCCTTTGTCGGCGTGGCCAAAAGAAGAAAAAACTAAAAAAACAGGGTGGCAGAGGCCACTTTTTGCTGTCGCGCGGATGATCGAACTTAATTGTTATTGTGACCATTGGGGCAGATCAGCGATGAACTTGTACCCCATCTAAGCCCGTTTTCGGGGGTAAGATGGGGTTCTTTTTTTTAATCATGAGACGTTTCACTGTTAAATTGATTTATTGGTGGCTCTGCCACATCAAAAACAACATAACATCAACGTTGATTCCTGCACGGTACCCTATAATAGTAAGATCAAAATAGGAGACCATATGCAATGAACCGAAAATCTGATCACAATACCAGGCAGTTAAAAAAAACTTTAAAAATGAGCGACCAAAGCCAAATCTATCTTAAGGCCATGATTGTCAATCAATTAGAGCTTCCGCATGAAACTGGGCATATGTTAAATGATTGGACCACAGCCAGATGATGTGTATAATAAACAAACACATGAGGTGTTAACTGCAATGAAAAGACCAATTATCATTCCCGTTTTAATTCTGCTCGGTCTAAGTATCGGTACGCTGGTTTATGGGCAAACCTATTTATGGTACGACGCATCCGACGATAGCTCATATCAGACGGTGGCCGATATCGATCCGCCCGCCGGATTCTCACGACTCCCGGTCGCCGATACAGCATTCGACGCCTGGCTTCGTAATCTGCCCTTGAAAAAGGCGGCGAGTCCGGTGTTGCTGCACGATGGACGGCGCAAGGGTAATCAGGAAGCCCACGCGCGGATCATCGACATTGATGTTGGCAAAGCCAACCTTCAGCAATGTGCCGACGCCGTCATGCGATTGCGTGCGGAATATCTCTATAGCCGCAAAACATACGACGCCATTCATTTCAATTTTACCAGCGGAGATACCTGCGCCTTCGCTCAATGGATCGACGGCTATCGGCCCCGTATTGATGACAACCGGGTAACATGGGAGAAAACCGCCGCCCCCGATTCGTCATACCGAACATTTCGTAAGTATCTCACCACGGTGTTTACCTACGCCGGTAGTTATTCGCTGTCGCAGGAACTGGAGCCGGTAGCAAATCCCGACAATATTAGGCCGGGTGATGTTTTTATTCAGGGAGGGTTCCCTGGGCATGCGGTGATTGTTATCGATCTGGCAGTTGATGCCGAAACCGGCGAGCGGGCTTTTCTGCTGGCGCAGAGTTATATGCCGGCTCAGGATATCCATGTTCTGAAGAATCGGCAGGATCGAGAGTTGTCGCCGTGGTATGTGGTTGATCCGGCATCGGAACTTGTTACTCCGGAATGGATATTCGAATGGGGGGATTTAACAAGGTTTCGTTAGGGTGTCGGGAGCTCAGGGCTCCCGACCTACGAGGAAACTTTAATTGGGGGGGCTATCTGATATTTATTAACGACCTTCAAGGCTCATGAAATTGCTGTACTGAGCCGACTGAGCGAAAGCCTGGGGATGCTTGAGGTACATCAACACCGCATCGATCATATGCACATGCCGCGTTTCCTCCTCAGCGATCGTCAGCATCAACTTTTTCGTCGCCTCATCGGTTTCACTCTCGGCCTTTTCCTTGTAAAATGAATGCGCATTCTCCTCGATTCGCAACGCCTCAGTCCAGACCGAAATCGCATCGTCACCGAATTTCTTATCCTCGGCGCTCTGCGCCATATTTTCAAAGATGTTCTTGACCAGTTTCAGATTCTCCGGCGAAGAATACGAAACCGACCCGATAATCCCCGATGGATTCTCCTTCAGCATCTTGAAAATGCGGTAATGACGGGACTCCTCATCGACCAGAGTCATGAAAATTTGTTTCAGCTCAGGATCGGAGGCGGCCTCGGCATTCGCCTTGTAAAAAGCCATCCCGTCCTGTTCCATCTTCATTGCATATTCCAAAATATCCATATCAGGCGCTCCTATCCTCCGAGAAGGGGAGGGTACGATTCATTAAATTCATGTTGTGTAGCGCAATTAAAGGTTAGAGATGGCAGATATCAAGCATTCTTTTTGTTCATCGGGACACCGCAGCATTTAAGTCGGCTGAAACCCTTATCATCTACACCGCAATCCTTATCATCATCTAATAAACCTAGATCTTCACCTGCCTTCAAAATCTGGATTTCAAAACCACACAGGCGGCAGGAATAAACCTCATCAGCTTTTACTTCATAACAATAGGCCACTAATCTAGTCTCCTATAAGCTATTATAAGATTTCGCTCAATCGTTGTCAGATCATATTCAGTTTAACCAGATTGTTATATCTATGTTCCCCGATCATCGAATAATCTGTAAAAAAAGCCGATTACCCCCAGAACTGTCTCAGCGGGAGGGCATAATAGGGCCGGGTTTTACTTGACTAACAATTGCCGCTGTGGTATCATTTTCATCTATATGACACAAGCGGCAGAAACCAAAGAAGAGAACTCGCTGGCCCAACGTGGCTATTGGCCAGCAATGGCTGAGCAGTTCTTCCGCGATGGCAGGTATTCCAAGGCGGTGGATCTCTGCCTGCGAATGCTTGAGGACGAGCCTCATATCGTATCAGGGCGAGCGATCCTGGCCCGGTCGTTTTACCACGTCGGGCAGTATCGACAGGCCAAAGAGCAGTTTGTCGAGGTGCTAAAACTCGACGCGACGAATCTGGTGGCGCTCAATTATCTGGGCGATATACTGTATCGCGATGGCGAAGAAGCTGCAGCGATGGCGTATTATCGACGGATTTTCGAGATCGATCCGCATTGCGCCGGATTATCCTGCCCGGTTGAGCAGGCCGCCTCGGTTGAAACAAAACAATTGACTATCAAACGTCCCGGAGAAAATGCGCCCCGTATGAAATCATCGCCGCTTCGGGAGCCGGCATTTATAACCGAAACGGTAGGCGATATCTATTTTGAGCAAGGGTATCTCAAGCTGGCGCGAGAGGTATACAGCCGTTTGCTAACCAATAGGTCGAGCAGCCGGATAGCCGAAAAGCTCAGTGAAACGGAAGAAAAGCTCAATAAAAAAGGATCAACGAAATGAAAGCACGTATCGATAAAGTTAAAAAATATCTGGTCAAAAACAACCTTGACGCCGCCTTTATCTATTATCCGCTCGACACCGGCCGCTTCCTGCCGAATGTGCGCTACCTGACAGGCTATTCCGGATCATCGGGAGCGGTGTTTGTGACGCGCAAGGCGTCGATATTTATTACCGATTTCCGGTACAAGGATCAGGCCGCGAAGCAGGTCAAAGGGTGCAAAGTGATAATATCGCGGCTGAATCCGGTTGCGGCATTGAAAGATATCAAAGAAGCACAGGTTAAAAACCTGCGACTGGCGATAGAATCACATCGGATGACGGTCCAACAGAAAACGCAACTGGGCAATACGTTGCCGAATGCGATCCTGATCGATACCTTCGAGATGGTCGAAGAGTTGATGATCTGCAAAGACAAGGATGAGATCGCAAATATAAAAAGAGCGGTAGAGATAAGCGATATCGCCTTCGAGAGAATCCTCGGAATTCTCAAGCCGGGAATAAGGGAAAAGGATGTCGCAGCGGAGTTGGAATATCAGATGAAAATGCTCGGGGCCGACCGCGAAGCATTTGAGTCAATCGTCGCATCAGGATATCGTTCGGCGTTGCCGCATGGTGTTGCCTCCGAGAAGAAGCTTAAGAATGGGGAATTTATCACTTTTGATTTCGGAGCGTTGTATAATGGATATTGCTCGGATATCACTCGGACGGTGGTACTTGGCAAGGCCAATGCCCGGCAGAAGAAAATTTACCAAATAGTAGCCCGGGCGCAGATGGCGGCGATCAGAAAAACCCGTGCCGGGGTAACCGGCAAGGCGGTCGACGCAGTAGCGAGAAGTGTTATCGAAAAGGCAGGTTATGGCAAGCAATTCGGCCACGGAACCGGTCATGGAATCGGCCTGGAAGTTCACGCCGCTCCGCGAGTGTCGGCTTTGGGCGTGCAACTCCTTAAGTCCAATATGGTTATGACGATCGAGCCGGGGATATATATATCCGGCTGGGGCGGTGTCAGGATAGAGGACGACGTTGTAGTGAGGCCGAAAGGGTGTTTGGTCTTGAACCAGGCGCCGAAAAAACTGTTGGAGATATAGGGTAAAATCCGTTACCTTTTTGTAACTCTAAGTTGGGGACGAAAATGAAGGAAAAGACTATAAAGAAACTGATCAGGCTGGTCGAAGAATCTAATATAGATGTCCTTGAGGTCTCCAGTTGGGGGCGGAAGGTTAGAATTACGCGGCGGATGGACGGGGTATCCTCGGGCAACGGGGAAAACCCGGCGATGAATCATCGAGCCGTTCCGACGGCTCCGGCGCAAGTTCCGACAACCCCAGCGCCTCCTGCTGAAGCTCAGGTCGACGAAGACAAATATCGTGCTGTCAAATCGCCGATGGTCGGTACATTCTATGCGGCTCCGGCTCCCGATGCCAAGCCTTACGTTGAGCAAAATCAACGGATCGAAAAAGGTCAAGTGGTTTGCATCGTCGAGGCTATGAAGCTGATGAATGAAATCGAATCGGAGGTGGCAGGTCGAGTAGTCAAAATTTGTATCCAAAACGCCCAACCGGTTGAGTTCGGTCAAACGCTGTACCTGATTGATCCCTCCGGCTGATACGGCCACACACAAGGAGGGTCAGATGAACCTGAAGCAGATGTTGACCGAAATGTTGAAACATAAAGCATCTGACCTTCATCTCCGGGTAGGAATACAACCATACCTGCGTGTCAACGGAATACTGGAACAAATCGATGCCGATCCGATGGATGTTCAGACGATGCAAACGGTGGTATCCCAAATACTCAACGAAGATCAACTGAAAAAATTTGAGAAACGGAACGAGGTCGACTTGGCGCTGTCGGTGGCCAAGCTGGGCCGTTTTCGTATTAATCTGTTTCGTCAGCGGGGCACTACCGGTATCGCCATTCGCGCCGTCAACACCCGCATTCCCGGATTTGAAGAACTCTACCTTCCTGATTCCATTAAGAAGTTGGCCAACCTTAGACGCGGTCTGGTAATCATCACCGGGACCACCGGTTCGGGCAAATCGACAACGCTGGCGGCGGTGATTGAGGAGATGAATAGCAACCGCCAGGATAATATTATGACCATCGAAGACCCGATCGAGTATATCTTCCGTGACAAAAAATGTATTATAGCCCAGCGCGAGGTCGGGGGGGATACCGAAAGTTTCGCGACTGCTCTGCGTCACGCTTTCCGTCAGGATCCCGACGTTATTCTGATCGGTGAGATCCGTGACTTGGAAACGATGTCGATTGCCCTGACAGCGGCCGACACCGGTCACTTGGTGCTGTCGACGCTTCATACGCTGAATACGTTGGAGACCATTAGTCGCATTATATCCTTTTTCCCACCGCATCAGCACCAGCAAATCCGTCTGCTTCTGGCCGGCACTCTTCAGGGAATCGTCTGTCAGCGACTGCTGGCCAGGCATGATATGCCCGGCCGGGTTCCGGCGCTGGAAGTGATGATCAACACTGCCGCGATACATGACTGTCTGATAGATCCTGAGAAGTTCAACAATATACCGGAACTGATCGAATCCGGCGCTTCGCAATATGGAATGCAGTCCTTCGATCAATCGATTATGAAACTTTACAAACAGGGCTTGATCAGTTACGAAGAGGCAATGTCCAACGCCTCTAATCCCGATGACTTCGACCTTCGTATCAAGGGAGTGGTCGGCGCCTCCGATCGCTGGGATATGGGTCAGACGGCATCATCAGAAGCCAATATGGACGGTTAGGCAAATCAGTTTCTCGGAAACGGCGACCTTTGGGCCGCCGTTTCTCATCTATCTATCGATTGAAATTCCCCCCTTTTTGAGCCGTACCTCGTGTGTGGTCGGCCTCTTTTATTTTGCTCCAAAAACATTTGTTTTGTTGAAATACGGCGGCCGATTGGTTATTTTATGCCCCTTAAATAGAAAGGTTGCCGTTGTTTAAAAAAATACTGATTGCCAACCGCGGAGAGATTGCTCTGCGGGTTATTCGAGCTTGCCAACACCTTGGTATTAAAACGGTGGCGGTTTACTCGGAGGCAGACCGTGATTCGCTTCATGTTCGTTTTGCCGACGAGGATGTTTGTATCGGTCCGCCGCTGGCCATGGAATCCTACCTTGATCCCAAGAGAATTATAGCCGCTGCCGAGGTCACCAACGCCGACGCGATTCATCCCGGATATGGATTCCTTGCTGAAAACGCCGAGTTCGCTGAGATCTGCGAAGAATGTAGTCTTACGTTTATCGGGCCCAGCGGCCAAATGATCCGGCAGATGGGAGCCAAAGCTCGGGCCAAGGAATTAATGCGTGATGCCGGTGTGCCGACTATTCCCGGGTCGGACGGTCTGGTCAGAGATCTGGATCATGCGCAGGAATTGGCGGGTCAGATCGGTTTTCCGATTCTCGTCAAAGCCTCCGCCGGAGGCGGCGGGCGCGGGATGCGTATCGCAAAAACTCCGGAAGAATTCGAGACGGCTTTCAATATGGCTCGCACCGAAGCCGAGGCCGCCTTTCACGATGACTCGCTTTACCTGGAAAGAGTAATCGTCAATTCTCATCATGTCGAAGTGCAGATTCTCGGTGACAATTTCGGAAACATTATCCATCTGGGAGAGCGCGACTGTACGGTACAGAGACGCCATCAGAAACTGCTTGAAGAATCGCCCTCGCCGATAGTCGGTGACGATTTGCGCAAACGGATGGGAGAAGCAGCTATTCTCGGAGCGAGGTCGGTCGGGTATCGAGGGGCCGGAACGGTGGAGTTTTTGGTCAATGACCGGGGCGATTATTATTTCATGGAAATGAATACCAGAATTCAGGTCGAGCATCCGGTGACTGAGGAATTGACCGGAATAGATATTGTCACCGAGCAGATAAAAATCGCATCGGGCGAGAAAATGGATTTGACTCAGTCGGATATAAAATTCCGGGGACATGTGATCGAATGCCGTATTAACGCCGAAGACCCGGAAAAAGGATTTCGTCCGACAGCGGGACAGATTACATCGTTCCATCAGCCGGGCGGTCACGGAGTGCGGGTGGATACTCACGCCTATGCCCGTTATCATATCCCGCCTTTTTATGACTCCATGATCGGCAAACTGATTGTCAAAGGCGATGACCGCCAGCAGGCTATAATCAAGACATTGACGGCCCTTGACGAGTTTATCATAGAGGGAGTGCCGACTACCATAGATTTTCACAAATTAATACTGACTCATCCCGATTTCGTTTCCGGCAAATTCAGTACCGCTTTTATCGAGGAAAACCTTCGCGAGGAAGCAGGACTGCCGAGTTTGGAGAAGCAAGAATCGGGTGTTGAAAAGTAGAAATGGGAGGCCTTTTGAATATTCCTGAAGAGCTTTTGTATACCAAAGTGCATGAGTGGATACGTGTCAATGGTGATACCGTTGAAATAGGAATCACTGATTATGCTCAGGGTGAGTTGGGAGATATTGTTTTTGTCGAGCTACCCGAAGAGGGATCGGCCGTGGAAGCGGAGCAGCCTTTCGGGACTATCGAAGCGGTGAAGGCCGTTTCTGAATTATTTTCGCCCGTCACAGGAACCGTTTCCGGCGTAAATAGTATGATTGAAGAGGATGCCGGGATAATCAACCAGGACCCTTATGGAGAAGGGTGGATGATTAGGATTAAAATTTCTGATACCTCGGAACTAGACACTCTGCTCAAAGCGGAGCAATACAAACAATTGTTGGATTAATAAAGTCGAACTATGCCCTACATACCGAATAGCAACACCGACATAAAGAAGATGCTGGAAACGATCGGCGTTTCCGGTGTCGATGATCTTTTGGCGCCGATTCCTGAAAACCTACGCACGACTTCGGCCTTGAAGCTGCCCGAGCCGATGGCTGAGCCGGAATTGATGAGACATATGGAAGAACTGGCGCAGAAAAACGATACCAGTGAGATATCCTTTGTCGGGGGAGGGATATATAACCATTATGTACCGCCGGTCGTTTGGACCCTGGCGATGAGGCCGGAATATGCCACCGCCTATACTCCTTATCAGGCGGAAGTAGCCCAGGGAACGCTTCAGGCGATCTATGAGTTTCAATCGCATCTGTGTCGTCTGACCGGCATGGATGTCGCCAATGCCTCGATGTACGACGGAGCGACCGCCGTTGCCGAAGCGGCCATGCTTGCAGTACACCATACCGGGCGGGAACGGATCGTGGTTTCGGAAACGGTCAGCCCTCTCTTCCGCGAAGTTTTGTCATCGATAATTTCCGGGCGCGATCTGGAAGTGGTGACCATTCCCGCTGCCGGAAACGTTACCGACTTCGGCAAAATCGGGGACTATGTTGATGATCGGGCCGCTTGCCTGATTTTGGGACAACCCAATTTCTTTGGATATCTTGAAGAAATTGAAATCGGGGAGAAAGCTATTCATGAAGCCGGTGGCTTAATGATAATGGCTGTCGATCCGATCTCGCTGGGAATGTTGAAGACTCCGGCCGAATACAACGCCGATATCGCAGTCGGTGAGGGGCAGTCATTGGGAATACCCAGGAATTTCGGAGGTCCCTTACTGGGTCTTTTCACCGCCAGGCAGGAATATGTTCGTAAAATTCCGGGAAGGCTGGTTGGCCGGACGGTCGATACCGACGGGAAAACCGGTTTTGTCCTGACGCTGCAAACCCGCGAACAGCATATTCGCCGCAGCAAGGCAACCTCCAATATCTGCACCAGCGAGGCGCTATGCGCCACGGCTGCGACTATTTATATGTCCCTGATGGGCAAAGCCGGTTTGCCGCGCGTGGCAAGACTTTCGGCGGAGCATGCTCATTACCTGGCGGAGAAGATTGCTGCCATCGACGGTTACCGGATCTGGACGGACAAGCCGTTCTTCAAGGAATTTGTTATCGAGACTCCGGTGCCGCCGGCGCAGATAATAACAGAAATGGCCGCGGTCGGGATAGCGGCAGGAATAGACCTGAGCCGTTTTTACCCCGATCTGGACCATTATCTTTTGGTAGCGGTCACGGAGATGGTTTCATTTGAAGATTGCAACCGTTTCAGGGACGGGCTGACGCTATTGGCCGCCGGAAAAAAACTGACGGGAGCATTAGCCTGAATGAAATGGATATGTTGCCGACGAAAAGTGATTGCCGATGAACCAGTTTGAAGACAACAATAAAGAACCGTATTACGACGATGTCGAGATCAGATCGAACTGGGTTGCGGTCGCTGAAGCAGAAAACCGGACAGTGGCGGAGTTTGCCGTGAATGGATTGAGATCGTATGATATCCCCGCGGTTCTCGATGCCCGCCCCGGAGTCTTGGGCAGCGCCGGGTTGACTCTGAGGTCGATGCGGACCGGCAAATTAGAAATGTTTCGAATCATGGTGCCTCCCGATTATCAGGAGGAGGCGACAGAGGTGGTCAAAATCTTTTTGGGTGGCGCTCAAAATAATGATGAGCAAAATGATGAATCCATAAACGGGGAGTCCTGATTATGCCATACTGTCCCAAATGCCGGTATGAGTATGAGAATAACATCAGCGTTTGCCCCGACTGTGACGAGAAGCTGGTCATGTCGTTGCCACCGGAGCCGGATGCCGACGATGAAAAGATTTTTAAGGAATGGATTCCGCTGGCCCGGCTGCAGTCGACGCAACTGGCCGAAATGACTCTTGAGGCGTTGCGGGCTAAGGATATCCCGGCGGTGCTGCAATCGGGAGTCGGTTATTTCGGATATGTCGGTACACAGGGATTATCTTCTTATGCCCCGGTCGGGGGCGGTTATACGCTGCTGACGCCCAAAGAGTATGTTGACCGGGCGGTTGGTGAGGTGAAAGTAATTCTGGGAGAGGATTGGGAAAAATCGAAACTGGTAGAGACCGATTGACAAAAGAGAGGACAAGATGAAAAAAACTGCTTTGATGTTTTTGCTGCTTCTTGCCTGTGCAACCCTGGCTCCGGCCAATGAGGTAGCCTTTTTCGAAACCTATGAACAGGCGCTTCAGGCTGCGGGTGAAAAATCCCAGAATATGTTGATCACCTTTTATACCGATTGGTGAAGCTGGTGCAAGAGACTCGATACCGTGACGTATCGAAACGAAGAAGTGATCGCGCTGAGCGCTAACCTGGTCAATGTACAAGTGAATGCCGAGAAAGATACTCTTTTGCGGCGTGAATACGGCGTGGCCGGATTTCCGACAGTGGTCCTGGCGAAGCCGGACGGTTCGGAAATTGACCGGATATACGGTTATGCCGACGGTCCCAAGTTCGTGGAAATCGTAAACGATTATCTGGCCGATCGCAATACACTCGGCGATTACCTGCGGCGAGCCGAGACCGAGCCGACGATGAAATTGTATTCGCTGGTAGCGGAGAAATATACCGGCCGGAGTAAGTTCGACGAGGCTGAGAAGTTCTACCGGAAAATTTTGCAGGAAGATGCCAATAACAAGCAGGGTTATTCCGACAGTGCCTTGTTCTGGATGGGGCAAATGAAATCACGGGCCAAACAGTATGCGGTGGCAGAGGATGTTTTTTCCAAATTTCCGCTGACCTATCCGGAGTCGGATCTGGCTGACGATGCCATGTACGAGATGGCCAAGACGAAGCGGTATGCGGAGAAGTTTGATGACGCGATCGCCTCGTTCAAGGATTTTCTAAAGACCTATCCCGAATCCGAGTTGGCCCAGGATGCCGAGATATATATAGCCTTCTGCCACGACAAGAAGGGGGCCAAGGATGAAGCCTTGCAGTTGTATAATAAGTTTTTAACCGATCATCCCGAAGCCTCCGACTCCACCTGGGTTAAAAAACAAATCGATAAAATCGAAAACCCGCCTCCGGAGGAGGAGAAGAAAAAATAAAGAAAGAGGTCTGAGCAACAGGGTTATGACAGACGATGTTTTGATATATGAGAAATCGCGTCCCGGTCGGACCGGATTTTCCCTGGCGGAAACCGATGCCGGCGACAAGAATGTGGACGCGTTGATCCCGGAGAAATATCTGCGGGCGGTACCGGCCGAACTTCCGGAAATTTCCAAGCCGGAACTGGTGCGCCATTATGTCGAGATGTCGACTCGCAATCATCATATCGACAAAGGTTTTTATCCGTTGGGATCATGTACCATGAAATACAATCCCAAGATCAACGATACCGCCGCCGCGCTTCCCGGTTTTGCCAATCTGCATCCGCTGGCTGAAGAGGGAAACTGCCAGGGGGCTTTGGAATTGATGTATAACCTGGGAACGATGCTGGCAGAAATTACTGGTTTCGCAGGGACAACTCTGCAGCCGGTCGCCGGGGCTCAATGTGAACTGGTCGGGCTGCTGGTTATCCGGGCGGCGATGAAGAAACGGGGAAATGTTCGCAAGAAGATCATTATCCCCGATTCGGCGCACGGCACCAATCCGGCTTCGGTGATAATGGCCGGTTATGATGTGGTACAGATCAATTCCACCGAACGCGGGATTCTATCGGCGGATGATGTGGCCCGTGTTATGGATGAGGAAACGGCCGGGATTATGATCACCAATCCCAACACCCTGGGATTGTTTGAATCGGAAATTGAGCAGATCGCCAGGATAGTTCATGATGCCGGAGGGCTTCTGTATATGGACGGAGCCAATCTGAATGCTCTTCTGGGGCATGTCAAGCCGGCCGATATGGGCTATGATATGGTGCATTTCAACTTGCATAAGACCTTTTCAACGCCGCATGGCGGCGGTGGACCGGGCGCCGGGGCGTTGTCGGTAACCGAGGAATTGATTCCGTTTTTACCGCGGCCGATGCCGGCCAAAGACGGCGGTCGGTATTATCTGGATAACGACCGGCCTGACAGCATCGGGCGGATGCACAGCTTTTACGGCAATTTCGCCGTGTTGCTGCGGGCTTATACCTATATCTGTCATCTCGGAAGCAAGGGGCTCAACCGTGTCTCGGAAAACGCGGTTTTGAATGCCAATTATCTCAAGGAGCTGTTGAAGGGCAAATATGAACTGCCTCATGACACGATTTGTATGCATGAGTTCGTTCTGTCCGGTTCGCAGCAGAAAAAACGTGGGGCGAGGACGTTGGATATCGCCAAGCGTTTGCTCGATTTCGGCTTCCATGCCCCGACTATTTATTTCCCCCTGATCGTCAGCGAAGCGTTGATGATTGAGCCGACTGAAACCGAGTCGATAGAATCGCTGGATCGTTTCGCCGCCGCGATGCTCCAGATCGATCGTGAAATAGACAAAAACCTCGAACTGGTTACCTCGGCTCCCCATAATACGCCGGTGAAACGATTGAATGAAGTACAGGCGACGAAAACGCTCGACATAAGCTATAAAGGGTAGATAAAGCTGCCTCGAGAGCCTATGCTGCTTACGGGCGGCATCGGTTTTTTAATGCCATGATCAATCTTAACCATGTTTCATACTCGTATTCCGCTGACAAATCAAGGCCGATAATTAATGATTTGACTCTGAATGTCAGCAAAGGTGAGACGCTGGCAATCATGGGCGGCAACGGATGCGGCAAGACAACCCTGGGATTACTGCTCTGCGGAATATTGAAACCGGATTCGGGTAGTGTCACTATCGATGGGCAGGTCGGTAGCGGCAGCGACGGCAAACCGCCGATCGGTTTCCTCTTTCAGGATCCGGACAACGGGCTGGTGGCGACCACGGTTGAACGCGAAATTGCCTTTTCACTTGAAAATAGAAACACTCCCTCGGATGAGATGCGGGATATTGTCGGTCGGATAGTTGAGTTGTTCGAAATGGGGCGGTTGCGCGAACGACTGGTATGGAATCTTTCGGGGGGAGAGAAGCAGCGATTGTCGCTGGCAGGTCTATTCGCTGCCGGGCCGAAAATTCTGTTTCTCGACGAGCCGGCCTCATACCTTGATTATCCCGGATCGATTCATCTTGATGAAGCGCTTACCCAAATCAGGCAGATTGATCCGGAATTGACGATTATCCGTATCACTCAATTTTCCCGGGTGGCGGAAAAACATCCGCGCCTGGTTATCATGGCTGATGGTCGGATTATTCGGGATAATACGCCGGATAAGATATTTACAGACGACACGATTCTTCTTAAAGCGGGAATTCGTCCGCCAATGAACTTCCTGACTCCAAAACCGGGGGTCGGGTCTGTCGAGGCCGTACCGAGTGCGAACTCCGCGGAAGATTCTGCCCTTCTGAAGCTGGAGAATTTATCATTTTCCTATGACTGCGGTACGCAGATTTTTGACAGTCTATCGTTGAACATCAACCGTGGAGAAATCATCGGGGTGGTTGGGCCATCGGGCAGCGGGAAATCGACCCTGGCTCAAATACTCTGCGGTATTTATCAGCCGGATAGCGGTCAAATTAAATACGCTGAAGGCGAGGCGCGTCCGGTGATGAGCTTTCAGCAACCTGAGCGGCAGTTCTTTTTAGATACATGCTATGATGAAATAGCATATGGTATTAAGGGAAATATTGCGAGTGGTACTTTAATAGAAAATGCGGTTCGCAAGTGCATGGATACTGTCGGCCTTGATTATGAGGCATTTAAAGGTCGCGATCCACATACGTTATCGGGCGGGGAAGCCCGTCGGCTGGGATTTGCCATTGTCGTCGCCCTCGATGCAGGTTTGATAATCTTTGATGAGCCTACCTGCGGTCTGGATGATTTCGGACTGCAGGCGTTTCAGGAAATGCTGACCAGTCTGAAAAACGATGGTAGAACGATTATGATAATATCGCACAGCAGTGACATAATTGCCGATTTGACCGACCGGGTAGCACTTCTGTCGGAGGGAAAAGTAATTTCATCGGCGTCACCACTTGAATTTTTCAGTTCGGGATCATATAAAGGGATACTTTCTATTCCAGAGATAATTGGTTACCAGATAGATAATTATGACAAAGTATTCACAGTCCATACGGAAGATATTTTTGATCTCAACCATTTTTGTCCTTGACACCTGCCAAGCTATCGATATCTTGACGTCAACCTTTTAAGCCGGTCCGGTGAGGCCGTAAAGGAGCTATGAAAAAGCAATTAAACAGAGATCGAAATAAATCGGGAGAATACCTGCCCGATATTTTTTTGCCCGAGGAAATATCTTGAATAAAAATAATGCTCATGAGATCATGGATGACCACAAAATGGCTCGCGCCATTACCCGCATCGCCCATGAGATTCTGGAAAGGAACGGCGGAGCCGAATCGCTCGTGATCGTCGGAATCCTAACCCGCGGCGCTCACCTGGCGGCGCGGCTGGCTGAAACGATCAAGGGGATTGAAGGGGTCGATATCCCGGTCGGCCTGATGGATATCAACCTCTATCGAGATGATGTCCATTTTAACCCGGATCAACCGGAGGTTCGCAAGACAGAGATTATGTTCGATATTGACGAAAAGAACCTGATCCTGGTGGATGATGTCCTTTACACCGGCCGCACGATCCGGGCCGCTCTTTCGCAAATCATAGATTTGGGTCGCCCGTGGACGGTGCAACTGGCGGTCCTGGTTGATCGCGGTCACCGGCAGTTGCCGATCAGGGCCGATTATGTCGGCAAGAATATCCCGACCAGTTTCGAGGATAATGTCCGCGTATATTTTACCGAAAGCGATGAGAGTGATCAGGTCGTTTTATATCCGGCCACGGACAAGAAGTCTAAAAACGGAGAAATAAAATGAGTCTATCGTCGCGGCACCTGCTGCAACTGGAAGGCACGCCCAAGAAAGATCTTGATTTGATTCTTGATACGGCCGAGAGTTTCCGTGAAATCCTCGACCGACCGATCAAGAAGGTGCCACCGCTGCGAGGTAAAACGGTCGTCAACATTTTTTATGAACCGTCGACGCGCACCAAGTTGTCGTTTGAGCTGGCGGAGAAGCGGTTATCGGCTGACACGATGACCTTTACCACGGCAATGTCGTCGGTGCGTAAAGGAGAATCGCTCAAGGACACGGTTCGCAATATCGAGGCGATGAAAATCGATATGGTGGTGGTCCGCCACAGTTCTGCGGGGGTACCGTATTACCTGACCCAATGCCTTGAGGCCAATATTATCAATGCCGGTGACGGCACCCATGAGCATCCGACTCAGGGTCTGCTGGATATTTTTACGATCCGGCAGAAATACGGAAAGATAAAAGGTCTGCGGGTTCTGCTCGTCGGCGATCTCAAGCATTCGCGAGTAGCGCGGTCGAATATCTGGGGTTTGAAAACTTTGGGGGCCTCGGTTGCAATCTGCGGCCCATCGACTTTATTACCGTATGAGGCCGAAAAATTCGGAATAGATGTTTATACCGATATTGACGAGGCGATGGAGGGCGTGGATGTCGTCAATATTCTTCGCATTCAGTTGGAGCGGCAAAAAGCGGGATTGTTCCCATCCCAACGGGAATATACCAATCTATTCGGAATAACTACCGAAAGACTCAAGCGGCTGAATAAAAATTATACCATTATGCATCCCGGCCCGATGAATCGAGGGGTCGAAATCAGCAACGATGTCGCCGACAGTCCCGCCTCGGTTATCCTGAGCCAGGTTACCAACGGTCAGGCGGTTCGTATGGCGGTCCTTTATCTCCTGTCGGGGGCTGAAGAACAGGGAAACAAAGTCTAAGCTAAACTGGAAAGGCTGTTATGCAATTCGATCTATTGATTATAAACGGGACACTGATGGATCCCGGATTCGGGTTTACCAAGAAGGCCGATCTCGGTATCAAGGATGGTAAAATCGCAAAGGTGTTTGATGAGGGTAAACTGACCAGGAAAGTAATTGATAAATTCCCCGCAGAGTCTATTGTAGATGCCGAGGGCGCGATTGTGACGCCGGGGCTGGTCGATATTCATGTTCATTTCCGCGAACCGGGCCGCGAGGATAAGGAGACGATTCAATCCGGATCGCGGGCGGCGGCGGCTGGAGGATTTACAACGGTAGCCTGTATGCCGAACACTCAACCTGCCATCGACAACCAGGAGACGGTCAAATTCGTAACTTCGCTGGCCGAGAAGGGAGATTGCCGGGTCTACTGTGTCGGGGCGATCACCAAGAATCGGGACGGCGAGGAATTATCTGAAATCGGCGATCTGGTTAAGGCCGGCGTCGTGGCGATTTCCGATGACGGCGATTATTTGCAGAATCCGGAAATGATGCGACGGGCTTTGGAATATGCCAGGATGTTTGATATTCCGGTGATATCTCATGCCGAGGATGAATTTCTGGCCGGAGGGGGGATTGTCAACGAATCGTTCGAATCATCCCGTCTGGGGATGCAGGGTCGGCCGGCGGTGGCTGAGGAGATTGCCATTCTTCGCGATATCAAGCTGGCCGGATTGACCGGTGGACGCCTGCATATCGCTCATGTGTCGACTGCCGGCGGGGTCGAGGCTATCCGGAGGGGCAAGGCTGAAGGAGTGAAAGTAACCGCGGAAGTGGCGCCGCATCACTTCACTTTGACCGATGATCTTATCGGGGAGAAATTCGATACCAACCTGCGTGTCAATCCGCCGATCCGGAGCGAGGCCGACCGGCAGGCAATGATCAAAGGGCTGATTGACGGTACTATCGATTGTATCGCTACCGACCATGCGCCGCATACCGAAGAAGAAAAAGATGTCGAATTCGACCAGGCTTCGCCGGGCATGATCGGTCTTGAGACCAGTCTCGGGCTGGCGATAACGGAGCTCTCCGACAGGGGGTATCTCGCGATACCGGATCTTTTGCGGAAAATGAGTTCCAATCCGGCCAAGATTATCGGTTTGGAGCCGAATAGTCTGAATGAGGGCGAGGTTGCCGACATAACAATTTTTGATCCGGAAGCCCGCTGGGTTGTAAAAAAGGAAAAGTTCCTTTCCAAGTCAAAGAATTCGCCCTTCGTGGGGCGTAAGTTAAAGGGAAAGATCAAAGCCACGGTAATGGGCGGAAGAATAACCTACCGGGCTAAATAATAAAAAGTAATGAAGGTGTCCTATGAATAAGACAAGAACGTTTCGATTTTTGACCTTTACGACTTTTCTGCCGCTGCCTATCCTGGGGATTATGGTGATATTCGGAGGGATGGGAGCGCTTTTCAAGATCGGCTGGCTGCAGTCGGCTCCCGACGTGCTGCTGATCCCGATGCTTTTGCTATATTATATCTCCCTGATTATGGGGGCTTTATATGGGTATATGAAGCAGGAGGATTCGGTTTACTTGATGGCGATGATCGGTATCGCAATCTGGATTGTCGGTTTTTTGCTGGGAGCATTTCTGTCATTTGGCCGGCCGGTGATGATCGGTATCAATGTGATTTTACTGGCGGCGGTATTGGTGCTTCATATTCTGCAATATAGTCACACCAAAAAATGGGAAGCGCGGCTGCAAAAAGCGTAGAGGTGCACCTGATAATTTTGATCAGGCAATCCTGTGAGGTCCTAAAATTAAAGAAGGCGGCGGATCAATTTATCCGCCGCCTTTATATTTGCGGTTATGCATTATGCCCGAACTATCTTCTTATGGGCTTACCAGGTTTTGAATCGAAGGTTGTATTGGAGTGCCCTCATAGGTGGCCAGTTCGGCCGCAATCAGGTTTAAATCGCCGGTATGGGTGATGGTGAATATCCGGCTGTATCCGGAGGCGATATAATCCTGCCCGATGTTATAGACCAGGACTCGTAATTCATTGCCGTCGACTCCATATTTGATATCCATGTCCCGGGCTCCAAACATCAATTCGGGAACGCCGAGTTCTCCGGTGAAGTTAAAAACGAACAGGCCGGCGCCGAGATCATGGGGGGCGTCGATGGAAATATTGCCATTTTGTAGGAAGACCTGGGCAATTTCGGGCGGGTAGACGAGATTATCATATGGAATAGCATCGCCAACGATAATCCGGATGAGATAAACGAAGTCGGCAACTGATAATTCTATGCCGTCGTAATTGACATCCGAGGCGGCGGTGGAGGCTGCGACATGACCGTTAAAGGCGGCTGTTCCATTGATGAAGTAATTTGAGAAAATGACGGCGTCGGCAATTTCATTTGCGAGACCGTTCACGTTCAGATCGCCGCGAGGATCGATCGGATCGGAGCAGACAAGATCCAGTCCGCCGTTGTAGAAGTCGATATAGCGGATAGAGGTTTCATCACCGCCGTCAAAGCAGGGGCTGTTGGGGACGCCATAAGGGCCGGGGAAGCCGTAAGTTGAATCTTGAATTTCACTGCCGTCGTAATCATATATATATCTGTTAAGAGCAAGAGTATCGCCATCTATGGTGGATATTGCATTGTCGCCGCAATCGCCCCAGTAGAATGCGACCGGCTGGAAGGTGCATTCATACTGGCGGTCATTGCTGACGAAGAAAGTTATGGTGGCTATTGGTAGGGGAATTATCCCGCCGATGCAGTCATAATCGGGATGGATACCTCCATTGTTGGTCTCAGCCACACCTACAATACGCACCAAACCCGAGAAGTACAGGCCGGGCGGCGCGCCATAGCGATAAGTGAAATATTCCCAGCCGCAGCTATTGAGGTATTCACTAATGGCGGCCTCGGTGAAAGCGAGAGCGGCGGCATCATAGCCGATTAGAAGATCGAAGCCTCCGAATGGTATCGAATCGAGATCGGCGGTGATATCAAGGTCATAGTAATGGCCTTGAAGGACGTCATGGCCAGTTTCAATACTCACTTCCCAGACTTTGACAGGTTCTTCTTCCTCTTCTTCTTCCTCCTCGTCTTCTGGTACAATAATATCGTCAGGATCGATGTTTCCGATCTTGTCGGTACATCCGCCGAATGTCAGAAGGAAGCAGCCGAAGGCTATTATCATCAGAATTGAAAGCCATGTGTGACGCATTGAAAAATCCTCCCGGGTAGATTAAGTTTTTCGTCGATATATGCAACGATATATGAAATATAAGCAGAAATGGGAGTTATCAAAGGGATTTCTGGGGTTCGAGATAGGCGGCAGGAGAGGGGGCTATTATACCTTGACCGGTTCGATGATTGAGTCTAAATTACCTGCTTGCCTGTATAATGTTATTGTTATGGATAGTGATTGAGATTTCAATTTCATTTCTTCTTCGGCAATGCTTATATTAAACAGACTGTAGCTACCGGAAATGAATTGTTCAGGAAGTGAGAAAAGGCCGAAATTGACTTGGCAGGGAAGGTCAATTTTCATAAATTTGACCTTGGCAATAATTTTATAAAGGGTTCCAGGGATAGGTATAATGGAAGAACAGAAAAGAAATGGCGATCCGCGCGTTTCAGTCGTAGTTCCGGCTTACAATGAGGACGGGAATGTCGAGGAGTTATGCCGTCAATTCGATGCTATGGGGGAGAAGGCCACCTTTTCATTCGAGGTGTTGATTATCGATGATGGCTCCACGGACCGAACCGCCGAGATCCTGACAGCGCAGGAAGCCAAATATCCTTTTCTCCGGATGATTTCCCACGGCCGCAACCGGGGTCTGACCGAAGCGTTGCAAACCGGATTTGCTAATGCACTTGGTGAGATATTCGTTTTTTATCCCGCTGACTTGCAATATAAGCCGGAAGATATCCCGGCCATGATCGCCAAACTGGATGAGGGCAACGATCTGGTGACGGGATGGAAACAGGGCGAATACAGCAAGCGGTTCGTATCGAAAATATACAACACTTTATCCCGAAAGCTATTCGGACTCAAGGTTCATGATTTAAATTCGGTCAAGGCCTTCCGCCGCGAGGTTATCGATAATATATTTCTCCGCCGTGATTGGCATCGGTATCTGGTGGCCCTGGCAGTAGAGCAGGGATTCCGCGTCGATGAGGTGAAAATTCCGTTATACCCCCGGTATAGCGGCGATTCCAAATTTTCCGGTTTCTGGCGTATTCCGGTCGGAGTTCTCGACCTGCTGGCGGTTAAGTCACAACTGACCCTGTTGCGTAAACCACTTCTCTTTTTCGGATTTCTGGGAACGTTGTTGCTCGGCGGAGGAGTTCTTGTCGGTCTGGTTGCGATATATTTTCGTGTATTTGAGCATACCGGTTTCCGGCCCATGCTCTACCTGGTAATCCTTTTATCGGTTCTGGGACTTCTGTTTTTCATCCTTGGTTTCCTGGCCGAGGGCCTGGCCGCGATCAGAGAAGAAATTTCAGGCGTCAGTGCGGCTGTCAAGCGACTGGAGGCTTTGCAGAAACGCAAACGCCGCGAAGAGGACTGAGTGGACTTTTGAAAGTCGTCGTCATAACCCACAATTATATCCGCCGCGAAGGGGATCTCACCGCGTTATACCTTCATCGGTTGTCATCGGGGCTGGTTGAGAAAGGCCTCGAAATAACCGTCGTTTGTCCGCATGCTCCGGGCCTGCTTCGCAACGATGAAATCGACGGCGTTAAGATTAAAAGATTCGGTTATCCCTTTTCCGGAATCAAACCGCTTGTCTATACCGGTAATATGCATCAGGAGGTGGCCGGATCGATTTTGGCCAAGTTTGTTTTCCTGAGCTTCCTCTGTTCCTTCTACCGATTCGCCCGTAAAATCTGTCGTCAGGAAAAACCAGATTTGATCTGGGCCAACTGGTGGGCTCCGCCGGGAATTATCGCGGCCCGGATAGCGCGTAAGATGAATGTGCCATTGGTAATTTCTTCTCACGGCACTGATATATCGCTTCTGAGTAAAGGTGGAATATTCAGGAGAATCAGCCGGTATGTGTATGAGAGGACTAATAAAGCTACGGTAGTATCTTCTTTCTTGAAGGACAAACTTCTACGGAATACCGATGTCATTGCCGGCGATGATGTGTCGGTCATCCCGATGCCGGTCGGGATGGAGCATTTCCCCAAAACGGCTCAACCGGAGAACGATGTCCCGGTTTTACTATCCGTGGCCAGGTACACCAAACAGAAGAGGTTGGGTGATATCATGTCGGCTGCGGCGAAGCTCAAGGCCGAGGGTATACCATTTAAGATTATCATGGTCGGCGAGGGCCCTCTTGAGGCTGAATTAAAAAAGGCGGTGGCCGACGGCGGGCTGGATGATCAAATCGAGTTTATGTCACTGGTGGCGCAGCAACGGCTGGGAGAACTGTATCGGCAATCGGATGCCGTGATATTGTCATCCGAGGATGAAGGGTTCGGCCTGGTGCTGGTGGAAGCAGGATTTACCGGCCGGGTAGTGGTCGGTTCACGATCCGGCGGGATAACGGATATTATAAACGACGGTGAGAACGGCTTGCTGTATGAATTGGGGGATATCGAAGCCCTATCCGAATGTATCAGGCAAATTCTGACCGATCGCGAGCTTAGAGCCCAACTGGGCGAGGGAAACTATAAGAGAGCAACGGAGAATTTTTCGACGCCGGTTCTGGTCGATCGAGTGTATAATCTATTCATGTCAGTATCATCTGAAAATGGCGGGTTGCAAGTATGAATGCCGCTGCGAAGAAAATAATCTGGCGGTCGCTTCAGGTCATTGTTATCGGTTTGATTTTCTATTTTATTATCCGGCAATTGGCCGAAAACTGGCACCTGGTAAGAAACTTTGACTGGCAGATCAATATTTATTATTTAATCGCGGCGTTAGTGTCAGTCATTTTTACTTTCTTTATTTTTTCCTCGGTTTGGCGGATAATTGTCCTGTCGCTTGATAAAAAAGTCAGCTACCGAAAATCGTTCAAAATTGCCTACCTGGCCAACCTGGGCCGTTATATTCCCGGCAAAGTATGGCAGATGTTCGGCATGATTTTCCTGGCCAAAAAAGAGGGAGTTACCGAGGAAGAAGCGGTAACGTCATTCGGATTATCACAGATATTTGCCATTCCCTCGGGGCTCCTTTCCGGGTTGGTTTTTCTGAGTGTCTATCCCGGAGTATTGCGTCAGTATGCCGACATCCCTTTTTTGACCACCGGTGTGGTGATTGTCGCTGCCGCTATTTTTCTTGTTTCGTTGATGGTTGTCTTCCTCCCGCGTCTGATGGAATCATTTTTTAACCGTATTATCACCCTGGTCAAACGGAAACCGATTCGGCTGCGGATGAACAAATCGCTTGCGGCGACTATATACGGAGGTTATTTTCTAGCATGGAGTTTGTACGGCTTTTCCTTCTGGCTATTCGTTAAAGGTATTACCGTCCAGGAAACCGCGCTGCTCCCGATGGCCGGTATATTCATAATTGCCTATCAGGTCGGCTATCTGTTCCTGCTGGCTCCCGGCGGAGTCGGGCCGCGGGAAGCTATGATGACGATGATGCTGGCCCCGTTTTTCGGACCCGGAGTGCCGGCGGCGATTGCCGTTGCCGCCCGGATATGGTTGATCGCAGCCGAGACGGTTTCGGCCATGATCGCCCTAAAAATAAAATGATGGAGCTTTATTGTGGCTAAAAGCAAAGCAGCCGACAGCGGCAATATCACTCGCCGTAATCTCCGGTTCGATCTGATTCTGTTTGCTATTCTCTTTCTCGCGGTTATATCTCTTTTTCACGTATTTGTCTTCTCAGATCAAATGCTTTATAGTTCGGATCAGATTCAAGCGGGTGTCTTTTTCCGATCTTTCTATGTCGATTTTGTGAGCGAGCATGGCGAAGTTCCAGTCTGGAATCCATATCAATATTGCGGCATACCGTATATCGACGGCTTTCATGGCGACACCTTCTATCCGTTTTCCATAATCAAGTTCTTTATGAGCGTGTATCGAGCGCTGGGCTGGAATATGCTGCTCCATGTTTTTCTGGCGGGGATTACGATGTTCTTCTGCGCACGGGTTTTCAAGCGGTCGCAGATGGCCTCGGTGCTGGCCGCGGTGGCATATATGTTCGCGGCCTATTTCGTGTCGCAGGTTTCACCGGGGCATGACGGCAAAATGTTCGTAACCTCGCTTTTCCCGCTCACACTGATGTTTATCGAGTTGGGGTTCCGAGGCAGGCCGCTATTGTATTTTTCACTTCTCGGTCTGACGATCGGGATCATCATTCTAACACCGCATCCGCAGATGGCATATTATTGCCTGTGGGCCTGCGCTTTCTATTTCGTGTTTAAACTGGCGTTTAAGTATATCGAAAATAAGTCGATTCCGTCGCTGGTGAGGCCGACCAGTTTGTTTGTGCTCGCGGTCGTTATCGGGCTGGCGATATCGGCGATACATTTCTATCCCGGTTATAAGTATGTAAAAGAATATTCGCCGCGTGCGGATGAAAAGCGAGGAGAGGAGTGGGCCCGGTCATGGTCGCTCGGCTGGGAGGAGACCGTCTCGCTGGTGGTGCCGGAGTTCTGCGGCGTGTCAGGCGATCAGGGGAACAGCTACTGGGGCAAAAATGCGTTTAAGGATAATTCCGAGTATGCCGGGGCTGTGCCGCTTCTGATGGCGCTGGTTGCGATTATCATGATCCGTTCGCGGAAAACATGGTTTTTCGGAGGGCTGGCGCTGTTCGCTGTCATATACGGTCTGGCGGGGAATACGCCGTTTTTCTATCTGTTTTACCATATCATACCGAATGTCAAATCGACACGAGCCTGGTCGATGATAATGTTTTTGTTTTCATTTTCGATTTCCCTGCTGGCTGCGTTCGGACTGGATTTTATTATCGAACAAAGCCGCAAACTGAAGGGGCAGCAGCGGCGGGCTTTGAATATATCACTGTTTGCCTTGCCGGGGGCGGTATTCCTGGGAGCACTGTTTTTCGCGGCGGCGCCGGAAGCGGCGATCGGGTTGTACAAAAGTATCTTTTACAGCACAATGGATAACCAGAAAAACATGATCCTGAATCAACATCTGGGTACTATTACCTCCGGATTTTGGATCACTTCGCTGTTTCTCATTGCCGCCTCGGTGTCGGCGTGGTTGTATAGCCGGAAGAAGGCGGCCCTGGTTATTTTGTGGGTGATAATCGCGGTGGCCTTTGTCGATGCCTATCGGTTTGATAATCAATTTATCCGGACATACAATCAGGCTTCGACTTTTTCGCCGACGCCGATTTCAGATTTCTTCAAGAAGGCGCCTGGTAAATTCCGGGTGCTTGATATGACTGGGCCGTATTTGCCGACTAATTATCTGCCGATGTTCGGCATTGAAGAGATGACCTCTTATCATGGCAACCAGCCGCGCTGGTATCACAAGCTGCTGGGCGGGACGGCGATGACTAATCTGGGCCGACCGAACCTGATTGATATGACCAACACCCGTTATTTTCTGGTGTCACCGGTATCGCCGATAAGTGGCGATAAACTGTCAGCGGCCGGTTTCCCAGAGGTGGCGCGATGGCAGAATTTGCAGGTGTTTGAAAATCGGGCGGCAAATGATCGGGCGATTATGATTCATGACTGGATGATCGATTCGGACGAGGATAAGATCGATCAGATGATCCTGATGCCGTCGTTCGATCCGAAAAAGCAGGTCGGATTGTTTCAGGACCCCGGTATCGTGGCGGTTACCGACAGCGGTCTGATAGCGGGCGATGAGGTGACGATTGAAAAGTATGAGAATGACTATGTGTCTATAATGACCAATTCTCAGGCCGACGGGATTCTGGTGCTGGCCGATAACTGGTTCCCGGACTGGAAGGGATTCCTCGATGGGGAAGAGGTGGAAGTGATGCGCGCCAATGGAGCTTTTCGCGGTGTGGTGGTTCCGGCAGGTGAGCATGAAGTGGAATTTAAATATATCTCATCATCACAAAAAACCGGGAGGATGTTGACGCTGGCAGGGTTGCTGGCAGTCGGGTTAGGGATCGCAGGCTCGGTAATTTCGCGGCGTAGAGAAAGCAACATTGAATTGGAAGAACAAGATGACTGAACAAGACAAGAGGGCGTTGATTATATTTCCGACGTACGATGAGAAGGAAAATATAGAGAATATCACGGCGGCGGCGCTGGCTCAGGACCCGATTATTGAGGCGCTTATCGTCGATGACAATTCCCCTGACGGGACCGGTGATATAGCCGACCGTCTGGCCTCGGAAAATCCTCGCATGCATGTTTTACATCGTACCGGGAAGGCGGGATTGGGAACGGCGTATATCCATGGATTCAAATGGGCCATTGAGCGTAAGTATGATTATATCTTTGAGATGGACGCCGATTTTTCTCATAAGCCGGAATACCTGCCCGATTTCCTTGTGGCGATCAGGGATAACGACCTGGTGCTGGGATCGCGCTATATTTCCGGCGTTAATGTCGTGAACTGGCCAATGTCGCGCCTGCTGCTGTCTTATTTTGCCAATGTCTATTCCCGTCTGGTAACCGGACTGCCGGTTCGCGATGCCACCGGCGGTTTCAAATGTTTTCGACGCGAGGTGTTGGAGGCGATTGACCTCGACGCCGTAATATCAAACGGATACACATTTCAGATTGAGATGTCGATGCGGGCCTGGGTACGCAAGTTTCGGATCAAGGAAATCCCGATTATATTTACCGACCGCGAACAGGGCACTTCCAAAATGTCAAAAAAGATCGTCCGTGAGGCGATCTGGATGGTCTGGTGGCTGCGCCTGGCGGCCCTCAGAGGGAAGTTGTAGCAGAAACGGTGAGAGATTTTTTGAACCGGCAACCTCAAGTTTCCATAATCATCGTCAATCATCGATCGGAGAAGGTACTGCCTGACTGTCTTCAGGCAATTGCCGCCGGCGATTATGACTTTGCGGTTGAAATTATTATTATAAATAATCCGCCGATAGAAACGGATCAGGCAATAGAAATCCCCGGTAAGCTGACTATCAAACAAATTGATACTACCTCAAGAGTTGGTTTTGGTGCGGCCAGCAATCTTGGGGTTTCGCATGCGGAGGGGGAATTTATTCTATTATTGAACCCCGATGTTATTTTAGATTCTTCAGCGATACGAGAATTATATACGGCCCTGACCGAGAAGGCGGGGATGGATATCGCGGTAGGACGCCTCATCGGTCCCGATGGACAGTTTCAGGCCTCATGCCGACGATTCCCGACGCTGAGTAATCTATTTCTCTCCCGCGGTTCACTGTTGCATCGACTTTTTCATACCGGAGACCGCAGCTATACCCTTCCCGATTATACCGAGGTGACCAAAGTCGAGGCGGCGGCGGCGGCAATGATGATGATGCCGCGGGCAATTTTCGACAAGCTCAATGGGTTTGACGAATCATTTTTCTTGTATATGGAAGATACCGACCTATGTTATCGGGTGGCGCAAAAGCGGTTCAATATCGGATATGTGCCGCAGGCCGGGGGGAAACATTACTGGGGTTTTTCTACCGGGCATTACCGTTTCCGACGGATAATTTGGCATCACCGTTCGCTCTGGAGATATTTTGTCAAACATCACCGATCACTTCCGGTCCTGATTTGTCTCGGTCCGCTGCTTTTGGTTAACTGTTTCTTGTCTTTAGTTGCCGAATTGGTTACCTTGCGGAAGTGAACTGGGCCGATTATTTCATAATTTTTGCCGGGGGCGGAGTTGTAACCGGAATACTGATACCGGTCATCTGCCGTTTCGGCTTTCGACAGGGTATCTTGGATTTACCGGGAGCCCATAAACGGCATCGCTTTCCCACTCCCAATCTTGGCGGTATCGCGATATTCCTCGGTTTCTGGGCGGCCATTTTCTTCGCCTATCAGCGCTATCCGGCTCTGTCGGGCGAGTTGGGCCAATTTCTTTATTATGTTATAGCGGGTGGCATAATAATGTTTTTGATCGGCCTGATCGACGATCTCAGCGGTTTATCGGCGCCGGTAAAACTGATGTCCCAGATTATCACCGGATTGATATTATACGCCGGCGGCCTGCAGATCACAATCCTGTTCATCCCGATGGTGGGACCGATCAACCTGGGTTATCTGTCCCTGCCGATTACGCTGATCTGGCTGGTCGGAGTCACCAACAGTATTAATCTGATCGACGGTCTGGACGGATTGGCGGCCGGAGTTTCGGCGATTGCTGCGCTGGCTCTTCTCTTTGTCGGTTTGGCGTTTAACCTTTTGACTGTCATTGTCTTCTCCGGGGCTATTATAGGTGTCTGCCTGGTCTTTCTTTATTTCAATCATTACCCGGCGAAGATTTTTATGGGGGACAGCGGATCGCTGTTTCTCGGTTATCTATTTGCCGTTATTTCGATGATATTCCCGATCAAATCGTATACCACGGCGGCTGTATTCATTCCGCTGTTGGCGTTGGGAGTACCGATTTTGGAGACCGTGGTCGCCTTCGTTCGGCGGACCGCCACCGGGCAAAAATTCTATAAGGCTGACAACCGCCACCTGTTTCATTATCTGGCATATTTCGGCCTTTCCAAATCGCAAGTGGTCTGGTCATTTTATTTACTGTCGGCCGTTTTTGCCGTCTTTTCGGGGGCGATGCTTATTGTCAACAAGCGGGTAGTAATAACGATTTTGGCCGTTTTTATGGTTGTAATTCTCGGGATTTTGTATAGATTTATGCTCGCGTATAGAAGAAGAAACAGGGAAGACGAAAAGATATGATTGAAGGCCCGTACCTGGAGTTTGAAAAGCCGATCCTGGAACTCCGGAAAAAGATTTCTGATATGAAGGAGTTCAGCCGGGTCGAGAATATCGAGATGGTGAGCGAGATCAAATCGCTGGAAGGCAAGTTGATGAAGATGCAGGATAGTATCTTTGTCAATCTTAGCCGCTGGCAACGGGTTCAATTGGCGCGCCATCCCAAACGTCCGTACACTCTCGATTATATTAATTTAATGACGACCGATTTTGTCGAGCTTCATGGTGACCGTTGTTTCGCCGACGATAAAGCGATGGTCGGAGGGTTCGCGCGGCTGGATAATCGGCCGGTATTGATTTTGGGACAGCAAAAAGGGCGTAACACCAAAGACAAATTGTTTCGCAATTTCGGAATGGCCAATCCCGATGGCTACCGCAAGGCGCTTCGTTTGATGCAAATGGCGGCCAAATTCGGACGGGCGATTATTATCCTGATCGATACGCCAGGGGCATATCCGGGAATCGGCGCCGAGGAGCGGGGACAGGCAGAGTCGATCGCCAGAAATCTGCGGGAGATGACCAATCTTGACGTCCCGATTATAATCACCATCATCGGCGAAGGTGCCTCAGGCGGTGCCCTGGGAATTGGACTGGGCGATCGCGTTTTCATGACGGAAAACTCATGGTATTCCGTAATATCTCCTGAGGGCTGTGCGGCTATCCTTTGGCGCGATGCTTCCAAAGCTCCCGAGGCAGCCGAGGCGCTCAAGCTGACCGCAGTTGATGTCCAGGGCTTGGGATTGATAGATGGGATTATTCCTGAACCGAAGGGGGGAGCCCATAATGATCCCAAGATGGCAGCGGAAAAAATAAAAGAGTGGATCATAAAAGCCCTCAGTGAACTCGATAAGCTTTCTTCAGAGGAGTTGATTCTCCGGAGGATTGAAAAATACCGCCGGATGGGAGTTTTTCGTGAGTGAGGTGTTAAGGCTTTTGAATAAGTGGAATGGTCGCGCCTCTCGCAGGGGCGTACCGTGGATTTTTGATATAAAAGGTTAAATGGTGCTGTTATGAAGCTATCCAAATTCTGTGATGAGAATCTGATTTCCTTCGAGCTGAAGGCGACGTCGAAGGAAGAGGTAATTGAAGAACTGGTCGAGCTGGCCTCGGGATCTCCTCTGGTTAAAGACCACGATAATCTTCTAAAAGATATTATCCATCGGGAAAACATGGTCACAACCGGAATCGGTTACGGAGTAGCCTTTCCTCATGCGAAGACCAAGGCGACCAAAGGGATCGTAATTTCCTTTGGCCGGAGCGAACAGGGCATTGATTTTGAGGCGATGGATAAGAAACCGGTTCATGTTTTCTTCTTGATAGCGGCTCCGGAAGATGCCATCGGCGCCCATCTCAATGTTATGGCGCGACTTTCGTATATTATGAAATCGGAAGAAAACCGCCAGAAGCTGATGACGGTCAATTCCCCCGGGGAATTGCTAACGATCCTCGACTCGGTCGAGTAACCTCAGCCGTAATTCCGGGGATAATGCCAATGGATTGGCGCTCGTCTTGGTTAAAGGAAAAAAAGACGCTTGTTCATACGGTGGTCGTGTTTGTGCTTTCGTTGGCGGTGCTTCTCTCAGGGGAGCAATTCACGGTCATTACCGGCAATATTACTACCACCCTGTTTTATTATCCATTCCATAAGCTGAAAAGCACCGTTATACATTTGACCAAGACCGCCGACGACAATGCGGCTCTGAGCGCGTCGGTTGTGGAATTGAGCACCCGGCTCCAGACATACAATGATATACTGGAGGAAAACCGCCGTCTGAGAGCGTTGCTGGGATTCATACCGCCGGATGAATTTAAAATCGTACCGACAGAAATCATCGGTGTCTCCGGTGCCGGTGTTCCCAATACCGTGCTAATCAACCTGGGAGCCGAAGATTCCCTGATGGCAAATCAGACGGTTATAAATCGCAATGGTGTGGCCGGCCGCGTTGCCAGGGTTATGAATAATTATTCGGTGGTGTATCTTTTAACCGAGCCGCGCTGCCGGGTTGCCGCACGAGTCAAGCGCAGCCGTGAACAGGGCATCATCAGATACGGCGTCAGTCAGGGTATGTATCTTGACAATTGTCCCCGTCAGGGAGATGTCGTCGTTGGCGACACCGTAATTACCTCCGGACTGGGCGGGGTTTTCCCCGAGGGGCTGGTGATCGGAGTGGTGAAAAGTGTCGAGGCTCCGGGGAAAAAATTCTTTTATGACATCGCCGTGGATGCTGCCGTTAATTTCAACGGTTTGGATGAATTGTACATTCTCACGAGGGGGGAATGATGCGTTTCATCCCATACGTTTTGTATCTGCTTCTGATAGCCTTGTACCGTACCAACCTGATCGGACTGTTCTCTATCGGCGGGATAGAGATCTATCTAACCGCTCTGATTGTCCTCCTGGTGGCTCTCAATAAGGATCACCTGACAACTCTCTGGTTTGCTTTCGCGGCGGGATTGATCTATGACGCACCCGATCCCTCATTGCTGGGGGTGCATATGCTCATCCTGGTCACAATCGGTATCGCCGCATCTCAGGCCAAAGAGCAATTGAATCTGGAATCGGTTCAAAGTCGGCTTATGCTGATCGTGGCGGGATTGTTTGCTTATGCGATTCCATACACACTGATTTATCCCACTTCGGGGATGAGCGAGTTTTTCCGGCTCTTCATCCGGATGGCAATTCCCAGCGTATTTTATACCGCCGTCGTCGGGTCGCTGTATTTCATGATTCAAACCGGCCGTTTTTCCTATTCACGATTAAAATCGATTTTCTGATCATGAAAGGCGAGCGTCTCAATATACAGCAGAGGTTTCAGATCGGGATCGTCTTTTGCGCCCTGTTTCTGGCTTTCATGATAGGACGCATGTTTTATCTGCAGTCTTTCCGTTACAGTTCTCTTTATGCCCAGTCGGAAAATAATCGCATCCGGATTCAGCCGGTGGTACCCAAGCGGGGACTGGTGTTTGACCGGAATCATAACATCCTGGTTGACAACCGAGCGTCATACACGCTTTCGGTGGTGCCGGTGGAAGTTTCCAAAAACGAGACGGTCAATAACCTTTCCCGGCTGCTTGAAACCGACGAAGAAGCTCTGAGGAGCCGTATTCGTAAAAATCTTACCGGCAATTTTCAGCCGGCCCTGATCAAACGGGATATCGGCTTTGAAAAAGTGGCAATTCTCGAAGAACAAAATGAATCATACCCGGGGGCAGTCTATCGAAAAGACCAGGTGCGAATGTACACTCCCGGGCTCAGTAGCGAATGTTTTACCGGGTATGTGGGGGAGATATCAGCCGATGAAATGAATAATCTCGATGCCTCTATTTATCGTGCCGGAACTGTAATCGGAAAATCGGGCATTGAGAAATATTACGACCGGGAACTTCGCGGGATAGAGGGGACGCAGTATATTGAGATTGCGGCCACCGGTCAGTTGCTGGGTGTTCTTGAGGATCACCACGGTACGGTTGCCGAAACAGGAAGCGACCTGGTGCTGACCATCGACATGGATGTCCAGAAGGTGGCTTCCGAATCGTTCGGTGATTTTTGCTGTGGCGCGGCGGTGGCGATCGACCCCCGCAACGGTGAAGTTCTGGCTCTGGTCTCGAAGCCGTCGAATGATGCTAATATTTTCTCAACCGTCATCCCTGACAGCCTGTGGCGTTCGATTCTGTCTGATACCACCAATCCCCTGCTGAACCGTCCTTTGGTTGGTCAATATCCCCCCGCTTCGCCATATAAACTGGTAATCGCCGGCGCCGGACTGGAGTTGGGACTGATCGATCGCAATACTAAATTCTCATCATGTGTCGGTGGGTATCAATTCGGTATTCGTTTTTTCCGATGCTGGGCGCCGGGGGGACATGGTCGCGTTTCACTGGTTGAGGCAATCGCTCAATCATGCGATGTCTATTTTTATCAGTTGGGGTATAAGCTGGGACTGGAAGAGTTCTACCGTTTTTCTCGCGCCTGCGGATTTGGCCAGAAAACCGGAATCGATTTGCCTCAGGAATCATCCGGGAATGTTCCCGACAAGGCCTGGTACGACAAAAGAATCGGCGTAAAGAAATGGACCCTGGCGGTGCTGCTAAATCTGTCAATTGGGCAGGGAGAGATCCTGGCGACACCGCTTCAAATGGCGCAGTTTTATTGTGGTCTGGCCAATAATGGGCGGGTCTATCGCCCCCATCTGATAAAATCGATGATTGGGTCGGATGGACGAGAAACGGCGCGAGGCGGCGAGATTGCCTTTAATCTGCCATTTTCTGAAAAAACAATCGACCTTCTCAATGAAGGCCTGATTCAGGTAATGGAGGGAGAACACGGTACCGGGCGCGGGTCCAGAATCGATGGGGTGGCCATGGCGGGCAAGACTGGCACCGCTCAAAATCCGCATGGTGAGAATCATTCCTGGTTTATCGGTTATGCACCGGTGGAGGAACCGGAGATTGTTGTCTGCGTCATTATCGAGAATGCCGGTCATGGTTCCGATTGGGCGGCGCCGGCGGTGCGAGATATTATCAAAGCCCATCTGCTGGGGCCGCAAATGCCCGATTCTTCAGTTGTGATAACCGAGGTTGAGTGAAATGAGATCGTCGGGAATCAGATATCTTGAGATCGACTGGAAACTGGTAACGGCGGCTCTGCTGTTATCGGTAATCGGTATCCTGATGATTTTCTCCGCTCAGCATCACAGTGAAGATCCGGCCATGAAAAATTATTATATCAAGCAACTTGTCTGGCTGGTGTTTGCTCTTATCGCGTTTTTCGTTACCATTTCAATTCCGATACGATTCTATGATTTCTTTGCCTATCTGCTGTATCTGCTACTGATATGTTTATTGATTGCGGTTTTGATAATAGGATCGCAGCAGATGGGAGCGGCGCGCTGGTTTTCTCTGGGGCCGGTAAATTTCCAGCCATCGGAATTTGCCAAGTTGGCGGTCTTGCTTGCTCTGGCGCGGTTTTTTGCTTATACCAAGCTGCCCCCCGAATCGAAACGGCGCCTGGCACTGTCATTTATTATGGTGGCAATCCCGGTTGGTTTGATTCTCAAGCAGCCCGATTTGGGGACGTCGCTGGTTTATTTCGTCCTGCTTTTTTCGCTCTGGTTCTTTTCCGGATTGCGGCCGCTTTATCTGGTTTTGATCGTCTCGCCGCTGATTTCGATGATCACCGCTTTTCACTGGCTAACCTGGGCGATATATCTTCTCCTGCTCTTGATTTTGCTGTTTGTCAGGCGGCCGGCTTTGTCCTTCGGGGTGGTGGTGACGATGGTCAACCTTGCATTCGGGATGATGACGCCGCTGGTCTGGAACCGGCTGGCCGAATACCAGAAGATGAGGATTTTGATTTTCCTTGATCCCGGCCGCGATCCTCAACGGGCCGGTTATCAGATTATTCAGTCGATTATTTCAGTCGGATCGGGCGGGATTATGGGTAAGGGTTTTCTGGGAGGATCGCAGACCCGACTGGAATATCTACCGGTGCGGCATACCGATTTTGTGTTCTCGGTTCTGGGGGAAGAGATCGGTTTTGTAGGTGGATTGATTGTCCTGGGATTATTCGGTTATATTCTATACCGGGGCCTGAGAATAGCCGCCAGATGCAGATCCACATTTATGGCGACCGTCGCCTGGGGAGTGGTGACGATCATATTTTTTCAGATGGTGGTCAATATCGGCATGACACTGGGATTGATGCCGGTAACGGGACTGCCGCTGCCGTTTATGAGTTATGGTGGCACCTCACTGATATTATTCTGGGTTCTTATCGGGATGTTGGTCCTGGCCGATTATCGATGGCAGGAGTATTGATAGAATCCCGGTGTTGAATATTCCCGACAGCTTGAATGGAAATTATTAATTTGACTTCGCGGAGAAATTTGATGACACGTTATAGAGTTATTAGGCGGCTCATTGTTTTTTGGATGGTACTTTGCATATCCGGTTACGCCTCGGCGGTTGACCTTCAGACGGTTCTGGACAAACATTTTCAGGCTCTGGGGGGGAAGGACGCGATAGTCGCTTTAGACGCAATTAAAGCGTATTCTTCGATAGAATATATGGGGATCTCGGGAAAAACCATCAGTATCGTCAAATTCCCGCGAAAATACTACACCCGGCTTGACCTGGGTGTGATTACGGAAGAAAAGGGGTTTGATGGTTCGACTGCCTGGACCACCGACGCCAACGGCATCACCCACCGCGATATCCCGGAAGAACTCAAGCCGATGATGAATGAATTATATGTGAGCACTTATGCTTACTTGCTTCCGGGAAGGAATCCCGGTCGGACCGTGTATCGGGGGGATACGCTGATCGGCGATCGGGGGTACCACCATCTGGTTATGTATCCCGAGGGAGGCGATTCGCTTTCGGTCTTTATCAATTCCGATAACGGACGCCTGGAATATCGATCGGAGACCGTTACCGGGATCAAGATGATTACCGCCTACCACGATTTCCGGAAAATCGGCGGAGTTGAGGTTCCTTTCGGCATGGATATCGAGACGCCCGGCGCTCCGTATGAAATTACGGCCTGGGTCGATTCGGCGCATATCAATCCGAATATCCCCGATTCCCTGTTTTTAATGCCCGGCATATCCTCCAGAGATTTCGCCTTTCCGCCGGAGGATGATTCGGTTGTTATCCCGATGAAGATGACAGGGAACAATGTTTTCATCGAGGTGATGGTTGACGGTCGGGGACCATTTCTTTTCATGCTCGACAGCGGTTCGGCCTCGACCATCCTGTCCAAAAAACTCGCCGGAAAGCTGGGGATTAATGTCGATGGCTCGATACCGGCCCGTGGTGTCGGCGGTTTTGGGAGTATCGGTTTCGGAAAGATAGATTCTTTGAATATCGGAGGGTTGTCCTGGGGGTTGAAACGGATTACGGTTTTCGATTTCAGTTCGCTCACCGGTGGCAGTCTGGGAAGAATTGAAGGCATTTTGGGATATGATTTCTTTACCCGTTTTCCGATGTGGATAAATTTCGACAAAGCGGAACTGGTGCTTTTCGATCCTGACCAGCCGGATTTCTCCCGGCCGGACGATGGCTTCGATATCGATATTTACTGCCAGATACCGGTCGCCGAACTTATCCTCGACGGGCACCCAATCCGCCTCGCTATCGATCTCGGAGCCCAGATGGGAATTGTCGTCCAGGGACATTCTCGCTGGTATAAAGAAATGTCAGATAAACTTGATGGAGATATGTTTGAGACGGAAATTCAGGGTGTCGGCGGGATTCAGACGGTTCGAAATGTACGGGTCGACTCCTTGAATATCGGCGATGTTAGGATAGAGCAGCCGACGGTTATGATAGTCGATGATTATGCCGCGATTCCGTTTCCCGATTATATCGAGGGATTTCTAGGGATGGGAATACTGAAACGTTTCAACCTCTTTATAGATTATCCCGATGGGAAAATCTATTTTAAGAATCATGGGCGAAATGATAAATAAATCACGCTTCCGGTCGATATTAAGTTATTGGGGCATTATTAGTTGAGTGTATACTGGCCCCCTCGATTGGTGACCATCTTTTGACCCGGAGGATCGATTGAAGATAGGAGTTCTCACCGGCGGCGGCGACTGCCCCGGCCTCAATGCCGTAATAAGGGCGGTAGTCAAGACTGCTATTAATGACTATGACATGTCGGTGATAGGTTTTCGGGACAGTTTTGAAGGTCTGATCCTGAATAACTATGTTACTATGGATAAAGGTTCGGTGTCGGGGATTTTATCCCGAGGAGGTACCATTTTGGGTACATCCAATCAGGCCGATCCGTTTAAGTATCCCATTCTGCAAAAAGACGAATACATCTATCTTGACCGTTCCCCCGAACTGGTGGCCAACTACGAGCGCCTCGGGCTGGATGCCATCGTCGCCATCGGTGGCGACGGGACCATGACGGCGGCGGCAAGCCTGAGCAAACTGGGAATTAACATTATCGGCGTTCCAAAGACAATAGACAATGACCTCTACGGAACCGATCAGACTTTCGGTTTCGATTCGGCGGTGGTAACCGCGACCGAGGCGATAGATAAAATCCACACCACGGCTCAGTCGCATCACCGGGTGATGATTATCGAAGTCATGGGCAGGTATGCGGGATGGCTGGCTCTGGCATCCGGAGTGGCCGGAGGTGGAGACATCATTCTCATACCGGAAATCCCATACGATATCGAAGTCGTCTGTAACAAAGTCCGCGAACGTAATCGGCAGGGTAAGAATTTCTCGATAGTCGTTGTCGGTGAAGGCGCCAAAATCGAGGGTGGGGACATGGTTGTCAACCGTGTCATCGAAACTTCGCCCGACGCCATCAGGCTCGGAGGGGTCTCCAACCAGTTGGCCGCTCAGATCGAGGGCCTGACCGGACTGGAAACCCGCGTCACGATATTGGGACATCTCGTTCGTGGCGGTTCGCCGACGGCCTATGATCGTCTTCTGGGTACTCATTTCGGCTGCGAGGCAGTAAGGCTGGCGGCCCGGAAAATTTTTGGCCGGCTGGTTGTTCTGAATGGCAGGGATATAGACTCCATCGCTCTCAGCGAGGTGGCCGGAAAGATAAGGACCGTGCCTTTGGATTCACTCTTAATCAGCGCAGCTCAATCGCTCGGTATTTCACTCGGAGTGGAAAAAGAATCTCTCGAAAGGCTAAAATCATCAAATAATACGGACGAGAAAACGATCGCTAACAAGAAGGAAGTTGCGACGTAAGCTATAGATAGGGCCGAGGTTATTGAGATCCATTTTGGGTGGCATAATAACCGGCAGGTTTTTAATTGACTGCCTATCGACCCACGATATATTGACGACGTTCATAGATATTGGGAGGATACATTGAAGGTAGGAGTTCTTACAGGAGGGGGCGATTGCCCCGGACTTAACGCGGTTATTCGCGCCATCGCACGCAAGGGAATTATTCGGTACGGCTATGTGATATACGGAATTTACCAGGGGTGGAAGGGGTTGCTTGAAGACGGCCTGGTTCATCCTATCGATTTGTCCGACACCAGCGGTATTCTGCCAAAAGGCGGAACCATTTTGAGAACCTCCCGCACCAATCCATACAAGGTCGAAGACGGTGAGAGAAAAGTCCTCGAAAGCATCAAGAAAAACCGAATCGACGCCCTTATCGCAATCGGCGGCGATGATACTCTCGGTGTAGCCGCCAAATTGTATGAAAAAGGAATCAAGATTGTCGGCGTCCCCAAAACAATTGACAATGATATTTACGGCACCGATAGAACTTTCGGTTTTGATACCGCCGTCAATATTGCCACCGATGCCATCGACAGGATTCATACCACGGCCGAATCGCATAACCGGGTTATGGTGGTCGAGGTTATGGGCCGTCATGCCGGATGGATAGCTATCGAGTCAGGCCTGGCCGGCGGGGCCGATATGATTCTTATCCCGGAACGCCCATTCAATATGGATGACGTATGCACTCTGATCAAGCGCCGTCATGAACGAGGCAAAGACTTTTCGATCGTGGTCGTTGCTGAAGGTGCCTTGATTAAAACTTCGGAACATCCCGAGGGCACCGAAATCACTCAGGACGGTTCGGTCGACGAATTCGGAAACGTCCGCCTCGGCGGTGTCGGAAATTTTGTGGCCATGGGTATCGAAAACCGCCTTGGATTCGAATCGCGAGTGGTTATCCTCGGTCATGTCCAGCGCGGCGGATCACCTACCGCTTTTGATCGAATGCTTGGAACCAGGTATGGAATAAAGGCTATAGACCTTGTTCATAAGGGTCAGTTTGGTAATTTTGCCGCCTTAAAAGGAAGCGAGATTGTGGCGGTGCCCCTGGCTGATATGGCGGGGAAAACGAGAACCGTTGATGATGAACTTTATGAAATGGCCGAGGTGTTTTTTGGCTAAGACACCCTTTCTTTGCCTGACTGCACTACTTTTCGTTTTCATAGTCTCGACCGGATTTTCCGTGGCCGCTGAAAAACGATCGGGCGACCGGTTACTCGATGCCGAATATTCGATGGTCGGCCTGCGCCTCGGGTTCTGGGCCGATTTGTCGAAATCGAACGGGATTGTCGATACGACCATAGATGCCGATTTGCCGAATGCCGGATTTTACACCGAATTATTCATCGATTATCGTCTGGCGCGACCTTTGTTTGTAGAAATGTCGTTCGGTATTGCCAGCCGCGGCGATATAATTATTACGAATTCCGACGACAGATATATCGGAACACTTAATCTTTATCCCGTTTTACTGCAATTGAAACTGTCGCCGCTGGCGGGTAGGACCCGATCCTTCCAGCCGTTCATCATTGGCGGAGGAGGGCTTGTTTTTGGGAGACAGAGTATTGATATTATCGATTACGGTCCCGATGGGAGTTACAATTATGATCTTCTCAACAGGACTGAAATCGATTTTATCGGCGTTTTCGGAGGCGGTGTCGATCTGGCGATTTCCGAGCAATTAGGTTTAAGTATAGCTGCCAAGTACCACCCTGTTAAATTTACGGATAGCCTGGCGGGAGTCAGAGAGTTTACCGGGATATCGTTTTCGATTGGGGTGTCGTACTTTCTTCATAAAAAATAGCTGTCTTATGGAACATGGAGGATAGGATGTCAATTAAGGTTGGAATTAATGGTTTCGGTCGTATCGGTCGCCTGGTTTTTCGGGCCGCCATGCAGGGCAAGAATGATATAGAAGTGGTCGGGATCAACGATATCACCGACGCCAAAACTCTGGCTCATCTTCTCAAGTACGACTCAGCTCAGGGCAAGTACCCCGGCGAGGTCAAGCCCGGTAGGGATTCTCTGGTCGTTGATGGAAAGACGATTCCGGTCAGCGCCGAACGCGATCCCGGCAATTTGCCGTGGGGCAATCTGGGCGTGGAAATTGTGGTCGAATCGACCGGGCTGTTCCGCACTAAAGAGGCTGCATCCAAGCATATATCTGCTGGCGCCAAAAAGGTCTTGATCTCAGCTCCCGGTAAAGGAGATGACGGCACTTTCATTCTGGGCGTGAACGACGAATTATATGATCCGGCCAAGCATGATGTGATCACTATCGGATCCTGCACCACCAATTGCCTGGCTCCGGTGTGCAAAGTCCTGGTCGATAATTTTGGTATCGAAAAAGGGTTTATGACGACCATCCATGCCTACACCAGCGACCAGCGTCTTCTCGACGCACCTCACAAGGACTTGCGCCGCGCACGTTCAGCGGCCCTTTCGATGATTCCCACCACAACCGGCGCCGCCAAGGCGATCGCGCTGGTAGTTCCGGAACTTCAGGGCAGGATGGACGGCTGCGCCATCCGGGTTCCCACTCCGGTAAGCTCCATTGTTGACCTGGCGGTCAATCTCGAAAAAGAGGCGACAGTCGAGGAAATCAATGCCGCGATGAAAAAGGCTGCCGACGGACGGATGAAAGGGTTCCTCGAATATTGCGAAGATCCGATCGTTTCCATCGACGTCACCGGTAATCCGCATTCATCGGTGTTCGATTCGGCGATGACCATGGCCTCCGGCAAATTTGCCAAGGTATTCAGTTGGTATGACAACGAATGGGGCTTTTCCAGCCGCATGGTTGACATGATCGGTAAAATGCCGGGCTAAAATCTTAATCGGCGGATCATCTTGTGATTCGCCGATTATTCCAAATAAATCTTCCGGATCGAACGGTCTACAGGAGTCAATATGAACAAATTGACGATTAAGGACATAAACTGCGCCGGCAAGAAAGTCCTGGTGCGAGTCGATTATAATGTTCCCCTCGATGAGAGGCAGAGGATTACGGACGATACCCGTATCGTCGCGTCGTTGCCGACCGTCAGAAAGATCCTCGAGGACGGTGGTCGGGCAATTCTGTGCAGCCATCTTGGACGCCCGAAAGGGAAAGTCGTGCCGGAGATGAGTCTGCGCCCGGTAGCCGAACATCTGGCCGACCTGCTTGACAGACCGGTCAAGTTTGCCGCCGATTGTGTCGGCGATGAACCGACTCAGAAAGCGGCCGATCTGAAAGACGGACAATGCCTGCTTCTGGAAAATCTTCGCTTCCACAAAGAGGAAACCGACAACGATACGGAGTTTGCCAAACAACTTGCTTCGCTGGCGGAGCTTTATGTCAATGACGCTTTCGGGACGGCTCATCGGGCTCATGCCTCGACCGAGGGAGTGACAAAATATTTCGATAAAGCGGTGGCCGGTTTTCTAATTGAGAAAGAACTGAAATATCTCGGTCAGGCGTTGGCCGATCCGAAGCGGCCGTTTACGGCGGTTCTCGGGGGAGCCAAAATCTCCGGTAAAATCGATGTCATAAACAGCTTGTTCGATAAGGTTGAGAATCTTCTTATTGGTGGCGGCATGGCGTTCACCTTCTTCAAAGCGATGGGTAAAGAGATCGGCCAGTCCCTGCTGGATGAAGAGAAGCTTGAATTGGCAGGGGAGATTCTGGAAAAGGCCAAAGGCAAAAAGGCCAATTTCCATTTGCCGGTCGACTGCGTGGTGGCGGCTGAAATTAAGGAACAGGCGGAAGTCAGGATAGTCGGGATCGACGAAATTCCTAACGATATGAAAGGTCTCGATATCGGTCCGCGGACGCTACTGAAATATTCGGAGATCCTCCATCAGTCGAAAACTATCGTCTGGAACGGCCCTATGGGGGTGTTTGAGGTTGATAAGTTTTCTTTGGGAACGGTTGGTCTGGCCGGGCAGTTAGCCAAGGCGACTGACAATGGCGCGGTTTCGATAATCGGCGGTGGCGATTCGGCGGCGGCGGCGATCAAGGCCGGGGTCCGCGACCGGATATCGCATATTTCAACCGGCGGCGGGGCTTCGCTGGAATTCCTGGAAGGGAAGACCTTGCCCGGAATAGCCGCCTTGACAGATGCCTCGGTGAAGGTTTAGGAGGAGATTGTGAGACGCAAAATAATTGCCGGCAATTGGAAGATGAATAAGACAGTCGTCGATGGCCAGGCTCTGGTGGGAGAGATTAAGAAGGAAGTCGGTAAAGTCAACGATCCGGTGGTCCTGGTTTGCCCGCCATTTACTGCCTTGACCGAAGTTGCCATGGCCTTGAAAGACAGTGAAATACAGATCGGCGGGCAGCATATGCACGAGGCCGATTCGGGCGCTTATACCGGCGAGATCTCGGCGGAAATGCTATTGACAAGCGGTTGCACCTATGTTATATTGGGCCACTCTGAAAGAAGGGCTCTTTTTTCGGAGACCGATAAGCTGGTGAATGCCAAGGCCCAAAAGGCTCTGGCGGCCGGTTTGATTCCGATTGTGTGCGTCGGTGAAACGCTCGAGCAGCGTGAGAGCGGCGCCATGGAGAAGGTAATCGAGGAGCAGATATCGGGCTCACTCGATTCTTTGTCTGAATCGGATATGAAAAAGACGGTTATTGCTTATGAGCCGGTCTGGGCGATTGGGACCGGCAAAGTGGCGACGCCGGAGCAGGCGGAAGAAGTTCATGTTTATATTCGCCGGCTGCTGGCCAAAACTTATGGTGACGAAACCGCAAATGAAGTGACGATTCTTTACGGAGGTTCGGTTAAGGCGTCCAACGCCGACGGATTATTCGAGAAGGAAAATATTGACGGTGCCCTGATAGGGGGTGCCAGCCTGAAGGCCGATGAGTTTACGGCGATTGTCAAGGCGATGATGTAGAGTGGAGGAAAGACTTTGTTTTCAATTCTTCTTGTTTTTCATGTGCTGATATGTGTGGCGCTGGTTATTGTGGTGTTGCTGCAATCGTCCAAGGGTGAAGGCCTTGCCGGCGCATTTGGCGGCGGCGGCGGCGGAGGTATGAGCGGTGCTGTTTTCGGCGGGCGCGGAGCAGCTTCATTTTTGTCCCGGGCAACAACGGTGCTGGCCATCTGCTTTATGGTTTCCTGCCTCAGTCTTTCATTGATGTCGGCCGGACGTGGTCTTGCCGTTGCCGCAAGCGACGGATCGTCGGTTACCGATGCGGCTCAGCAGGATATGACGGCCCAGCAACAGGCTGCTCAGCAACAGGCCGAGCAACAGCAGCAACAACAGCAAGGCGAAGGAACCCTGCCGGAAGATGTTTTTGACATCCAACCGGTTGAAGCCGCACCCGATTCGCAGTAAGAAAAGCTTTCTAATGCGGAAGTGGTGGAACCGGTAGACACACCATCTTGAGGGGGTGGCGGGCTAACGCCTGTGCGGGTTCAAGTCCCGCCTTCCGCATAAATTTCAACCCCTTGTGCCACACGGTACAAGGGGTTTTGTTTGGTTTTGCACAAATCTAAGACTGAGAGTAAAGTCTATTATTTTAGTGTTCCCGCAAAGTGATAATGTCCTAAAAGAGCAAAGTAGAAATGTCCTGTTGAGAGGCTATAATAATCCTCAAAGAATTGGGGAGGATTATGGTCGGAGAGGACATTATCAGGATGAGTATGAGGGAGTTGAGACGGTT
>DAOUTW010000092.1 GCA_030668485.1 Candidatus Zixiibacteriota bacterium
GGCCGAAACCAACGGTACCCTCTCGGGACTGGTGGTTGAGCAGGGCGCCGGATGTTCGCTGTATGCCGGAATTAACCGCAAGCTTATTTCATCCGATTTTACTCAACTGGGTGTGGAAGTGATGTTGTCCGGAGTGGCTCTTTCGCTGGCCGAAGAGATAATCGATTCTGATAAACGAAAAGCTGATAACGAATAAAAAAAACGCCCCATAGGGGCGTTTTTTTTGCCTATTACTTCATTTTACTTACATTCCGACTTTTTTGCCCGCGCCAAATGATCCGACAAAATCGGAGAGCGCGCCTAGGATGTCCGATACTTTCTGGAATCGTTCAAGCGGGTTCTTTGCCAGCGCTTTCAAAGTGATATGGTCGAATATCAACGGCAGCTTATCATTAATATCGGAAGGTTTGACCGGATCATCATTGATTATGCTATAGATCAATGAGGTAAGATTCTCTCCCTTAAAGGGACGCTTTGTCGTCAGTAATTCGTACATGACTACGCCCAGTGAGAAGATATCGCAGCGGCGATCGACCGCTTTACCCTGAAGCAGTTCCGGAGCGATATAGTTAGGGGTGCCCATCGCTATACCGGTTCTCGTCATCGATGAGGAGTCTACCCGAGCAATACCAAAATCCATAACCTTGACGGTATAATCGGGAAGGACCATTATGTTGGCTGGCTTGATATCGCGGTGGACGATTCCCTGATCATGGGCATATTGAAGACCCAGGCATATCTGGCTGATTATGTTGGCAATAATCTTGTAGGAGAACTGCACTTTTCGTTTGATTAGGTCTTCCAGAGTCTGACCTTCAAGGTATTCCATGGCGATATAATGGAGGTTCTTTTCAGATCCGATATCGTAGATGGTGACAATATTGGGATGTGACAGTTTGCCAACTGCACGCGCTTCACGGGCCAGCCGGTCTCGCAATTCTTCCATTTCCGTCTCGTCAGAAACGAAGTCGAGGCGAATAGTCTTGAGGGCTATAGGTCGATTGATAGCCGGATCGACACCCTTGAACACCGTGCCCATGGCGCCCTTGCCCAGAACTTCATGTACCTGATAACGTCCCAGGCTATTGATACTCTCTAAATCGGGCGACGATCCCGATAGAGGCGAAGAGGACATAATAGGATCTGAGGATACTTTTTCCACCGGAGGGGCGTCCAGTTCCAACGAGGCCGGATCCTGGAATGGATTGGCTTCGGGCTGCGACGGTTTCGGTTGTGACGGCGGTGGAGAGGGAGTCGAGTCCATTGCCACCGTTTCCGGCACCATTCCAGACTCCTCCTGGTTGGATGTCTCGAAACCTGACGATGCAGTTTTATCGGAATCGAGATTTTTCGTTTCCTGGAAATCAGTTTGCACATTTCCGAAAGTTTTGGATTTGACCGGCATTCGCCTCGCAACCGAGGGGACATTGAGCGCAAAATCGTCTTTTCCGAATTTTGAACTTAGAGAATTCAGGAATCCGAATTGAAAACCATTCGGCCGATTGGAATCGTTCAGGAGTGGAGAGGCCAGCATAAACAGCACAATTTCCAGACCGAGGTAGAGCGATTTGGTCAGTAGGCTATACGAATTAAACAGAATGAAATTGAGATTTGTGAGGATGAAAAGGCAGATGAAAAGAATGACCATACGATACAATATGGTAACTCGCGGAAGGAAAACAGCGCAGAAGAGGCCGAATCCGAAAAGAACCAGGATGTTGATACCGGTTGAATAATCCAGCTTTGTGATGTAGTTTCCTTGGATTATATTTTCGCTGACGCTGGCAAATAATTCCAGCCTGCTCATTTTGTCCGCTACCGGAGTTCGGTAAACCTCTTCAGCTCCGAATTGTGTCAATCCGATAATAACCAACTTATCCTTCAGACTCTGTAGATCGACTCGCTCGTTGATCAGGTCGGAGGCGGAGTAACTGACAAAGGTTGAACCGGGGTCGCCGTAGTTTATAAAAAATCTTCCGGCCTCATCTATCGGAATAGCATGGTTTCCAAAGGTGATGGCCTGGCCCGCATTGACAATAATATCGTCGGGGCCGAAGCCAAGGTAATCGGCCGCACCTAGTAGAGGGGCCGATGGGTAGCAAAAGCCATCATAGTTTGCTACCAGGGGAACCGTCCTCACCCGACGATCTTCATCAAATTCAACATAGGTAAAGCCGATACTGCTCGCGTATTGCGTTAAATAACTGGAAGGCAGAAAGGGACGCCTGATATTGATCGCCTGATTGTCTTTTAATATTCCGAATTCGGAATTGGTGCGGATCGAGCTTTTATGGAGATAGCGAGGCTTTGACATCCGATGCTGAGTATATTCCGCCAGGGCGATATCATAAGTGAGTGTTATATTATCCACCCAGGAAATCTGATTGGCCAGAATCTGGGTGTTACCCAGGGTATCTTCAGATACTTTGGATGACAGGTCGAGGTTCATCAAAATTGACTTGGGTTTTCCTGAATTGCAGGTGGCGACAAGATCAGCCAGAATATCGTATGACCAGGGCCAATCACCCATCTGATCGCAGGATGCATCGTCGATTTCGACCAGTACAATTTCAGTAGATTTAATTTCATCACCCCGAAAGGCGTACATCAAATCATCAACGCTCCATTGGAGTTTTTTCAGTCCGGTAAAATCGCCCAGATACAGGCTGACTACCAGGACCGTGATCAGAAGATAAAGTGCGTATGAAGAGAGACTTTTGGGCATAAAACGCCTCACATGGTTACTTTCCACTCGCCAGGCGGGTGATTAAAAATTCAGGTAATTGAGCCTTTCGCATTTTCCCCTGTGCCTTCCGCAGATCATACTGCAGTCGACGGTATTCAAAACTGTTGTTTTTGGTGTCTGCAATCAGGTAGCAGGCATTTTTATTCCCGTCGCGAGGTTGTCCCACCGATCCGACATTTATTATATATCGGCAATCCGGTTCGGCCGTGAAAGATTCCGGATCATGCATCTCGATTGAAGCGTCGGGGCGACGACAATAGATTGCCGGTAAATGAGAATGGCCGACGAAGCAGAAACTCTGACTAAAAAAGCCGAAGTTTCGCTCAGCATCCTCAGCCGAAAGCATGTAATTCCACTCGGAAGGATTATCCGGAGTGGCATGCACGAAATAATAATCGAGAAATGTCGCCTCCATGTCGAAATCGGATATCCGCTCAATTGCTTTTCGATTCAGTGTTTTCCTGGTCCAGAAAATCGACTGCTTGGCCATGACATTGAAATTCTCCGGACTTTCAAGACCCAGGGCTACATAATCATGATTGCCCAAGAGCTTTATCTCGCAAAGATCGCAGATTAATTTGATGCATTTATTGGGGTCGGCGCCATATCCGACGACATCCCCAAGAAAAAACACTCTTTCAACATTGGTGTTTTCGATGTCATGCATAACAGCCTGCAGGGCCTCAAGATTAGCATGTACATCCGAGATGACGGCTATTCGCATAGACTATTTTCCTTCAACGAAGCGGAACGTTGATTTGCCGATCTGGACAATATCACTATTTTTGATCTGGGCTCGATCAATGATATCGCCGTTAATCCTGGATTTACCTTTGCGGCCGAGATTAACCAGAAAATAGTTGCTATCTTCTTTAACGATTTTGGCCTGGATACCGGACAACATAAATCCCCGTGCCCGGACATGTACGAATTTTGCCTTACCGATGGTTGTAACCTCTTTTTCGATCCTGAATTCGGCTACTTCGGTATTTTCCAGACCCAGCAGCACCGATCCCCCCGCACGGGTCACGATTTCTCGCTCCAGGCGATCGTTTTCGACCATCTTTTTTTGCTGTTTGGTGTTAAGGATCATGGTGCCGTCCATCTGGGCGGCGGCATCGGTTTTGCCGGCTTCATTATGGTATTCGAGCGCATATTTCCCGATTGTGATAGTATCATTATCACGAAGCATTTCCTCGGCAACCCGGCGATTATTCACAAAGGTACCGTTTAAGGACTCATTGTCAATCACTACCGCGGCATCGTCATTGAATTCTATCTGGGCATGTTTCCGGGAAACACCGCGGTTTCCAAGTACTATATCGTTTTCTTTCGTTCTCCCGATACTGACTCGCTTTTTCTCGGTAACAACGCGTTCAATTACCTTATCATTGAATTTGATCACGATTTCGGGCATCGCGGGCTCCTTCCTAAACCATTAGTCATGCTGCCTGTAACATTTAATGCAAGCAGACTAAATGACTTATGCCGTATTGCGAAATTAGAGTTCTTCTGTTATAATGTCGGCATGAGAATTGGAAACTTAAACGTCAAGGGGAATATCTTATGTGCTCCGATGGCAGGAATCTCCACTCCCGCTTATCGCCTTTTTGCTCACAGATTCGGAGCTGCAATAGTCTATTCTGAGATGGTTTCAAGTCATGGCCTTGCTTATAAGAGCAAGAAAACCAATGACTTATTGGATTTTTTGGAAATCGAAAGGCCGTTGGGGATTCAGCTTTTCGGGGCCGATCCGGAGGTTATGTATCGAGCGGTCCAAATTACCGCCCAATGGAAACCTGATATAATCGATCTAAATTTCGGCTGTCCGGTCAAAAAGGTGGTCAAGAAAAACGGCGGCGCCGCGGTTTTGAAGGATTTGGGGCTGACAAGAGCTCTGGTAGAGGCAGCAGTCGCCGCGGTTGATATTCCTATAACCGTAAAACTGAGATCGGGCTGGGATGAAACCGCCAAGGTGTTTGCCGAGGCCGGCAAAATTTGTGAAGAGGCCGGCGCCAAGGCGATTACTCTCCATGCCAGAACCAGGGCCCGGCAGTTCAGCGGGCGGGCCTGCTGGGCTGATATCAAGCAATTGAAAGAAATCGTTTCCGTCCCGGTAGTAGGCAATGGCGATGTGACTTGTGGAGAGGATGCGGCTCGGATGTTCTCCGAGACCGGATGCGATGCTGTCATGATCGGCCGGGCGGCTATGGGGTACCCCTGGATATTCCGGGAGATCAATCATTATCTTGATACCGGAGCAAACCTTCCGCCACCCACAATGGATGAGAGAACGGATCTTATCCTGGAGCATGCCCGGATGCTGATTGATAGTTTCGGCGAATCGAGAGCCATGTTCAAGATGCGTCATCATATCGCCTGGTACGCCAAAGGTTTGCCGGGAGTGGCGCGGATCCGGAAGCGTGCGTACAAGATGACCACATATGCGGATTTGGAGGAGATACTCAGAGACTACCGGCAAACCAATTTTGAGGAAAATAGTGACGGCCGACCTCAATGATATTGTCGAATTGCTCGGAACTCTGCCCGAGATGAGGTCGTGGTTTAGGAAAAAAAAGATTGGCCCGGCCGGAGCGAGATATTATATTTATGGAAATTTAAATTTTCGACAAGAGGTTTGATTAGCGGGAAGTTTTGCTCAAAATAGGTAGTCTGAATATGAAATGATCGTCGCGCTATTATAGCAGCGGCCTATAGTTTTCTTCCAGAAAGGACGAGTTTGGTACTATGAAAATTCTGACCATCGCCGAACAAAAAAACAACGTTTTATCCAATATCAGTTTTGAATCGATTGCGGCCGCCAAGTCATTAGGCGGTGACATTTGCAGTGCCCTATTAGGGAGTGATACCAGCGGTATGAGCACTGCGATGGCAGCCAAAGGAACAAAAGTTTTTGCCTTTACCCATCCTGACCTTAAGTATTTTCAGGATGAGGCGCATGCCAAAATTATAAAAGGTCTGATCGACCGGGAAAAACCTGATGTCGTCATCGGAAGCGCCACCTTTTACGGAAAAGCCCTGATCGCTCGTCTGGCCGCGATGTGCGGCGGCGGCATGGCCTCCGATTGTACCGGATTGTCGCTGGAAAGCGATATGGTAACGGCTCTTCGCCCTTCCTATGGCGGTAATGTCTTTTTTACCGTTCAAAGCAATGACGCCGCGCCGTTTTTCTTAACTTTGCGTCCCAAGGTCGTGGCTGAGGCCGGGGATGAATCCGGCGGAGAGGTGGTCGAGGAAACAATTGATGAATCACTGTTGTCTTGTAAAGCAAAAGTCACCGACCATGTTTCCGAGTCGGGTGGAAAAGTGAGCCTGACCGAGGCTGATATTGTTGTGGCAGGCGGACGCGGAATCCGAGCGGCGGAGAATTTCAAGCTTATTGAAGAAATGGCTGAAAGCGTCGGAGCGGCGGTTGGCGCTTCCCGGGCTATTGTTGACGCCGGTTGGGTACAATATTCACACCAGATCGGACAGACGGGAAAAACGGTAAATCCAAAATTGTACATTGCCATCGGTGTCTCAGGGGCTATTCAACACCTGGTCGGTATGAGGTCATCCAAGATAATCGTTGCGATCAATCGTGACAAGGATGCGCCGGTTTTCAATATCGCCACCTATGGTATTGTCGGGGATTTGTTCGAAATCGCTCCGGCCCTGACAAAGAAATTTAAAGAAGCTCTGGGCTGATTGCGATAGTCTAATAAGACAGGTAAAAAACCCTGCCGTCATCGGCCGGGTTTTTTATTGATCGTCACCACGGAAATATGATATGAAAAAGATCGCTGGGATCGATATCGGCACCAATTCGGTTCTTTATTCCTTATTTGCAGTCAGAGGAAAAAGAATCCTCGAAGAATTATATTTCGAACGGCATTCGCCTCGAATCGGCCACAACCTTGCCGGGCAGTCTAAACCTGAAATAACAGATTCCGATTATCGCAAGCTAAAGAAAATAATCGCCGCGAATATCCGGCATGCTGAGGAGGAAAGCGCCGATGAAATCCTGATTGCGGCGACCAATCCCCTTCGCCTGGCGGCTAACGGGCGGGAAGTCAAAAATCGGCTGGAATCCGATATTGGATACCCGGTTGCCATTTTATCTTCCAATCACGAAGCCTTCCTGTCATTTCTGGCAGCAGCCGGGAGACTAAACGAAGATCAAACGGCGGTTGTCATAGATATGGGCGGTGGATCGACGGAGTTGGTCGTTTATCGAGGTGAGAAACGGATGGCCTTTGTATCGCTTCCGGAAGGGGCAGTCAGTTTGACCGAAAGATTTGATTCGCAGAAAAAAATAAATACCGATAATTTTGCCGATTTCGAAAAATACCTGACCAGATATAACAAAAAAACATACGTAATTCGTGAATATCTTGATAATCCGATTAAGCTGGTCGGCGGGACATCGACCGCTCTGGCCTATATTAAAAACAAAAACATTCTGAGAAAGCCAAACGGAGTGATTTTGACCCGCGGAGAAATCGGAAAATGTGTAAATCTGCTGGCGGCGATGACTCTGGCTGAAAGGCGGCAGTTATTAAATATCGATAAAAAACGGGCCGAGATCATTTTTGCCGGAGCTTTTTGGTATAAACATTTGTTTAATATATTGGGAATAGGGAAGGCCGTTGCTACCCCGCGAGGATTACGCCATGGACTGGTTCTCGACTTTCTGTCGCGGTAGGTATTTACGGCTTGACTTTGATTGGTAAAGCGATAAATTGGCACCATACTGGAGGCAGCTTATAGATATTTAATAACGTGAATTACTTGGTTGCCATAATTAGATGCTGGAATGAGTCAAACCGCCTCCCGGGCGAGATGTCACGGGTGTGCGGTGTTTTTTTGGGAAGGTACTAAATGACCGGAAAAAGAAATTTATTGCTGATACTCGCGGTTATGGTGGTGCTGAGCGCGCCGGGCCGCGCGTGGATGATGTATTCCGCAGATGAACCCGATACGGGCCTGCTGGGCAATTCCTTCGTCGATATTGTATATAACGATGGAATTCTGTGGCTGGCCAGCGGCCGGGGAATCAGTTATTCCACCGATTTGGGGCAAACCTGGCTTACCAGAACGACGGAAACCAATCCGGAATTGAATTCCGATGAACCGTCGGCGCTCTTTGGCCGTCCCGGACAGATCTGGATGGCCGGTTCCCATTTTGAGGCCTTTGATGGTATCAATTATCCCTTCGGCGACGGCCTCAGTATGTCCATCGATGACGGTGTAACCTGGGATACTTTAGCCCCTCCGGAGGCGTCGGATTTCGCCCGGTTGGTGTATGATATTTCTGGCACTGAAAGTAGCACCTATGCAGCTTGTTTCCACGGCGGATTGATTGTCCGGCATGATCCGGACACGTTATGGGAGCATCTTTTCTATTCACCGCTCGATTCCACCGACTGGGTGGCCAACGACGGCTGGGCCAGTCTGCCTACGGGTCGTTATTACTCCTGCGCGGTTGATACTACCCATGCCGATACTTTGATGGTTTACGGCGGTTCGGCGCGAGGGATCAACAAGTTTCTGTATATCCCGAAGCGGGTAAAGATGGGTGGCGAGCAAATCAACGATATTATAAGTGTCGGCGAATTTGTCTATATGGCGCATGAGGGAGGAATAACTCAGGCTGATGACACGACTATGACACGGTTTTATACGGCCGATGCCACCAATGGACTGGGAAGCAACTGGATTAAGAAAATGGCCTTGTCAGGAGGAAAGTTGTGGGCCGCGGCTTTTGGCCCCGACGATACGACAGGTAAGACCGGTGTCGGTCTCTATTATCTTGAAAATCCGGAGGTGGAGTGGAATGAGATCGGGGAGAGTCTGTCCGGCCCCTCCGACCTTTGGCTTAAGAATGACACCGCCATATTTGAAGGTGTAAATGCCGGAGCTTTTGATTTTAATACTTTTGAAGATGATACGATGGCTATCATATATGTTGCCGCCGGCGATAGCGGCGTTCTCCGTTCGCTCGACTCCGGCAACACTTGGAACAGATTTTATATTGATCCGCTCGACACCGATCAGGCCTCGCCGCGAAACCAGGTTTATTCTATCGATGTTTCCGCCGATAGCATGTTCCTGGGAACAAGGGCCGGCTTGGTGATTGCCTCTTATATCGAGCCGCTGGCTTTTGATTATGATACTCTGGTGACTTTCCCCGAGAACGATACCTGCGGTTCATTGGTGTCGTTTGTCAGGCATCAGGACAGCGATAGCGCATCGTTTATGTATATCGGAGTGGAACCTCAAACAGATTCCGGATTTCCCGGAGTTCTTCTGCTCGATCCCTGGATCGATCCTCTGGATACCAATAACGTCGTTCAAACCCGAGGGACGTTACATCTCTGGCACGCAATCCTGCATGATATAATTATTTCTGAAAATGTCAGCATACTGGCCGCCGATTATGGATTGTTCACCAGCCCCAACCTCATGAATCCGCTGACCGTGGTAAGGTACAGTGTGGTTGATATCAGTAACGGATTGACGCTTGACAGTTATCGCTTTCTTTCGGCGGAATTTATTGGGGATAGACTGTTTACCGGCACATCGGGGGGGTATGGTATCGGAGTTATGGAGGGAGAACCGGCATCGCTGAATTGGTATATAACACTCGTCAATGTTGATCCCAATAAGCACGATCTTGCGGTAGCGGTCACGAATTCCACCTTCGGATTGCCGGGCGATTGGGTTGTTGCCCTGGAGGTGCAGGAGCTGGGAGATAGTGCCATTTTATGGGCTGCCTGCCGCCGGGTTCCCGATACTGTCGAGCAATTCAATGCTGTCGCCTTCAGTACCGATTATGGCGACACCTGGGACACGGCGCTGACTAACGAGCAAGTTTGGAACTTTGCTTTCGACGATTACCACACTGTCTATGCGGCTGCATCAAGCGGCCTTTTTGCCGCTGATTTCCCCTGGACCGACTGGCGGCGGTTGCCAATCATTGATCCGATTACACAGGATACTATAGTGACGGAAACGGAAATATTTTCGGTGGAAGTTGCCGAGAATATGCTTTGGGTCGGCACTGAACTGGGGCTGGCCGGCAGGAGTATAAATCCTGCCGATCCAGACAGCAACTGGGAGATAACTCGCACCTTTAAGTCAACCGAGCCCGAAGATAAAGTCTTTGCCGCCCCGGTACCTTTCTCGCCACTGAGCAATAATGGCCGGCTTAGTGTTCATTATCATGTTGACAAAAGTGCCGAAGTCACGGTAGAGATTTATGATTTTGCCATGAACCTGGTCCGGGTTCTGGCCGAGAATCGATTCCGGGCCGGCGACAGCGATTATTATGAAACCTGGGATGGATATAACGGCGGCGGCGATATGGTCGCCACCGGAATGTATTATATTCGGGTGGAATATTCAACCGGCGAACTGCGATGGGGCCGTTTGGCCATTATCCCGTAACGGAGGCGGACGATGAAGAAATCTGTATTAATACTGATGATGACGGTCGTCATGCTTTCCATGACCGCTCTGGCAGGGGATGATGGGAATGGCGGCCAGCCTGGCGCCTTCCGTGACCTCAAAATCGGTGGACGCCCATCGGCTATGGGCGGTGCTTTTACCGCCATCGCCGAAGGAGGAGCCGGATATCTATACAATCCTGCCGGACTGGCTCAAACCCGGAAATACACCGCAGCTTTTTCTTATCGAGCGATGAAGCTGGATCGTCGTCTGGGGTTTGCATCATTTGCTCTTCCGGCCAAGGAAGAGGCGCGATTGAGTTTCGACTGGCTTCATGCCGGAACTGCCCCCCTGGAATCACGAGACGAACAGGGAAATATTATCCCGGGTGAGGATATTTCATACAGCGAAAACCTGATCGGTGTCACCTTTGGCAAAAAATTTGGAAAAATAGTTATGCTGGGCGGCAAGTTATTTTATGCCCAGAATGATATTGCCAATATCAGCGCTTATACAGTCGGAATCGATATCGGCGCCTTGATTAAAATTGATGTTCGAAAAACGTTTTTGTATCCGGCTTTCCCCATGCTGCAAATCGGCGTTGCGATGGAAAACCTGGGGGCCAGCTATCGCTGGTCAACCGGTAATTACTGGATTACCCGCGGGCGGGAGCAGGGAGCATCGGTCGATGAATCTTTTCCGGCCAACTTCCGCACCGGTCTGGCTCTGAACTCTCCGAGTAAGTATGTTGTGAGTGGCGATCTGGAAATCAGTACTTCTTCGATAATAAAAACCCATCTGGGTGGCGAATATATTTATAAACGGTTGCTGTCTTTACGTGCCGGGCTTGATGATCTGCATCCGACTTTCGGTCTCGGGTTTTTCAAGAAGTTCAGCGGTTTCGGGGCACGAGTCGATTTCTCCTATCTGACCGATAAGGTCGATGAGGGAGATGATGTTTTGATTTCGTTTGACGTGGTCTTTTAAAAAGTAGGTAGTTATGAAACATCGGCATAAAATAGCGCCCATCCTAATTGTAATCGCGGTGGTTATAGGCGCGGTATCTCAGGCGGAGGCTGCTACCGGGATGCGGAATTTGTTGAATCTGACCGGCGCCCGTCAGGCCGCCATGGGAGAAACAACGCCGCTTTTCGATCTTGATCCTTTCAGCCTGGAATACAATCCGGCGGCTATGGTCGGTCAGACCAAAGGTCGGGTCGGGTTTTCGCATAACAGTTTCTTTCAGGATCGAGCCAACAATTCGCTGGCATTGATTTTCCCGGCGCAGGGGCTCGATTTTGGGATACATACTCGTTTGGCCGGAGTGGGCGATATCGAGGTACGGCAGGGCGCCACCAGCGATCCTGATTATATCACAACCGCCGATGAATTTGCCGTCAAAATGTTTGCAGGAATGCAAATCATTCCCCGTTTCCGATTTGGCCTTTCGCTGGGCTGGATGATGCAAAAGATTGATATCGAGCGCGCCTCGATCGCCGTCTTTGGATTTGGGGCGGTATATGTTACCGATATCGGATTGGCCGTTCATGCTTCGGCCTCAAATCTGGGCGGGAAGATAACATTCGTAACTCAGGAAGATGATCCTCCGGCGATATACCGGGGAGGGGTCAGTTTCGGTAAATATCAGATGGCGCTTTCGGCCGATTATGTCAATATCAAATCGGGTGATTCGCATCTTCACTTCGGTGGAGAATATCTGATTAAGGAACAGTTGTTCCTTCGAGCAGGATATCAAACCGACTACGATAACCGTAATTTTTCGGCCGGGGCCGGTTTTATATATAAAGAATTTCGTATCGATTATGCGTTTGTCCCCTACCAATCCGACTTAGGGAATTCTCATCGCTTCACGTTAACTTACGCTGTCAAGTAAGGAGATCCACTGTAATGCCTAAGTATAAAATCGCCTGGCTTCCCGGTGACGGGGTCGGGGTCGATGTTATGGATGCTGCCAAAATCATCCTTGATAAACTGCAACTGGACGCCGAGTATATCCACGGCGATATCGGCTGGGAATTCTGGAAAACCGAAGCCAATCCGCTTCCCGACCGGACGGTTGATTTGATCAACAACACCGACTGCGCTCTTTTTGGGGCTATCACTTCCAAGCCGAAACAGGAAGCTGAAGCCGAACTGATACCGGAGCTGCAAGGGAAAGATCATATTTATGCTTCCCCGATCGTCAGGCTGCGCCAGGAATTCAACCTGCGCACCAACCTGCGCCCGTGCAAGGCGTATCCCGGCAATCCCTTGAATTATAAAGACGGCATCGATATTGTTGTCTTCCGTGAGAATACCGAGGACCTTTATTCGGGGGTGGAGTTTTTCCCGCTTCCCGATGAAGTTCGCGAGACAGTCAAGAAGCACAACAAAAAGATGGCCCGTTTTGATAAGCATCCGGCCGATGAGGTCGCCGTTTCCCTGCGGATCAATACCAAAACCGGGTGCCGGAATATTATCACCGATGCCTTCGAATATGCCAAAAAGTTCGACCGCAAATCGGTGACAGTCGTCGAAAAGCCGAATGTGATCCGTGAGACTTCGGGTCTGATGGTTCGTACCGCTCGCGAAGTTGCCAAGAATTATCCCGATATCGAACTGTGGGAGACCAATATTGACGCCATGTGCATGTGGCTGATCAAGAATCCGCTCGATTATTCGGTACTGGTGACCAGCAACATGTTCGGCGATATTGTCTCCGACCTCTGCGCGCAGTTGGTCGGCGGACTCGGATTTGCCTGTTCGGGCAATATTGGCGACAAGGTGGCGGTTTTCGAGCCGACGCATGGTTCGGCGCCGAAGTATGCCGGACAGAATAAGGTCAACCCGACGGCGATGTTTTTGTCGGTCAAGATGATGCTGGATTGGTTGGGCGAGACCGAGATGGGCGACCGGCTGGAGAGTGCGATTGCCACAGTCATCAAAGAGGGCAAGGTCAAGACGTACGATATGGGCGGCAGCAATACCAGTCTCGAAATGGCTGAGGCGGTCGCGGGATTATTGTAAGTCATTAATCACCACATATTAAATCACTAAAGCCCGGTCATTTGGCCGGGTTTTTTTTGTATGTAAACATCACATTCGCGATATTGAGAATGGGATCTCACCGCAAGCGGTGAGGCACCCAGCCGCCAGGGGGCAGTTTGAGATTATCCCAATGTTGCCACCTGCTTTAGGAAACACTTGTGCCAAATAAGAAATAATCTCCGAAGTATAATAATCATAATGTATAATAATAATATCTCTTGACAATAAATAGGATATATAAGTATATTATTGTTAGATTACCTTACCAAAAGTGTTGGGGTATTATTTGTTGTTGTAAAATCATTAAAAGGAGTACAATTATGCAGAAGGGCATAATCAAGGTATTCCGGGCGGCACTTCTCACATGTTTTCTGTTATCACCGCTTGTTTGCACGGCCGCCGATAATTCACAGGCTCGTACTACCTTCAAATTGGATCGCGCACCCAAATATGTGATTCCTTTTGAACGCCTTAGCGGACCCAGGCCGCCTTCGAATCCCAATATTCCTCTCACTGTGCGCGATCAGCCCCCGACCAACTCTCCAGGTAATGTGGCAGGATTGACCACTTACGATTACCAGCATAATGGATCGATGGGTCGTCAGGTTGCGACCAATAAGGATAATGGTTTTGTGTTCATCGTATGTATGGCACAGGACGATTTCACATTACCGGGCGCTCGCGGCGTTTATATTCAGGCATATGA
>DAOUTW010000069.1 GCA_030668485.1 Candidatus Zixiibacteriota bacterium
GCCTTCAATCCCTCGATATAACTCTCAAGATCGGGCGTATCCTGACTCGGCTGCGTCCTGCGATAGTAGTAGTAAGCGATCCCGGAAGCAACCGCCAGGGCAATGGCCAAAAGTATAACTGCCTGCGTCATTGGCTGCCTTCCTTATCAGAGAGAAGAAATTTGTCATCCGTCTCCTCAATCGGACGGTTGCGCAGGGCGGCGATCTCCGCGCTCAGGGAATCATTGACCCGCTTCTGACGCCGGATATCTCCGACCTGTTTGAAATAAACCGTAATAAAAAGAAGAATCGACACCATTAGGCCGAAGACACAGGACCAGAATGTCACAACGATAAGCGGCACATTTATATAACGCGTATTGAGAATCGTGACCGACACCTTTTCACCGGCATTGTAAATACCGAACCCGAGAAGCACGACAAAAACAGCAACAATCAGAATTGTCCTGACGACCCACATATATCCTCCTTGATACGGGCGGAATATACCAGATATTTTATATAATAGAAAACCCCCGACCAGTCAATATAAAACAGCCCGCCCCGGGGTGTGCCCAGGGCGGGAATGCAAATCGTGTCGGGAACTACTGTCAGCCGAAAATGGAAATACTTGGGCCGGCGGCGATCAGCCTTCCTCGTTGAATTTAAGACTCTTGACGAGGTTGTTAAACACCCCCATGAGAGGTAGGCTCGTCTTATATTCGCAAATCATATGGAAAATGATAACATGACCATCGCGCACAGTTAAGAATATCGCCCCGGATTTATTATCATTGATCACATCAGCCCGATCTGATCCGCGATCCGAGGCATCATCGCCCCCACGCTTCGATACCTCCATAGAGTATGGCTGGCGCGCCTCGATCATAATCGCCTTGGAGCCGGCGAAAGTCATATCACTCTGCTTCAGAATATCATGAGGCTTGGAAATCAGATTCAGAGATTTCATGAAAAACTTTTTCTGTTTGGACTTGAATTCATCGTCCAACATATTCTTAACAAATTGATCGCAGGTCAAAGAAGTGGTGTCCGCCAGGACTTTAATCATCGGGATTTGCATATAATCTCGCAATTCACCCTGGAATTGCTGTGGCGGAACCGGAGATCTCTCCTCCATCGACAGACGCAAAGGCGATTTGGATTTCTTTACCTGAACCGACCATTTCCCTGGGATACTAAAAGAAAATGCATAGGTAAAATCGGTGTAAACTTTGTCTTTGACTTCACCTGCCTTTTTCGCCTGAACCGGAACGGTTATCAGCGAAAACATAAATAAAAACGCTAGTGCAATACATACTTGTCTTTTCACAATTTACCTCCTGCAGCTTTGTCTCAATAATGAAAAACAGCAGGCCATTGTCAAGGTTTTATTTACACTTCACCATTCTTTTGAATATATACACTTCGCAAGGAATAAAGGGCGAACTTATTTCAATAAAACCGCCTTAAACACCGCCTGTTCAGAGTCCTCACCGGCCCGGAAAAAATAAACGCCACTCGATACCGGCCGCCCTTCCTCATCGCGCCCGTCCCAGCGAACATCAAGCCGCGCAGGACCATCGACAACCACCGGCAACCGCCTCAAACGACGACCGAGAATATCATAAACATCGACCGTCAAATGTCCGGTCCTGCTCCCGAAATTCTCCAGAACCAGCTTTATTTCCGGGTTGAATGGATTAGGATAACCGTATATTCGGGGACCGCTCAGATCATACGATATCGGCAAATTTTCATCGACTCCGGTGGCCGGAAGAGTGTAAATCTTGACCGAAAAGCTGTCGCTGGCAACAATGGTATGATCATCATAGGCGACCATCTCCGCCCGATCACCTCCGGAAAACAGAAGCTCCGGGATTCCGCCTGAGATATCGTAAATATAGATACCACTGCGGGCCGCGGCAATCAGCCAGGAATCGAATTGATTTATCTCATATGTTGTTCCCGGTTCCGACGCCGTATGGATCAGCACCGGCGACAACGGATCGGTCAGATCATAGGTCTTGATTCCATCAGCCGCCATATACAGCAGGTTATCCTTCTTGAACATATCATTTACCCGGCCGCTTAAACTTATCTGAGCCAGATTGACCAAATTGAAATCATCGTCGATCTCGCTGATAAAAAGGATTCCCTTGCTGCTGACCCTGTAAAACAGGGTGCTGTCAAAAACCACCGCCGTGACTCCGGTCGGAAAACTCCACCGCAGGACATTCGCCACTGCAATAGACGCGTTCCGCGCCGAACCGTTCAAATGATGCTCATCGAGGAAGTAAATGAGATCCATATCCCCGAAATAATCCGGGATTATTTCAGGTCGCCCCACCGAATCGACAACACTGAAAAAAGGCATTATGGCATAGGGATCGCCAAACCCGTTATCGACAGCGGGGAAAAAAGTATTGGTGGCCAGATCGCCGATAAACAAAGTATCGCCCTTGGCGCACATTCCGATCGGTCGATAGGGTGGATTGATTATCTTTCCCGACCGAACCGGCAGGTCCGGATCGGACAGATCATAAATTTCATACCAGTTGTATATCCCGATGGCATGCAATCGGGAATGAATGAATTTCACCTGAGTAATCGGCCCCGGAGAAGCATAAATCAGATGCGGATAATCGAGATCGATATAGTCCGGGTCCCCAATATCAAACGCGACAAAACCTCGTTGATCATGAGGATAAACGACATAGTCGCGGCCGTCAAAACTGTAAACCTCGGGATAACCCTGAATTCCCTCGATCGGAAATAATTGCCCCGGCAGGCTGTCACTATCGTATAAAAGTTCAAAACCGCTGATACTGTTGGCGAAAACCAACCCCCGCGATGTCCCGGTGATATAATCACCTCGGATAAACGATGCGCGGGCACCCAGGTATAGCGGATTATAAATATCGGTCACCGCTCCGACCATATATCCGCTCGGCTTCAATCCGGCATAAATGGTATCGTTAAATACAATAAATGAAATCGCCTGTTGCGGCAAAAGCAGTTCTGAAACAGGATCGCCGATTCCGGCTGTATCAGGTTCATAGATAAGAATGCCGTTATAATCATCCAGGACAAATAAACGGGAATCCTCGACATCAAGCTGAATCACCCTGATTCCGACCATGTTGCTGTCATCGAATCGAATATCGCCCGGATCTGAAATATCATATCGAACCAGACCGTCATATTCAATAGCGGCATAGAGATAATCGCCCAGCATTTCCAGGTCGTATATTTCATATCCGGGTGAGAAGGACCCGAGAAATGTCATCTCCGCCGGATTGGAAACATTGATAAGATCGATCACCCCCGATTCATTCTCAACCACCAGGATATCGCCGAACATATGAAGACGACGTGGTATCTCGAATGACTCCAACGTCGAATATAATTTCTTTTTGTTAAAATCCTGGGAAAGGTCAACCGTTCCGATGCCGTCATGGAAAGCGCAAAATAGAAAATTTCCGCTATGCGCCACAGCCCTGATATTGTTCCACAGGAACGACCCCTGATAGATAAAATCGTCAGCCGCTGCACCGGCTACAGCTACAAGCGACAACAATATTCCCAAGAGTAATCTTTTCATCGCAGTAACATCATCTTTCTCGTTGATTGACTCTCTTCTCCCCTCAGCCGGGCAAAATAGACACCCGTGGCAACCTCATCCCCCTCATTATCGGTCCCATCCCAGACAATCTGATGAACTCCGGCGGGATAAGCGCCTGAAATAAGCGTCTTGACCTTTTGGCCCAGAACATTGAATACTTCCAGCTTTATCTCAAGCGTCCGGGTGGTGCTGAATTCGATCGTGGTCGAGGGATTAAACGGATTGGGATAATTACCCAGTATCTCAAAACGATCGGGAATTACGGATATCTGATCGTCGACAGCGGTAGGATCGGCCCGATTAGGATTGATCCCCGTATTTTTATTGTCCCGTAGAAATTTGGGCCAGACCATTTCAGTCGAATCATAAGGAACTCCGAGATCCCAGACAAACAGGTTCCGATTATCTCCGGCCATAATCATTTCCAGCATGCCGTCATTCTCCAGGTCGGCGATTACCGGAGTAAAGGGAGTTGAAACCACTTCATTCATCGGAGTCGGCGTAACTATCGGAAAGCCCGGCGTAACGTCGCCGTTGGGCTCCCAGGCAAAAATCCGCTCATAGCCGGTATTGGGGAAAATATACCCCCCACGGCTGATTATATTGGGAATACCGTTCCCGTCAATATCGGTCACGATCACATTGCTCAGGGTCGTCGAGGTAGTCAGAAGTTGGCCGTACGGTAATGCGGGGTTTTCGACATAGGGCGTCCCGTCGGCATTAAAGGCATATATCCGGCCGATATCATAATTGAAATAGGCGACCACAACCTCCTTCGATCCGTCGCCATCGATGTCGACGCAAACCGGAGCCGTTCCGATCCAACCATCCAATTCCGGCATCCTAATCGGCCATCCGGGCAAATTCTCCCGGCCGTTTTCGATAACCCAGAGGGAGAGAGTGGTAGTCGTATCCATTCCGGACAAAATTATTTCAAGATCGCCGTCCTCATTCACATCGGCCATCATCCCACCATATGATTGCCTGATTCTCAGCGCCAGTGGTGTTTCCCAGTCAAATGGCGGCAATCCGTTCCGCCCGTTCCATATATAAATTCCCGACGATTGAATTGAGGTGCTGTAAAGAGCGACAACTTCCGTCGTTCCGCTCCCGTCCAGATCGCTGGCGGTGACAACCGGCAGGGTCAATCCGGTGAACAGCGAAGTGTCGTTGATATTCGGATCCAGGGTGGTGAACAGCCCGCCCAGAGAATAAAAATAAGAATCTCCGGAATACTTATAGGCATGAACCTCGCCGTACTTGTTCATATAAATAATGGCGGAATCGGCATTATCGTATAATTCCGTCAACATCGCCGTCGGATGCGAAAAGAAAGTCATACCGGTCGCCGCCTCACGAGGCCATCCCGGGAGCGCCTGCCCGAGGTAATTAAAACAGGCGACAACATTCTGACCGATGATAATAATATCATCCAATCCGTCGCCGTCGATGTCGTCGAAAGCAGGCATCGCCCGCATGTCCAGATCGGTTAGTACCGGGAAATTATCAAGCAGCATACCGTCATGATTGAAAGCATACAATCCCCGCTGACAACCGATTGCGATTTCCTTAAACCCGTCCCCGTCAATATCAGCCACCCCGGGTGAAAACCCGGAATAACCATCCATATAAACCGGAAAACCGGTATGCATCGCCGAAAGCGCCTGAATCCCGATCGAGTCGACCGACAGACTTCCGTCGATATACGCTTCCAGTTTGATATAATAAAACCCCTCAGAAACGCTGAAAATCGGCCATTCGTAAATCAAATCATCGAAAAACAACCTGGTGGTGGTCGTCAGCGGTGTATAAACGGCATCGCCTTCGGCTCGATACGAGACGATGGCCGAATCATATTCGGCGCCATAAATATCGGCATAAATCTCGACCAGATATTTGACCTCTTCGCCATCGGCCGGCCTTGTGATTTTTACAATTTCACCATTGATCAACCGGAAATTGACTTCATCGGCCCCGTTTGATGATTCCAGCCGAAGCGTAAAATATCCGGTCAGGGCATCGCTGTCCCAGATAAAAAAGGAATCGGTCTCCTCCACCGCCTCGGTATGATACAAAAGAGTCCAGCTCTTGGGCCCTTTCCCCTCTCCATAATACAGGTCGGCCGGCCCGTCATAGCCGCCCGTCGAAGCCACACCGATTGCAATTTCTCCCGATACGATTTCATTGGCCAGCGGTGACGTCATATATACTGATGGAGCCTGAGCCATTTCAAACGCCCGGCCGACATTCAGCCGCCCCCAACCCGAAAGGGTATCATAACCGGGAAGTTCCTGACCATCATCCCAGGGATCGAGTAAATCATCCGCCGACTGACGCAGAATATCCATTAACCTATCCGGTTCCAATCCGGGGTTGAATGACCACAGCATCGCCGCGGCTCCGGCTGCCAGCGGCGCCGACATCGACGTCCCGTCAGCCAGGATATATTTTTCATCGATTATGCGCACATCCGGCTCGTCGGGAAAATATAAATCGGTACCCGCCGCCCGCAGAGAAAGTATATTTCGCCCCGGAGCCACAATATCAAGAAACGGCCCGTAGGTCGAAAAATAAGTCATGAAACCGTCGGAATTGGTTCCCCCCACCGCGAAGGTCTCTGGGAAAGAGGCCGGATATGTCGGGGCGCTGGTGCCGAAATTGCCGGCTGCCGCCACCGGGATGCTGCCCCGCTCAACCGCATACTGTAAAGCCACCCTCAGGATATGAGAATCGAACGGAAAGCCCCAGCTCAGATTCATTATCCTGGCGCCCATATCGGCGGTATAAATGATTGCCGCGATCGAAACAGATTGGAAAGCGTTGGGAAATATTTTAACCGGTAAAATCTCGATCCGACCCGGATAACCGACAATACCCATTTCATTCTGGATAGCTGCTATCAGCCCCGCGACATGGGTTCCATGCCCGATCGAATCGGTACAATCATTATCGCCATCAAGGTTGAAAACGTTGATCGTATCTCCCGAAAAATCCCAGCCCCGGTAATCGTCGATCAGCCCGTTATGATCGTCATCCACCCCATTCCCCGGTATTTCAGCCGAATTGTAATAGATCTTATCCACCAGATCGGGATGATCATAATCTATCCCGGTGTCAATCACCCCGACAATGACCGTCACACTTTCGGCCGGGGGATCGTCAAAAACCGGTGCCAGGTTTACATCCTCACCCGGCAATCCCGTCTTGATATAAAGAACGTCATTACTGTCCCCGACAATCCGGTCAATAGCGTAAAATTCCTGACCGGTATTATGCAAATACCATTGCTGCGAGAAAAGTGAATCGGTCGGCCAGGAAAATAACTCCACCCTATAATCAGGCTCGGCATACAGGACTTCGGGATGACCCTGAATACGAGACAAAACCTGCGTCACCTCGACGGTATCGGGAAACGATAAAATATAAATCTCATCGAGAAGCGACGAACCTGTGCCCTTGTCATAAGCGCTCCGCATCGAAGTATGCTCAGCCAGGCTGGTGATCTTCCAGTTGCCGTAAGCCTTCAAATCGGTCAGGGGAATATCGGGAAGAAGCGAATGAATATCGGGTACATACCCGCTCTTGGCAAGAATCATGACATGACCCGGCCTGATCGCCGCGGTCACGATACCATTGTCTCCTGCCAGGACAGGAGTTGCGGCTAATATGGCTAATGCGACGCATATTAGTACCATCAGAAATTTATATGCCATATATAACTTAAGGGGCGATTATCCCATCTCCTATCCCTAAAGTAACATGAAATACCTGAAAGTCAAGCCGGCTTTTCTTATTGCAACCATCCCGGCTCTCCGGAGCCCTTTTCACACATATATTTATGACGCGCCGAAACCGTTTCACATCCAACGGAATATTATACGTGGTATCAGCTCAAATCCGAAAGAAGAAAGCGGCTAAATTAAATTTGGCAGAAAACGAGTATCGCTGCCAACTGCCAAATAAATATGATGTGAGATTCAATAACTGACGATATTTAACGACGGCTCTGCCGACGTGCGAAACGGAAACGAGAACGATGCCTTAAAAGCCGGTTGCGGCGTAATATTTTAAACACCTCCCACCAGCCAAGTTCAAATGCGGGAGCCGCCTCATTGGCCTGCTCAACCAGTTCCGAAATGGAGCTGAACGGATCCTCGATCAGCAATCCCAAAATTAAGTCATCGCTCGAGGATGGGGAAGCAACAGCCGTTCTGCCTAATCCGTAATTTGTACCGGCTTTTCCCTTATTACCCGGCGAAAAGGCAGACTGAAAAGTGGAACCGGTTTCGGCAATTATCTTCTCTTCCGTCTTCCAGACCTTCTCGCCACCGCCGTCCCCCCCGGCAGGAAGATTAAACGCCTTCTTACCCTGATCCATGGTATCAAAGGCCTGAATGATATGCTCGAATTCCAGCAATTCATAGATTTCATAAACATTCGGGATCATGTTGATCAGCTTGATATCGCCGCTATGATCGCGGATTTCCTGTATTTTGGATACAAATATGCCCCAGCCGGCCGACGAGATATACTCGACTCCGCCCAGGTCGACAATTATTTTATATCGATCCTGCCCCAGCAGCCCTTCGATCACATTTTCCAGCTCCGAAGCGGTAATCGTATCCACGACACCATCTATCCGGATTATAGACAATTCACCGGAGGGACCGACCTGAGATAAAGATAGTTTTATATCGTCCATCGTCTGCACACTATAATCTGTTCCTCTATATTAAGAAATCGCCATAATATCAAAAGAACTTTACTCGTGAGTATTACGAAATTAACGATAATTCGCAATAGCTTTTTCAAAAATCGAACTTCGGCCGTAAACGGCTTTCCCAATAGCCATTGAAATCCTATTTATCAGGCTTCAGGTCATAGTCCTTGATCTTCTGGCGCAGAGTGTTACGGTGTATCCCGAGGATATCGGACGAATTCTGCATATTCCACTCTTCAGCCCGAAGAACAGCCGAGATATGATCCTTCTCAATCTCACTCAAACTTACCTTCCGGAAAGGAGTCTCCGAAACCCAGGTCTGAACGATACCCGGTAAATCCTCAGACCGTATCGTATCATCGGTCGACAACACTACCGCGCGCTCAATTATATTCTGCAATTCGCGGATATTCCCCGGCCAGTTATAAGACATCAGTTTGGCCGCCGCCTCATCGGATATACTCCATACTTTCTTTTTCATTTTTCTGGAATATCGATCGAGAAAATGCTCGGCCAGTTTCATTATATCCCCGCCCCGCTGCGATAAAGGAGGTAACTCGATCCCCACCGTATTGATCCGGAAATACAAGTCCTGTCGAAATTTCTTCTCAACAATCAACTTCTCCAGATCATGATTGGTGGCGGAAATCACACGCACATCCACTTTCTTTGACCTCTCCGACCCCAGCGATTCAAAACTGCCGTCTTCCAGAACACGGAGCAGTTTGGCCTGCATCGGCGGCAACATATCCCCTATCTCATCGAGGAATATCGTCCCGCCGTCTGCCAGTTCAAATCGCCCGGCCCGCTTCTTGTCGGCCCCCGTAAAGGCCCCTTTTTCATGACCGAAAAGTTCAGACTCCAATAGCGCTTCCGGGAAGGCGGCACAATTTAGCTGAACAAAGTTTTTCTCCCGGCGCGAAGACAACTCGTGGATTATATTCGCAACCAACCCCTTGCCCGATCCCGACGGCCCCGTTATCAGCACTGATGAGTCAGAAGGAGCGACCCGTGAAACCATGGAACGAACACGCATCACTTCCGCCGAATCTCCGATCATTTCAGGAATATCAGCCATATCAGCCATCGTTCGCCGCAAAAGATCGTTTTCCGTAATCAATCGATTCTGTTCCGATGCTTTTTTCAGATTGATCAGAAGTTCTTCCAGGTTAACCGGCTTGGTCAGGTAACCATATGCTCCCATCCGCATCGCCCCTACAGCGTTTTCTACTGTACCGTAAGCAGTTAGCATAATTACTTGAATAAACGGATTAAGCTCGCGAAGCTTTACAAGGAGTTCCAGACCATCCATATCCGGCATTTTCATATCTGACACCGCCAGCGACGCGAAGAAATCGGGATATCGCTCCAGAGCTTCGGCGCCGCCCGATGCAATCTCAACCTCAAACCCTTTTTTCTTGAGAAATCCGGCCAGCATTTCCCGCTGTGCCGCCTCATCGTCAATAATCATTATTTTGGTCATAACGTCCCGGCCATCTGTTTTGCCTTGTCTATATAAAAAAACCTTTCCTCCATACAGAGGAAAGGTTTTTTTTGCATTGTGGCAAACTTTTATTCTTTGGGGCCGATATTAAACTGCACTCCGACTTTGAGCATCAGATACTGATTATTCTCTTTCCACTCGTAATCGATTCCCTTGAATTCGCCCGCCACACCATCGGTGAAGTCGTAATTGTAAGCGGCTTCAAGAAAAAGAGATCCGTATTCATTGGTCTTGTAATAAATTCCGAGGGCGGCGCCGGTACCGATGGTAGGATCCAGGGACAATTCTCTGAACGCCGGACCGGTTTCACCTTCGACGATGGTGACCAGTTTACTGAAATTCAATCCGGCCGTCACCTTCAAGTAGGGCGAGAATGATCCTTCCGACAAATCAAAAAAGTAATATTTGCCGTAGGTTCCGAACTCATAGACGCGATGGTTCAGGTCCAACTCTTGGGCAGTCAGGTTGCGTAAATTAAAATACAGTCCGACCACCATATTTGATTTCACATAATAACCGGCTCCGATATCGAAACCGACACCGGCTTCGGCATTAAGGCTGTCCGGAATGAGGTCGTTCTTGAGATAACCCATCGGAAGGGTGTAATTTGCTCCGACATAACCCTCAATATACGATTCATCCTCATACTGAGCAAAAGCCAGCGAAGAACAAAGTAATACCGTCAGAATTACGACCGACTGAATCACACGTTTCATAACCATATCCCTATTTCTACCTCTCTCGGTTTTCAATCCGGGCTTCTTGCACCCGGGCTCTTTTATAATTATCCCAATAAGGAGTTTTACCTCACTTTTGTCAATAGAAATTACCTTTTATTACCTCAAAAAAACAACCAGGATGTGGACGGTATCACCGCCGCTAACCTAAAAAATCATTGAGACTCGGTTTGTTTCGAAGCCTTGTATTCCTCCTGCAGTTTCAACGAAATTTCATGCGGCGTTTCCTCGTAACGCGAAAACGTCCGGCTGTAAACTCCCTGTCCCTGTGTGATGGAACGGAGATCGACCGAATATTTATATAATTCCGACTGCGGCACGCTGGCCCGGACCCGCTGCATTTTGCCCAAGGGGTCCATTCCGATTATTTTTCCCCGACGGGAGGATATATCCCCCATCACATCACCGGTATAATCGTCTGGCACCATTACCGCAATTTCGTAAATCGGCTCGAGGATAACCGGTTTGGCCTTCACGTACCCATCTTTGAACCCCATCGAGGCTGCCACCTTAAAAGCCATATCGGAAGAGTCAACAGCATGATATGAACCGAAATAAACCACTACCTTGGTGTCAACTACCGGAGCTCCGCAAAGAACACCTTCGTGCATCGCTTCCACCACGCCCTTTTCCACCGACGGGATGAATTTTCCCGGAATAACGCCGCCTTTGACCTGATCGGCGAATTCAAATCCGCCGCCTCTTTCCAACGGCTCAATCCGCAGCCAGCAATCACCGTATTGACCGCGCCCACCGCTCTGCTTCTTGTATTTCCCCTGAATTTCACACTTGCCCTTGACTGTCTCCCGATAAGGAATACGCGGACGATCCAGCTCCACCTCGACCGAGAATCGGCTTTTCAGCTTCTCCACGATAAGATCAATCTGAGCGTCACCCTGCCCGAAGAGCAGTGTCTGCTTCAAGGCCGGGTCCTGGACAACCCTGAAAGTCGGATCGGTTTCATTGATCTTGTTCAAGCCCAATCCCATCTTCTCATCATCGCCTTTGGATTTGGGCCTGATTGTCATATCCATGACCGGTTCCGGATAGTCCGGCTCGGGAAGAATAACCCGGCGATCTTTGGCACAGAGAGAATTCCCGGTATGAGTATCTTTCAGCTTTACCAGGGCTACAATATCACCGGCATTGGCGCCGTCGGCTTCTTTCCGTTCCTTGCCGTTGATTTCGTATATCTGGCCGATCCGCTCAGACCCCTTCTGCACATTGACCACATCCAATCCGGAAGATAACTTTCCGGCAAAAACTTTTACCAGGCTCAAATCGCCGACATGCTGCTCAGAAATGGTCTTGAAGACATAAACGGCGGCAGAATCACCGGACGAACAGGAAATTTCAACTTCTTCGTCAGAACTATCGCTCTTGGCCTTAACACTGGCCACTTCCGCCGGTGACGGAAGATATTCGACGACAAAATCAAGTATCGCGGAGGCGCCTAAATTAGATGTCGCGGCGCTGAGGAGCACGGGATATATCGACCCCGACGCTATCCCCTTCTTCAACCCGCTGCCGATTTCATCATCGGATAAACTGCCCTGATCGAAAAATTTCTCCAAAAGATCGTCATTCGATTCGGCAATACTCTCCACCATCTTTTCGCGAGCGCTTTCCGCTTCGGCGCTGATATCACTCGGAATATCGCCCTCCGTTTGCTTGCCTTTCTCATCGAAAGTGATCGCCTTCATCTTGATCAAATCGACAATACCACTGAAATTTTCGGCTTTACCGATCGGTAATTGGACCGGAATCACTTTGCTGCCGAAGGCCTCCTGCATTGACGACAAATTAATCGCAAAATCGGTATTCTCCTTGTCGAGGCGATTGATAACAAAAATCGCAGGCTTATTGTCTTTCTCGACATGATGGAAATATTGGAGCGTTCCGACTTCCACCCCGCTCGAGGCATTTATTACTACTCCGGCGGCATCGGCTACTGCCAGACCGGACATAACATCACCGATAAAATCCATATGACCCGGCAGGTCGAGGATATTCACTTTATTGTTTTTCCAGGAACAATGGAGCAGCGACAAATTCAATGATGTCTGACGCGCCTTCTCCTCTTCGGTATAATCGGAAACTGTGGTTCCGTCTTCGGTTCTTCCGAGTCTATTGGTAACGCCAGCGGAAAATGCCATTGCCTCGGCCAGAGTCGTCTTACCGGACCCGCGCTGTCCCACCAGCCCAATATTCCGTAATTTATCTGTCGTCATAGCCATCTGGGGAAAATCCTCCTCAAGTGTCGATATTCCGAGTAAATACAACCGCCAATGATAAGGAGATTTACGCCATTTGTCAAACCTTTTCCTCCCAAAACCCGACTATGATCCTCTTAGAAATTAAAGACGCACTCTCCCTTTGTTTTGAGCAATACTTTTTTCCGGGACTCCCAAAAGACGCTCAAATCCCTCATTAACCGACCAGGCTCTCAATCGGACTGAGAAGATATTTATTGACTCCGGATTAAATCATGTCTAATTTATCCTTAATTGCAGAACGGATCATATACAATTCAACATACTCGATCATGGAAGGGGTAAAAGAATGCGACATCTTTGCATTCGGGGAGGATTAGCCGGTCTGATTATCGGGCTGCTATTCGCTTCGGCCTTCGTTCAGGCCGACATCAAAGACAATCTCACTTATCAGGGCAACAAAGCACGAATCACCATCGGAAAAATCAAAGCCAAGGCCGATCATTGCACCTACGATATGGCCGCAGCGGTCGGCGAAATGCTGTCCACAGCCTTGACCAATACAGACAAATTTATCGTACTGGCCAGCCAGGAAGAGGTTGAAGAATTGGTCGACGAAATAGATTTGGCCCAGTCCGGGTATGTTGAAGACGGTCGCGGTCCTGAAAAAGGCCTCATGGAGGGCGCCGATCTTCTGGTGACCGGAGCCGTAACCGCATTTGAACCCGATGCCGGCGGCGGCGGAGGTGCTCTCGGCGGACTTCAGAAGAAAGCTTTCGGCAAAATCGGAGTCAAAAAGAAATCGGCCAAAATCATCATGGATATCAAACTAATCGATATCCGCACCCGGCGAATTCTAAAGGCAACCTCAATTGAGGCCAAATCCTCCAAATGGAAAGCTGACATGGGCGGCGGCGGATGGACCGAAGATATTGCGCTGGCCGGCGGACTCGGCGTCTACTCCAATGAACCGATGGAAAAAGCTATTCGGGCCATGCTGGCTAAGACGGTCGAAAAAATCGTCAAAGAAACACCCGACGAATACTACCGCTATCAGGGGAAGGGACAATACACCACCGATTACGGCGGCGATCAAAAGACCGGCGATGCCGCACCCGCCCCAACCGGTTCGACACCGGCTGCAACCGCAACATCAACGACAACTCCCGCCGCTCCCCCGGCTGCTCCTGCAGCCGAGGATATGACTCTCTACACCAAATATGACTTTATCCCCGGCAACAGGGTAATCTATTACGATGATATGAAGAATGAGGAAGAAGGCGAATTCCCATTTCGCTGGTCCCTGGATAAAGGCGTATATGAAGTCGCACGGTTGAACAAGGAGTATTGGATTTTGGCCACCGATGATGGATTCATCCGACCCAAAATCCCTGCCGGGCAATTTCCGGATCAGTATACTGTGGAAATGGAATTCTATCATACCGATCCTAAGAAGGGTGGCAACTATTACTATATTCATTGGATGGATGCCAGTGATAGTAAGATCGCCGAATTCGGTACTGTCGGTCAGGATACCTGGCTGGTGGTCGGCGGCAAAACCATCTCCAACAAAGGACTCCCGGTGAAACTTACCAGGGGTGTCCATATCATGCGTATTATGGCCACCAACCGGTCCCTGAAATGTTATATCGACAATGAGCGGGTGGCCAATGTACCGAAAATCGAGAACTTCAATCCGGTCGCATTTCGACTGTACCTCCGGCCGTATCGCGATCAGAAAAACCCCACCCTCTTCCGAGGATTCCGCTTTGCCGAGGGCGGCAAGACGATGCGGGAACAGCTCGATGAGACCGGCAAAATCGTCACCCACGGTATCCTCTTCGACCAGGACTCCTATGTCATCAAGGCTGAATCTTTCAGGACTCTAAAGAATATCGGGCGGGTGCTGGAGGATGATCCGGATTTGCGGCTGTCAATAGAGGGACATACCGACAGCGACGGCGGCGACGAGCATAATAAGACGTTGTCGCAGAATCGCGCCAATTCCGTGCGCGACTACCTCATCTCCAAATACAGCATCGCTGCCGAAAGGCTGGAATCGAAGGGTTGGGGCGAGGCTAATCCGCTGGACAACAACACCAGCCCGGAAGGCAAGGCCAACAATCGCCGGGTGGAACTCATCAAGCTATAAAAGTATTTGTGGCGAAATATAAACACCCGCCGACCTGTTATATGGCGGCGGGTGTTTCTTTGGATAATCTCTTTGCGGACTCTCTGATTTTTATTCAGTTGCGGTCGGGGCTTGCTGCTCCGTTTTCTGCTCGGCCTTTTCTTCTTCCTTGAACAACAGTTCGATAACATCATTGTGATGAGGGAAGGTGAAGGTAAACGAAAAACCGATCCGGTGATATTCGGGATTGGTGTCTCTTTCGCACCAGGCGCTTCGAGCCTCAACCATCAACTCGTCGCTGCCCTTGATCTCCTGCGGAAGATTAATTCTCAGCCGTAACGCCTCCCCTTCTGGGAAAACCCTTTTGCTGAGAATCATCATCCCTTCCGAAGATATATCGATCAGGTATCCCACGAATTCGTTATCGGTGCCGTTATGGATACTGAAGAATTTGCCGGAGTATTTCTTTTTCTCTCTGGAGTAGTCGGAGGTTTTCCACCGTTTACTGGTTCTTCTCTCACTCATATCAGCCTCTCGCATCAATTTGGTTGTTGCATAAAATCATGAATTCATCTCAGTATTGTCGACGGTGACCTACAATTCGATTTCTTGCTGCAGTCTATATATCGGCTATAAATATCCGAACTTTACGCTCCTCTTTTGTCTCAACATAACGGCCATCTGGCCGGTGTCTCGACTACCGATTTGAATCGGTATTATAAACCACTCTTCTCATAATATTTTATTCATTTTGAGTATGCCCTGTCACCCATACTCTATGGGACGAGGCCAATACTCTTTTCAGATTTATAAGTATATATAATTGATAGCCCTACCCCCTCAAGTGAAGGCGACTCCCCCTACTTGATTGGCGATGGCAGACTATTCAGCCGAGCTGTTTTCCTGGTTCTTTTTGGCGGTGCTGCCAACCAGTAGATATCGTCCGTCGAGGATACGACCGACCACCCGCCCGAATCGTGTCGGATAGAGCGTTTGCAACCCGTACAGCGACCAGGCAGTTTTCCGACCTTTTTCAGGAATTTCCCCGGATAGTTTTTCTCTCTTCATTTGATCTCCTGCTGCTAAACTCAAAAGGCGTGACATCCACTGTCAGATCAAGTTCGGCTTATGATACATGCGGTAACTTGAAGTAGTAATCCGTTTCTTCTCGTATATACTACGATTTAACTATGTAGTAAATTTGACGTTAATTCGCTCACCTTTTTCGCGCCTATTCACCTGGGTGGCACCCTCAAACTTGTTTGGGGGTGTCTTATTTTACGGCCGTAATGTCGGCGGTCCGCCGCGGCGGATCTGCCCCAGCGTTTACAATGGCAATTAACTGTGTTTTGTGGGCGGCAGACGTCCCGTCTGCCCCAGCGTTTACAATGGCAATTAATTCAGATCATCTCTGCGACAGCCCAAGAGTGGCCCCTGCCACCTCGACAGCTTAAAACAGGCCCCTGCCTGCCCCCGCCACCCAACTCAGATCCGCTGTTTCGCAGGGTCCTTTCCGTATGGATTCGCCGCAGGCGAATGACCCTGCGACATGGTCAGATCATCCCCGCGACAGCCAAAAAGTGGCTTCGCCACCCTGCCTGGGCGTCACCCTCTAACTTGTTTTGGGGTGTCTTACTTGACCTCGGGCGGGGACCAACAACCTACTTCCGGTTCCGCGCCTCCATTGAAGATATATGCGATAAGGTACACCGCATCGCCAATATTGGCATCACAATCGCCGTTCACATCACCGCATTTGCGCGGATTAGGCGCTTCTCCGCCTTTGAAAACGTAATTTATCATAAACACCGCATCACCGACGTTTACCTGAGTATCCTGATTCGCGTCTCCTAATACCCATGTCAAAAAGTCGGCAACACCATTGCTTTCGGTCGTATTCCCTTTGGTATCGAAGGCTGATACTTTCCACCAGTAATGCGTCCCGTAATCGAGGGCCGCGACGGTACACGAATTATGCGTCAGACTGTCATAGGTGGCGACAAAGCTGAAATTGGAATCGATGGCAACCATCAGGCGGTAGTAGACTTCATCTAACGGGTCGGGATCGGTCGACTCCCCCCAAATAAATTCGGTCGGGATATCATGCACCTGCGCCCACCCGGTATCAGGCGGGTAGGTCAGGTCGAACTCAGTCGGATATTCTTCGGTTGAATTAACCCAGAACCATTCAACCAACGACCATTCTGAATACTCATAACCGTCATTAGCACGGACAGTCCACGTATAGGGCATGTTGTCAATTAATGGAACATCGACCATCCATCCGGTTGAGTCGGCTTGTTCCCCTACACCAGAAACCTCTGCATAGACATATTCCGAATCATCATATATGAAGTAATCATACGTCAGCAGATCGCCCTCAACGTCGGTACTGTTTTGTAGGTATAGCGACGGTATTGGTGATTCAACGACCTCCCCATTGACCGGAGATAGAAGCACCGGCTTACTCGGCACGCTGTTCATGCGGAATGACATCTCATACCACTCTGACCATGCCAGACTATTATGAACTCTCAGCCTGAGATAATAGGTCTCCCCGTCAATCAACTCCGCCCCGGCGTAGGTAACAAAAGTATCCGGCCCAACAAACGGCGCCGGGTTCCACATCTCAGCAACTGACCATTCTTGATCGCTACCGACTTCAATTTCTGTTGATCCCAAGGGTAAACTGGATGGATCAGAAAAGCCCCAGGCTATTTCTGGCATGTGACTAATGACGTTTTGTATATCGCCTTCAATGTCAATATCAGTAACAACTGAAGGTTCCGAGCAACCAATACCAAGTGCGCCAATATTTGAGCCATCGGATCCAGCACCAACACAGGGAGAATTATAATCCAGCGAAAAATCATACGCATCAGGATCGCAGAACCAAGGATCAAGAGAAATGTTGCCGTTAATACCGAATTGACTAATTATACAGCCTGTCCAATCTCCCCCCGTGTTCCCAAAGATATCTGTACAACTTAATGATGGTGTCCCCGCACCTTCACAGCCGACGGCATGACCACCATAGTTAAATGAAAATATACTATTTTGGATTGATGGATAAGCGGCCAAATTGCAGTTCAGACCACTTCCACCATTTGGAGCAATATTGGCAGTGAATGTGCAATTTTTAACTACCGTGTTAGAATTTGAACAATGAAGTCCCCCCCCGACATTACCTGCCGAATTTAAGTAAAATACGCATGAATCAATTGTTGACATAGCATATCTATCAGTATAGGCACCGCCAGTTGTTGATGCCGTATTTTCTGTAAAAGTGCACCCCACTAATGATAACCCCGCACCATTGCAATAAATTGCCCCTCCGGAATCACCCGTGTTATATGCGAATACGCAATTAGATATCCTTGCCGTGGAACCACTGCTGTAAATTCCTCCTCCACGTCCTACTCCATTCTTGATTGTAAATCCCTCAATTGTTGTTGTGGCATCCTGAGAGCTTGCTAAACCAATCGCACGTGCGACTCCCTCACAGTCAATAATAGCATATTCAGAACCGTTCTCTGAAATCAAAACAATATTCTTCCCGTCAAAATTAATATCCCGGTTACCGTTCCCAATGTAAGTGCCATCTGCCACCAATACCGTATCCCCATCCACTGCCGCATCTATCCCCGCCTGAATTGTTGGCTGCTCCGATGGGACGTGGATTGTGGCGGAAAATGAGAATTGCGCCATTAGAAGCGCGCAGAGAATTGTGATAATATTCCGCATGCCTGCCTCCCCCGTGGATAGGTACCGTTTATAACCTATGAATACCGATAGCGCTTGCCCGGATGAGAACTGATTATATGGAAATATACTTAAATGGAGATATTTGTCAATGACAAAAGCCGGATATCGCCTGCCATCGATCAATGGGTATTGTAGGGGCCGGGTTTCCCGGCCCGCCCGGGCGCGGAGGCCGCGCCCCTACGGATCGAAAACAGGCATCTGCTTCAATTGGCGATGTTTGATCATCCACGCGACAGCCAAAAAGCGGCCCCTGCCACCCTGCCCTTGCACTCAACTCAGATCATCTCGGCGACAGCATCAAAGTGGCCCCCGCCACTCTGCCTGCAATTTCGCGAGTAAATCGCTGTTGATTCTGGCATCCGCCGGTTAAGTGAAGACTATCATTTAGCCAGGTAGGTCGAAACCCCTGCCGAAGGTCCCGAGTAAGCGAGGGAGGTTTCAACAACCTCAGGCACTCGTCTAAGGTCATCTTGGCGACAGCATAAAACAGGCCCTTGCCTGCCGGTTAGGTGAAAACTACAATATTGCCCGTGGCCGGTGTATGTCCACATGCGCCGGCTTAGGAGGAGATAAAATGTGTATCCGACCTGAAAAACAGCAGTTTTGTAGCCCGGGATCCCTGCAATCCCGGGAATTAATCGAGGGCAGGAATGGATTCCTGACCGCCAAAAAAGAAAAAACTTTAAAAACGAGCAAACGAACCCAATTCCAGATAAATGAATGGAGGACGATAAATTACCAGGATATTTTCAAATTTAGAGCTATCTCTTGTGGTATTTGGGCATCTGACACCCCCAGATATTGTGGCTCAAATTCCGGCAATTGGTTTGGTCATCCGCGCGACAGCCAAAATCAGGCTTCTGCCTGTCAAAAATGAGCAAACAAAGCCAAATTATTGTTGAACGACAACAACATAGCTTTTCACAAAGCCATTTCTAAGCCATTTTAACCCATTTGTAAGCCATTTTGGAGACCAAAAGGGGTCAAAAAAGGATACAAAATGGCTTTTTATGGCTGGCATACCTCAAGCTACGTGCATAGCCATTCGGATGATGTGATGATAATTACTTTCCGATTTTGCTTGATGAGTCCGGATTTGAATCCAACTCCGCTACCGCTGAATCAGAGGGCGGATCGGATTTCAATTCCAAAACAAATTGATCGCTCGATTGCTGTTTCTCAATCGGCCGTGGGTCGTTCCGACGGATATACTTTTTCAGATAAGCTCGCAAAGACGATACGTCCATATTATCGTACTCCCCTATACGTTGATATTAGACGTGGATTCATTATTAGTATAACACATATACGCAGCTTGTCAAGCCGACCGCATGAAAAAAACTGGCAGGCAGGCAGGGGCCTGATTTTGGCTGTCGCCAGTCAATCCATATATCGTGCTTGAAAATACTGGCATAAAAATGAGCCACCGTGCGGATTCGAACCGCAGACCTGCTGATTACGAATCAGCTGCTCTACCAACTGAGCTACGGTGGCTAGCATTAAAAAAATGCCACCCCCCAGAATCGAACTGGGGACACACGGATTTTCAGTCCGTTGCTCTACCAACTGAGCTAGGGTGGCATTTCAAAATATCAAGACCTGCAATTTATGAATTCAGAGGCTCATGTCAACTCAATATTTCCTTATTTTGCCATAATCCTGCACTATTTCCTCTTGATCACCGCATCGGCATCATCCTCACTGCCTTCGGTTTGTCACGACCACCTCGCGATAACTTTTCCAAATGGGGCCTTTGCCCCTTACTCATCCGCTCCCAAAAAAGCGGCTCCGATAAAGCCGGCGGCATTACCGAGCTTCGCCGGGACCACGGCCAGAGCCTCCGCCGCCACCGGCAAGGACTCGGCCATAGCCGTCTCTCTGACTATATCGACGAATATCGTTCCGCCTTCAGCGACCCCGCCGCCCAAAATGACCAGCTCCGGATTAAAGGCATTTATCAGCGACGCCAGAGCGATACCGAGAACCTTCGCCTTCTGCCGGAAGATCTCCGGCGCTATGCGGTCACCACGCCGGATGCCATTGAATATCTTGCGCATGGTCAGCTTTTCGAGGTCGTTACCTATAATGGACTCAAAAGCAGGTGTCATTTTCTCCGACAGCAGTCGCCGCATTTCAGCCAGAATAGCCGGCGCGGATACCACCGATTCAAGAAAGCGTTTATCGTCCGCCAGATCATTTCCGTCGGTCAAAAGCATATGACCGATCTCACCGGCTGAATAATCGGCGCCATGATAAAGTTTGCCATCGAGGATAAGCCCGCCGCCGATCCCGGTACCGATAGTCAGGCAGATGATATGGCGATACCCCTGCCCCGCGCCGAAACGATATTCAGCCAGAGCTGCACAGTTGGCGTCGTTGTCGACAATCACCGGGAGGTTGAGACGTTCGGCGAGGCGGTCGCGGAGATGGAAGCCGACCCAGTTGGGGATATTGGGACAAGCGCCCTGAATAATGCCGGTTTTGACATTAACCGAGCCGGGCGACCCAACCCCGATATATTTGACCTCGCCATCGAGATTATCGGCCTCGACCAGCAATTGCTCGCCGCAGTATAGAATTTTTTCAAAGAGCTGTTCGGTTGGACTTTGCTTTGGAGTTGATTCCAGACTGCGGAACAGGATAGTGCCGTCGGGGGCAACTAGCCCGTATTTGATATTAGTGGCGCCGATATCGATTCCGGCATACAGCAACTTTGTCATCGCTTGGCCTTTTTGGAGATAAGGTGATACTGTTTGTGAACCCGCTGCAGGATGACCGCCCCCACCAGAAGGGTGATATCAAAAAGGCCAAGAACGATATTTAGGCCTTTGATAGTCAGGGTTTTCATCTGCACAAAAATTACCAGGTAATTGCTAAAAGCATGGAGTCCCACGGCGACCAGCCAGAATTGCCAGATTTTATCGCGCGCGAGGCCATAGCCGAGGACAGCGCCCATGGTCATCTGAAACATGATGGTAAAAACCCGTTCGATCAGAGTATAGCCGGTCAGGGTGTGACTTTGAAACATCGGCGCTACGATATGGCAGGCTTCGACAAAGCCGAATCCGGCGCCAATAAACGCACCCAGAGAAACTAAGGCGATCTGCTTCGGTTTGATCAGGCGGGCGATAATCAAAAGCGGAATCAGTTTGAGGCTCTCTTGAATAATGCCGGTAATCATGGCCGGGATTATCGCCGGGATGACAATCGATTCACCGGCGCCCATAGCCGGGCCGAGGACGTTCATGGCATACGATTGCTGCAACGGCGCCTGAGTGTAATAAATGATCGGGTATGCCAGTCCGCCGATGATAAAAAGAAGATACGACCATCCCATACGATAGCTGTCGCGACCGAGGAACAACAGCCAGACAAATGTGATAAACAGGTACAATCCGTATATCGGCAGGCGAATCATCTGATCGTTGACATACTCAAGCATACTTTTCTGCGGTGCTCGTCTCTTGGCATAAGGATCGACGACCATTTCGACATCCAGATTCTGATTGGGATCGATCATTTTGACCAGGCGATGCTTGCGGTCGATATAAAGTGACAATTGCGCGGGGCGAACCATATCGACTTGCCAGACCGAATCGGTAAAGGCGCCGTATTGTACCCGGACCTTGCCAATTACGGTAAATTCATAATCGGTTGTATATAGGCCCTGGATCGAAAACACCGGAATGGTGATACCGGCGTTCGGACTCAGAGAATGCATTGCCAGTGCCATTTCCAGGTGATGGATCATGTAATTGTCATACGCAAAGACCGGTCCGGAGACGCCAATACTTCGACTTGCCTGATCGTCATCGCCGCGACGGGCGATGATTTCTCCATCGGGGGCGCTGTAAGCGGCACGAATATCTTCCTCCCGATCGTCGACACCGAGACGGATGTCCGCCGTCTGGAAATGACCTGAGGCATCGACTCGCAACGTGCCATCGAGATCGATTATAATCCCTCTCCCCGGCGCGGTCAGATCAAGGGTCAGGTTTTCCTCAATATCATAATATACCCGGCCATCTTCGCGTTCAACATTATCAATGAGCGCTTCGAGTCGCCCAATTTCCTGACCTTCGAAGGAAAATCGGTATATCCTTTTTTCACCTTCGAGCCAATAGTCCTCCACACCGGATACTTTCGGCAGGGTCTGGGCAGTTGCCATCGATACACCGAGCAGGTATATGACCGCAATAAGCGAGCTAAATCTCAATCAACAACCTCCGTGAGTGTTAATCTTTACCAAGTTAGAATATATAAATTCAAAGGCGTCTGCAAAAACAAAAAAGCCCGGTTTTGTAACCGGGCTTTTGCCGTCTAAAAGAAATTCTTAGAATGAGCGCCGAACCCGTTTGCAGGCCGACAGGGCCGAAGCGGTCGCGACGATTTTGACCATTGCTCCCGGCAGGAAAGGATATAGTCCCATATTCAGTATTTGACCCTTGGGCGCAAAGAGTGAAACCACAATCAGGCCGGGGATGAAAATGAGAGCGGTACCGATAGTCAGGACACCGGCCAGCTTCATGTAAGTCATCGACTTGATCTTTTCTGACAGAAAACCGACCGCGAATGCGGCGAGAACAAATCCGGCCAGATAACCGCCGGTGGGGCCAAAAACTTTGGCCAGCCCGGCTGTGCCTCCGGCAAAAACCGGTAGACCGAGGGCGCCCTCGGCGATATAGGCCATGACAGTCAATGCACCCGCGGTGGGGCCAAGAAACAACCCGCAGGCAAGGACGGCCATAGTCTGAGCGGTAATCGGTATCGGGCTAAACGGTAAAGGAATCTGAATATAAGACGAAGCGATCAGAAGGAGATTGAAAGTGAGCATAAAGGTCAACCTTCTCCCGATGGCCAACTCACCCAGATGATACCTCGTAACTACGGCTGTAATAGCTTGCTGCATTTAGCCTCCTTGCTGTTATTACATGACGGATTTCAGAACTTCGCGGGCGATCACAATTCGCTGAACTTCCGATGTGCCCTCGCCTATTTCGCACAATTTGACATCGCGATACATTCTTTCAGCCTTATGAGGTCCGGTAATCAGGCCGATATCGCCCAGCACTTGAATAGCCTGATAACAAACACGATTCCCGACCTCGGCGGCATAAAGTTTGGCCATGGCCGATTCCTTGGAGAACTTGACCCCGGCATCCTTCATTTCCGATGCGCCGTAGATCAGATACCGAGCGGCTTCCAGTTCCGTGGCCATATCGGCCAGCTTCCATTGAATAGCCTGCGTCGTCCCTATCGCCTTACCGTTTTCTTCTTTGGTAGCAGCGTACTTGAGAGCGCAATCATAAGCACCCTGGGCCAGACCGAGAGCCAGGGCGCCGATTGAAATCCGGCCGCCATCGAGGGTAATCATGAACTGTTTAAAACCCTCGCCCAGGTTACCCAGTTGATTCTCAAGGGGCACTTTGATATCGGTCAGATGCATGGTGGATGTATCGGACCCTCTCAGCCCCATCTTGTTTTCCTTCTTGCCTATCTCATACCCTTCCCACTCTTTCTCCAGAATAAAAGAGGAGATACCCTTGACGCCGGGGGCATCCGAGGTACGGGCTGTGGCAATCGAAGCGAAGGCATAGGTCGCCGAGGTTATAAAACAGTTGGTGCCGTTCAACAGCCAGTGGTCGTCATGCTTGACCGCCGTCGCTTTGGTGGCGCCGGCATCGGAACCGGCTTCAGGTTCGGTGAGGCCGAAAGCCAGCAACTCGCCGCCGCTGGTGCCACGGGGCAGATATTTTTTGCGTTGCTCTTCCGATCCGAATTTGTATATGGGGAAGGTTCCGAGGCTATTATGAGCGGCAATCGTAATTCCCATCGACCCACAGACACGGGACACCTCCTCAACCGCAATCGAGTAAGAA
>DAOUTW010000136.1 GCA_030668485.1 Candidatus Zixiibacteriota bacterium
AATCTGGAATTGAATTGCTTTCCATATTTGATCCCATTCTTCCCGGCAGTCAAAGCTGCCGGTTCAATCCCACCCGACGGTCTCAGGAGCAACCTCTGGGCGGGGTACTCAAAAAGTATCGTTGCGTAATCAGAGGCTCTACATCCCAGGTCTGAAGACCTGGGGCACCCGGGAGGCCAAATATGCATATATCTAATCTCTTCTGAAATATTCCGGTAACAAATATTCGTTGCCGTTGTATTCAACCGCTATAAGTTCCTTGTCTTCAAGCATTTTTGCGACAATTCCAGAAGATGAAAACGCCTTTTCTATTTTATCGGTTTGTTCCCGGCGCAGGGGATGACGCGAACCGATTTCAATGATCGCCTGACGTGCATCGGCAAATTCCCCGAGGCCGAAACGGCCGTTTTCCAACTCGGCGATGGGAATCGATTTCCCGATAATTTCCTGCGCTCTCAGAATACTCTCCGGCATCGACGGTTTGACCCACGACTCAGCCGGGGGCCGAATAGGGGTGAGGATATAGACTCGATCCGGGCCGACCATTTCTATGGCACTTTTGATACTTCTCAATTCCGCAACGGTATCGTTGAGCCCCGCGACCAGCATTACCTCGGCCCATAATTGCCCGTCATACTCACGACGAAAATCGATCATTCCCTGCAGCATAGTCTTAAAATCTATATCGCGGTGAGATCGGTTCACCGCCCTGAATACCGTTTCACTTCCAGCATCCAGAGTAGGGATAACCACTTCCGCAGCGAGTAAATCGTGCCTGACATCATCTCGAAATAACAACGAACCGTTTGTTATCACCGCCACCGGAAGGTCGAGTCTCTCTTATGTTTTTCTTATCAGCCAGCCCAGGTCTTGACATAGTGTCGGTTCACCGTCTCCAACGAAAGTGATATAATCCGGTTTTTCCTGCGGTGTCTGATTTTCTATCGCAGCCAGAATATCTTCCTTGGGATAAAAACTCTCACGCGTTGTCTGCATACGCGTGGTTCTCCCCAACTGGCAGTATACACAGGTGTAGGAACATACTTTGGGAGGAATCGGGCTAACACCCAATGAGATGCCCAGTCTGCGTGACGGAACCGGCCCGTAAACATACATTTTATAGTTTCCTCGTTTTAGCTACATTTTTAGCTGCTTTCTCTTTCGAATAATAGTCACCTGGCGTCGTTCAATAATATTAGACTTCACCATCTATAATCTAAATAGGATTTCCGGGTTTGGCAATAGGCACTGGAGATATTTATAATATCCCGAGTTTTTTTGCGGTACTATTATAAGTTATGCGCTTTCAGGATAATATCGCCTTGGGTTACGCCGATATCGGAGGCGATAATACGACATTTGGCCATAAGTAAGAAAAATATAGGGTAAGGTGTCTGCGACAACCCTTCATAATTTCCCTGACCCTTACTGATGATTAATTCGGCTTGTTCAAGGCGTTCGATAAACTCATCGCTGCAGGTCGGCAGAACGGCTCCCGGTGCATCCGTTCCCGACGATACGATGGTCGCCACGCCATCGATTCCGGCTGCGACGGCATCATCATGAGTGGCGTCATTGATTACCGGCTCGGCGCGGACAGCATAGACGACCGGTTTCCCGATCTCCTCGATCAGCATGCGGTCGAATACCGTTTCCCCGGCATTGTCTCCGATATAGAGAATCTGCTGCGCTGCCTCGATCCGTTCGCGAAAAAGCGGGTAATCACCGATGGCGAATTTCTGTTTCATAACGGTTTGAATCGTGTCATCGATATCGACCGATTCAAAAACGCCAAAATCGATTATATTCCCGGCCACAGCCAGTCGAACGGCCGTCAGAAGAGGGTCTTCCGATTGAGCAATGACCTTTTTCAATTCGGGATAAAGCTCCAGCCCTTTGGCGGTGCTGCGGTCTTTGATGGCGCGGTAAGGATCGGGCTGTCCGGTCATCTCCCTGATGCGGCCATATATGGTTCGCCCGATTTCCGGCGGTGTGCAATCGAGTGAAATATCTTTTAGTCGCAGGCCGATATCGTCGAGCATGCGCTTGATCAACATCTCGTCATTGGTGGCGATTCGCCCGGCGCGTAATGCCTGGGTGAAAAAACAGGGGATGCAGTCGAGATAGGTTTTCATTTCATCTCCTATGCGGCCGTTATTACATCTCGTATCGCGGAGACTAAAGTACATGTTTTTATGGCAAATGCCATCTTTTTATTTTTGATGCCGGCATTTCCCGACGCCAACGCCAAACGGTCGGGAAAGGGTTCCCGACCGCGCAAAAATTTGATCCACTTTTCCCGGCAGCCAAAGCTGCCGGTTCAATCCCACCCGGCGGTCGCAGGATCGACCTCTGGGCGGGGTACTCAAAAAGTATCGTTGCGTAATAAGAGGCTCTACATCCCAGGTCTGAATACCTGGAGCACCCGGCAGATGTCCCA
>DAOUTW010000005.1 GCA_030668485.1 Candidatus Zixiibacteriota bacterium
AATGCCCTCCTCCTGATAGAAATTAGGCAGGGATTTACTTATCCAACAGTTTCCACAATTTCCCATTGGCTTCGGCTAATCTCACCTGAGCATCATCTTTATCCAACCTCAGACGATGCATAGCAATGGCCAACTTTACCGAGCCGTCCGACTTTTCAAGACAGTAGGTCGGATTCCAATTCGCTCTTGTGAATTGAAACCCGACATCACCGGTAGCCCATACCTCCATTTGCGGACGTGTGGGTTCATATAGGCTGCATGTAGTTCATTGCCTCGTCCACGCGACAGCCAAAAACAGGCTCTGCCCGGCGACAGCCTAAAACCGGCCCCTGCTGGGCACCCTGCCGGCAATTTCACCAGTAAATCGCTGTTGATTCCGACAACTGCCGGTTAGGTGAGAACTACATTTAGGAGAAGGTAGAAAATGTGTACCCGACCGATAAAAAACAGCCGATCTGATCGACAACAAATATCACTTCAAGATAAAAACACCCTCCACAGAGACCCAAAAAAAAACTTTAAAAATGACCGACCAAAGCCAAACCCAGTCGCCCCAAACTCCTTCTACGGCGTTGCTATTCAGTGCCTTATGTGGACTAATGGATTTCCGGTCTGTTTTAAAGCAAAGCCAAATAAATCTACGAAAACAACATCAAACTTATGCACAGGAGTAAAAAATGATAAGACGAACCCATTTAGGCCTGGGCGGTCAGAATGCGATCTTCAGTCCGCCCTTGAGTTCTAGATCATACTCTTTGATGCCGACCGGCGGTTCGGAATCGTAGCGGTAGGTCAGGATATTGGTAATTGATAAATGTGTGCTGATATTTATCTCCAGAGCCGCCTCACCCAGAACACGAACATCATTGAAGTCTGCATATTTGGGTTGAATATATACCGTGGAGGAGAAACCTATCCGATCCTTCTTAGATGTACGAAAACTGAGATAATGACTGCCCCGAATAATCTTTATGATTTCACCCGAGTCGAGCTCTTCATATTCATACATCGCTGTCACGCCGACCGCCAGAAAAGTCAGATCGCGACGCATCAGCCTCAATCTGATTCCGGAACCGGCCAGATAGCGAGCCGTGAGGTCCTGGGTTTTGTCATATTGCGCCTGCAAAAACAATTCATACACCCATCGGTAGTGCAATTCATGATTATACCTCAGATGAGAAAACCCCTTGTTGACCAGATCGCCGCCATCGGCCGAGGCCGTTTCCAATTCATTGATCATAAAGGTTTGATGCTTGCCCGTTCGCCAGACGAATCCGGGCGCCAGTCCGAATTCAACCAGATCGGAATTACCTTTGGTCAGCGAATAGTTAAACTCGGCTCCGATAGAAAACCCATCCTCATCCAATCCCTGTCGCAACTTCTCGGTATTCACTTGCCCATGGGCGAAGCCCGTCATCAAGAATATCATTCCAAGTATAACAATGAGGCGAATCTTTATCACAGCACAAACTCCTTTGATGATTTATACTTTCAGTCCCATCGACGTCAGGAATTTTTTGTCATCCTTCTCCGGGCGGGTGTGCCAGCGGTTATGCATCCATATCCATTGTTCGGGATATTCACGGATAAGATTTTCGATAACTTTGGTCATCTGGCTGGTGATGCGATAAACATTCTCACGCGACCGCTCCCTCGATTCCGGAACCAGTTCCTCGCCGCAAACAATCCGATATTTACCTCCGGGAAACGACAGGCAGAAGATCGGGATAAAGGCAGCGCCCGACATCAATCCGAGTTGAGTCGGCCCGATCGGCGTTTTGGCCGGACGACCGAAAAAGTCAGTCAATTCACCGGAGACCCTAAAAGAATCGGTATCAATCAGAAAACCGATCGCATGACCGCTTTTGAGCAGACGGATGATAGTCATTGGCGAATCGTCGGTGCGAACATTGACCAGCCCCATGGCCGAGCGGTTGGCGATCAGAATATCATCGATCCGTTTGTCATACAATTCCCGGCCGATAGCGCCACACTTATAGCCAGACTGAGCGATATATGCTGCCAAAAGCTCGAAATTCCCGATATGTGCGGTGATACCGACAATCCCCTTGCCGCGATCATACGCCCTGCGGAAATGTTCCTCACCGACCACTTCAATCTGCGGCGCGATCTGGCTCTGGTAATGACGCTGCAGGCGCATCGCTTCCATAATCGAGCGCCCGAAGGTAATAAAACCACTGCGTGCGATCTCTTTCTTGCGTCGGAATGAAATCTCCGCCCCATAAGCCCGGTCAAGATTGGTCAACGCTCGCCGCCTTTCCTTTCGGACGCAAAGATAGGCGGTAAGCCCCAAACTTTCACCAATGAAAAGCGCCAAACGGCGCGGCAGGAGATTGATCAGGCGAAAGATGTTTTTCGCCGCGAAGTAGATCAGGTTATTTTTGAACCTGTTGGCCACGGCGTCAAAACCTAAACCAGTTTGGAGGTCAGGATATCATGAAGGTGGATAATGCCGACCGGGCGCTTATCATCGTCGACAGCTACCAGAACCGTTATTTTGAACTGTTCGCATCGCTGCAGAACTTCATCGAGGATGGCATCAGGGGAGATGGTGCGCGGATTTTTTGCCATCACTTCAGCTATCGGCAGATCGAAAAAATGTTCGCCTCGTTCCGATAAGCGCCGCAGATCGCCGTCGGAGAAAACGCCTGCCAGCTTACCGTTGGCATCAACCACAACCGCAATACCGAGCCGTCCGCCCGACATGACGATTAATGTTTCCATCACCGTTTTCGATTCAGGAACGGTCGGTATTTTGTCGCCGGTATGCATGAGGTCGGAAACACGCACCAGCAGCCGCCGTCCCAGCGATCCACCGGGATGAAGCTTGGCGAAATCCTCCGCCGAAAAACCCCGCTCCCGGAAGCAGGCAACCGCCAGAGCATCACCCATGACGACTGCTGCGGTAGAAGAGGCGGTAGGGACCAGATTGTCGGGAGAAGCTTCCGACGGCACACCGCAATCGATGACGATCTCCGATCTCTGGGCCATTGGGGAATCAACTTCCGCCGTCAGGAGAATCATAGGAATGCCGAGACGTTTGAAGGCCGGAATTATCTGATGCAGTTCCGAGGTGTCGCCTGATTTTGATATGGCCAGCACGATATCCCCACTGGTGACAATACCGAGGTCGCCGTGAATCGCCTCGGCCGGATGGAGGAACATCGCCGGTGTGCCGGTGGAGGCAAAAGTGGCGGCGATTTTTTTGCCGACAATACCGGATTTACCCATCCCGGTGACAATCACACGGCCATTGGTTTTAAGAATCGCCTCGACTGCCTTATCGAAATTCTCATCAAGCTTCTCCAGCAGTCCTTCGACCGCCTCAGCTTCTTTTATTATCACCTCTTTGGCAATATCTCGAATCATTTATACAGAAAATCGGCCATATTAAGGCCTCTCCCTTTGAAATAAAGATCCAGAACCTCACGAACGGCGCCATAGCCACCCTTTTTCGAGGTTACATAGTCGACCACGGCCAATAGTTCGGGATACGAATCTTTCACTGCGACCCCGATTCCAGCCTCCCGCGCCAGTGATACATCCATAATATCGTTGCCGATATAAATGGTATCCGACAGATCCATTTTCAGTTTCTTTTTTTTGAAATATTCCTTAATCAGCCGCGCTTTGTCGCCTTTTTCCTGGATAACATGCTTCACGCCGAGGTCTTTCATACGAGTTGTGGTTGCGGGTGAATGGCGGTTGGACATGATAATAACTTCCAACCCCGCCCGCATCGATATTACGATACTGAGACCATCGCCGATATGAAAGCATTTAAGCTCAAAACCATCGGGACCGATATAAAGGCTGTCATCGGTCAGAACACCATCGACATCGAGAATTATGGCCTTCATGCCGCTTAATTTTTTTGCCAGCCTGGTTTTGGTCAAGTAAGTTTTCTTCCGAGTTGTCATAGATCAGCGTCTCACTATCTCGAGTACATTCCCCAATAATTCCGGCATCTGCTCCAGCGGGAGTTGAGTTGCCGCATCCGATTTGGCTCTTTCCGGCTCGGGATGAGTTTCCACAAATAGGCCGTCGATCCCGACTGCTGCCGCCGCCTGCGCCAGCGAAACGACGAATTCCCGGTCGCCGCCGGAACTGGTACCCAGCCCACCGGGGCGCTGGACCGAATGAGTAGCATCGAATATCACCGGCCAGCCGAATTTCCGCATAATCGTTACACCCCGAAAATCGACGACCAGGTTGTTGTACCCGAAAGATGTACCTCGCTCGGTCAGCATAATCCGATTATTGTTAATCCAGGCCCCTTTTTCCGCCGCCTCTTTCATATTCTCCGGCGACATAAACTGACCTTTTTTGATATTTACCCATTTGCCCGACTTGGCCGCCATCTGGATAAGTTCGGTCTGACGGCACAAGAAAGCCGGAATTTGGAGGATATCGATATCCTCAAACATTTCAACTTCGGTGGTTTCGTGGATATCGGTCAGAAGCGGCAGTTCCAGGTCTCTCTTAACCTTGCTCATGATCTCAAGTGCCCGATAATCCCCAATCGTGGAAAACGATTCGGCTGAGGTTCGATTGGCTTTGCGATATGAGGATTTGTAAACCAGCGGCAGATTTAGCTTACGGCAAACCTCCTTGAGGAACGCGGCCGTTTCCATCGTGGTTGCTTCATCTTCGACAACACAATTGCCGGCGATCAGGAAAAACTTTTTCCCGATTTCGATTTTATCGATTAGCTGAGTCATCGACAGAGAATATAAGCAGGCCCCCGCCTGACGGCAAGGAGGAAGTTGGCCCGCAGAAGCGGGCATTGGGCTGTGGCAGAGGCCACTCTTTGGCTGTCGCGCAAGCAGGGGCTTGTAATTGGCTGTCGTGGTGGCAAAAGCCACTCTTTGGCTGTCGCGCAGGCAGAGGCAACTTTTTGGCTGTCGCGTGGATGATCTGAGCTAAGCGCATATTGATATAATCCTATTAGGGAAAGCCATTTTGTGCCCTTTTTTTACCCCTTTTGTGCCCTTAAATGGGCTAAAAATGGCTTATAATGGCTTAGAATGGCTTTGGAAAAAGGCGATGTTGTTGCCGCACAACGATAATTTGGCTTTGTTTGCTCGTTTTTACATGCCGGCAGGTGGCAGAGCCACTTTTTGGCTGTCGCCAGGATGATCCGGCTTTTATTACCGGATGGCCTTGAGTTCTTCCATGTTTACGCATAGTATAGTATCCTTATTCGTTCAGGTTCACTTAATAGGATCACATCGGGATTAACAGCGATCCTATAGTGAAAATGTAATTTTGCCCTCACCCCAGCCCCTCTCCCAGAGGTAGAGGGGAGAAGATGGGAAATTACCCGGTATGTGGATGTATACTTAGGGGTGAAGGCCGAATTTGGATTTGTAAACCGCGATCAGAGATCGCGGCCACCCGCCGCGTGGATAATCAGAAGCTGGGTTTATAAACTTTCCCGGACCAAGGTCCGGGGCACACGGGTCACTGATCCCGGGCACCCGGCGATAATGACTGAACGGGAGTTTTTGACTCCCGCTCAGTCATTCTGGAATAATTCTGGCTACTTTAGAAGTACCATCTTTTTTGATTCGGATTCGGTTTCTGTTTTTAGAGTATAGAAATAAACACCTGAAGCCAGATCACGACCGTCTTTACCAATTCCATCCCAATTCACCGTATAATCGCCTGCCGGTTTTTCCTCATTAACTAATACTTTGACTAATTGACCGAGAGAATTATAGATGTTTAATTTTACATGACTTCTTTTACTAACACAATACTCAATGGAAGTTGAGGGATTGAATGGATTGGGGTAATTTTGCGCCAATTCGTAATTTTCAGGTATATCATCAGATTCTCTATCATCATTTAATCCATTTATAATTGAAAAGCCAATCACAAAGTTTTTACTTAAATCGCCTAATGATTGCCTTCCGAAAAAAGTAATCTCATAAATATCGTCACCATCTATATCACAAAATGGTGAATTGCCATAAGTTAGGTCTGCTCCCGATCCATAATAGTATTCATGACCCGCAATATAAATGGCATTCCATACTCCACTATCCCAATCTACTGTACCGGTTTCACCGTCATATATAATAATTCTATTAGTCGCTTTATAAACAAGTTCATCGCCGGGATCATTATCCATATTCTCTGCACCAAGAAATAAAAATGGGTTACTCGTCTCTGGTGGTTCAACGCTCCAAATTATTCCGATTTGGGCATCTACAGTCGAAGCGCCAAATGCCATCAGAATAAAACCGAAAATAAGAGATTGTATAGCTGTTTTCACAGAGTACCTCCTTAATGAAATTTGTGATTTTGGTAATTTCAATTAATTCGAGATTTTTCTGATAAAGTTTTCAAGAACATAATTTGTCCCTTTCAACATCTAAAAAATACAAAAGTCTTCTCTAACTGCAAGAATTTTCCTGTTGAACTGGATTGACAGTCAATGGTGTGTGGTAACCTCTATGGGAGTAAGATAGAGGGAAACATCTTTTCTGTCAATACCAATTTTATAAGAAAACTTTGTACCCCACCAGAATGGTGGGTTTCTTTGGGCATCCTGAGGTATTTATCATTAGTACAAAGCGCGTTCAGGCTTAGGTTATGAAAGTCATCGTCTCAGACCCAAATCCCTTCGCTCACCCTCCGGGTGGGGTACATACGGTATTATCATCCTCGCGCCAGCCAAAACGTGGCCCCTTCCATTCAGGGAGCACAGGTCTTCAGGGCGAAACCTGAAGGTTGACTTCTCCCATCTTGTCTGCTATCTTAAATTATTAGGGTGTCATATTTAAAAATCTATAAGGGGGAATTATGCAAAAAATCGGTTTGGTGTTGCTGCTGGTATTTATATCCGCACTCGTTTGGGCAGCGGATAATAAGGCAAAAGATAAAACTAAATCGCGAGATAAAATATTACCGCCCGACACTCTGGTCGTTCGGCATGACACTCCGCCCAAAATGATTAAGGAAAAGGACCCCAAATATCCTCGGCTTGCAAAAGAAGGCGGTTTTTCCGGCTATGTTATTATCAGAGCCTTCATCGATGAAACTGGCAAAGTGGAAAAAGTAAACCGAGTTAAATGCAATCGCCCCAATATGGGATTCGATGAGGCGGCAATGAAGGCGGTCTATGAGTCGACTTTTGAGCCAGCCGAACTTAAGGGGAAGCCGGTTGGTGTATGGATCAAATACAAAATCCGATTCGATCCCGAAAAGGGCATCAAACGCGGCCCCATCAATTCCGCGGATTTGCAATAATCTCAGCCGCGCATCCGAGTTTTAATGAATTTCTTTGTTGGTGCACGAGATGTACACCAATCACATAATGGGCTTCATTGGCAGTATGAAAGACTCACCGCAAGCGGTGAGGCACTCAAGCCGGTCGCACGTCAGGAAACCCGGAGCAGAGCTCCGGGCCACGCACCCGGCTTCCACCCTTTTGTTGAGAAGAGAAGATTATGGTCTTGATCTTGTGGTATGCCAAGCAACTACACCCCACCCGTGCAAGAGCACGGGTGGGGCACCGCAACTCTATTGCTTGAAATATGCACTTATGGGACAGCCCCAGGACGTATACCAATCACAAAAACAGAGAAGACACCCCCCCAAAACAAGTTTGAGGGTGCCACCTGGTGGATCAAGACCTGCCGCAACAAAGGAAACGCCGCCAAGAAAGTTTGAGGGTGCCACCCGGTGGATCAAGACCTGCCGAAACAGAGTATAGAAGATATGTCCGGTACTATATTGTTGACCGGCCAAATTCAGCTTGACAAAACGTATTACAAAGTAATATTTTAGACCTGCTTATTTAGAATAGGATTTCTGCTCATGAAAAAGAATAAATCGGAAGTTATTACCTTTAAGGCCGACGAAGCTCTCTCCGAGGAGCTGAAACAAATCCCCAATAGATCAGCTTTTATTCGAGCCGCGGTCACGGCTGCACTGGCCTCGACCTGTCCCTTATGCCAGGGAACCGGTTTTTTGACCCCGAAGCAAAAAGAGCACTGGGAAACATTTGCCAAGAACCATTCGGTGAAAAAATGCAGGGAGTGCGATGAGATGCACTTGATTTGTTCCCGTGAACCGGCAAAACCGGTCAGTTGCTGAGCCCTGGAGTGATTGCGATGAAAATGAAGGTTATTGTGACGAAAATTGGAATGTGCATATTAACCATTTTATGGTTACTCGTTTTCGGTGTTATTTCCAGCCAAACTGTTGTTGCGTCTGAAAAAGATAAGATTCAGGCCTTTGTAAGTATTTTGCCTCAATCATATTTGGTCGATCGTATCGGGGGAGAAGATGTCGAGGTGACCGTACTGGTCGGTCCGGGGCAATCGCCGGCAACTTATGATCCGACTCCCCATAACATGGCGCATTTTTCGGATGCCGAGGTTTTTTTCAAGATCGGCGTACCATTTGAAAAGAGGCTGTTGGAAAAAGCAATCAAGCTTTTTCCCGATTTGCATCTGATCGATACTCAGAAAGGAATCAAGCTCAGGCATATGGAGGAGGATTCCGATCATGGCGATCACCATCATGCAGGCGGAGATGATCCGCATACCTGGCTCGATCCGCACCTATTTAAAATTCAAGCGGAGACGATCTGCGCCGAGTTAAAGCGGCTGAGACCGGAACGCGCCGATCAATTTGACAAAAATCTGTCAGTTTTGAGGGACGATCTCGAACAACTGGACACGTATTTGATAGAGTTGATGAAACCGATGGCTGGAAACCGTTTTTATTCATTTCATCCATCGTATGGTTATTTTGTCGAACGGTATGGCATGCATCAGGTCGCGGTTGAGACCGCCGGAAAAGGGCCGGGAGCGCGAAAATTGGCCGCAATGATTAAGCAGGCCAAAGAAGACCGGGTGAATGCGATTTTTGTTCAGAAACAATTCGCGACCAGTACCGCCGAAGCTATCGCTCATGAAATAGGCGCCGAAGTGGTATTGCTCGATCCTCTGGCTTATGATTATATTGAGAACCTGAAGCGGATGGCAGAGAAAATCAGGGCATCGTTTGACGCTAACCGACTGACCAACCCCGAAACCGGTGATGAGGAGACAGGTAATGGCGCCGAACAGCGGTGACTCGATTGTCAGGTTCGACGATGTAGCCTTTTCGTATAACGGCGCGCCGGTACTCGAAAATGTCAGTTTCGGCATTGACAGGCTCGATTTCGTCAGCGCCGTCGGCCCCAATGGCGGCGGAAAAACAACCTTGCTCAAGCTGATGCTTGGCCTGGTCAAACCGGATAAAGGATCGATTCGCATTTTCGGCCGGTCGCCTGAGAGTGCACGGCGGCGAATCGGCTATGTGTCGCAGCAATTCCATTTCGATGCCTTGTTTCCGATTCGGGTTATCGATGTAGTCCTGATGGGACGCCTGCGTGGCTCGATATTCGGCGGGCATTACCGACAGGCCGATCGCAAGGCGGCCCTTAAGGCCTTGCAGGAAGTGGACCTGGGTGAACTGCGCGATCGTCATATTTCGGAGCTGTCGGGCGGGCAGAGGCAGCGGGTTCTAATCGCCAGGGCTCTGGCTACGGAACCTGAGATGTTACTTCTGGATGAACCGACCGCTCATGTCGACGTTGCCGCCCAGGAGGAATTTTTCAAATTTTTGCATCAGTTGAACGAACGACTGACAGTGGTCATCGTCACCCACGACGTCGCCTATGTTTCATCATACGTGAAATCGGTTTTATGTATTAACCGCAAGGTGGTCAAACATCCGACAAGGGAAATCACCGGTGACATGATCTGCGAGCTTTATGGCGGCGATGTGCGCCATATCAGCCATAACCATATCGAACATCCGGATTCCGGATCGGATGGCGAGCATGATTGAATTTGTCAATGCCGTCGGCCAATATTCATTTCTGCAATACGCCCTTCTGACCGGTCTGCTGGCCTCAATAGCCTGCGGTATCGTCGGCAGCTATGTTATCACGCGGCGAATTAGTTATGTGGCCGGAGCTATCTCCCATTTTGTTTTGGGGGGAATGGGCGCGGCGCGGTATTTCAACGTGGTTCACGGCTGGACCGGCGTGGAACCGCTGCATGGCGCGATTGTTTCGGCCTTGCTGGCAGCGGTGATTATCGGGTTGGTCAGCATCCATGCTCATCAAAGAGAGGATACCGTTATCGGCGCCTTGTGGGCGACCGGTATGGCGGCCGGAATTTTATTTATTTCCCAAACTCCGGGATACAATGAAGACCTCATGAGCTACCTGTTCGGCAATATCCTGATGGTGACACCGGGTGATATCGGCTTGATTGCCGCTCTGGATGTGCTGGTTATATTGGTTGCCCTGCTGTTTTACAATCAACTTCTGGCCGTTTGCTTCGACGAGGAATTTGCGCGCCTGCGAGGTATCAATGTCGAGTTGTTTTATCTCTTGCTGCTCTGCCTGACAGCTCTGACAGTTGTTCTTCTGGTGACTGTCGTCGGCATCGTCATGGTTATCGCATTGATAACTCTTCCGGCGGCTGTGGCGGGGCATTTTACCACCACCCTGGGTAGAATGATGCTGGTGGCGACCATTTTCAGTATTGTTTTCACAACCCTCGGTCTGGCCATCAGCTATGCTCCGAATCTACCAGCGGGAGCGACAATTATAGTTCTGGCGGGCATAACCTATCTGGTAGTAACTGTATTGACCCGTTTCCGCCAAACCCGCCGCACCGGCGGCTGAGGGATATAATAGGAATTTGGCCTGATGAAACATTTTATCCAATTAGTTTTAATTATCGTTTTGTCTTTGATATCTTTTGCTATCGGTCAAGATTTTTTCCCTGAGGAAAATATCGAATTGCTTCGGGCGGGACAATTTCACGGTAATGAAGTGCAGGCAAAGTCCGGCGAGGGCTGGTATGGGCTTTTTGAAATAGAGGATCACTTTGAGCTTAAAGCAGTTTCTATTACAGTTGAAGCTGTCCCTGATTTTTTAAGTGGCAACCCGGATGACAGATCAGGGAAAAGTGTAACCGTTGATCATCCCGGGAAGCCTCTTTTCCTGCTAAAAGGTTGGGTTGCTCCGCACGAAGGAAGAATCAACTCCGTATTTTCCGGGTACAAATTTATATATCCCGGTGAAAGAATTAGTTTGAAACTCGGTGATGACAATTATTTTTCGGTATCCGCGTTCGGCGAGGCTGTTCATTTGAGGGGAGATACCCGGCTAAAAAATTATACCCTACAGATTGAAAAAGCTGCGGATTATCAAGTAATTGCTAAATATGATGCTATCTACATAGATGGTGCGCCGTCAATAATATGGGCGGGCGACCTTGATTGCGACGGCAAGCTCGACCTGTTGATGGACCTTCGCGATCATTATAACGTCACCGAATATACTCTGTTTCTTTCTTCGCGGGCTGACGAGGGGAAAATGGTTAAAAAATGTGCCGTCTTCCGCACGGTAGGGTGTTAAGATTGCCTTTGTATTTTCGCTAATTTGAATTTATATTATAGATAGCCGACACATGTGATCATCAACTTCGCGTTGACTGTATTTAATAGAGCTTTCCGTATAACGAATATTAGAGCTTCTTAATAAATTGAAAATTTCACTCCTTCGAAGGGAGATTAGTCATGCGAACCTTTTTTCTGATGACCAAGCTTTCGCCGGAAGTGTCGAAGCAGGTCAGGAACCGGGCCAAGATCGGTCGGGCCTGGCTGGCCGAAGTGAAAAAGAAATGCCCGAAGGTCAAGTTTAAGGGACATTATGCGCTTTTGGGGCCTTATGATTTCGTCGATATCTATGAGGCTCCGAATGAAGAAGAGGCGGCCAAGGTGTCGATGATCAGCCTGGCCAACGGCGCCGTTCAGGCTGAAAGTTGGACAGCTATTCCTTATAAGAAATTTCTGAAATTGACCAGCGAGGTATAGAGCTGTCAGCAACATTCAAATCATTTGAAGATGCCGCCCTCTGGCGGCCAACCGGCAAAATTTCAAAATAAAGGTTGACATTTTCGCATGGAGGGCGATTTTGTAGCTAAATTTGAACTCTCCGGCATCTTTCGATGCCTGAGAGCTTTTTCAAATATTAGCGCCCGGTGGATTACTAAATCGTATTTGCCTGGCCAAAATGAAAAACTTTTGACAGGAGTGGCAGATGGCTCAGGCAAAAGATGGCGATTCAGTCAAGGTACATTATACCGGCAAGTTGGAAGACGGGTCAGAGTTCGACAGTTCCCGCGAGCGCGATCCGCTCGAATTCACGCTGGGCAGCGGACAGGTTATTCCGGGATTTGAAAAAGGCATTCTCGGAATGGATATCGGGGAAAACAAGACTGTAACCATCCCTCCGGAAGAGGCTTATGGCCCGCGTCATCCAGGATGGCCCCGGACTGTCAAAAAAGATCAAATGCCGGAAGGGATGCCCCCGACCGTCGGCACTTTCCTTCAGGTGCAGCAGCCGGACGGCGGAGTAATTCAGGTCGTAATCGCTCATGTCGCCGATGACGAGGTTACTCTGGACAACCACCCGTTGGCCGGACAATCACTCTTTTTCGACGTGGAGCTGGTGAAAATCGGCTAATTGTATTTTTCATCTCAAATTATCGACTGAATCATGAACAGATCCCTCTCGGGTTCATTGAAGTGATATAAAGAGATGCTCTATGGATAATAATTTCGGTCGCCTGCCGGTTTTGGAAACCGAACGCCTTCTTCTTCGCCGGCTGACCCCGGATGACGCCGAGGATATTTTTGCCTACGCCTCCGATCCGGAAGTCACCAAATATATGATGTGGTCGCCTCACAAGTCTCTCGATGAAAGCCTGACTTTTATTGCCTCGGCCATGGAGCGTTACAAGATTGGTAGTCCCGCTCCATGGGCAATCGTCCTGAAGGCTGAGAACAAAGTGGTTGGAACCTGCGACTTTATATCATGGTACCCCGACCACGGCCGCTCCGAAATCGGCTATGCTCTTTCGCGTCTGTATTGGGGAAAAGGGTTGATGACCGAAGCAGCCAGAGAGATCATTTCTTATGGTTTTGATGTCAAGGGAGTCAACCGTATTCAGGCGATGTGTGAAATTCCGAATATCGGTTCGGCCCGGGTTATGGAAAAGGTCGGCATGTCTTTCGAGGGAATATTGCGAGAATATATGATCCAGCATGGTCAATTTCGAGACATGAAACTCTATGCTATTGTCAGAAAAAACCGCAGGGGATAGCCAAATCTAATGCAAGATTATAATAAACACGACCGGCCGCATTTTATGTTGCGAGGCAACAGAGTCAATTTGCGGATCATATCACGCTCCGATATAGCCGATTATGAACGGTGGGACGATCCCAATATGAAAGCATGGGCCTTTGACGGTCCTTGGTATGGTATTCGAGCCGTGCCCTCGGAGAGAGCTCAGAAACGGCTGGAAGAAAATCAGGAGCCGCCTTATAATTGCCTTGAAATTGAAACCACCGACGGCGTTCATATCGGCTTTCTTATTGTTTTCCATCGCGAAGTCGATCCGCATATGACCGAGGTCGGCATTGATATTGTCGAGGAATCGTATTGGAACAAGGGGCTGGGTACCGAGGCGCTTTATTTATGGGTCGATTATCTGTTTCAGGAACGGAAATTCACCCGCATCGGCTTCTCCAGTTGGAGCGGCAATCATCGGGTCCTTGCCCTCGGCCGTAAGCTGGGATTTGTGCAGGAAGCCTGTATCCGAAATGGATGTGAGGTCAAAGGGAAATTCTACGACCGAATCAAAATGGGGATGCTGCGTAATGAGTGGGTGAAGGCAAAAGCCTCTTTTTTGAAAAAATCAGAATAGTGTAAACCGAATCAGGCTCCATCTTTCCACAACCTGCGTACTTCCCGTCGGCACTTTGTCAATGGAAACCAAACCCACATTCGAATCATAAAAGTACTGATGTTTGAATGTCGGGTCAGAGACGGTACTGGTATAAAGATTGCATTCATATCGTTCGAGATTGGCCCAGCGAGCAATGTTGATCGAATCGACCCTTATTGTTTCGACCAAATCTGGATTAGCGAAATACGTATCTCCTGCCGCAGCCGGGAATTTGATGAAAAGGTAGGGCTGACCGGTAAGAGACATCATCCATAATCCGTTATCTTTGTTCGTATACATTTCTCCGGTTTCGCTGATAAACCACTGCTCAGTCCCGATAATTGTATCGCTGACGATTTCAATAATCGTAATGCCACTGGAGATGTTTGAGTCGCCGATCGTATCTCTTTGTTCCACTAGGTATTCCCATTTATTCTCGATTTCAAGGGGCATAGCAACACCCAGTGTAGTTGTAAAGGTCCAGTCATAATTGGATTCAAGATTATTATCGGCCGCATCGGTGACATCGGTCGTAATAACCGCCGTGTATTCCCGCCCAAAAGCCAGGCCGTCCGAGGGAGTGAAGGATACGGTTTTGTCCTTATAAAGGATATTGCCCTGCCCGACCCCTCCGATGGCAAAGGTCTGGAGTGTGAATGTCCAGCGGTCCATTTCTTCGGAAAAGGTGGCGCTTATGGCGACATTGACCCCGGCATTGGTGTCTCCATCGGCCGGTGAAGTCGAGATCACCGTTGGCGGTGTGGTATCCGGAATCACCGGAGACGATTCGTCACCGGAGCATCCCCACAAGGTTGCCACAATTGTGGCTGACAACAACGGTATTTTCAGAGCAAGGTTTTTCATCAGCTATTTATACTATCGGCAATTTGCCCTGGTTCCACTTCCGCCTTATTCAGCCTCAGTTCATGTACCGACACATGTTTCCTCACCAACCGGCGAATCTTATTTTCTTTTTATCTGTATCAATCGATTTTCGATAATCGGAGAGGCGCCTACGCGGTCGAGAACGTCCATCTTGATCAAGCCCACCCCGGGGGCAAGATAATAATTGGTTGTCATACCCTGTTCCCCGATCGTCTGGGAATATTGGTGACAGAAAAAAGTGCCGGCCGGAACTTTGATTTCCAGACCGATCGCCGCAACGGTGGTTTTGGCTTCCACCCGACCTATCTGGCTGGTAAAAGTGTCGCCGACATCGGCCGGATATTTGGCGAATAAAAACGGCTTTCCTCCCGTGCGGGCATAATACAGACCGTCGTTCCAGTTTACGGCATAGTAATCATCAAGGCCGAGCCCCTTGGCTTTAAACCATTTGACACCGTCGATGGTGGTATCGCCAACAAGGCTGAAAGTATCCACCTTGATTAATCGCATACTGCTGGTGGAGGTATCGAGAGCGCCCACTTCATATATCCATTCGGTACTCAGATCCAGGGGAAAGATTAAGGTCATCCCCTCCCTGTTTTCGAGTAAGTTCTCGTTGCTTCCGGCATCAGATTCGTCTTTTTTCTCGCCACATCCAAACAGGGCCAGAACCAAAATAGACAGAATAAATTTCTTCATATATTCCTTCCTCGTATCAACAACATTGATAATATATCCAAAACAGAGTATAAATCAACTTCAACACCCACACCGGCGACAAAAAAATAAATATCCTGATTGCCATTCGAATGAGTATTTATATATATTGCGAAGTTATACCGTTCCAGATAGGCAATTGCCTGCCTGACAGAGGGGAAATTGTATTTACCGTGAGGACCAAAGATGAGTGACAAGCCCAAACGTGAAGAAACCGAACGGACCATAGATCAGATTATCGCCGGACGGATACAGAAACTGGAACAGCTCCGGGAAAAAGGGATTAATCCTTATCCATACGGTTATCAGCCAACCCATACCTCAGCCGAGGCGGTGGAGCAATTTGACGCCCTATCCGAAAACGAAACACCGATAAAAATGGCCGGGCGAATCATGGCCATTCGTAGAATGGGCAAGGCGCTTTTTTTCCATTTTCAGGATGAACCGGGACGTCTTCAGGGATATATCAAAAAAGACACCGTCGGTCCGGAAAAATGGGAAGAGTTCAGTCTGTTTGATATTGGCGATATTGTCGGTCTTTCCGGGACGATGTTCACTACCCGCACCAATGAAAAAACGATCGCGGTCACCGATTTTGAAATGCTTTCCAAGTCGCTGCACCCCCTGCCGGAAAAATATCACGGTCTGACCGACAAGGAAGCCCGGTATCGGCAACGTTATGTCGACCTGTTCGCCAATCCGGATGTGCGGAAAACATTTCAACTGCGGTCCCAAATAATCGCCGCCATAAGAGAATTTTTAACCGGGCGCGGCTTTATGGAAGTGGAAACGCCGATTTTGCAACCGCTCTATGGCGGAGGTATGGCCGAACCGTTCGTGACGCATCACAACAGACTTAATATGGACCTGTATCTGCGGATTGCGGATGAACTATATCTCAAGCGACTTATCGTCGGCGGCTTTGAGAAGGTCTGGGAATTTTGCAAAGATTTCCGCAACGAGGGAATGGACCGGCTCCATAACCCGGAATTTTCCATGATCGAACTGTATCAGGCTTATGCCGACTATAACGATATCATGGAGATGTTCGAGGAGTTGCTGCGCTATACTGTCAAGACGGTGTTTGGCGGCACCGTGATCGAATATGAAGGAAACAAAATAGATTTCGGCCCGCCATTTAAGCGTATTTCGATGCTCGATGCGATCAAACAACAGGGCGGCCCCGACCTGTCCGACTTCGATTTTGAAAAGGCCAAAGCGCTGGCCAAAGAGGCGGGAATACCGGAAAAAGGATTGATCAATCACGGTAAAGTGGTCGAGGCGTTTTTCGAAAAGCTGGCCGAACCGCATCTGATTGCGCCGACTTTTATCATCGATTTCCCCCGCGATGTCTCGCCGCTGGCGAAGGTTCATCGCGACAATGAAAACCTGGTCGAGCGGTTCGAGGTCTTTATTGCCGGTATGGAATGTGGCAACGCCTTTTCCGAACTCAATGATCCAATCGATCAGAAACAACGTTTTCTCGATCAGCGCAAAAGCGCCGATGCCGGCGACGCCGAAGCTCATCAGATAGACCAGGATTTCCTCACCGCCCTGATGTATGGCATGCCGCCGACCGGTGGTTTGGGGTTTGGAATCGATCGCCTGGTGATGTTATTGACCGATTCGCATTCTATTCGCGATGTCATTTTCTTCCCCCAGATGAAGCCGGAGGAGTATAAAGATTGACCGCGAATTGCAGTTAATGGTACTGGGGCATTTGGATAAGAGGAGAAGGGATAATCGCTTTGAAATATGAATGGTTCATCGCCCGGCGTTACCTGATGTCACGGCAGTCCGGTTCATTCATTTCGCTCAATACCTTCTTTTCCATCGGCGGAGTTGTCATCGGGGTGGCCGCTCTGATCTTTGTTATGTCGATGATGAACGGCTTCGAATCGGAATTACGGACGCGGATCCTCGGAGTTACGTCGCATGTTACGGTCTTTCCCCGTTTTGAGGAAAGTTTACTTAACCCCGAAGCGGCGATGGCCGACCTGGAGATGATCGACGGAGTATTGGCAGCGGCGCCATTTATATATTATAAGGCAGCCGTCACATCCAATACCATGGGCGACGGTATTGTCGTCCGCGGCGTTGAACCTGATTTGGAAAACGCTGTCACCGGGCTGGGGGATAAAATCATAGTCGGCGATTTCGACCTGACCCCGAACGAAAACGGCGAGGGCGGTATCGTTGTCGGTAAAAACCTTGCCGCCAGCCTCGACGTCGTTCCCGGCGATCCGATGTGGTTGTTTTCATTGAAAGGTGAAAAACTCAAGGCGGGAGCTCAGCCAAAAGTCAAAAGATTTGTTGTCAGGGCGATTTTCGAAACCGGCATGTATGAGTATGATGCCGGAATGGCCTATATATCCATACCCGATGCCGCAAGCCTGTTCAAGATCAACGGCGTCACCGGTATCCACCTCAAAACCGCCGATTTCTTCAATGCCGATGAAATCGCCCGGCAGATAAACCTGACCCATTCGGACCGTTTCGATGCCGTCGACTGGAAGCAAATGCATCGCAATCTTTTTTCATGGATGCAACTGGAAAAAATCGGGATGTTTATCGCTCTGTCGCTGATTATTGGCGTCGCCGCCTTCAATATCATCTCAACTCTGGTTATGATTGTGATGGAAAAAAGGCATGAAATCGGTATACTGAAAACGATGGGATCGGTACCGGCTTCGATATCCCGGATTTTTATGAGTATCGGGCTGGTGGTCGGCATATTAGGATGCCTTCTCGGTTGGTTACTGGGTTATTTTCTATGCTGGTTGCAGATCAGATTCGAAATTGTATCACTGCCGCCGGAAATATATTTTATTAGCAGCCTGCCGGTTGAAATCAGGCTGCTGGATTTCATGCTCGTCGGCGCGGCGGCGGTGTTACTGTGTTTTCTGGCAACTATTTACCCGGCTCGTAAAGCTGCCGGATTATCGGTTGTGAGAGTATTGCGTCATTAAGATGTGTTTTTTTCGGCTGTCCGTGCAAGATTTAAGTTCTGTCCGGCAGACGTAAGTAATAAATATTAAATAAATTGCCAAAAGTGGCGAAATATAGAGTAGTTACGTTAAAATAGGATATGGATAATTTGCACCAGGAAGATGATCTGATTCTGCGATCGACGAATGTTCATCGCGGGTTTAATACTCCCCAGGGGAGAATTGAGGTTTTAAAAGGAATCAACCTTGAGCTTACTCGGGGTGAAATGGTGACAGTATTGGGGGTTTCCGGCGTCGGCAAAACGACGCTTTTGCATATTCTGGGAGGACTTGACCGCCCCGATCGCGGAGAGGTTTTTTTCGGTGGCAAGTCATACGCCCCGTTATCGGAAGCCGAATTGGCCAATTTTCGAAACAGCCATGTTGGATTTGTGTTTCAGTCTCATTACCTGATGGCCGAGTTTACAGCCCTGGAAAATGTCATGATGCCAATTTTAATCGCTTCTCGTCCACATAGCGAAGCCCGTCGTCGTGCGGAACTATTACTTGACGAAGTGGGTTTAAGTGATAGAGCCGGGCATAGACCGGCAGAATTATCGGGCGGCGAAAGGCAGCGAATAGCAGTTGCGAGAGCGCTGGCGATGGACCCGGAATTGGTCCTGGCTGATGAACCTTCGGGCAACCTCGACACCGAAACCGGGCAACAACTTCACCAGCTATTGTTTGACCTGAATCGGACCAAAAAGACAACTTTTTTAATAGCTACCCATAATCAACCGCTGGCCGCGTTGTCTGATCGCGTAATAAAGCTCAGTGATGGGAGTAATCAGTCCGATATACAGGCTGAGTGAGAAAATGAGCCGTCATTGATATTTTGAAAGTGAAGGTCATAATATGAAATGTCAGGATTGCAAAGAGCAGGATTCAACCGTCAAGGTTACTCAGATTATCAACAATGAAAAGGTGGTCTTGAATCTTTGTAAGGAATGTGCCGCCAAGCGCGGTTTTCATTCGCCTCTGGACAACAGCCCGTTTCCGCTGGCGAATTTCCTTTCCGGCATGATGACCAAGGAAGTAACCGGAAAAGATTCTAAATCGGTGACCGTGCCCGATTTAACCTGCGCCAACTGCGGTTTGACATTCAGTGAGTTTTCCAGACTGGGGCGTTTTGGTTGCGGGCAATGTTACAAGACTTTTCGTGACCAGCTCCAACCGCTACTACGCAAAATTCACGGCTCATCGCTGCATCGCGGAAAGTTGCCCCCCATGCTCTCCGAAGATGCAACTGTGATCCGGGAGCAGGAACGGCTTCAGGAGGAACTCAAACTGGCGATTGACTCCGAGGATTTTGAACGAGCGGCTGATTTGAGGGATAAACTCAAGTCGCTCATCGAAAGCAGCGAGGCTGAGGAAAGCAAGGAAAAAGAAAATGTTTGAAGAGATGGCCAAAAAATCGGCGGGATGGCTTAAGGAAGTGGGTGAAGAATCGTCGGTGGTTTTATCCACTCGGATTCGCCTGGCACGCAATATAGCCGGATTCAATTTCCCCAATTCGGCTGACAAAGAGACCCGTGAGAAACTGTTGGAATATTTTGATTCCGCCGTGGGCAAATCTGAATTTCTGGGTCAGGGGAATTTTTACCGGACGGAAGAAATCGATCGGACCAACAGCAGTTTTCTTGTCGAACGGCATCTTATTTCGCCCACGATGCTCGATAATCTGGACGGATCCGGCGTATTTATAGCGCCTTCGGAAAAGGTCTCGATCATGGTCAACGAAGAGGATCATCTTCGAATTCAAGCCATTACCACCGGTCTGGAGATGGACCGCACCATGGAACTGGCGGCCCAATTCGATAACGAGGTCGGTCGGCTTCTGGAATACGATTATGATTCCGATTTCGGGTTTTTGACCGCCTGCCCGACCAATGTCGGCACCGGTCTGCGGGCTTCGGTGTTGATTCATCTGCCGGGCCTGGTGCTAACCCGCGAAATAGAGAAAATTATCAGAAAAGTAACTAAAATGGGTCTTGCCGTGAGAGGTTTTTACGGTGAGGGCACCGATGTGATGGGAAATCTGTTCCAGGTTTCAAACCAGACCACGCTCGGGCAATCCGAAAGCGATATTCTTGAAGCGATCGAACGGGTTACCCGGATTATCATCAATGATGAGGCTGCCGCGCGCAGTCGTCTGGAAGAAGAAGCATTTGATCAGATTTGCGATAAAATATGGCGCGCCTACGGCATTCTCAAGCATGCCCGGGTGCTGTCATCTGAAGAAGTAATGAACCTACTGTCAGCCGTCCGGCTCGGATTGGCGATTAATGTCATAAAGACGTTAAGTATCGAAACTATCAACGATATCCTGCTGCTCTCGCAACCGGCTCACCTGATGAAATATTATGGAGAGGATATGGATGCCGATCGGCGCGATATCGTAAGAGCTGAGATGGTCAGGGAAAAATTGGCATAGGGATCCATATAAGGGAGGTATTAAGTTACCATGAATGAAATGTTCACCGAACTGGCACGAAAGGCCATTGAATATGCTCGCGATGAAGCCGCCCGATTGCGTCATGATTATATCGGGACCGAGCACCTCCTGCTGGGTTTGATTCTTCTGGGCGAAGGTCGCTCGGTAGAAGTGATCACAAACCTCGGGCTGGAGATCAAAGACCTCAAGGCGGCCATCGAAGAGGTGGTACAGCCGTCCGGCGGAACCATGACCATGGGTCAACTCCCCTTGACGGCCCGGGCTAAAAAGACGCTGGAAATTTCCGGCCAGGAAGCCCGCGCCCTGAAATCGAAAGATATCGACACCGAACATATTCTTCTGGCCCTTCTCAAGGACGAAGAAGGGGTCGCCTCACAGGTCCTTTCGATGTTCGAGATTGATTATAAGGAAGTTTACGACGAACTGAAAAACATAGAGACCGGCAAACCGTCTTCGTTCAAGCGTAAACGGCGCAAATCGAAAACACCGGCGCTCGACCATTTCGGTCGCGACCTGACCGAGATGTCCCGCCGTGGCCGTCTCGATCCGATTATCGGTCGTCAGAATGAGATCGAACGGGTAACTCAAATATTATCCCGTCGCAAAAAGAACAACCCGGTTTTAATCGGTGAGCCCGGTGTCGGCAAAACCGCCATCGTCGAAGGCCTGGCTCAGCGTATTGTCGAAGGTAAAGTCCCGCAGACGTTGGAAAACAAGCGTGTTGTCACCCTTGACATGGCCTCGCTGGTAGCTGGAACCAAATATCGCGGACAGTTCGAGGAGCGGTTAAAATCGGTCATGACCGAGATTATGAATTCCCGGGACGTGATCATTTTTATCGATGAGCTCCATACTATCGTGGGTGCCGGCGGCGCCGAAGGCTCGCTGGATGCCTCCAATATATTCAAACCGGCGCTGTCGCGCGGGGAATTGCAATGTATCGGAGCCACGACTCTCAATGAGTACCGCAAATATATCGAAAAAGACGGCGCTCTGGATCGCCGGTTCCAAACGGTGATGGTCGAGCAGCCAAACGAAGAGGATACGGCCAAGATCCTCAAGGGATTGCAGCCCAAATACGAAGAGCATCATAAGATTACGATCTCTGACGAGGCGATTGATGCCTCGGTCAAGCTTTCGAGCCGGTATATTTCAGGTAAGTTCCAGCCGGACAAGGCAATCGACGTTCTTGACGAGGCCGGATCGCGGGCTCACTTGTCGTCCTACACTCGCCCCCAGGAATTTACCGATATCGAAAATGAAGTCACCGAACTGTTGAAGAAAAAAGAAGAAGCGGTTAAAAATCAGGAATTTGAAACTGCCGCCCAGTTCCGTGATGAATTGAAATTTAAGAAAGACAAGCTGGCCCAGATGCAGAAAGACTGGCAGGAGCAGCGCGAACAGGAACAGATCGTACTCACTGACGACGATATCTCACAGGTCGTTTCAAATATGACCGGTATTCCGCTTTTTCGCCTCGAGGAAAAGGAATCTAAACGTCTTCTGCGTATGGAAGAAAGCCTTCAGGAACGAATTGTCGGTCAGAATGATGCCATCACGGCTATCACTCGGGCTATCCGTCGTTCGCGAGCCGGTCTGGGCGATCCCAGACGGCCGATCGGGTCTTTCCTGTTCCTGGGTCCGACCGGTGTCGGCAAAACCGAACTGGCCCGGCAATTGGCGGAATTTCTGTTTGAGGACGTCGAATCGTTGATCCGGATCGATATGTCCGAATATATGGAAAAATTCGCCGTTTCCCGCTTGATCGGCGCCCCTCCGGGGTATGTCGGTTACGAGGAAGGCGGCCAATTGACCGAGCGGGTAAGGCGCAAACCTTATTCGGTCGTTTTGCTGGATGAAATCGAAAAAGCCCATCCGGAAGTATTCAATATTTTGCTTCAGCTTCTGGACGACGGTCAATTGACCGACAGTTTCGGGCGCAAAGTCGATTTCAAAAATACGGTTGTGATTATGACCTCCAATATCGGGACCCGTCAGATTGGCGATCACAAATCCCTCGGATTTGACAAAAGCGAGCTCGGTACCGATTATGACGGCATGAAGAAACGGATCAGCGACGAGGTCAAAAAGCTGTTCAATCCTGAACTTCTCAACCGAATCGATGAGACTGTTATCTTCCGGTCGTTGAATATCGAACATATCAAGCAAATTATCGACATCCTCCTGGTCGACCTGGCTAATCGCTTGGCCGAGAAGGGCATATCATTCAAATTGGCCGACTCCGGTAAAGACTGGCTGGCCAAAAAAGGGTTCGAGCCGGCCTTTGGCGCTCGGCCACTGAAACGGGCTATCCAGAAATATTTGGAAGATCCGCTGGCCGAGGAGATTCTCCGCGGGCAATATGCCGGCGATGGCGAACTCGAAATCGGTGTTGATGAGGCCGAGGATTGTCTGAAATTTGTCTTCCATAGCGGAGACAAGAAAGACGAGACGAGCCAGGCTGTCGATCCGGTCAATTCGTCGAAATAAGGCAGGCTTGTAGCGATAAATACGGGGGCGAGAGCGATCTCGCCCCTGTTATTTTTGGTTGAAATTCGGGTTCTTTTCGCTTGCTTTTTTCTTGATAGCTATTATATTTGGTGGCTCTGACCGGCCGGGAAGGATCGGCCGTTTGAAATGAAAATGACGAAAGACAAGGAATAGACGAGATGGCACACAAAAAAGGCGTAGGCTCCTCCAAAAACGGACGCGACAGCAACGGTCAGCGACGCGGTGTGAAAGTATACGGTGGTCAGGCGATTCCGGCGGGATCGATTATTGTCCGCCAGTGCGGTACTCATTTTCTGCCCGGCGACAATGTCGGAGTCGGCAAAGACTGGACGATTTTTGCCAAGATCACCGGCGTGGTCAAATTCGAGCGTGTCGGCAAAGATCGCAAGCGCATCTCCGTCGTGGAATAGGTCGATTGTCAAGACCGCAAGGGTCTTGACCTACAAGATTTGAAAGCCCCTCTTTAGGAGGGGTTTTTTTATGCATCATATGCTGTGAATTGCATCAACCCTGGGGCAGACCGGGAGGTCTGCCGCCCACAAAGTTTATTTTGTAGATTTTCGCTATTTCCAACAATACTAAGGTAGTTTCAGAACCTTTGATATCCTCGCAACCAAAACAATGCTTAAATCTAAAATATCTTTACTCGCCTTGTCCATATTGCATTGAATTATCGGATAATTTTCATCTGAAATCGAATCATCGAAGGTTTATTCAAAATAAAAACGGTGCTGATCAATACTTTGATTTATACTTTCCATACGATTCGCAACAGCAAGAATAATGGTCAACCATTTTTGATTGAGGTAGATGAGAACCTGCATCTGTGAGCCAAAAATCAACAAGGATCTTTTCTTAACTACCTCTTCAATACCGGAAGGGAGTGATTCGGCGTATTCAATAAGTTTTTCGATATTTATCTCGTTCATTCCACAGCATATTTTATGCAGGTGTTTACTTTTCTCAGGTCCTTCGTATGCCTGTATAATAGGTTGTATCATTTGTATTACTTCTTTATTAATCGACTTAGCTTTTACACCTAACCGCCAGATAATAATAGACAGATCAAATCTTAGTTTTACAAGTTCGACTCGAAGGGATTTAATAAACGCACGTTTTCTCCGCCGATTTTTCCATTCATCCACAACCAATGTACCGCCAATACCAAGCGCCCAACCCAAAACCAATATCATTATTTCCATCTCAAACCCCAGCCCTTGTGGGCGGCAGACATCCCCGTCTGCCCCAGGTTCACCCTACCTTTATGTCCAGCTTTATTTCATATCAACCTCAATCATCCCCGGCTTATCACCCAGCCAATCGCCCGCGCTGGAATATGGCCAATCCGAAGGATTGTCTACCAGACCGGCCTTGACCGGATTGTTATGGATATAGTCCAACTTTATTCGAAACTGCTTCTCACTGGTGATTATGACATCATCAAATCTCGTCTTCCATAATCGGAATTTTCCATTTTCTTTTAGGCGATTCCCCATCTTACCGAGTTCAAGTTTGCCGATTTTTCTTGTGCTGAGACTTTTATAACTTTGCATAAACCGAGAAAGACTGTCGAGCCTTTTCAATCCAAGTAAAAGATGCAAATGGGTGGGCATAAGGACATATCCCGGCAATGATGCCTTGAAAAAGATTGCGGTTTCACGCAGTTGATTCATGGCCGCTCCGGCGGCCTCTGGAATGTTAAATATAGGGGTGAAATCTGTGACGGTAGTAGTCACAAAGATTAATGCCGGTTCATCATTATTTATCCTTTTCCGAATCACCATAATAAATCAACCCCTGGGGCAGACCGGGAGGTCTGCCGCCCACGCAGCCCGCTCTCTTAATTAATCAAGCCTCCCAGCATGCATTCCTCGGAAGCGACCATTCCATCATGCCGGGAGCCGCCCACAATTCAACCTTACAACAATATTGACCACCCAGACCATATTAAGTCAGTGAATAAATGTCAATCACAAACCTCCCGCAAATCAAAACAAACTTATAGAAACTTTATCCCCGTTTTTTCGTAAGTATATTCAAGAACCATTCTCCTGTATGTTTATCACCCTTCTCGATTATGTAAGCCCTTTTCCTCACTTTCTTGAAGGAGCTGTAAAATGAAATCACTAAAATGGACAGCCATGACGATCGGACTCCTGCTGGCGCTCTTTGTCTTCATCGGATGCTCATCCAATCCCACATCATCGACGTTGACATACACGGAAGTCGATGACAGCAACGCGGTGGCAGACAATAATCCTGAGCAAGCAAGCAATACCAGCGGGACACCAGCCGGTTACAGCGCCACTCCGGCCACCGAACCGCCCGCCAAGTTCGACGAGGCGACCGAAGAGTTACCGGTGTATCCGAATTAATTTGAATATTATTAACAATCGAGATATTGACGAAACGACGCCACCGTTATAACCAATAAGTTCGGTGGCTTTGGGGTGAATTATATATTATAATCAGGTTACACATAACACGTATTGAGTTTTATGATCGACATCAAGCCGTTTTTACAGTTGGGGTGTTCCGAACTGGGACCATATCTCTCCGGAGTCGATAGCTTTATCGACAATCTGGGAACAGCCGGGAGATTTGAGAAAACATCATTGCGTTCCATGCCGGTCGATTCTTATGTCCGCAATATGCTCGCCGTCGGAGTCCTCAATCGAATCATGCGCACCGCTTTCCTGAAAACCGAACGGAAGATCATTGTCCTGCCCGATTGTCTCAAAAAACTACAGCGATTGGGAATGCTGCAAGAGTGATCTCGGCAATGAGTCCGAGTGCACCCAATGCACGCCTGAGTGTATCGTTTACGAAACGATGGAGCGATTTGGCAACAGCCAAACCACCATAGTCCTGGAACCGGAGGATATGGATGCTTATTTTGGCGAGGTTCGCCGCCAGTTCGGTACCGTCGGAGTAGTTGGAGTGGCCTGCGCCCTGACGATGCTTTCCGGTTTTGAAAAAACCCTTAAGTACCATCATCCGACCCAGGGAATTTTTCTAAATTATTCCAGTTGCGCCCATCATTGGGCCGATCCCGCCTACAATACCAATTACAGCTTGCGACGGATGGCATCGGTATTGAATAAGAACGAGGATAATCATCCCGAAGAAATCAATGAACGCGGCGAGACCTATAGTATGGAAAAACCAAACCTCTCCCCCGGCGATTTTTATCGTCGGTTGGATAACCTGGCCGATGTTTTTGAAAAGGACTTTTTGCCGCACTTCCTTGCGGCCAATCCCGATGCCGATCTTTATACTATGTGTGAAAAAGTACAGGGCGCAATAGTTCCCGACCTGATCACTCGCGATTCAGCGTGAAGCGGTAACTCTGTTTTATGATTGAATGATACTGATAGATACTTACTCGGTGCCGCCATAATTCCCTGCCATCAATTTCAAATAGGTCGCAATCTGCCCGCGGTGATGAATTTCATGATCAAGATTGCCCCGGGCGATAAGCCACCAGACATTGATCTCGCCCGCATAACGATCATCTAACACAATTTTTGAATAATCTCTTTCGGTCAAGTTTTTCAATAACACCGATCTTGTCTGACCTGTTTTTTTCAATTCCCCCAACAGCTCTTTATATTCTTCATGGTTTTCGACGCATCCCACACAAGCTTCGCCGACAATTGATTTTAGATCGGGGTTTCTCAATTTTTCAAATAGCCATTTATCGCACTCGATAAGATGCTGAGCCAGATCGCTAAAACTCATAAAGTTGTGGGCCGGCCGCCAGTTTTCAGATCCTTTCTCAACGGTGGTTAAACGTTTCAGTGTCGATTCCCGGACTGCCTGAGAAAACTCGAATAATTGCTCGCTTATAAAGGAGATCATATCATTCTCTTTCATTTGAGATACTCACGTTATTTCATTAGGATCTGTGATAAAATACCATAATTCCCAGGCTGTCATATTGCAACTTTTATAAATGGCTTGTGTCCTCATCATAAGTCTTATAGATTACTAACGACTATGGCTTAGAATATGCAGATTTTGGTGCCTGAGAAACTTCTGGACAAATCCGGTGACCGGGAATCTCGGGGCAACCGATGATCGCCTTGGCCCGGAAGGCATTGTCTGAAATCAATTGATTGTTGAATTGCATATTCTTGGTTGAACAGGTTGTGCCTGGTTTTGTCCCGTGCGGTACATGTGACCGCTTCGGTACGGTAAACGGCCATTAGCGGATTCGGCTTGTCAGGTTGAATTGCTTGCCCTTCATTCACTTGACTCGCATAGCCGGATGCGAACATAATCGGCATGAAATTTGAGACATTAGAGATTCGGAGGATGAATTGCCTTTTACTTACGCAAATTTCTTTTACCTTCGTTAAATATATAGTTAAGGCAATCGTCTGAATATAGACAATGGTTTTTGATAAGGAGGGATGTCATGCGAACTTTTAGTGCTCTGTTACTGATCGCCCTCGTCGGCCTCTTATGCCAATCCTGCACGAGTCAATCAACCGAGCCGACGTCCTCACCAGATCCACCGCGAACCCCATCCGATCTTTCAGCGGTTGAGAAAGATTTAATCGCTTCATCCAATCTGTTTGGGTTGAATCTTTTCAAAGAGATCGTCACGCGGGAGGATCCCGATTCCAACGTATTCATCTCGCCTCTGTCGGCCTCGTTCGCTCTGGGGATGACTTTTAACGGTACCGCGCTGGAAACTCGGGACGAAATGAGGGAGGCGCTTCAATACGGCGATCTCACCACCGATGAAATAAATCAGTCATACAAGAATGTCCTGGAAATTCTGACTCAACTCGACCCAACCGTGGTCTTTGAAATTGCCAATGGTATATGGTATCGCGAAGGGAAACCGGTGAAGCAGGCTTATGTCGATCTTTGTCAGCAATATTTCAATTCACTGGTCGAGGAAGTCAATTTTCAGGACCCGGCAGTATTGAATATGATTAATGATTGGGTGAGCGAAGCAACTCATGGGCATATCGACACTATCATCACTCCCCCGGTCAGCGGCGACCTGGCCCTACTCCTCGCCAATGCCATTTATTTCAAAGGAAGCTGGACGCATTTATTCGACACCAGCGACACCAAAACCGAATCCTTTTTCCTCCGCGATCAGTCACAAACCGATTGCCGCATGATGCACCGCGACGACACGGTTTTGTTTTTGGCCAACAATCTGTTTCAGGCCGTTGATCTTCCTTATGGCGATGAGGCTTTCAGCATGACGGTTTTGCTCCCCAGCTATGGACATACCACCGATGATATAATGGCCCAATTGACAGCGGACAACTGGGCCAGTTGGATGGACCAGTTTTCTGAGCAAGAAATTCAGTTGTCTTTGCCAAAATTCAGATTTGAATATGAAACGGGCCTCAATGATATGCTGAAAGCGATGGGGATGCCCAGGGCGTTCGCACCCGGGATGGCTCAATTTTACGATATGTTCGACGATAGTATAGGTTGGATCGATACTGTTTTTCAAAAGGCGTTCGTCCAGGTGGATGAGAGCGGCACCGAAGCTGCGGCGGTTACTGTTGTCGCTGTTTACGACTCAATGTATCCGGGGCTATATGCCAACCGCCCGTTTATATTCATGATTCGCGAGCGTGTATCGGAAACCATCCTTTTCATGGGTAAAATCGAAAACCCGGTTTGGGATGAAGGATGATGTTCCGCTTGACTCTTTGGTAATTTTGACTATATTATAGATAGTAATAGAATATTTGGGAGGGAATTATGCACAAAGCGGGAATATTAGTCCTATTGATTTGCGTTGCGCTGAGTTTTATTCAGTGTGACAAGGCAACCGAGCCGAAATCTCATAACGATTTGCCGAGACCACCGGCTGAGGTTGAAAAAGAAGTTATCGAGTCGTCAAATCTGTTCGGTTTCAATCTTTTCAAAGAAGTGATCGCGCGGGAGGATCCCGATTCCAATCTGTTCATCTCGCCCCTGTCGGCCTCATTTGCCCTGGGGATGGCCTTTAATGGGGCTGCCCTGCAAACACGAGATGAGATGAGACAAGCCCTGGCGTATGGCAATCTGACCACCACTGAAATAAACGAATCATACCGGAATATCATAGAAAGTCTGACCCAACTAGACCCGGCGGTGTCGTTTGAAATCGCCAACGGGATCTGGTATCGCGAAGGCAAACCGGTTAAGCAATCCTATATTGACCTTTGCCGGGAATATTTTAATTCGCTGGTCAAGGAAGTCGATTTTCAGGATCCGGCGGTATTGAATATGATTAACGACTGGGTCAGCGATGCCACGCACGGTCACATCGATACCATTATCACTCCGCCGGTCAGCGGAGACCTGGCTCTGCTTCTGGCCAATGCCATTTATTTCAAGGGTGGCTGGACAGATTTGTTCGACACCATAAATACTTACACCGTATCATTTTTCTTGCATGGATACGGCAACCCACCGATCAATTGCCGCATGATGTATCGCGATGATACGATTCTGTATCTTGAAAATGATCTGTTTCGGGCCGTCGATCTTCCATATGGAGATGAGGCTTTCAGCATGACCGTCTTACTTCCCAACATAGGATACACTACGGATAACATCGTTGAACAGTTGACGACCGAAAACTGGGCGCAATGGATGGGGGAGTTTTCTGCAGAGGATATTCGGCTGGGTTTGCCAAAATTCAAGTTCGCATACGAAACCGGCCTCAATGAGATGCTGAAAGCAATGGGAATGAATCAAGCATTTTCACGGGATATGGCTCAATTTTACAATATGTTCGAAGATAATGTCGGCTGGATCGATACGGTGTTTCAAAAGGCCTTCGTCCAGGTGGATGAGAGCGGCACCGAAGCGGCGGCGGTCACCGTTATTGAATTTTACGATGGTTTACCTCCGGGGCTTCAAGCCAATCGCCCCTTTTTGTTTGTCATTCACGAGCATGAATCCGGGACCATTCTATTTATGGGCAAAATCGCCAATCCGGTCTGGCTTGATTAAGATTTCGGTCCTTTTTCTATCTTTGCATCTACTCAAGTATTTAAAAGCCCCTTTGGGGGCTTTTTTCTTGGTGAAAATCAAAAATAATCTCAATTTGTGGGAAGAAATATTACCAGGAACTGTATTCCGGGTAGAATCTTCATAATCCAAACAGGGTTTATTTTGATAACAAGGAGGAACCCAAGATGTCATCCCACTCATGCCCTCGCCTGATCCGCCTGGTAGTATCAATCGGTATTATTTTCATTTTTACTTTTGAAACGACCCAAGCCGGTGAACTATCCTCCTCGATCAATCGCTTCGGCCTGGAGCTTTTCCGGAAAGTCGTTAACGCCACCGATAGTGACAGCAATGTCTGTATCTCGCCCCTTTCAGCATCGTATGCTCTGACAATTACTTATAATGGAGCGGCAGGAAAAACGCGAGAGGATATGTCTACCGCTCTCGCTCTATCAGGTATGTCTCCCGATGAAGTCAATCAAGCTTACCTCAAATTAACATCACGCCTGACCAAGGAAGACAAGGCAACCATCATGGAAATCGCAAATTCCATTTGGTACCGCACTGGACTGGCTGTAAAGGCAGATTTTACGGCGCTTTGCCAGAATAAATTCGATGCCCTGGTCCGTGAGATGGATTTCTCTAGTCCGGAGGCGGCCGAGATAATAAACAAATGGGTGGCCGACAACACCCGTGATAAAATCAAAAGTATAATCGACCCCCCGATCGATCCGGACATTGTCATGATGTTGATCAATGCCATCTATTTCAAAGCTGTCTGGCAAAACCCGTTTGACCCCCAACGAACCGGGCCGGCGCCGTTCACTCTACCCGACCGGTCACGTACCGAATGTATGATGATGAACAAAATTGACGCTTTCGATTATTACTCCAACGATCTGTTCCAGGCCATAGAATTGCCATTCGGAAATGGTCGGTTCGCTATGACGGTTCTATTGCCCGATCAATCGATTACCGCCGATGATCTTATTGCAAAGATGGATGATAAGACTATGTCAGAATGGTTCGCCAATTTTGAAGAAACAAGTATAATCCTTCACCTGCCGCGGTTCAAGTTCTCAAGTGATTTCGGATTGAATAATATGCTTAAGAAAATGGGGATGGAGATTGCCTTCACCGGCAAGGCCGATTTTTCGAACATGGTCGATGACCGTATCTGGATCGATTCGGTAATCCATAAAACTTTCATCCAGGTCGACGAACAGGGAGCCGAAGCGGCTGCCGCCACGGCGGTGATAATGAAGAAGTCATTTATTCCTTCGATGGTTGTCGACCGCCCGTTTTTGCTCCTTATTCGCGAAGTTGATTCCGGCGCCATCATGTTCATTGCCAAAGTCGTCAATCCGGTATGGGAAGAGGATGAGAGATAAATTGACAGCCCGTCGATGTAAAGAAAAGCCCCCTTTCCGGGGATAATATTATATAGAGGAGGATATCATGGCCGTCTTGATGCGAATAGTTACGGTGATAGTGATCATTATTTTTTGCCTGTCGGTGGCGCTGGCCGAAAACCAATCATCCATTTCCGAAATATCAGAAGCTGGTAAACTTGTCTCTCGGTCAGCAAATCGGTTTGGGCTCAGACTATTTCAGGAAGTTGCCACGGATGGCGAAGGAAATATTTTTATTTCCCCCATGTCGGTTTCATATGCGCTGGCCATGACACTCAATGGCGCCGACGGCGAAACTCGGAAATCAATTCTATCCACTCTGCAGTTGAACGGTATCGATGACATCAACACTTCATTCAAAAACCTGACCGCCTATTTGACCGGGCTTGATCCATTGGTAATATTTGATATCGCCAATTCGATCTGGTATTGTGACGGCTTGCCGATCAATGACGCTTTTGTGGATGTCAACCGGGATAATTTTGATGCTCTCGTGCGCGGTCTTGACTTCAGCGTCCCCAAGGCGGCCGACATCATCAACCAATGGGTAAGCGACAACACCAATGAAAAAATTAAAAAGATCGTCCGTCCGCCCATTGATCCATCGACGATAATGTTTTTGATAAACGCCATCTATTTCAAGGGAGATTGGACGATCAAATTTGACCCAAACGATACGCGCGATCATCCTTTTTATCCGGCTGAGGGAAAAGAGACCACCTGTCGCATGATGTTTAACACTAAGAAGTATGATTATTTTGAAATCGATCTTTTTCAGGCGATAAGTCTCCCCTATGGGAAAGCTGATTTCGCGATGACTGTTTTTCTTCCGGATTCATTGAGCAACGTCAACAATCTGATTGATCGCCTCGATGAACAGAATTGGTCCATCTGGCAGGAAAACTTTCATAAGACAAAAGTCGAACTGGGCCTGCCCCACTTCAAATTCGAATACAAGATTACCCTCAACGAGATTTTGAAATCAATGGGAATGGCCGTCGCTTTCGACGGGCAGAAGGCCGATTTCAAAAAGATGCTGGAACCCGGGTCGGTGCCCGGACAAAATATATATATTGACCAGGTCCTGCATAAGACTTTCCTGCAGGTTGACGAGGAAGGTACCGAAGCGGCCGCGGTAACATCGGTCACGATGGGACTGACCAGCGCGATGCCGATGCCAAACCCGGTGATGATTATCGACCGTCCGTTTCTGTTTGCAATCATCGAAAAGAATTCAGGATCAATCGTGTTCATCGGTAAGGTCACCGACCCGGTTTGGGAGGATTAATTATTTGCTTAAAAATTATACCACTGCGTGAGTGTGATGGCGGAACAGAAAAGCCCCTTTGGGATGAGAGGGGCTTTTCATATTTGTATTTTTCAGTTACCTGATCTTAGTAATCGCCGCGAGCCGGAACGATACAGATCATGACGAAATCTTCATCGCCGGCATTGGAATACTGATGTTCCTTGTTCGACGGCACCACCGCGAACGAACCGGCGCTTAAGTCGTTTTTCACACCTTCTATTTCAACCGTACCTTTTCCGGAAATGACATAGTTGAAATGTTCCCAGTCATGGCTATGTTTGGGGGTGTGGCCATCTTTCTGCAGGGTAAAGACGCGCAGAATATGATCTTTCCACCCCTCTTCCGGGCCGATCGGAACCTGCTTGAGGACATTTTGTATCCCCTCACCCGATATCTGATTTTTCTCGATATCTTTTATATTCGCAACGAACATTTCATCCTCCGATTATTAAAATTTCACAATTTTAAACAGATATTATTATTGGTTGTTCCCTATTAATGGTGTTCACTAATCAATGCTTAACGACTGAGCAAATTCATAATCTATGATTTCCCACTTTTTCGTTTCTCGAAACCCTACTTCTTCATGCGAGTACTTTTCTATTTGGCTTGCTGAAAAATGCTTAAATTTACTTGTGATATTTTTTATTGAATCGAGTTCAATTTTCGAGAACACGTCCTGATTAGGGCCAACCTTTATGAAAAATCGTTCCGTTTGGGAATCCCCATCCTCAGATATCTCAGAGTCCATAATTCCTAATCCTTTCATCAATCCAAAAATCTCATCATACTCTTTTGGTACCGGGCCATGTATTCCCCTTAGGTATACCATACCGGTAATTGATTCTCCGTATAGTTTTTTATAGAGGAAATCAGCATAAAATGGCAGTTTATTCAATTTTGTTTTGTATACCGATCCCATTTCCGCCACGAAGAATGCAATCATCTGAATAAATTTATCCATATTAAATCTTCTATTCCCGGAATGCGCCCCCCCATCATAATCGAAATGAGTGCGTATTAACCAATTGCTCTGATGTTCAAACAATTCCCGTGCATTGTTTACAACAGAATAAATTGCCCGACGAATACTCTCTATATCTCTTTGATTGAGGCGGCGGCTATTTGTCAAAAACAAATCTCTCATATTCAGCGGATTTTTTACAAACCTTAGAACTTCATTGTGAGCGACATCTGGCAGCCGTCCTGATTCATATTGACATATTATTGGCTCGCTCCAAAGCAGTAGTCGCGCGAATTGGCGTTGACTAAATCCATATTTTTCTCTTAGTTTTCGAATATCTTCAGGATGCAAAAGATTGTGCCTTTGACGGTAGATTTCATACGCCTGCTCTATGTTTTTTTCCTCTTGCCCCATACTTGAAAAATCTCTTTTGCATTTCTGGCAAACAAAATATTGCGAATTTATTTCTATGCTTTCTGTCTTGACTAATACTGTCTCTTTTTCAGTTCTTTCCTCAATTTCGCATAAGTCTTCGCAGTGCGGGCAGTATGAATTCATATTATTCACCTCCCTTCAGCGGATAATCAAGTTTCTCTTTAGGTTTATGGAAGGAGATACATGTGCAATGTTTTAGTCCTCCCAATTCCCGAAGTTTCAGTTTTATATAGCATTCCATATCATCAACTAATATTCCGAATATCCACGCATCGGTTTCTCCCTGTTTTTTTGAAATGTGGGAGAAATTTTCAACCTCAAGGTTTTTTACAATTTCTCTTATTACCGTTTGTGAAAGACCTAATTCTAAGACAAGTTCTCTATTCTTCTTTCTATCTATATACCAAAAATCACCTTTTTTAATAGCACTCTCGACCGAATTAAGAAAATCCTCAACGTTTTGTCTTTCGGCCCCCATAATATCATTGCCCCACAAACTTATTATTGTCACTATATAATAACATTTTTATCAATCATTTGTTCCTATAAACATACACTATTTTTATATTTTGTCAATCATTTTCTACTAACTCATTATATGACAATAAAAAACCCCTTTTTAAAAGGGGTTTTTTTCTAAAAATCCGTCTTATCGTCAAATCCCCTACTCAGTCAGCCGTAGCGGCATCAGCAGACAGAGGAAATCGTCCTTGGATGTATCGGCCGTATAGATTAATCCTGCCGAGACCGGATTGGATAATTCAAAAATCACCTCATCCCCTTCGATCTTACCCAGGATATCGTTGACATACCCGGCATTGTATCCGATTTCTATCGCTTCGCCCTTGTACTCACAGGGAAGATTTTCTTTCGCTTCGCCACCGACATCGGTATTGGTCGTCGATAAAACCAGGTTATTATTTTTCATCGCGAATTTTACCTGATGGGTCAGCGAATTCGACAGGATTGAAACTCTTCTCACCGATGAATATAAATCTTCCTTAGCGATAATCATTTTCTTATCCGACCCGGCCGGGATAACGGCATCATAACTGGGATAAGGACCTTCTATCAAACGCGATCCAACTACGATATCACCCAGATTAAAGATAATTCGATTTTCCTCGAAAATGATTCCAATAGTTTCCACATCGTCATCAAGAAACTTGGGAATAAGATCAAGTACTTTGGGTGGGATGATAACATCGTCGTTGAGACCTTTGAGCATCTTATTTTCACTCGCCACCCGGGCCATGCGATGACCGTCGGTGGCAACCATGGTCATACGGTCACCTTTGGTTTGCCATAATACACCGTTTAAGGCCGGCCTGGTTTCATCGCGCGAACATGCGAAAGTAGTTCTCGTGATCATCTTGATCAGAGATTCAGCTTCGACCGTAACCTGCTTTTTAATATTGACCGCCGGCAGTTCCGGAAACTCATCAGGAGAAATCCCTCCGATTTTATAACTTCCGTTAGGGACTTTCAATTCGATACGGTTAGAGGTCCCCTCAAAAGAGATATCGCTCTCGGGCAACTCTTTTATGATATCAAACAGCATCCTTCCGGGAATTACGGCCGATCCTTTTTTGGAAATATCAGCATCAAGGGTGGCGATGATTGTCACATCGAGATCGGTAGCTGATATTTTTAGCTTCTTATCGAGACATTCAAGAAGAATGTTTGAAAGAATTGGCAAAGTTGATTTGGCCGGTACTACCGAAAGAACGGATTGCAGATAGTGCGTCAAGCGCGATTTCGGAAGAGAAAACTTCATCGGGTGCTCCTTAGATAGATGTTGTTCACACCTTTCTTTTATTTTAGTTCTTTTTTATATAAAAGAACAATAATAACAAGGCCGGTGGAAATGTGCAAAACCAGCGGTAAAACTTCTTAAACCGGTATGCAACGAGGCCTTGCCCAAAGCAATTCAAATAAAGCGGTGTTGAAGCCCTTGTCAACAACTGTTTTTTTGCGCGGAGGTAATCCACACTGGCGATGCATCCAGAGTTTATCAACAGCTTACCACCAAAGTATGTGACATTGTCGAAGTCATCAGTTAGTCAGGCCCCGGGTGATTTGATCGAGTCTCTGGCGGAAATCGGAATCCTCGTCAATATGCTTCTGAATTAGATTACAGGCATGTATAACCGTGGAATGATCCCGGCCGCCAAAAACCTCGCCGATCGCTTTAAGCGAATTTTTGGTAAGCGTTCTTGACAGATACATCGCGACCTGTCGTGCGAGAGCGATATTTTGAGTTTTTTTCTTGGCTGAAAGCAAATCTATACTAACCCCAAACGCCTCGGCCACCACTTTCTTGATCTGATCGATGGAAATCGACCGTTTTCTGGTCCGGAAAGTATCGGAAAGAACCCGTTTGGCCATTTCGAGGTTAATTTCCTCATTGTTAACCGAAGAATAGGCCAAAAGGCGGATTAGGGAACCCTCAAGTTCCCGGATATTACTGGTTACCGAATTAGCGATGAAAGAAATAACATCTTCGCCGATGATAATATCCTCAGCCTCTATCTTACGCTGCAGAATGGCCATCCTGGTTTCCATGTCGGGCGGCTGAATATCGGTCACCAGACCCCATGAAAATCGCGACAGGAGCCGCTCTTCCATCCCTTTGATATCTTTGGGAGCGCGATCGGAGGAAAGAACAATCAGTTTTCCGACATTGTACAAGGTGTTGAAGGTGTGGAAAAACTGTTCCTGGGTCGATTCCTTACCGGAAAAAAACTGTGTATCGTCGATCAAGAGAGCGTCCACATTGCGATAAATGTTTATGAAATTGGTGGTGGTGTTGCTTGAGATGGAGTTGATAAAATCAGATGTAAATTTCTCTGAGGTGGCATATATCACTCTCTTGGTCGGATCGTTGCTGATTATATAATGGCCGATGGCCTGGAGCAGGTGAGTTTTGCCAAGTCCCACGCCGCCATAAATATATAGCGGATTATACTTTGTTTTACCCGGGGCCTTGGCAACTGCCTGAGCGGCGGCGCTGGGAAACTGGTTGAAATTACCGACTACCAGGTTTTCAAAAATATAGCGTTCGTTGAGCATACCTGTTTGAGGCGAACGCTGTACTACCGGCCTTGGAGGTTCGGTCGTCCCACTTTCAGATTGGAAACAAAGCTCAGTTTGGTTTTGATCTTCCTGGTTGATCTGAAAACTGAAGGATACATTACGTCCGCATGACTGCATCAGCGATTCTTCGATCAAATCGCCATAATGTTCTTGTATCCACTCGGCTACAAAACCGTTCGGGACCCCGATTTTTATTCCTCCGTTGCCGTCAGAAGCGCCTGAGGTACGCTTCAGCCAGGTTGCATACGATTGCTTCCGGATGCGGTGTGAGATATAAGCAAGACAATCCTGCCAGACCTTTCCGTGGTCAAAATCAATAGACATTTTAATAAACCCCTCACGAGACGTTTTCCACAATGGTTGTTGATAAGTCGACGACACCTTCTCTGTACTATTCAATAGGTTACAAACAATCCTCAATGTGTGGTGGTCTTTTATCCACAATCATTATATTTTTGGGCGGTCAAAATCTATTGTAAAACGATGAACCTAAATACCCCTTTGTACTTATCCACATTTTACTAACACTATACCTATCACTAGGTTCCGTTACTAAAATAAGGAATCACTTACTTTTGTCAAGGGGCGAGGGCTAAATTAATATGCATAAAACTGTAATCACTTTTCACGCCATTATTTATAAGAGCATTTAAAAATTTCTTATCAACAATCAAATTTTGATTACCATCGGCAAAATTGCTCTTCGATCATAAGTACAAAATTAGCAAAAAGTAAGGAAAAAACGTTTTTGTTAACCCGCAATCAAATTATCGTCTGAAAAAGTCATGAACATCCAATTTTTCCCGGTCATTTAGCTGAAATGCAATAAAAATGGACATTGACAGCATGATGATATTCATGATTAGTCACCCGGTAGCATTGCGACATGAGTTTGATCATCGGTTTGTGAAGGAGCCTTCCGATAGCATCATTGCAATCAATCCCGGGATAAAATCAGGCGATGCGGCAACATTATAAGCATATTCGATTTTGAGGAACAGCAGCTAATCTGTAACGGGCTGTATCGTCATTCTACGGGAAGATTATGCAGGCGGTCGCGATATCGTTTTTCGAATTCGTGGGGGAGTTTCTTGAAACGCGATTAATTAAACACCCCCAGGCAGTTTGATACTGCCCGGAGATGTTATAATTTGATTTCAAATTCGCAAGAGCTATTTTCTCTTCCTTGATTTCAGGTCGACCAGGCTTACCTTGGCGAACTCCGCTTTCATAGCTTCTTGGGCTTTCTTGTAAACCTTCATCAATTTGCAATCCGGTTCGTGCTGGCAATCAATCGGGCCCTTCAGGCAGTCATACAGAAAAATCGTTCCCTGAATAGCTTCCAGAATTTCCAGCAACTTAATTTTTTCGGGAGGCCGGGACAGGCGAACGCCTCCACCATAACCTCTCACGGAACGAACCAAACCTGAGCGGGAGAGATCGGATAGAATTTGAGGCAAAAACTTGACCGGTATCTCCTGAGCCTGGGCGATCGCCTCTGACGTCGAAAAATGATCCTTTGCTTCCGATAGTTGCCATAACGCTCTGATAGCGTACTCTGTACGGTTGTTTATCACGGTATTTCCTCCGTTAAGGAATTAAGTTTGATACAGCAAGCGGTTGAATTCCAGCCGTTAGGACTTTGGCGATGCCAAGCAACTCGCGCTGAAGGGTGCAGTACCGTAGGACAACTCCTAAGTACATTATTTTGCTAAATGCAGTTATCATAGATTGTCATAATATGAAATAATTCGTCATTAGTAAAGAGCTTTTTTAAGATTATAATAAAAATACCCAAAAAAGATGTGTTTAAATTCCACTATTAAAAAACTAACCTTGAATTCCCTATCGGGGAATATGCAATATTGTCCCATAAAGGTCGAATTTCAGCTTGACAATACCATGCTTATCCATAAATTGCAAGACCGCCGACGATCAAATGAGACGAGGAGTTGCGGTGGTCAAAATAATCTGCGGCTTGGGGAATCCGGGTCCGCGATATGAACATACGCGCCATAACCTCGGTTTCGATATTTTGGATCGTCTGGCGCAAAAGATGGATCTCCCCCCGGCCGAAACATCGGCTTGGTTTGAATATCGCATTGCTCCGGCGATATCGGGTGAAGTTTATTTGATTAAACCTCTCACTTATGTCAATCGATCGGGGCTGGCGATGCACGAAGCGATGAAACGATTCGAGGTAGATCCAACTGAGCTCTTTGTCATAAACGACGATTTTCATATTCCTCTTGGTTCGCTGCGAATACGGAAGTCGGGATCATCCGGAGGCCACAACGGCTTGGAGTCGGTTATCGAAATTCTGGGCCGCACTGATTTTGCCCGGATGCGGACCGGTACCGGGCCGCTGCCCGAATGGGCTGTCGCCGACGGTAAGTTGATCCCCGATTTCGTTCTCAGTCGTTTTGAACCACAAGAGGAGGAAACCGTCGAAGAAATGATATCGCTGGCGGTCGAGGCACTGGAAGTGGTATTTAACCAGGACCTTGATCAGGCGATAAGTAAATATAACAAAATTAACCCTACTCCGGGGCAGTAAGCCTCGGGGTCAACCTGAGTCCGAAGGGAGTAAATAAATGCCTGTCTACGACTCTACCTTTATCCTTAATCCCCAGCTTGAAGAAGGCGGATTGGACACCCGCATCAAGGATGCCGTTGATTTGATCAACGCCAACGGGGGAAAGGTAATCAAAGAAAATCGGATGGGAATGCGCCGGATGGCGTATGAAATCCAGAAACTAACCCAGGGCTATTATGTCAGCCTGGTGTTTGAAGGAAATCAAGGGACAGTAACCGAACTCGAGCGCAAGTTCCGACTCGACGAATCATGCCTTCGTTTTCTGACCTGCCATTTTCAGGATTTCAGCCGCAAGCGAGAGCGCAAGGTGTCGGCTGGAAAAAGTGAGAAGACATCTGAGATCAAGACTGAAGCCAAGACGGAAGTTCCCACGGAAGCTCCCACGGAAGCTAAACCCGACAATGATCCCCCGCCTCAACAGGTAGAAGAGAAAACCCCCGCGCCCGAGACTTCCGCGCCTGAATCAGAAAAGGGACAGGAATAAATCCTGCCGGCAGTTTTGGATATTGACCCTGAGATAAAAGAGATTTTACGAAAGGTGTAGAGTATTATGGAAAAGCGAAGAAAAAGGCACTGTCGCTTTTGCGAAAATAGAATTCAGCAAATCGACTATCGCGATGAGCGCCAGTTACGCCGCTTCGTAACCGAACGCGGCAAGATTATTCCCCGCCGGATTTCAGGTAGTTGTGCCCATCATCAACGTATGCTGACAACCGCCATCAAACGGGCGCGTCACTTGGCAATTCTGCCTTTTGTGGCCGAAACTTTTAAGTAAACCGGTTGGGCACGATTGAATCGGCATAGAGTTATCATATTTACCGCAGTGGCGCTGGCAGTGACACTGCCGTACTGGACGGCCCTTCCCATGCTGGTCGATTTTCTGCCGGCGGTGGCGCTGTTCGGGGCGATAGCCTACTTCTTCGAAGTGCTATTGATGATTGTCCTGGTTATGGCTGTCATCGAGGGCCGCATCAGGCTAGTTATCGGTGCGGCCGCGACCGGGTTTATCCTCGGCGCCATACCGGGGCTGGCGGTGCTGCCGTTGAGCGCTTTCCTTCCGCTTTGGCTCAAGGCGATTATTCCGGCGATGACGCTGGGCTTTTTAATTAACCGTGGCTGGCAGGCAGGAAAATCATTTGCCGTCGCAGCATTATTCATGGGCCTCTTCATTCTGATGATCTATGCCCAGAGTGGAGAAGCGCTGGGTGTGCAGGCCGAAGAGGCGAGGAGCTCAATTGAAAATATGGTGACCGGGCCGATGACGGCCAGTGGATACAATACCGATGCGATAAACACGATGATCGATCAGATGATGGTTATGATAAGTCTGCTGATGAGGCTTTTACCCGGCCTGATTATTATGTCGGGGATAGGGCAGTTGTTCGTGGCTTTTGCTTTGACCGAATGGTATTATACCCGGCGGGACAGTTATTTCCCAGGTTTTGGACCGTTCATATATTGGAAAATTCCGGAAAAGCTGTTATACTTGCTGGGAGTGATACTGATTATCAGGCTGTTGGTCGGCGGCGGTATGGAGATGGCGGCCGACAATGCCATCTTTATTCTGTTTACCCTTTATGCCGTCTGCGGTCTGGCTTTGATCGAGCATTTTCTGCGGCGACTGCGACTGCCCATCCTGGTCCGGGTCATTTTTTATGTTGGCCTGACTTTTATGCATATCCCGGGACTGATGGCGACCGCTATAGCCGGGCTGTTCGACAGCTATTTTGATTTTCGCAAGGTACGAGCGCATACATTGGGATAGAAAGTTTTTTGAAAGGATATAGATGTTATGAAGGTAATTCTGACAGAAGATATTGCCAAACTCGGCATTTGCGGAGATACGGTGGAAGTCAAGGCGGGATATGCCCGCAACTTCCTGATGCCCCGTAATCTGGCCATCCCGGCCACCAAGGGCAACCTCCGCGCCGTCGACGATGTCAAGAAGCAAAAAGAACTGAGGGACAAAAAGCGTCTTCGTGGAGCCGAAAAGGTGCGGGACGATCTCGAAAAATTGACCCTCAATACCGAACTGGTTACCGACGACGACGGTAAAGTCTTCGGATCGGTGACAACTCACACGATTGCCGACCTGATCGAAAAGGCGGGCAATAAGGTCGAGCGGCGTTCCATCGAGCTGGAAGAACCGATCAAGGCGCTGGGCGTCTATACGATCAAAATCAAGGTTGAGAAAGAAGTTTTCGCCAATGTAAAACTCTTTGTCGAAAAGAAAGCCGGCTGATGAGTATGATTCAAGTCCAGATAGACGGCTTGGCGATGGATCTGGTATCCAATTCGCCGGTCGTCATCCTGGCTTCCAAGGAACTGGAAAAAGTGCTTCCGATTTGGATCGGACATAATGAAGCCTGGGCGATTGCGATGGAGATATCGGGCCTGGGATCCAAAAGACCGTTGACGCACGATCTTTTCAATTCGACCATCGACGCCTTGGGCGGCAAACTGGAACGGGTGGAGGTTACCGAATTAAAAGAACAGACCTTTTATGCCCGGCTTCAGATTGCTGTTAACGGCAAGCAAGTTCATGTCGATTCACGACCGTCCGATTCGATTGCCCTGGCACTCAAGGCCAAATGCCCGATATTTGTCAATGAGGATCTTTTCCAGGTCACCCAGGAAGAGGGCGCTGAGGAACAACGTCCTCCGGTGGGTGATCGAGAATCGCTGAAAGACCGCCTAAAAAGAATCGATCCCGAAGATTTCGGCAAATACTCGCTATAGGAAGCGAACGCTATGGGCCATTCAAGGCCTGCTCCGGTCGTAGAAAGGCCGGGTTATGGGTATGTCCGGGAATAGATTTGCATATAAAAATTAGAAACGGCGACTGATTACATCAGCCGCCGTTTTATAAATTCTGCCCCAACTTTTATCTACTTCAACAACAACATCTTTTTGGCGGCACCCAAGTCATCAACCTTAATTCTTCAAAATCTATTACCTCCAGGGCCGCAAACTCATTGTCAATAAACAGGGTAAATGTTTGTCTCCGGTGACCGATAAATGGCATATGGAAACTCCATTTGGAATGCAGGAATTTGGAGTCGAAGAACTCCAACAAAGGCAGGAAGTTAAGCCTTCCGTAAAAGAAAAAAAGGGAAAAAAGGGAAAATCGCTCATCCGCGAGTATGCCGAAACGATTATTATCGCTCTTCTCGTGGCAGTATTACTCCGGGTTTTTGTTGTCTCCGCCTACCGGGTTTCATCCGGATCGATGGAAGACAGCCTGATGGAGGGCGATTATATCTTTGTCAACAAGCTGGCCTACAAGATGTCGCCTCCCAAAATCGGTGATGTCGTGGTATTCACCAATCCCTTCGACCCGACGCGCGATTATATCAAAAGACTCGTTGCCGCCGAGGGGCAAACGGTGGAATTATTCGATAAGATACTGTATGTCGACGGCCTGGTGGCCGATATTCCGGCCGGGTCGAAGCATGTTGACAATAAAATCCTGCCGCAGGTGCTGTCAAATCGCGATAATTTCGGCCCCATGATAGTTCCCGAAGGGCAATATTTCGTCATGGGCGACAATCGCGACGACAGCCAGGACAGCCGTTTTTGGGGATGTGTCGATAAAAGGCATATAAAAGGGAAGTCTATTTTCGTATATTTCTCCTATGAAGCAGATCCTCAGGCGCCGGAATGGAAAGCCCCGTATGTCATGGAATTCTTCGAGATTGCCTTTTACAATCTCATCCATTTCCCGAGCCGTCTCAGAATCGACCGGATCGGAAGCAGTTTCTAAAAACTTCTTCCGACCCTATCCGGGGGCGTTGTCAATTTACACCCATTTTCCGTTCTGCACAAATCTGTGCGCCTATTGCGATTTCTATAAGGAGCCGTATGCCCGCGATCGGGCCGCCCGCCTTTTTAAGGCAATCGGCTATGAAGCCGAAATGGTGTTCTCGGTTCTGGGACACGAACCGATCGATGTCGCCTCGATCTATATCGGCGGTGGCACCCCTTCTCTGCTCGACCCGCAGCTACTCGAAGATTGGGTCCGGTCGGTCGGATCTTATACTCATTTTCTGCCCGATTATGAATTTTCCATCGAGGTCAACCCGGAAAGCCTGACGAGCGAATTTGCACAGCGGAGTTTCGGGGCGGGAGTCAACCGAATAATTATCGGCGCCCAATCGTTTTTGGTCAAATCGCTCAAGTTGCTAAACCGGAAACAAACGACCAAAGACATTTATAGAGCTTTTTACCGTGCCCGGTCGGCCGGTTATGAAAATATCGCCGCCGATCTGATTTTCGGACTGCCGGCGCAAACGATGAAATCTCTCAAGGCCGATATCGAGCGACTGATCGACCTGGAACCGGCCCATATATCGTTTTATGAGCTAACTGTCGAGGAAGGCACTCGTCTGGCCGAACAGGTTGCATCGGGGGAGATCAAGCTACCCACGGAGGAAAAATCGGCTGAAATGTATGGTTTCGGCGCTCACCTGCTGATTGATCGCAAATATCGGCGGTACGAAGTATCGAGTTTTGCCCGGGATGGCCGTCGCAGCCGACACAATTATGCCTACTGGACCGGAGCACCATATATCGGCCTCGGACCCTCGGCGCATGGCTATATCAACAATGTCCGCTATGGTAATACGGCCGATATCGACCGATATATCGAGACCGTCGAAGCCGGTTATTTGCCGATCGCTTTCGCCGAGGATTTGAACGATGATCAGCGGTTGATGGAAACCGTAATGCTATCATTGCGAACCAACGAAGGTCTCGATCAGCAAAAGCTGGTCAATCGATTTGGCGACACCGCCGGCAGGGTCATCGATAATCCCATAGTGAAGCAATATATTAAATCCGGCCATATAATCGACGACAGTGGATTTTTGCGCCTGACCGACTCCGGCTTTCTCCTGGCCGACAAAATTATCCTCGATTTGATAGCATAAGTGATTATATCAAAAAGGGCGGCCCGAATTTAATCAGGCCACCCTCCAACCTTAATAAACAAAGGTTTTTTGAAATTAGAAAATTATTGCAATTCGTAATTGGTTAATTCAAAAACCTCTTCGGTATTGAAAGTGCCCAGCGTATCTCCAAACTCGTTGACCATCATAATATCAGAAAAGAAATAGGTCCTTTTAACGTAACCGGAATCGCAAATATAATCGTAACCTTCGATCCAATCATCCCACTGGTCGTCATCGTCGATATCCCAGAACCACCTTATCTTGAAACAATCAAAATTGCCTGCAGGAACGGTGACATTTTCCGTTGACAAGACGGTCTTTCCCATATCCCATGCATCACCCAGGTCGGCGCTTCGGTATAACCAGTCCTGGCCCACCTCAAGAGGATATTTCAGATCCTGAATCGAATGCTGCTCATATATAATTGAATCGGCATTTTTCGATGCCGGTTTTATTTCATTGCGAAAAGCCGCACTCAATTCCCTCAGACTTGTATATTGTTGACCTCCGAATTCAAGGAAAATACCCTGAGGGAGCTCCTTTTTGGGCGGGCCAACCCATCCGGGATTGTCATACGCATGGACAAACATGCCCTCAACAGTGTTAGTACGATAATGATAGCCCACGCCTTGATCCTGACCCTCCGTCCAGTCGGTTTGGAAAACATAAGTTTCAAGAGAATCATTCAAGGTGTCAAGTTCGGTTATTTCTGTTATCCCGGTGACGGTATAATCCCAGTCGAACATATTTTCCAGACTATCCGGTTCGAAATCATAAGAAGTGCCGTTGAGCTCGTACGTCCAGGTATTGCCAATGACGACAGGAAAACTGAAAGTAAAGGCTGTATTGAATTTCCATACTGCCGATACGACCGAATCCTCACCTTCCGGATGTGCCGTTATTTTCCAGTAATAAACGGTTTCTCCGTAAAGCGGGCCGATGTCATAGGCGGTATCGGTTATCATGGAATCGATAAGCGGCGGTGGATTATCTGTACCGAAATAGATGTTAAAGTAATCGGTGATGGAATCAAAATTCGAATAAGACCATTTAAGCGATGTCATAACCGGAACGTCACCGGCATTGATGGCCGGATCGGGATTAACGGGAACCGGCGGCCCAGGAATAAACGGATTGTGATCATCACTGCACCCCAGGACAAAGATCATTCCGATAATCAAAACAAAGCAAACCATCGTAATATGGCGCACCGTAAAAAACATAAAAGTACCCTCCTGTAAAAAAGCCCGGTTTTAATAAATTACTGTGTTGTGTGTGTGTTAAAAAATAATATAACAGGCCAAATTGCTCTGTCAAGGGCGGTGGCGGAAAATCTATTATAGTTATATAATAGATTTGCGAGTTATACCGGCCTCAGGATGTATATGGCCCAACCCAGATATTCCCGCCCGAAGCGAAAATAATCATCCTGAGTTTTCCGAAACCATTCGATCACCGCCTGTCGGTCGGGATGATTTTTGTTTTCCTCCAGCCACGCAGTCAAACCTTCCCAGTTGGTCGCTTCATACCGCGCCCAGTCGTCATCATTGGCGCGAATCATATAACCGATATCGAATCCTTCTTCGATAGATATCTGCATCAACTCCGTTTCGGTATGCACGCCTTTCGCTTCGGTGTACTCCGGAGGGACATCCTTTGTCAGCAGATAAGGCTCACCTATCAAAAGCCTGCCGCCCGGTTTGATCGTTTCTCGCATTGCCTGAATGGTGGGGCGGTAACCGTTCCATATAAACGAGGCTCCCAGACATACGGCAAAATCGAAGCTGTGCTTTTCTACTTCATATTCAGCCCCTTTGCCCTCGACAATTTCAATTCTGTCAGCCAATCCTCGATCCCTGACTTTTTGTCGCGCCCGTTCAACGGCGTACGGGCGGAAATCGATACCGATACCGGATATCCCAAAATGTTTAGCCCATAAAACCAATGGTTCGGCAAAACCGCAGCCGTAGTCGATAATTCGGCTTCCTTTTTTAAGCCCCAGATGTTTCCCCGCCTCGATAATCTTCTCCGGCGACGAGGGATTTATCAATTCCATATCCCGTTCGGCTAAATCGTAAAACTCATACCATTCCATTTGGTGTGCTCCCACGCAATATGATTATGTGCCGCGTTATCTGATGAATTGAAAAGTAAATGAATAAAACTCAAATGTCAAATAATTATTTTTGAATGATAACATCCGAAGGAAATGGACGAGTGCTCCTGCTATTAATGCTAAAACCCTTCCTTCTTCAACTTCTTCAGCCAAAATTCTGCTCGTTCGGATATGATTGGATTGTCCGGAAATTTATCCAGAAGATATTCCATATATTCGACGGCGCCGGTTTTGTCTTTCAGGGTTCCGTAGTTTTCAATTAGATGAAAAAATGCCCATTTTAAGTCAGGTGAGTGAGGATAATTTTCTATTAGCGTCTGGCAGGCTCCAATCAATGACAAGCGACTTTCGGCAGCATTTGACATCACAATAGCCGAATATAAAGCTTTAGGCGCATAAACACTTTCAGGGTATTTTGCCGCGAGCTCAAGATAAAGATGATATGATTTTCGGCGGCTTTTTTTCTTTTCTTCCTGGGATACACCTTCCCAATGCAGGCTGTCCGCGTGACGGAAAAGTAGATAAGCTTCCTTTTCCATACCCGTTGGATCAATTATGGTTATTACCAATTCGTTTGATTTTACATTATCCAGACATTCGGGATATACAGCATCCTTCGGAATTTCCATGAAACATGTATAAATGCCCGGAAAATTTACATTGTATCGATCTCCGACCTCCTCAAAATCAACATATGATGTCCCTGGTGCTATGGTATCGCCTCCGAAAATGTATGATAACCACAAGGTATTAGGACGTTTATTTCCACTATCGTCACATATGTCAAAATACTGATCGAATGCATAAAAAGTCGTGGCCATTGAGTCGTAAGATATATTCATAATTTCATAATGTATCACAATTTGTTCAAGAGGATAATATTGTTCTTGATCCGCCCAAATTCGAACCTCCAAGCAATTGTTCGATGATGTACATTGAAGATTTAATATAATCAGAATGGAGATTAACAACATAAACAATAAATGGCTTTTGCCCAACACAATGCTTCCCCCATGATTATATCATAATATAGTGATTATATATATTGCGTCAATATCTTAATCGTCGAAAATTACCCAGTGTGCGGATAAAAGGCTCTGATGTTCAATCCTGTTTTCTGTCGGCCCCGTTCGGCGATTGTCTCGAGTTTATCCGGCGGCACCAGCCTTAGCTCTGTCTTTGGCACCGGGCGGTCAATCGAATAAAGATGCACCTCAAGTGGATTGATCTCGATCAGATGATTGAAATAAACCTCCAGTTCATCATCATCGATATTGCCGGGCGATCCATCGACAATCAACGACTGAACCAAAATATTATCCAGCGCATAAAGCTGTTTGATAATTCCTTCAAAACCAATCCCCTCGGCCGGGCGATTGATTGCTTTAAAGATTTGTTCCGTACCGGCATCGAGTTTAAACATCGGGTAATCTATTTTAGTAATAACCTCCCGCACTCCCGGTAATGTCAGGCCGCTCGAATTGGACAGCAGACCAATTTTAACAGCCGGCCGATACTTGTCACGCAAGCGCACCACATCATCAACCAACCGAGGAAATTCCGGATACAAAGTCGGCTCACCGTTTCCTGAAAAGGTGATGTAGCTGAACTCCGTCGAAGACTGCATTGCCTCTTTGATAGCGGCAACCACCTTATCCCTCGTGGGAAGATCGTCCGCGAATGGCTCGAAAGTTGCGGCATGTTTTTTGGTCCAGCCATAATGGCAATAGACACAGTTGAACGAGCAGAGTTTATATTTTCCGGGCATCAGGTTTATTCCCAGCGATTTCCCCAGTCGCCGAGAATTGACCGGTCCGTAGATAATTCCGGGTTGAAGCGATAACATCATCGTATGCCTCCGGGATAATTCGGCATTATAACTGCATCAGAATAGTCCGCTGCATCCAGATGGCAAGAAGAAGGAAGACGATCACAAACAAACTGACAAAAAGATAAATACGGCTCCGGTAACCGTGGCGGAGAGCATACAGGCAAAAAGTCAGTTGAAGGACCGGAAGAATAAATGTTACCAGGGGGATTTTCAAAACAGTCCAGTAAGAAACTCCAGCCGCCGCTCCGGGCCAGGCCCAAAATGTATATACCCACAAGCCTGTATATATTATTAGTACAAAAACTATTTGCACCGTCAAAGACCCGCTTTTTTGCACTGGAGCCGTTTCGAATTTATCTATTGCAGCCGGCCCCTGCCGGACCTGGCTGCGCTCAATTTCTTCACACCATGAACTTGCTCCACATTGCGGACAGCGAAGCATCTTCACGCCACTCAGATGAGGACTCAGAAAATCCGTGATCGGACCTATAGCAAAAGTATGCCGACACTCAAGGCATTGATATCCGGTATGATTGGCGTGCCAGCGCACCAGAAAAAAGGTCAAAACTAAAACCGCCGCAATCACCACTATCGGCAAGCCGCTGAAGTCCCACAATTGCGGTAATATGAAAAGAGCCAGCGCGATTGCCACCACTGTCACTAATCGGATAACCAAATTCGTCTTCATTCACTCCCCCGCCATCAGTAAGCCGGGCTATTGGTTAAAGCGATAGCAATATCGGAGGGTTGAGGGTCATGGTCAAGGATTAATGAGTCGGGTATCTGGTGAGTCCAAAAAGGAAACCCTGCCGGGGAAAGCAGGGTTTCTTAGATCGATTGGTAAGTTGGCAAGCGAGTATGTTTTGACCTGAAATAGTATGGTCTGCAAATTTTCTGCCGAAACTGATCGCATCCGGTAAGCAATTTGGAGACAAGGGGAAGCGTCCGGTCGAGATATTTATCGCATTGGAGCATGCGACCAAAATGTCCACTGTGTGAACATCAGCACTGAGGTCAGTTGGTTGGTAAACTTTGGCAATCTGAAATGTGACAAGAGGTTTGGCATATATAACGACCGTCGGAAAACCTGACACGGGATCTTATCTTATTGTCCGACAAGTAATAAAGAAATTGACAGAATGGTAGTGTGACTATATTGCGACAATCGAATCGTGTGTTGAATTTTTCAAGCTAATTTGTAATTTGCTTGAAATAAGATAGCTTGCTTCAATCGACTTCTTAGATTAAAATGATATTACCCTATGCATAGTAGTCAATTATCGAATACCGGGCGCGGCCTCAAACAACAGATCGGATTAATCGCCGGTCCGGTCCTGGCTCTGATCGTGTTGATGTTTACCGATCTTCAACCGGGCGAACCGATGGTTACCCGATGTGCATCAGTTGCGATATTGATGGCGGTCTGGTGGATCACCGAGGCGATCCCGATTCCGGCCACAGCTTTGTTGCCGGTGGCGCTGTTTCCTCTTCTGGGGGTGATGAAAGGCAAAGCGACAGCAGGGTTATACTTTAATCATATTATATTTTTGTTCATCGGCGGCTTTATTATCGCTCTGGCGATGGAAAAATGGAACCTTCATCGGCGTATCGCCCTGAAAATAATAATGTTCATCGGATTCAGCCGCAGCCGGATTATGCTCGGGTTTATGATTGCGACCTTTTTTCTCTCGATGTGGATTTCAAATACCGCCACAACCATGATGATGATTCCGATGGCGATGGCGATAATCGCCAAAATGAAAGACAGCTTTGGCGCCGAAAAAGTCGGCCGCTTCGCCGTCGGACTGTTGATCGCGGTCGCTTATGCCGCGTCGATCGGCGGTACGGCCACCCTGATCGGCACGCCGCCGAATATGGCCTTTTCCCGGATTCTGACGATAGCTTTCCCCAACGCCCCCGAGATCAGTTTCACCCAATGGTTGATGTTTGCCCTACCGTTCGCCGCCCTGTTTCTCATTATTGCTTGGCTATTGCTGTCTTTTGTTTTTGCGCGGCACAAAGGAGCTTTGTCGGCTGACCCGGAAGTCTTTCGCGCCGAATATCGCCGGCTCGGTAAAATGAGTTATGAAGAAAAAATAGTGTTCATACTGTTCCTGCTGGTTGCCGTTCTCTGGTTATTTCGCAAAACGATCGACCTCGGGAGTTTTTCAATTCCCGGATGGTCTTCGTTCTTGCCGGTTCCAGGATTTATAGATGATGGAACGGTTGCTATCATTGTGGCCTTAATGTTGTTTATTATTCCCTCCCGAACCACAAACAACGGCCGTAGAGCCCGGTTGATGGATTGGGAAACGGCCGTCAAACTTCGCTGGGGAATAGTGATACTGTTTGGCGGTGGCTTTGCCCTCGCTTCCGGTTTTGTAGAATCGGGTCTGGCAGCCTATCTCGGGACACAACTGGCCGGCCTCAAGCAATTACCGCCTTTGATTATTGTGATAGTGGTCTGTACCATGCTGACATTTCTGACCGAAATAACCTCGAATACCGCCACCACCGAAATCTTCCTGCCAATACTGGCCGCCCTGGCAGTGGCGATAAACGTCAATCCGTTTCTGGTGATGATCCCGGCAACACTTTCGGCGTCATGCGCTTTTATGTTGCCGGTGGCAACCCCGCCCAACGCCATTGTTTTCGGTACGGGTGAAGTCCGGATGGCCGACATGATGCGCGTCGGGATATATCTGAACCTGATCGGCATCATTCTGATCACCGCCGCTATCTATTTTCTGGGCGTCCATGTTTTCGGAATCGATCTATCAGTCATGCCGGCCTGGGTACAGTAATATCGGCAACATATGCCGAGACAATTACCTTTTAAACAGAATAGTATTATAATATATCAGTTGACATAATTACTGTTATAGTGTATATAGCATTATCCAGGGGAAGTTACACCTTCGTGCATTGACATCATTTTTTAAGTCAGGTGAATTTTTTATCGAAAGGGGAAGAACCATGAAAAGTCTGCATGGGTTGTGGGCATTGCTGGCATTACTGATATCTATATCGATATTTTGGGCGCCAAATGTCGGTGCTGAGGTACCGCAGGTGATTAATTATCAAGGGCATCTGACTGACTCGGCTGGAACCCCATTGGACACGACCATAGGCATGACCTTCACCATCTACGATGCCGCTACAGAAGGCAATAACAAATGGAGGGAGACACATACGTCTGTGACGGTTACCAACGGTCTGTTCAGCGTTTTGTTAGGGTCGGTGAATCCGATAGCCGACAGTATCTTTGGCGGCGCCGACCGCTGGTTGGGAATTACGCCGGGCTTCGTCCCGATGGACGAGGCGGAAATCACTCCCCGCACCTGCCTGGCCTCTGTCCCATATGCCTTCCATGCCGGCACAGTCGACAGCGCCATAGGTGGGATGATAATTGGAGATCTAAGAGTTAGCGGAAGGCTTGTTCTGGGAACCGGCGACAAAACAGATGTCGATGGCACAATCCTCTCACCGACTGGAATAGTCGCGATAGGGAAGGAGGTCGGTGGCAATTTTAATAAGGACATCAAAGTTGGCATTGGAACTCAGAGCCCACTAGCCCACCTTCACATCGAAGGATTCGGAACCTCAAATTTACTCGGGCTCCAGGCTGCCGCGAGTACTGGAGACAATTGGATATCAAGCTATGACGAATTAGGAAACCGCAGATGGTTAATAAATATGCTGGACCGAAGTGTGAACGATAATTTCCAGATATTCAGTGAACAGGTGCCCGGCTATGTGTTTTCAATTACACCCGAAGGCAGGGTTGGCATCGGCACAGCGTTTCCACAAACAGAACTTCAGGTAAACGGAAGTATTTCTATTTACGGTCTCGATGGCAATACATCTTTGTTTCTGGGGCAAGAGAATGTGCCTTCCGGCGTTTTGGGAGAATGGGGAATACAATATTGGGAGGGAGGGCTTAATTTCTGGAGACCCTTTGGATGCAGCGGTAATTGGGGAAATAACATATTATTTCTTTCAGATAATCACAACGTTGGTATCGGCACCAAGGCCCCCACACAGAAATTTCACGTTGACAATGGTGACCTTCTCGTTGAAGGCGTTGGGAGTTTCCAGGCTGGCGGTGACGAGGCTCGAGTGTTCCTTGGAGACAACAACCACTACATAAAAGCAGTCAACGGTTCAGGCGTTAGAATTGGAACATTCGGCGTGGGTGATGCGATTACGATATTAGAATCCTCAGGCAAAGTCGGCATTGGCATGAACAACCCACAGTACACACTGGATGTAAGTGGTGACATTCATGCATCCGGAACTATCCATGGAACCGTCGCTGGAACTATTGATAATGCAGACAAGGTTGATGGGATCCACGCCAGTGCGACCGCAACTGCAAACTACCTGTATCCCCTGGATGCGAGTGCCAAAATCCCTAACACTCGGCTTTACACAGGATCGGGCAACGGCCTTGATGCGGACAAACTGGACGGTTCACATGCCAGTTCGTTCGCTTCTACTACTCATGGCCACTTTCATGCCTTTTGGAACGGGAGCAGCTCTTCGTCTTATGGATTAAGGGTTGACAATAGCAGCGGTGACGGCATTTGGGGCATTAGTGCCTCAGGCGATGGTGTTTACGGTTCTGCAAGTGGATCATCCTATGCTGGTGTATTTGGCGATAACGTTTATGGCTATGGAGTGTACGCGGATGGTGATATGCGTTGCAACTATGACCTGTATGTTGACGGGGACGCAAACATCACTGGCTACACTTGGAAAGGCGGCGGTGGTTTCAAGATCGACCACCCACTCGATCCTGAGAGCAAATACCTTTACCACTCCTTTGTGGAATCCCCGGATATGATGAATGTATACAACGGCAATGTGATGCTTGATGCTAATGGTGAGGCTACGGTTGAACTTCCTGATTATTTTGAAGCTGTTAACCGGGATTTTCGCTATCAGCTCACTTGCATTGGTGGATTCGCACCCATCTATGTGGCAGAGGAGATTTCCACAAATGTCTTTAAGATCGCGGGCGGTAATCCCGGCATGAAGGTGTCGTGGCAAGTTACGGGTATTCGCAAAGATGCTTTTGCTGAAGCCGATCCTATTCAAGCCGAGGTAGAAAAATCAGATACTGAACGCGGCAAATACCTGCACCCAGAAGCTTACGGTCTCGGTGAAGAACACGGTATCCATTATGAAGAGCACAAGCGCATGAGGGAAAAGCATAAGGAGATGAAGCGCCAACAAGAGGAATCGGGGCAGTAATCGTGAAAACCAAATACCACGTTAGTTTTCTCTCGATGCACTTTGCGCAGTGGTCGCAAACGCTACGGCGCGGTTGTGGATTATCGGGAAAAACTGAGGGAGGTTAAATGAAAAAAATAAGAATTCTGTCGGGATTATTGCTGCTCTTACTGATTCTCCTGGTTTTTGTCGCGCATTTTGTGGCAGGGAAACCTGGGGTGGCAGATGGTAAGAAAAACGAGGCGGATAGTAATATCACTACTAGAGATGTCAAAGAAGCCATGCCCCACGAAGTCTTGCCGTCGATGGTCAAGAGGTTGATAGGTGAGGAGATCAACTGGCAGGTGATATCGAGCGGCGGTGATATCGGTGGGGCATCAACCGATTTCATCCTGAGTGGAACGGTGGGCCAGACAGCGATGGGGACAGGCGGTTCGGACATTTTTGGCCTAAGCCACGGCTTCTGGCAGGAGTTCGACGGGGCAGGTCCATGCGATTGCATACCCGGTGATGCCAACAACGACGATCAGATTAACGTCGGAGATGCCGTTTATCTGATCAACTATATTTTTAGGAGTGGCCCGGGCCCGATACCATATCCTGTATGCAGCGGCGATGCCAATGGCGATTGTACGTCCAATGTGGGTGACGCCGTTTATCTTATCAACTATGTTTTCAAAGGCGGTCCGCCGCCGGTAATCTGTGAAGAATGGCGAGCCAGTTGCGGCCCGGATATGTTCAAATGATATAGCAAGAATACTCCGGCAATACGCGCGGGGCGGTATAAAACATGATGGGGAAAGCGGAAAGCCCAGTCTCCCCATGTGAGTGTTACATTATTTAAAGTATAGCTTCTTGCCGGCCAATTCCGGTGTGACCCGGCCGACATGATGCGCGTCGGGATATATCTGAACCTGATCGGCATCATTCTGATCACCGCCGCTATCTATTTTCTGGGCGTCCATGTTTTCGGAATTGATCTATCCGTTATGCCGGGATGGGCTAAGTAGTCGTCACCTAAATCAGTCGTTCTTGTAACCTATTGCTATAATAGATATTGACAAAATCCAATAGGCCTTTATATTAATTAGAGGACATCCTGCAGGGATCCTTATCGGTTCTCTTAATATCGGCAAAGTGTCAAGTATAGCCTAATTGCCATTGATACATGTGTTTACAATTGACCATATTCGATTTGCCGGTTCAGATGCTCTTGTTTTGAAATGATAAACGGCAAAAAAAACGATCTATTCTATATGGCTCCTGGGTAACGGAGAAAAAGTCATGAAAAACAATACTATAGTTGCGGCAGTTTTCGTCCTGGCGATGTTTCTGATTTCCAGCCCTTTTGCTGCGGATAAAGGGGGCAAGACCAAAAAGGGTCAGGCCGTTAAGACTTCTCAGAGTTTGACCCCGGCCCAGACAATTCAGCCGGTCGAACCAACCCATACAGAGAGCGAAGTTATTCCTTTGAATTCCGTCAACTCTTCGGCGGGCGAGAAGATCGACTGGCAGGTGTTGTCCGGAGGCGGAATTATCACCAGTAGCGGTGGCGGTTATCGACTTGGAGGTACCATAGGCCAATTGGCAGCCGGACGATCAAGCGGTGGGGCAAATAGCCTCAACCACGGTTTCTGGCAAAATTTCGATCTGAACCCCTGCGATTGTTTTCCGGGAGATGCCAACGGCGATATGGTCATTGATGTCGGTGATGCCGTTTATATTATCGGCTATGTTTTCCGTGGTGGGGCTACTGCGATACCTTATCCGATATGCAGCGGTGATGCTCAGGCCGACTGCTTTTGCAATGTCGGCGATGCCGTCTATGTTATCAGCTATGTTTTCAGGCATGGCGAATATCCGTTGAGCTGTGAGGAATGGCGCGCCAACTGCGGCGACGTATTCTTTAAGTAAATAAGGAAACCACCAGATCCGAAGATATCGCCGACTCGCAAATTGAATTAGATGAATTGGCGGAGAGGATATTGGAAGGTCTATGAAAAGATAAATCGGATTTTTCCGGTAGAGAGAGTGGGACCACCCACTCTCTTTTTTTGTCCATTACCCGGTAAAAAGTTTTTTTCCGGCCAATTCCAAAGCTATCCTGGCGACATGTATGCCATGATTGCGGGCAACCTCGGTCATTTCCCCGGAAAAACCGGTCTGTTCCATAGCGCCGGTTGCTGTCCGAGCGCATGGTCCCCAATGAAGACCGCCGTTGGTATACCCCGGCGTATTCTTCGGCAGCGGCACCATAATCATACCCAGTTCGGCAATATTGGCCAGCATCGAAAGCATCGTCAACTCGGCTCCGCTGCCGGTACCACCGAAACCGCCGGCGGTAACAAAGACAGCTCCCACCTTGCCGTTCAAGGTATCCTTCATCCATAATCCGCTGCAGACCGAATCGAAGAATTTTTTCATCCGCCAGTCAAGACTGCCCATATGAACGGGTGAACCGAATATCACGGCATCGCTGGAAATGAGATCTTCAGCCGATGTTTCCTCGGCCGGTTTCAGCACACAGTTGGCTCCCTCGACAAGGCGCACCCCTTCGGCTATCACTTCAGCCATTTTCTTGGTACTGCCGTAGTCGGTAGCATAAACAATAATTACTTTTGTCATTTACAGGTTTTCTCCCGATAAAATTACTTACTCTTAACCAATTCGATTTCCAGTTCGATCTTGACATCGTCTCCGACCACCAGCGAACCATCCTTAAGAGCATTATTGAAAGAGACATTGAAATCCTGTCGATCAATAGTGGTGCTCCCACTGAAGCCGGCGCGGGTCCCGCCCCACGGATCCTGCCGGACACCGTAAAATTCGCCTTCGATACTGACTTCTTTGGTGACATCCTTGATGGTTAAATCACCGGTCATGATGAAAGTATCGTCTTTACCGGCCATGATCGTTTTTGATTTGAATATCATTGTCGGAAATTTCTCGGCATCGAAGAAATCGGGCGCGAGTAAATGTTTGTCGCGATCTTCGCTATCGGTATCGATCGAAGCGATCTGAATAGTGATCTCAACCGTAGCTTTGTCAATATTAGTGCCGTCGAAATTTACTGCTCCGGCATAATCTCCAAAATTCCCCTTGGTCTTGCTGATGACCAAATGACGAACGGAAAATCCGATGCTGGAGTGAGCCTGGTCGAAATTCCACGTCTCGGCAAAAGCGGAAACGCTGAACAAGGACAGGGCTAAAAAAGTGACAAAAAGTCGCTTATACATATTATCTCCTGGATTTATTTTGTCCATAAAAGACCTTAATGACTATCAACAGATATTGGGGTGTAATGTTCATTTAATTTTTTCTTTTTTGTCGAAAATCGTGGTAATTTGAGTACCGTTGGGAACTCTATGTAGCAAATGTAGACGACCCCAAATGCGATAAAATTCGAAACCCTCGGCCTTTTTTTGAAACAAATCATCCCCATTTACGTCAATTATTATAGAACATCCCCTCATCCTTCCTCGCGTTTTGTCAGACTCTCAGGGCAATTTAAATATCACCGCCTCGTGAAAGGAGCATGCTATGTTAAGACGATATGCTATCGTTTGTCTCCTCTCCATGCTAATTGTAAGTCTGTTTTTGATTTCAACGGTATGCGGCGCCGACCAACCCGCTCAGCCGTTGAGGATGAGCATGAAAGCGCCGGCCAGGCAAGGGCCGGTTTATAGTTTCCCCAAACTGGAAGGCAATTATGATCCCGGAGTGAGTACCGCTACGGGCGCTTCCCCCACATTGAATCTGCGGGGGACTCGCAGCCGGTCCAACCCGGATACGTTGGGCACTACCACTTATGATCAGCAACACAACTGCTCTGTGGCTCGCCAGGTGGAACATCGAGCCATGTATAGCGTTCCGCCCAATAACTTGTATGGCGACTATATCCATTTTGACTGGATGGCGCAGGATAATTTCATTCTTGGCGACAACCGCGGCATAGGTTATCAGGCATATGAAATATCGAATTGCAGCCATGTTTTCGATCAGGGAGGTCTTCGTGTCGAGGGAGCCTATGCGGGATATGTCGGAATCGATGCTGACCCCGGAGGCTGGGCGATTATTACCGCCCATCAAAATGACGGCGATGTTTATGCCGCCAAGGCCTACTGGGATTTCACCATAGCAGGACCGGCATATGGTGTCTTTACTTCGGAATTACCCGGAAGTGATGTTTTTGGATGGTGGACCAATGATGGAACCGGACCCCTCAACGAAAACTCATGGCCACGCATCGAATGGGATATCGATGGCACCGGTGACCAGGTGCTTCATATGGTCGCTTCCGAGTATTCGGGAGGGGCGGCGGACCCGCAGACGATTTCTTATTATCGTCGAGTCGGTCCCTACGGCACCGGAAACGGAGTATGGTCGCCCCAGCGGGTAATCGACACGGTTGTCAATATAAACGTGACAGTAGCCTCTTCTCCCGTAACCGACAGGGTCGCTGTGGTATGGAATGCACCGACCGATTATAAGCGCGATCAATTCAATGAATTTGAATTTCAATGGGAAAATGACGTCTGGTTTGCTATTTCAACCCAGAACGGCCTTGACTGGGCCAGCGAAACCGTATCATCCGCAAACGGCGACCCCTCCATCGGGCATACTGTCGACCAGGGTATCGGCGTCCCCGCGCTGACCGGAGTCGGCGGCAACCTGACCGTTTATGATGCGGCCAATCGATACAAGGCGTACAGTGATATGTCTTCGTTGATAACCACCGGCGATGTTCTTAATATCGTCTGGGGATGTTTGCGATGGGATGATTCGACGAGCACCTATCGCCGCCAATCGGCGATTTTCCACTGGAAGGAAAGTGATGACATCCCCGGTCCGGGACGAGCGATCGTTTACGCCGAATGGGATACCGGTGGTACCTGCTTTGCCTATGCCTGGGGAGCCGATGTCGCAAAAATGACCATCTCCGAATGTGACGGCAAGCTTTATTGCTTGTACACTCAGTTCGGCACGGCGGACAATCCTTGCGGTGACGTCGATTCCGAAAACAGTATCACCAACGGATATCTCTATATGTCGGTTTACGACCCGACCTTTGACGCCTGGGATCGTCCGCAGCGAGTGACCGATATTCCCGAGACTCCGAATGGATGTACGCCGGGCGATGCCGGCAATTGTAACAGTGAATACTGGGCGTCGATGTCGCGCTTCGGGCGCATCGATACCTGTATGTTCGCGAGTCAACCGGTGCTCGATATTCTGTATATCAACGACAAAGCGCCGGGAGACGCCATCGACGAAAATTCAGGCTTCTGGACGACAAATCCGGTGATTTGGTGGACTTACCCCTGCCGAGCGGCGGTGGCCGAACCGGGTTACCGTGATGATGCCGGCGCCGGATATGGCGTCAGCTATGAAAACAATGTCCTGTATGTCCGACCCGGCAGCGATACTACTTTCACGCTCAACGTCGAGAACGACGGTCTTCTGGTCAACGAAATTTCACTGGAAACGTCGACAGGCGATGGGACTGTGAGCATTGCACCTGATATCACAGGCACAATTCTCCCGGTTCAAACGATCGTGCCGATCCAGATTACCATCGCGGCGACCATAGCGGCGACCGATCCGTCTACCGTTACCGGAACTATTACGGTGACGCATGAGGCCGAAGGCAGCCCGCGTGAAATTCCTCTTGAAATTCTGGTTTCGTCCACCTATGAACCGCTCCAGTCGGTCGATCTGGCAACAGTCTGTAAGAATCTGCGAGTTTACAACAACGGCCAGATGAGCAACAACGCCTATAATGCTTCGCTTGATTTCAACGATATCCATGATCCGGACGATTGTGGCAATATTTATCTCTATGATGCCTCGCCGATCATCTGTCGTGATGTCGGCGGAGAAACCAGGTGTTATTTCGCCGCTTATGATAATTCATTCGGCAGCGATCATGCCCTTCGTCAAATAACCCCCATGTATGTCGATTCCTTGACGAATGCCGACTATACCTACAGCAGCGCCGAATTCATCACCGGCGATACCGCGATAGGCCTTATTGTCGAATACTACGCCCCCAAGGCGGAAGCCGACTGTAATTTCATTATTGAAAAACTCCGCTTCTGGAATCGTGATCATAGCGGTGAGGGAGTCATCTTGACTGGCGTAGCCGCCGGCGAGGTGCTTGACTGGGATATCCCCAGTCATGAGGACGGCTCCAACAATGAATCGGGTGTCGATGAAGAACGTCTCCTGATTTACCAGAACTGCTACGAACACGACCCCTGTGATACGACTTATTACTGTCGCAGGTATGGCGGAATAGCAGCCTATAAAGATACTCCTTTCAAAAACTATATGACGATTGAAAACGACGTCTATGTTTATGATACCGGTCCCTTTGGAAACGATGCACCGCTTCCGGCCGATACGATATACGGATTGATGACCGGTAATACCGGTTTCAGCACCGCGGCTATCGATAGCTGTGAGGACTTGACAACTCTGGTTACCTTCGATGTTTATGATTTGCAGCCGAATGATACCCAGTGTGTGGTCAAAATTCTCACAACTTCACTCTCGGACCCGAATGCCGGCGCTTTGAAAGGTTATGTCGATGAAGCCAACACCTTTATCGATAATCATTCTGAAATAGCCTGCGATGCCGGTCCGGGACCGTGCGACTGCGATCCCGGCAATGCCAATGGCGACGATGCTGTCAACGTCGGTGATGCCGTATACTTGATTAGCTACATCTTCAAGGGCGGTCCGCCGCCGGTGCCGTATGAAACCTGCAGCGGTGACGCCAACGGCGATTGCGCCTGCAATGTCGGCGATGCCGTGTATATTATCAGCTATGTCTTCAAGGGCGGTCTGCCGCCGGTCGACTGCGAGACGTGGCGACTAAACTGCGGCGAAACAATTTTCTAACGTCAGAGAAACACCTTCTACAAAAAACCCTGCCTGTCGTTTCGGACAGGCAGGGTTTTTTAATGATACGCTTAGTTTCTGAAGCGTCGATTTAGAAGTTCATCGAAATTGATGTCTGAGCTCTTACATTTTCCATTCTTTCATTGCCGGAATATCGTGTTTCCCAATGAGACACTTCGAAACCCATGGTCACTTCGGGTATGAAGGCATAGCTGACATTGGCAAAGATGCAACGGTTCTGCGTCCGTCCGCCAGGGAAATCGCCTTCATCGGGATCGTCGATGCCGACACCGGCGTTCATTCGGAACTGTTCCTCCGGCTGAACCCAGGCTGAAACCCAGCCGCCGCTAGTCTTGATTCCGTCGATCCGGCTGTCATTAAGAATACTTCCCAGGTAGCTGTTAAGATTGGAACCGACAAAAAACTCACCCGAGGCGCCATAACCGGCAGCCATCGTCAGTGACATATGAGTGACCACTGCCCAGTTTTCATAATTTTCGGAATTGCCCAGATTGGTCTCGGCTTTTAATTTTCCATAGAGACCGGAAATACCAAGGCGAAGAATATTGCCCGATTCCATGCGTTGGTTAATATCGACGAGGGCCTGCAGTGAGGGAATACCGGCGTCGGTACCGTCATCGGAAACGTCGCGACTTTCGCCGGCCGCAAGGCTAAACGTCGGCGTCAAGTCGGAACCGATGGTGCGGAAGAAACCGGCAGCCATGGTCACATTGGTATTTTCATTGGGGATGAAATTGTACGCCATAGCGACCTGCGGACGACGATAACCGATATTGCCGCATCCCCACAAAGCGGCATAATTCAAAGTGGCCGGATTGAGAGGTGAAACCAGGTCGTTGGTCTGACCGGCGATCAATTTGAGGTTGTCACGCTCGATAGTGAAGAAAGCATGACGGAGTTGTAACATCGGATTGTTCTCCTGTATCTCAGGGCCGAAAGACCCGGCATACAGATCAAACTCCAGCTTACCGTTGATGATGAAATTATTCCGGTTGGTGTTGTTGGCGATGATTCCCAAGCGGGTGGCGTTGGCGGTCATATTGAATTGCCTGTCGCTTTCATCAACCGCCTGGGGCTCGACCCACATGGAAAAATTACCGTTACTGGTCAGGTTCTGGTCAAAAGAGCCGTCGAGCTGGAGGGCGCCATACCAGTTTAAATTGAAGGCCGGTTTGTCTTCAGCACCGGCAACCGCGCCAAGGCAAAAGATTGCTCCTATAAGCATAACCTGCGCCAAACGTAAATACCTCATATTTCTGCTCCTTCCTTTGTGTGTGCGCGTGCGAATCGCCCGGATCAGGATGACACGCCGCGGAACGAGTCCTACCTTTATATCTAAATTCATTTCTCAAGCTGTCACATGGCGAGAATACCATTGCCCGCCATTCTCATTCTTTTTATCGGACAATCAAGGCTGCGCTTGAGGGAAAATTGTAAAAAATTTGCACAGTATCAAGCGAAAATAAGCAAGCGAAATCTGATTGTTACCGGTTTGAGGCTGCCGTATATTTCATATAGCATTTCCCTGAAGCTCCGACGAGGAAGAGATGTCTGAATTCAATTTCAACCGTTTTCGGGTCGAGACACCGCGATATTATTATCCATACGGCGATGATCCGCATATCATATCGGGCGAGTCGGGTGCAGCCGGATTGGGGGCGCTGATAGCCCTGATGAAAGATAAAAATCTGTGCGAAGCCAAAGAGAAGCTCGGTCTGGGTCCGGAATCACGTATATTACTATTCAGCACCGAAGGCGCCACCGATCCGGAGAACTTTTCCAAAGTAATAGCCGATTGATCAATCATAATCCAATGGCGGGTGTATGTATTTTACATACACCACAGCATTTTTTAAGTCCCGGAGGATGTTGCTGGGCATGGGCTTGAACGGAATTTGGCTTTATTTGCTCACTTTTTAAGTTTTTCCGGCATACGTCTCATGGTTTAATAAATTTCCCTGCAGGTTGTTATTTCCCTTGAAGTTGCCGGGAATTGGGTTTGTTTTGCCGTATTAAACATGTCGGTTATAAATCCTCTATTGTTTTTGCTCGTTTTTTTGGACAGTGTGCTTTGTCTTTTGCATGCGGGCATGAGTGTACTCCTTTCGATTACCTTCTCTATTAATGGTCCGATTGGCAGGATTTACAGCGATTCTATGTTGTTTTTGCAGGCAGGCAAAGCCTGTTTTTGCTGTCGCGTAGATGACCTGAATTAATTATGAGTACCCCGCCCAGAGTTCGCGTATGCGACGGCGGGTGGGTTTTTTGGGATCAACTCGCGGCGTTGATATGTGATTGAAATGTTTGGCCCTATTTAGAATAGCATCATCTTGAAGCTAAAGTATTCGTCGCCCCGTGCGATCGCGGGACTAGAATCCCACCCGCCGACCATAAGAATGGTCTCTGGGCGGGGTACTCTGTGATTTTTGTTGGTGGGATGGTTTTATGTCACAATCAGATGAATGTGGATGATGGAGAAATAGCAGGCCCAAAAGCATAAACCCACCTTGCGCCCCAAAGCGGGCTTAGGTGGGGCACAGAGTCAAATTTAAGAATTTTCCTCTCTTTGGCTTTCGATGGGATTTTAATTTTGGTTGCGCGCACGGGAATGTCCTCTTCTCTCATCCTGTTCACCTAACAAGAGGGGCGCGGAATTTACGGCGATTTGATAGATATTTTGCAGGATTATCCCACCCGAAACGCTCAGAAGCGTTTCAGGTGGGGCACCAAGCTATATTATTTCAGTAGCAACATCTGCTTTGATTTAACGAAATCACCGATTTGGAGGCGGTAAAGATAGATACCCGTCGGTGCCTGTGAGCCGAATTGATCTATTCCATCCCAGGTGATCTGAAACTCGCCAGCTGGCTTGGTTTCATCAACAAGCTCTATTATTTTCTGCCCAAGAATATTGAATATCGCTATGGTGATGTGGGACTGCCTGGGTACATTATACTCGATGGTTGTTACCGGGTTGAACGGATTTGGATAATTCTGATTAAGGTCATATTGATTAGCCAGAGAAATTCCGTCCCAATCATCATCCACATCAGCTAGTATTTCATGATATTTAAAAATACTCACTGAATTACCTGACACATAAATCAAACTGTCAACGACAAAAAAATCGGTAATATATGTGGGTGTTTTAAATGACACAACCTCCTGAAAAATATTATTAAGCGTATCATGTACCATCATTGTTATTAGGCCGCTAAACGATGCAAGAAATACATATGAATCCTGGGCGTATATTTCTTCTCCACCAGCGAGTGTATCTACTGGGCCAAGAGGGTCGGAAGTATCGAAAATGTATGTCTTATAGGATGTCACAAAGTATATGTGATTATCATCAACCAAAATATCTGTAGGCTGGCCTAATAATGGTATGTTATATGTCTGTATCGGATTGGACAAATCAGAGATATCAAAAATATACAATCCATTATCAAAATCTGCCACATACGCCAAAGAATCTATGACATTGATATTACAAGCATATGAAGGTGTGTGAATTGAACCGATGGAATCAGGGTTGTTGGGGTCTGCGATATTCACTATGATAATATCTGCCGGATCGGATCCGTGCCGATGAGCTATGAACGCCAATGAATCACTTATGAATATATTGATAGCATCGTAATCTGTCGCCAGAAAACTTAACATATCGGGATTATTAGGATCACTAACATCTATTACTGATAAACCACCATAACCAACAGCATAAGCAATATCATTCTCTACAATTACTTCACGAAACCATCCCGCATTGGGTGGCAAGTTCCCAAGTAATTGTGGGTAATAAATGTCAGAGACATCTATGATTTGAAATCCCCCGGTAAAACTGGGAAGGTAAGCCAGAGTATCATTGGCAAATATCCCATAAGAGAATCCGTGGACGTCAGGGTAGTGTGAAAGAATTATGGGAGATGATACATCTGAAAAATCCACAATTTGCATATCTGAGCTAGTACCGGACAAGTAACACATACCATTGCCGGCAGTAATGTGTTCTGAGTAATTATATGACAAATGACTTATTTCAGTAATATTTGACGGGTCTGATATATTCATAAACTTTGTATGGTCGGATGCTATGATTGCTATAGTATCATTGGTATAAATATCTCGGGTGTAATTCCCGATATACATGCTATCAATAAAGGCCGGACTTGTGGGATTGGTAATATCATAGACAACAATACCATGCGCGCTATAATCTACCACATAAGCGAAATTGTCTGATACTGAAATTGCGTACCCCCATGACAAATTTTCATTTGTGAAACCAATTGAATCAGGATTTGAAGGATCGGCCACGTTCAGAATTAATAATCCATATTGTTTAGCGGCAAAGACAAGAGTATCCCGGACATAAATATCATATGCCGGTGATGGATATGTTCCAATTCTTGAAAGGTTTAAGGGATCGCTTATGTTAATAAGTTCAATTGAAGCGGTCCCGGAGCCGGACTGATGACTATAAAGAATGCTGTCGACTATCAAAAGCCCGGAGGAATAACTTAATGTCAATATGTTATTATTTACTATGGGTGTAGATGGATTAGTGACATCAACGACCGTGACACCACTACTCCCACATGCCAAAAACACATAATCACCAGACTTTTCGACAGCACTACAACCACTTGGCATATACAAGCTACTCACACTATCTGGGTTGGAAGGATCCGAAATATCAAGAATTACCAGCCCACTTTGAAAGGCGCAATAGGCATAGTTGCCATCGACGACCACGTCATAATCGCCAGACCATAGACAACTACTGATATACTCTATCGTGATTTCAGATGCTTCGCCTGGCATTCTTGAGAAATCTGTTTCAACAAAGGACCCGTCTTCCAAAAAGTCATTAGGATAACCTACTCTCACCTGCGAGGAATATCCCTGGGCCAGGCATGTTGTTGTTAAAGAGCTGGATAGAAAAAAGGCTGTGATGCATACAAAGAGAACCACAGTTGGTCTGCTTGAACGAATTACCATAAAACCTCCCGAAATTTATTGGTTTACAACTACTTATATTTATTCACTCTGGATTTGGCGTCATAAAAGTATGCAAATAAAATTGCCCTGCACTATCTTATATATATACCACAAGTATTCCTCGTTAGTCAAGCGGATTTTCGGATATCGAGCTGGTACAAACCCATGACATAGGTATCAGTTCTATTTAGGCACAATTTTTGTGGCCGGTGCACGTCCCCGTGCATCGACATATTTGTTCGGAAGCCCGTCGCCTGTAAGTGTATTCCCGCCGGGAAAATGGGATTGGCTGGTTACCCCTTCTTCCGTTCGGTCAGGGTGATGATGGCTGTCAGGATTATGAATGTTGCCAGGAAGCAGGAGCCGACGCCGAGGAATAACAGAGTCCCCATACTGCCAAGGCCGCGATAGGTGGCGAAGATAAACGATCCAAAAGCGATCATGGTTGTAAGCGAAGTGATCAAAACCGCCCGCCCAGTGCTTCGCATGACAAGCGCAATACTGCCCGGACCTTCACGGCGATAACGATGCAGCACATGAACGCCGTCATCGATGCCGATTCCGACAATCAAGGGCACCGCCATAACATTCATGAAGGTCAATTGCTGACCGAACAGCTTCAGCAGTCCCAGCATCAGGATCGATCCGATAACCAGCGGTATCATCGCGATCAGGGCAAAACGGAAAGACCTGAAATCGATCATCAGCAAAACAAATACAACTGCCAGCGCCAGCAGAGTTGCTCGCATACCCTCGGAACCGATGATGGCCATCATCCTCAAAAACAACGGCGGCGTGCCGGTTATGCGGTCGCTGACCCGCATCATTTGATCTGTCAACCGCGTCAAATATTCAAAATCCCAGACCTGCTCATCGGGATAAATTGTCACCAGAAAATTTTCCCGGTCGGCATCGATAAACTTTTCGACAATTGAGGGCGGTATCGATTCCAGGGTCAGAGAATCGGTTCCGGCCATGCGCAAAGCTTTCGCTTTTAATGATGGTATGAAACCGATCTGGAAATGATTCAGGCGCTCCGCGCTATGTTCCGGATCGGATTCGATGGCGGCGATGATATCATCGACCAGATTGGGAGATAGAGTGTCTTCGGCTTTACCGATAATCGTGGTCGCCTTATGGTCGACCCGGTCCTGTCCTCCGAGGAACGCCATATCGGCCAGTTCGATGATATTCATCCCCAAACGGTCGATCTGTTCGGTCAACGAAGATAAATCATCCGATGATAAAGGCCGTTCAGCGGGAGCGTCGACAAGATTTTGTCGAATCTGCTCAAGATACCCCCGTCTCGCCTGCTGTTCTTGCGTCGACGGGATATATTCGGAAATCGACTCGACCATTCCGACCGATTTGTAATCTTTGGCGCGGGTAGTCAATTCGCGTGCCTCATCGACACTCCCGGCGGTTACCAATATAAAATCGGGGCTGATATTGAAAGCGTCGATCATTTCATCCTGCAGGATGATCGACACCAGGCCCTCCGGCTCCATGTTGAGGTAATTATAATCGAATGTCAATCGTGATGCCAGCCATCCAGCCGCGATGGTGACGACCAGTCCGCCGACAAGAATCAATCGGGGTCTGCGAGCAATACCCTTGGCTGTTGTGCCCAGAGAAGCAAAGGTGATTCCCCCGGCTATCACGGTCCGCCGTGATCGTTTTTCCATGATGCGGTCACGCAAGGCCAGCAACGCAGGCAGGAGGATCATGGCCGAGAGCATGCAGGCGATCAAGCCACCGCCGGCAACAAGTCCAAATTCGGACATCCCGCGCGAATCGGAAATCATCAAGGTCAAGAAGGCGCAGGCGGTGGTTAAGGCTCCGGTGATTACTCCCGGGCCCGCTTTGGTCAGGGTAGCACGCATCGCCTCGGCGCCAGGCATTTTGGCCGACCGCAGTTCGGTGTAGAGCGAGATGATATGAATAGAGAAATCAATCCCCAGCCCAGCCAGAACCACGGCAAACATCGAGGTCATCAGATTGAGGGTTTGCACCGTCAGGGCGGCGAAAATCGAGGCCCAGATGATACCCATGATCAAAGTGATGCCGGCCAGAAGCGGCGCGGTCCAGATCCGGAAGGAAACGACGAATAAAACCAGTATCAATATCAGGGCGATGAAGGTTGTGAGAAACATATCGATTGTCATCGCATCCATCTCGTCGCGCACCAATGTGAATGTCCCGGTCAGGCCGGCCTCGACATCGGAGTATTCCAACAGCAAATCGCTTACCATTGAATCGATATGATTGGTGCATTCGATGCTGCGGTCGGTTTCGGTGACCGGGAAATTGGGATGGATGAAAATCAACAGCATATTCTTATCGATGTCGATATAATAGGGATCGCCGATCAGAAAGCGATCTGTTGCTCCTTCAGCACGGTCAGGCGCCGGGAGCGTGCCCGCGGTAACGTAATCCTTCATTGTCGACAGCCAGTATGCGAGACCATCGAGGTAGCGGATGGCGTTGTCTTCCTTTTCGCGGGAGGACAGACTTTGGTCGTCTTCGATATATTCTTTTTCGAAATTGTCATTGATAGCGGTCAGGAGAGGAATCAGGTTTAAGTCGCGGTAAATATCGACCTGGTCCTTGAGGTCTTTCGCCTTAACCAGCATAAAACCATGATCGGCCATGAAGTCGGTTTCAAAACGATAATCGACTCTTCGCACCCATTGAGTCAGTTGTTCCACCTGTGGCGCCAGGCGGTCGGCAAACGATTTTATGCGGTCCTCTTCCCCCTTGACTACCACGACAATATTGGAAGCGGAAGAGAATTTCTCGATGATATTATTGAACTCGATTGTCATCGGGTCATGTTCCGGCAGCATATCGACCCAGCGAGTGGTCATACCCAGGGGGGGAGTTATCGCCAGAAGGATGACAGTGACAGCAATGACCACGGCGAGAATTGTACCGGCCCGGCGGTATGAAAGCTCGCCCCATTTATCAAGAAGTTTTTCGCGCATCATTTATATCCTGTTAAAAACTTACCCTGACCCGGATCAACCCGGAGGGGTCGAATGATCCGAATTCCGTTCCACATTCGCCGAGACCGATATTTCCGATGGCGGTGACCTCGACGTCCTGATACGGATACCAGACCGCTTGCGGGTTCAGGGCAAAACTTCGATCGTCGAAATTGACAATCGCAAACATTCCGGTATTGATCAGGTCATGCACCGGATGTTCGACATATGTGAACAGATAGTTTTTTGCCAATGATTTGATCTCTCCCCCGATCAAACGCATCCAGTCGTTGAAGGAATATTCGGGACCGGTGGCCATTTTCATGTCAGATGCGTAATATCCGTTATGATAGAATTCGACTAACAGAGAAGTCTGAAAAGAAAAGGTGTAATCGAATCCGGCCAGACCCTCGAAGTAATCATCGATTGAGGTCATGTTGTTCCACGCCCCCTCCCCCCATATTCCGAGACCGAAAATTTCGCCAGAGAATTCGCCGCCGTATATCAAGCGCCGATCTTCATATGATGGAATATCCGGGTATATGAAGATGGTTCTGGGGGAAAAGGTTTGACCGTATGAGGCGGCCAGGTCAAAATGGCCGAACCGCCATTTGGCTCGCGTGAAATATTTGGAATAATTCCAGCGATCACCGACCGACCAGACGGCGGTGAAATTGCCTTTGGTACCAACCGGAGCGTCAATCCTTATTGCATTGTGTCCCGGCTGCTCGTAGGTCGGATCGAATAGTTCCTTAAGGTTGAAAATGTCAGTCGGATTCCAGGCGTAACCGGAGCCGAATGATAATTGCTGCCGACCGATAGTAAGATCAACGAGGTCAGTTGACAGTTGCAGGAAGGCATTATCGACAAAAATAGTGTCCTCGAATGAGAAATCGTACCATCGCAATTGGGGCGGCATGGTGTCGATCGGTACCTGGGGGACGATATCAAGCATGCTGTACTCGGTGGCGCCGTTGTAATTGATATAGTCGATGTTGGCGCCAAAAAAAACTTTGTCGGACAGCCGTTTTTGCAAATCAAGCCGGAGTTTGTTGTACTGCATGGTGTACTCTTTGTCACGCAGGCGTTGATAATCGAATTCACTCTCAAAATAGCCGAAAAATTCCAGCGGCTCCGCGGATAATAAAGCCGGCAAGATCAGGGTAATCATCAGACATGAACCAATAACGCCCGATGAGATATTCATGGTTTCAAACTCCTTTCGGAGAAGAAATTTTTGTCGAAGGTCACCCGGTAGGTGATCTCCTTGATCGCTATGATGGTTTCGCTGCCATCCTCCTGGTTATGCATGACCATTTTCATCGCAGTCGGAAACCGGTCGATGACTTCGATTTCCTTCATATACAGAATTTTTAGGAGTTCATCCTTATCTTCGTAATAGTCGATACGGCAGGGATAATAGTCGGACTGGCGAAGATAGCAGACGATTCGCTGATATGCCGGATCCTCGCCGGGGAGAGGCGTCAATTCCAGAATATAGCAGGTCTCCCCTTCGTATTGTTTATCCGGCAGTCGGGCGGGGGCGTATTCTTCTCGGTACCGGTTGCCGCCGCCCATATCCTCATAGGTGAAATCGGAGCCCATCAGCTTCTTCTTGCGGGCATGAGAGGCGAGTTTCCGGACGCGGCGGGTGCGGGCGAAATAGGCCCAAATATCATCGGCGTTGTTGAGCATCAGGAAAGCCTCGTCTTTGACGCGCCGGGGAGATTGGTAGCGGATCAGGGAACTGGCGCCGGAATCGCCGACAAAGCTGATATAGGTAAAATCGCGGGTACCGCCGGAACTGGTTTCGATTGTTTGTACCACCGTCGATTGCGATGATTCCGGAGTGAGAACCTTGTCCATCCGGTCAAGAAGTTCCTTGCCGGTCGGCTCTTCGGCGGCGGATATGGCGGTCAGAGCGATCAGGCAGCCGACACAAATTGCGAAAATTCTCATTTCAACTCTCCGTCTCATTTTTTAACATCTTGCCCGAGAATAACATATATTTGACCGACCAGTCGGTCGGTGATAATGTCACCTTAAACTTCCCCCTCATGCCTTGATTCCGTCCAGGAAAAGGCTAATGACATTTTCCAGTACTTTCTCACGATCGGGAGGCATCAGGCCGAGCATCGCCTGAAAAAGTAAACCGTCGATAGTGGCCAGCAAAATCGAGGCTGTCTGTTTAGAATCAACCGGTCGGAAGCTCTTGCGCTCAACCCCCTCATCTATTATAACTGCAAGCCATTCCATGAGTTCAACGTATCGCTTGTCAATGTCGGCAATCAGCGGCTTACTATCAGGGCGAGGAATTCCTGCGGCATAGAAATCGGCCAGAATCTTAACCCGGTCCTCTTTTTCCACAAAAAAGGAGAAAGTTTCTTCGATGAAAGCTCTGATTTTGTCGAGAGGGTCAACCAAGGGGTAGAGCCTTTCCACCATTCGAGCGTCCAACTCGTCCATCATCATCAGCATACTGCCGGCTATCAGCTCTTCCTTGCTGGGGAAATATTCATAGAGCGTGCCCTTGCCGACCCCGGCCCGCCGGGCGATATCGATCATTTTGGTCGCCTCGGTGCCCTGTTCGGCAAACACCTCGAGGGCTGCTCTCATTATCATTTGCCGCTTAGTTTTCTTGTCAACCGCTTTGGGGCTCATTTTGGCTCCTTTATATTGACCGACCGGTCGGTCAGTTATATAATAGGGTAATCGGGCTTTTTTGTCAAGACTTTTCCTTGTCAATCGCTTTTTTCAGTGTAATTGCAAAAGCAGCAGGAATCTGCTGTCGATATATATTTATAGGGGTCTCTGATCCCATTTTTGTTGTATAAATGACAATTGGGATTTATTCTTTCATTGACGGTCACCATCGCTTTAACCCCATTAGGAGGCAATATGTACAAACGGATATTTGCCGTGACGGCTGCAATATTGGTGCTGGCGATGATTGCTGTCGCTCAGGACAAGCCGGAAATAGTCAAACCGCCGGCAGGAATCACTGTCGAGGCGGTCTTATGTACCGGGATCGAGGATCGGGAACCGGTTGGGGCGGGAGACAGTTTTCCTGCCGATGTTGAGAAGGTTTATCTCTGGACAAAAGTAACCGGCCTGGCAGAGGGAGAAACGATCATCCATCACGTCTGGTTGCGCGAGGGGAACGAGATGGCCGACGTCGAATTGCCGGTCCGGGGCAACCCGTGGCGGACGTACAGCTACAAGACGATTCCGCCGGAATGGTCAGGTAAATGGGAGGTTAAAATCACCGGAGCCGACGGTAATGTAATCGAATCGTTGAATTTCACAGTCGGCGCCAAACCGGCTGAAACAAAAACAGAGGCGCCCTAAAAAGGCCCTAAAAAGGGCCTAAAAAGGGCTTATTGATCTTATCGAACATCAGGGGTGATCATGGAGTTTATGAATGTTATCCGAACCCGGCGTTCGATCCGGGCGTTCAGCTCGCAGGAAATCGAACCGGATGCGCTGACATCGATTCTGAAGGCGATCCGGTCGTGTCCGACGGCGGGAAATCTTCAGGCTTACAAAGTTTATGTGATCGAGGCGCCAGAAAAGATAAAGGCATTGAGTAAAGCGGCGTCCGATCAGGATTGGATTGCCGGCGCGCCGGCGGTGCTGGTGTTCTGTATCGATCCGAAGCAGTCGGAGACTAAATACGGCAAGCGAGGTCGCGATTTGTACTGCCTGATCGATGCCACTATCGCCATCACTGTCGGACATCTGGCGACGGTGGCTCAGGGATTGGGTAGTACGATGGTGGGGGCGTTTAATGAAGCTGCGGTGGCTAAGATTATCGGCTTACCGTCACATTTAAAGCCGCATTTAATATTACCGATCGGTCATCCGGCCGAAGAACCGGAACCGACCAGTCGTCGCCCGCTGGATGAACTGATAGAGCGGGATTGTATTGATGAGAACTTGAATAATTAAGCGTATACATAACATTAGTCTAGAAAATAATCTGCACTACCATATTGTGTCGTTTGGCAGGTGGAAATTTTATTCTCCCTATAATCTAACTCATTAGCTGGATGGAGATAGAGAAAGATAAATATCATTCCTTTGTCTCTTTGTACTCATCTTCTGTAAGCGCAATATTTTCAATTCGAACCAACTGGCTAGCCAGAGCGGGTCGTAAGGACTGAAAAAGTCGCCTGAAACCGTCCATTTTTCGCCGATCTCTATTAGAATTTCTATTTTCAGTTTTTTCAGGCAAGTCAACGCATATAACAATAAGTTCAGCATGAATGTTTTTTGCCTGTCTGTAGAGGGCAATTTTCGATAGCATAACATAAAGTGCCGTATGAAATATTGGCGAATCTGTACCTTTCGCTATGGTAAAAAACAATTCCTGATTGGGCAGCTTCAAAAAGCCATCGAATCGAATCTGTCTTTCCATAATAGGATCGAGGGCATCGACGACTTTTGCAAACCGAACATTCCTTATAAGTTCTGATATTGGCAAATTCTGCTCTACAAAGTATTTTTCAAGCGCGATTTGCCTGTATCGTAAATATTTTGAATATCCACCAGCATCAATTTGCTCTATCGGCTCGGAGTCAAGTTGACTCGGGCTTTGCTGACTATTGTCTTCGAGTTTTTCTCCGTCATCAATATCATCAGTTGACTCATCAGCTTTCTCAACCCCCAATGCTCGAGCTAAATCAGATCCCATCGCCTGAATAGTCGTGCTTGATTGCGTCTGCTGGACATTCGTAGCAACCGAAAGCAGAGAGTTGCGCAGGTCGACATTCTCTCTTTTCAAATCATCCTTTTCGGTGGCGATCTTGGTAACCTCCCGCGAAAGTGATAGTATTTTGCCAATACTGAGATTATCAAACGTCTCGGATAAAACCAAGACTACGATTAGCGCAAGAATCGTGATCATACTTGGGGTGATTGTATATTGAGGCTGACCTTTGTAAAAAGTCAAGCCCACCAGGGTCATCAAAAGAAGGGCGAAACTGGCAATCATAAATCTGACAAAATTATTCGGCCTATCAGGTACACTGGTCATGATTCACCTCAATATTTCTATAAGATAGTTTTTCCAAATGGTCGCACGACTGACTACCGTCTTAACTCAGCGTCTTATACGCACCTTATTAATACTTAATCGAGAGTTGTTAGACGTCCGCCAAGATGCCTAAACTTACCTTCAATAAGTATCGTGTATATTTACTTGTCAATATATTTGTTTTGTAATTGCCTCAAATCCCCCGGTTTTGTAATCTAAGAACAGCTACAGTAATTTGGCGAAGGAGAAAATAAAATGCCGAATAAAATATCGAAGTGGGCAGTCGTATCGATTTGCCTCATAATATCGGGATACGGGCTGTCGCCCGCCTGTACCAACCTGCTGGTCACCAAAGGAGCCTCGACCGACGGTTCGGTAATGATCACCTATACCTGCGACGGGGAATTCCATCCTCATCTGGAATATACCCCCGCCGCCGATTATCAGCCGGGCGATTCATTCGCTATCGAATCATGGGGCGGCGAAGTCAAAGGATATGTTAAACAGGTCGAGCACACTTATGCCGTGGTCAGCCTGATGAATGAACATCAACTGGCGATCAGCGAAACCACCTTTGGCGGCAGGGAAGAGCTACAGGACGAAGAAGGGCTGCTGGGATACTGGGATCTGATGTTCCTGGCCTTGCAGCGAACCAAAACCGCTCGCGGCGCGATCGAAGTCATGGTGGAATTGGTGGAAGAGTACGGCTACAGATCGACCGGTGAATCAATCTCGTTTGCCGACACCGAAGAAGCCTGGATACTGGAAATAATCGGCATGGGAACCGGTAACAAAGGTGCGGTCTGGGTGGCGGTCAAAGTTCCCGACGGCTATATATCGGCTCACGCCAACAAAGCCCGCATCGGTGAATTCCCGACAGATGATCCTGAGAGTTGTTTCTATTCCGAAAATGTAAAATCGTTTGCGATTGAAAAAGGGTACTATGATCCCGATTCCGGACAGCCATTCCGTTTCTGCGAGGCGTTTGATCCGGCCACACCGAAGAATCGGCGTTATGCCGATGCCCGGGTGTGGAGTATTTTCAGACGTGCGGCTCCGGCGCAGGATTTCTCACCTGATTACCATCGTGCCGTCGAAGGTTCCGAGCCATATCCGCTGTGGATCAAGCCGGACGACAAAATTTCTTTGGAAGATGTCTTTGCCCTGATGCGCGATCATTACGAGGGAACACCCTATGACATGACCGAAGGAATTGACGCGGGGCCCTACGGCACCCCGAATCGCTGGCGGCCGATGCATTGGACAGTCGGCGAGGATACCACCACCGAGTACGCCTGGGAGCGGCCGATTTCGACTCAGCAAACCGGGTTTTCATACGTGTCACAGTCGCGGGGATGGCTCCCCGATCCGATCGGTGGCGTTTACTGGTATGGTGTCGACGATACCTGGATGACCTGCTATACTCCGCTTTACTGCGGACTCGAGGCTGTTCCTCATTCGTTCACGGTCGGCAGCCTGCAGAAATTCTCATGGGAATCGGCCTGGTGGGTGTTCAATTTCGTGTCGAATTTCGCCAATCTTAAATATTCATTCATGGAGCCGGATATTCTGGCGGTCCAGAAAGATATCGAAGGCGATTATCTGGCGATGCAGCCGGTAGTGGAAAAAGCCGCCATGGCGCTTTATGAATCGGATCCCGAGTTGATGATCAGCTTCCTGACCGATTATTGCGTCGTTCACGGAGAATCGATGGTCAAGCAGTGGCGGGAATTGGGTGAATATCTGATTATGAAATACAACGACGGGTATGTCAAAGACGAAAACGGGCGGCCCCGCGAGAAGGGATATCCGGAAGGGTGGCGTGGAAAAGTACTGACCGAACGGCCGGAGCAGTTCAAATTGCCGAAAAGGCAGGCCGACGCACCGGAATCGAAATTAATAGATTGACAACCGCTTGAACAAATAAATATGATACCGGAAATCAATCGCAGACATTAGAGCCGACATCGAAGTCTTTAGACGTGATCTTTATATAAAGGAAGCGCGCGAAAGATGAGAGACGGTATAAACTCCGACATGCCGGTCAGCGCCATGTACCTCGAGAACAACGTGAGAGAGGCCTCCGGCAGGGAAGATGATATGGATGACCCCAAGAAAATAATTATTTTATCGGACGGCACCGGAAAAACCGCCAAGCGTTTGATGGATGCGGTGCTGGCGCAATATTCGGAATACGCGCTGGACTATAGCGTGGAAGATATTTACCAGGAAGTGCGCGATAAAAAAACCCTTGATGAATTACTGGAAACGATAGACGACAGCTACCTGGTGATTTTCTCCATCATCAACGAAGAGCTTGACAAGTATTTCCATGAACGACTGCAGGAAATGGAAATTCTGCACCTCAATATCCTGCGGCCGATGCTTATCACCATGTCGAAATTCCTCGGAGTCCGGCCCGATTACCGCCCCGGTATTTTGCATGTTGTCGACGACAAGTATTACAAAAAAGTCGACGCTATCGGGTATACCGTCGAGCATGACGATGGCGGCGGGCACATGATTGAGGATGCCGACATAATCCTTCTGGGGTTATCGCGCACCTGCAAGACGCCGATCAGTATGTACCTGGCTTGTAATTATGGTATCAAGGTGGCTAATATTCCGATCGTCAACGATGAGGTTATTGCCGGTAATATCCTCCGAAAATTGGCGCCATTGAAGCAGGATAGAATTTTCGGTTTGATGATGCATCCCGAGGTATTGGCGCAAGCGCGCGAGGAGAGGTCGTTCTATTTGACGCGGGCGGATTCCGACCAGGGGCAGGTGCAGAGATATTTCGACCTGGATGAAGTTCGCAAAGAATATCGCTACTGCCGGGAGTTGTTCGAACGCAAAGGCTGGGAAGCGGTTGATGTCACTCGCCGTGCGATCGAAGAGATTTCATTGGAAATCCTGGAAGCGCGAGGAATTCAAAACGGTGATTTGGACTGGCTGAATGATGCCACCAGAGGATAGCGGTCGCTATAGTTTCATCGATGACTCTTCGACGGTTTCAAGACGGCGGATGAGGTTTTGGCCGACCCGGGTGAGATAATAGGTCAGCCAGTCGTCTTCCATCAAGTGATATAATCTATACTTCAGGACCCGCGGCGATACGCCGTCTTTTTTCTGAGAATATTTTGAAATCGGTTTACCGTTATATTTGAAATGCCCTTTACCCGGCTTGTACATAGTCATCAGCCATTCCAGTAGCGCCTGCACCGGCCTCCGGTCAAGACCGACACCGGCATCGGAGAACATCAATAGTTCACGCACCGCCATATGACCATGATAATACAACTGACAAATATCGGTTTCATCTTTGATTGACAGATGCCCCAGCAGGAATTTCAACCCTTTGTGCAGAGCCTCGCGGTATTCGGTTTTGCCGGAATGATACAGGGCTGAAACGGCATGGAAAGAGGACCAGGGACAACTGCGATCCCAGACCTTATATGGCGCGGCGCTGCCGTCTTTATGACCTTCCTTGACCCACCCGCCATCTTCGCGCTGCCAGTCGATCAAAAGGTTGAATGATTTATCAAGCAGCGGATCATCACCCATGCATACTTTGGCCAGCGCCAGCAGGTAGAGTGAAAAATGGCAGGGCATATTCGGGATATCGCCGCTTTTGCTTTTTTTCTGCTCGGCCATATAGCCGCGCGAACTGGCAAAATAACCGTTGGGCCATTGAAAGGTGAGAAGATAATTGCAGGCTCGTCGTATCCGAGGGTCGCGCTTGTCGAACGCCATATTGCCCAGAAGCGGCAGGATCCAGGCGGTGGTAACATATTTGGGTGAGGTCGGCTCGTATCCCTCCTGCATTTTGTATGATGGTTTTGCAGCCCATGCTCCCCCGGCGCACCATGAGCCGTCCGGCTGCTGCTTGGAAAGGATATCTTTGGCGGGCGGGTAGTTTTCCACCTGAGCCCACATTTCGTCGTATGCGGTCGCTTCGGTATCGGAGCCGAGGATATATTTGTGGGTCATATAGACCACCGGAGGGGAGCCTCGTTCCAGCAGCCAGTTGATATTCGTCTCTATTTGTTTTTCATCCAAAAACATAGTTTCAAATACCAAATAGAATTTGTGCGAGAAGCAGGCTCGAAGATGTCAACCCTGCATAATTTAGCCTGAAAATAGGCTATTTGTCAAGAGGTAAAGGCCACTATCAATAACCGCCACAACTAAATCTACGCAACGGGAGGGTGTGTCGCGTCGACCTCAAACGCTGTGGCGGTTATGAGGATATTATTAGTATGCTTTTCGGAAATTGTCAACAAAGATTAATTTTCGGGCTGATTATAACCAGTGGGAGAGTAGAGTTAACCTCGGCGAATGTGGTTGACATTGCAGGATTAATGTATAAACTAATTGTTCGAAGTAGTAACTATGACAACAATGAGATTGAGAATTTACGTTGATGTTAAATGAATTTTGTATTAGATTGGACATGCGGCCGGAGCGCTTCCGAAGTACATACAACCGCCCGCGGTTTGTAAGGTCTGTTTGGTTATGATTTCGGCATCGGAAGATTGGTAAATCTTGAGGTGGCGCAATGAGTATGGCTATTCCAGTCAATCCTGATATTCTACGGTGGGCGCGATTAACGGCGGGCTTTAGCGTAGACCATGTCGTTCTTAAACTTAAACGAAAATTAGTTACTGCCGATACTGTTGAAGCATGGGAAAATGGAGAGGGGTGTCCCACATACGCACAGTTGGAAGACCTGGCATATAAAATATATAGGCGACCGCTTGCGCTTTTCTTTTTTCCAGAACCTCCAGTCGAGGAAACCCCAGAACAATCCTTCCGGACGCTTCCAGATCTCGAAATTTCCAGACTATCAACGCGTGTTCGTTTATTAATTCGAAAGGCAAGGGTCTTGCAAATCAACCTCTTTGAATTGAATGATTCGATAAATCCTGCCTCACGCCAAATTCTGAGAGAATTGAGATTTAGACCCGATGTTGCTGTTAACAAAATGGCTGAGTCTGTAAGAATGTACTTGGATATTGATTTATCCACCCAAAGTCATTGGAAAAAAACCGACGAGGCGTTTAAAGCATGGAGAGATTACCTTGAGGAACAAGGCGTCTTTGTATTTAAAGATGCGTTTAGAGATGATTCTGTTTCCGGGTTTTGCCTCTATGATGAAAATTTCCCCATCATTTATGTTAATAACAGCATGCCACATACTCGCCAGATTTTTACGCTCTTTCACGAGCTTGCCCATTTATTGTTTCGCACAGGTGGAATTGACGCAAGATCAAAGGACTATATAGGTCTTCTCAAAGGTGATGAGAGAAAAATAGAAATTCTCTGCAACCAATTCGCTGGCGATTTTTTGGTCCCCGAAAGCGATTTCAATCAGCGTATCGTAGGAATAAAGGTAAATGATAGATCCATTGAGACATTGGCAAAGCGATACCATGTAAGCCGTGAGGTTATATTGCGTAAACTTCTTGATAAAAATATAATCACCCATAATTATTATAATGACAAGGTAAAGAGTTGGGGAAAGACTACATACAAGAAATCTGGAAAGGGTGGAAATCCGTATCTTACAAAAGGTGTGTATTTAGGGTATCGATACCTTGAAATGGCTTTTAGTCGATATTATCAGAAAAGAATCACGATCGATCAACTGGCTAATTACTTGGGCACGAAAGTGCAATTTGTGAGCGGCATGGAATCCTTGTTTCAGAAGCAAGGGATTGCCAAATGATATATGTTTTTGACAGTAGCACCTTAATCCACTTATTTCGATATTATTATCTTCAACGTTTTCCAACTCTCTGGGGGAAATTTGATGGTATGGCAAAAAATAGTGAAATTGTTTCCGTTCGTGAGGTTTATAGTGAAATAAAGGGCAAGGGTGATAGATTATCAGATTGGGCCAAAAAACATAGAGAATTCTTTATGGAATCATCATTGGAAGAAATTAATTTCGTTTCTGAAATATTCAAAATATCACATTTTCAAATGCTTATAAGACAACAGGCTCGGTTGCAGGGAAACCCCGTTGCTGACCCGTTCGTTATCGCTAAGGCCAAAATTATTAGCGGATGTGTCATTACTCAAGAAGTACGCAAAACGAACGCCGCCAAAATCCCAAATGTTTGTGATCATTTTGAAATACCGTGCTATAATCTTGAAGAATTCATGGAAATGGAGAATTGGAAGTTCTAATTCTAGTAATCAGAAGCCATCCACATTTCTCCGCTTACTTATTATCTAAGCAATCTCAAACCCCCGCTTCCTGAACTGCTCCAGCAGGCGGTCGGGGGAGGGGTACCACTGGCCCCATTTACGGGAGATGTGCTCCGTCCATGAGTAAGTATCGAAATCAAATGTCTCCTCTCGGTCGCCGGTCAGCTTGAGCATGAATTCGCCGGCCTTATAATAATCCTGAGCCAGGTAACCGTCATCCATCACCTTCATCGCCTCGGTAATCGTTTCCTCATCGAAATCGGGATATTTATCCTCGAACAACACATAGTTCAGCGGATAACGGGGGCGCACCGGCGGATTTTCGTCAGGGTATCCCATGACCAGCTTCACCAGCGGAAACACCCGCGGCGGCAAATTGTACTCTTGGGCAATCTTGTCTGCCAGATACGGTGCGCTGCCGATAAAGCAACTCCCCATCCCGAGACTCTCAGCGGCGGTAACCATGTTCTGCGCGGCAAGGGTGGCATCCTGAAAGGCGAACATTAGAATCATCAGGTCGTTAGATATCATCTTCCAGTTGCGTTTGGCCATGATTCGTTCCAGCTTGTACGAATCGACGCAGATGACAAACTCCAACGGCGCACCCCAATCGGTATCCTTTTTCCCCCTGGATAGCAGCACGCTGAATGACTGCGAGGCGAACGGCGCCTGCATCCCGGCGAGTACGACAGTTTCGATAACCTCATCCGACGGCATCTGATCGGTGTATTTGCGAATCGACTTGCGCCGCATCATGGCTTCTATGGCAGGATTGGTGAGCATGACATAATCTCCTTACTGAGCAATAATTATTGTGTACCGATAACCCCCCTGATGGGGGTTAATATCCCCTCAGGGGATCAACCGGATTGGGCAATGTTTCCCCGTGCGCAACTTTATTCAGCAGATCAGCCAGGGCGGCAATCCGCAGAGATTCGGTAGCATCGGAGTGTCCGCCGAGATGAGGTGTCATGACAACATTATCAAGCTGATGAAAAGGAAACTCCGAGGGCGGAGTATTGGTGCGGGAAATTTCATCTGGGGGATAATGGTACCACACATCCAGTCCGGCCCGGTGGCAAAAGCCACTCTTCTGTTGATCGGAAGATAATACTTGATACAAAGCTTCTTCGTCGATAATTGCGCCGCGAGCGATATTTACGATAATCGCCTCATCCGGGAGAAGCTCCAATTCCTCTGCGCCGATCAGGCCTTTGGTGTCCGGTGTCATCGGCAGGCAGACAAAGAGAACATTGGCGCGAGGCAAGAGACTGCCCAGCGCCTTGGGCGCATAAAGTTCGATACTGGAATCCGAATAAGAGGGAATATTGTTTTTAATTGCCACCACCTTCATTTCCATTCCCTGACATATCTTCGCGATTTTTCGCCCGATGGCGCCGTATCCGAGGATCAGGGCGGTTTTCCCTTCAAGCAACAGAGGCCCGCCGGATGCCGAATCGTCATAATCGTATCGCGGACGCCAGTCATGTGTGCGAAGCGAGCGATCAATCGGAATGACCTTCTTGGCGGCAGCCATCATTAGCATAATCGCCGTTTCTGCTGCCGGAGCGGCATTGTGGTGGATGTTATGAATAACGATATCGGGAAATTCGAGCATCAAATCCCGGGTCGCAACCGGCAAACCGGACCAGGGTATGATTAAGGTCTTTAAATTCGGGCTGGCGGTGACAGCCTCGCGCGTGGGGACACCGGCAATCAGGATGGAATATTCGGCAGGTGACGGCAGTTCCAATCCGCAGGTGAGTTCGACATCATGATCGAGTTTTGCCTTTAGTTTTTCGATCCACTCTTGATCGAATGATTGCAGCAGATGGACCGCCAATGCCATACCTGAATACTCCTTATTGACTTTGATGGAATATTAATCTCGTCCCACTAATCTATTTGATCGTCGCCGTAAATCAAAGGCTTTCTTTCGCATGCGAAGTAAATTGGATGCGATGAAAATAAATGTCTTGACAAAAAAGGCCGAAAAGTCTATATTTATTACAACTGCAATAAACTGCTAAAGGCACAAAGTACATAATCGTTAACAGACTTATCCACCAGTCGGAGGAGTGCTATAGTCATACGCTAAGGTGTGGTTCGCATAACGGCGAATTATAGAGAAGAAGGAGCAGCGATGTCTTCGAAACGTATTATAAACGGACTTATCCTGATTTGCATCATGTGTTTTCTATCAATGACAGGACTGGTCCAAGCGCAGGCGCTCGATAAGTCCATCAATCCCTTTGAAATCAAAATCGAAGTTGAGCGTGATATTTTTCCAGGGAAATACGTGTCACTGGATATAACCAAGGTTGCCGGATCGGAAGACATGCACGGATTTGATTTTCTTATAGGGTATGACACTTCCGCGTTAAGCTTTGTCGAAGCTGTCGGGGGAGAATTATATGACACCTGGGGCGATTACATATGGGAGCACTTTGAATATCAGCTGGAAACACCGGTCTCTTGCGATAGCGGCTGGTGCCCCTCCGGATTGATTCGTGCGATAGGCATCGCCGATATAAATAACGGGGATTATCATCATCTTGATTTATCACCGGATGATGGCACGCGGATGTTCGAGCTCGTTTTTCGTGTTACGGAAGACCCGGCCTATGACTGTATCTTTACTCCCGTTCGCTTTTTCTGGATCGACTGCGGCGACAATGGACTTGCCGTTGATATGCCGCCGACCATTGGTCTGGCCGTATCCGATGGAGTATATGACTGGGATGGCTATTATAATGAGATTGACGACCCGGACTATGGCTTCCCGGGATATTTCGGCGCCCCTGATGTCTGCCTTATGGACAGTTTGGCTACGATTCGCTTCGTCGATTTCTATAACGGTGGGGTCGAGATCATTTGCTCGGATAGTATTGACCAACGCGGTGATATAAATATTAACGGTATTGCCTACGAAATCGCCGACCAGGTCATGTTCACCAATTATTTTATTTTCGGCCTCAAGACTTTTGGCAGGCATATAGAAGCGAGCATCGCGGCCAGCGACGTCAATGCCGACGGAGTCGCCTTGTCGGTTGAGGATCTTATTTATCATCATCGGGTCGTCTGTGGCGATGCTCCGCCGTACCCGGCACCTCCGGCGGAAAAAACGGCACGCGATTCTCTAATCATTATTCAGGATCTTTCGACCAAAACCGTAAGCTTTGAATATACCGATACGCTGGCGGCCATGTACCTCATCTTTGAAGGGGATATCACACCTGAGTTTCTTTTCGACACCCAAATCTACTGGGGCAACTACTTTTCTGATGGCGAATATACATATGTCCTGATTCAACCCCCAATAGCCCTTGATCCTGAAAGTCCTGATGCTTGCGGCACCGGTTTTACCGAAGGGTCGCTTTTTACCTATCGCGGACATGGGCGGTTGGTGCAATACGGAGATGATTATAGAATTACCGGGGCCGCCGATTTCAATAATAATTTCTTCTCCATGTTTATGTCTTCGACGACGGAGTTGAGAATTATCGGCGGCCATGATGGCCATACTTCAATCGCCCCGCAACCGCTGCCAAAATCCCTGGCGCGAATCAGCGAATCGGAAACCATTTCGCTGATAGTCTCTGATTTCACCGCGCACACTGTCCTCGACATCGACCAGGCCAGCGTGATTGTCAACGATTCCATTGTTCCGTTGTCGACCACTATTTTGCCTCCACCGCCGGGATTCGAAGATGAACTGCTGGAAATTGTTGTTTCCGCCCGAGACTTTATTGATGACTATGTCTGTGGACCGGATACTGCCTGGGGACTTCACCCAATGGCAGAATACCTCGATACCCTCAGTGTCTGGCAGTACGTTTATTCTGTCACCGGACAATTTTCGGATGTTACCGAATTTAATACTCTCGGAGATGTTACGATTATTAAAGAACCGGTGACTATTCCTGTTCCATCGGGATGGACGACCATCGGGGCCGCGGTCGAAGCCGCCGAATCGCATGATACGGTGGAGGTCGCCGCCGGTACCTACTATGAACACGATATTCAAATGAAATCCGGCATCTGCCTGCGCAGCGAAACAGGGTTAGCCGATTGTGTCACCATCAATGCCGACTCACTTGGCCGAGTCATGATTATTGAAAACGTCGGACGTTCGACCAGTATCACCGGATTCACTTTCACTGGCGGTTTTGTCTCCGGGGGTCCACCTGATTACCGCGGCGGGGGAGTTTATTGTTATTCGGCCTCGCCGACATTCAGCAATTGCGACTTTTCGCGCAATATCGCCGGCGTTGGGGGAGGAATGTGCTGTAATTATGGATCCATCCCGGCTTTAAACAAATGTGTTTTTTCAGAAAATGAGGTAACTGATGGCGGCGGAGGTATGGCATGCTTGGGAGGCTCCCATGCCGAGCTTAATGATTGCATATTCAGGGACAATTCGGCGTTGTCTGTCGGCGGCGGCATGGTCGGTTTCATGTCTTCTATTCCCACTCTCACCGGGTGTTTGTTTGCCGGCAATTCCGCCGATGGGGCCGGGGGCGGCCTGTATTATGTGGGGTTTATGGCCGATTGGACCCTTATCCTGAAGGAATGTACCTTTGTCGATAATGTATGCCCGGGTGACGGCGCGGCGCTATCTTTCTGGTTTTCCTCGCCTCATTTGGAAAATTGCCTGATCGCCTATAATGGCCCCGGTGAAACAATCTTTTGTGATGAAGCATCCTTATCTTATACGCTCCTTACCTGTTGCGATATGTATGGCAATGCAGGTGGGGATTGGACCGGTTGTACTGCTGACCAAAACGGCGTCAACGGCAATATTTCACTTGATCCGATGTTTTGCGATACCGCCAACGATAATTTCTACCTGAATGGCCTGTCACCTTGCGTAAGGTACAATAACAGCTGCAATGAAACTATTGGGGCCCTGGCGGCTGCCTGCGGATTTGTATGTGGCGACGTTTCCGGAGATTTTGGTATTGATGTTGGCGATGCTGTCTATCTTATCGCTTATCTGTTCCGTGGCGGCCCTGCGCCGCCAATTCCTGCCGCAGCCGACATCAATGGCAACGGTGAGCCGGACGTGGGTGATGTCACTATAATTATCAATTTTATCTTCCGCTACGGCCCGCGGCCTGTTTGTATGCTTGATTGATGTGACAGAATAACCGGGCTGATGCATGACCGGCCCGCAGACTTATGAAGTTAGGAGACTCTATAGGGTCATACGCTAAGGCATAGCTATTAGAATACTGTATACAGAGAAGGAGGATATGTGGCTCTGTATTTTAAGCTATACCTTAGATGTAGACGAAGGCTGAGAAAATTCGTTCTTCCGATATCCCTGGTTCTGATTCTGTGTCTTTTTCCATTTAAAGTTTCAGCGGAAACGCTCAATCAACCGGATGGGGATTATTCTTATTGCCGGTCGGGAATCTGCGCCGGCGATCTCGAACAATATTATATGTATTCCGTCGAAGCGTCTATAGTCTATGACGGCGACCTGATTGTCGGTGGATATTTTGCTGCCGCCGACGGTATACCGGTTCGTCATCTGGCGCGAGGGGACGGGGCGGCCTGGCACGACCTGGGAGGGGGAGTGAGCGGCTCGTATGCGAGCGCAGTTTTCGCGCTTGCAATTTATAATGGGAAATTGAATGTCGCCGGAAAGTTTTGATGAAATCGATGAGGTCCCCGCCAATAATGCCGCCGTCTGGGATGGGGCGGCATGGGAACCTCTCGAATCGGGAATGGGCGAACTCGATATCGGCGATGCGGTGATCGTTATCAATTTTGTTTTCAAAGGGGGACCGCGGCCTGACTGTACACCGAATTAGCTGAAGTCAGAGCTGGGAGGGGTGTAAATACCGGGTCGGTATCCATAAATACCGGCCCGGTTGCTCACCATCAAGACGGAGACAGTGATTGTACGTTAGGAAAAATCTTAAATATCGATAGATTACGGAAGAAGGAGGAAAGCTAATGACCCCACCTCACAAAAAGCACAGGCAATTCCTGCTATTGATACTCCTTTGCCTTGCATATGCAGGATCGACCGGGGCCCAGGCGCCCGACAAGAGTGCGATTCCCTTTAGTATTGCAGTTGAAAGGATACACAATGCCATTCAGGGAAGTGTCATATCGGTTGAAATCTCCAAGACCGCCGGGTCGGAGGAGATGCATGGTTTTGATTTTCTAATAGGGTATGATACTGCGGCGCTGACTCTCGTCGGAGCCGGAGGGGGCGAAATCTTCCGAAATCCCGGTGCTTATGAGTGGGAGCATTTTGAATATCACTCGGAGATTATGCCGGTAGCCTGCGACAGCGATTGGTGTCCCACCGGATTAATCCGCGCGGTTGGTGTAGCTGATATTAACAATGGCGCCCATCAGCCTCTTCAATTGAATCTGGCGGACGGTACGGATATGGTCCGATTTGATTTTGAGGTAACAACGGATTCTACCTATGATTGTATGTGGATCCCCATTCGCTTCTTTTGGATCGATTGCGGGGATAACGGCATAGCCATGGAGATGAATGCAACCATCGGTTTGGCTTTATCTAATGAAGTCATTATTGCGTGGGACTATTATCCCGATATCAGTGACCCCGACTACGGCTTCCCAGGGATATACGGTGCTCCCGACTCTTGTATCATGGATAGCTCAGGAACGGCTCGATTTATAAATTTCTACAACGGCGGAGTTGATGTTGAATGCAGCGATTATATTCAAATCAACGGTGATGTAAACGTCAACGGGGTACCATACGAGATTGCCGATTGGGTCATGTTTAGCAATTATTTCATAACAGGGCTGGTGGCTTTTGGGTCCCATGCAGAAGCCAGCATTGCCGCTTCAGATGCCAATTTTGACGGTACTACTCTCCAATTTGAGGATATAACGTACCTGGCCCGAGTCGCTCGCGGCGAATTTTCTCCTTATACGGATTATTTCGAGCATGATCAGGCGATTTCAGGTTTTTTACAAGATTTGGGTACCTCTACAATCAGCCTTGATTACCCTGACAGCCTGGTAGGGGCGTATTTTATGTTTCAAGGTGAAATTGTGCCTGAACTTCTGGTCGATACCGCCCTCAATAGTATTTCATATTTCTCATCCGGTTCTGTAACTGAGGTTTTCATTCAGCCCAATGTCTGGCCCTGGCCTCCATCCGATCCGAGTGGCTTTTTTGCCGGACCACTGTTCACATATAGTGGTTTTGGAGTCTTGATCGAGGCTCACGCCGCCAACGCTGAGGATAATATCTTTGTTGAGAATCGTATCACGGTTCTCCCGGCTCAGGAAGCACGGATGGAGATCACGCCCGATACAATTCTGGCCTCATGGGCAAGGATTTCCGATACCGGCACGGTGACCATATATGTTGGCGAATTTGCAGGCCATTTGGCGGACGAAGTAGATGTCGCATCGATACGTGTCAATGATTCCATAATTCCCGATCAGGTTACACTTCTGCCGACTTATCCTGAATTTGCCGGTCAGGTTTTGGAAATTGTCGTTTCCCTTCGAGATTTTGTTCTCAGTTACGGACGCCTGAATATTGACGCCAATATGCCCTTTACAGCAAAGGGCGAATTCAATGATCATATTCCATTTACGGCCTGGAGAGAATGGACAGCAATAGCCCAAAGTGCAACCATCCCCATTCCTGAAGGATGGCCGACTATTCAGAGCGCCCTCGATATAGCCGTCGATGGTGACACTATCCTGGTTGCGGACGGTGTTTATAGCGGTGAAGGTAACAGAGATATAACTTTGGGCGAAAATGTGCATCCGTATAGTCACGACGACCGGTTTTTGGTTCTACGATCCGAAAATGGCCCGGAAGCGACAATCATAGATTGTGGCGGGAGCGAGTCCGAACCACATCGCGCCCTAAAAATGAGTCTTTATGTCAGCGAAAAGTATAAAATTATTGACGGCTTCACCTTCCGCGGTGGATATCATGACAGCGGCGGGGCGATATTCATCTCGGCCCATATCGACGATACCATTCGTAACTGTATCTTTATCGAAAATGAAGCGGTGAGAGGCGGAGCCGTTTTTGCTAAGGATGAATGGGGATTGGCATATGGGTCTACCACTATTGATAATTGCTTTTTTATTAATAATTCTGCGATGTGGGGAGGCGGAGCCTTTTTTGACCTGAATAACACTTTTGACCCGGAATATCATATGGCAACAGTTGATCACTGTACCTTCTATGGTAATTCCTGTGCAAGTACCGGGGCATCAATTTACGCGCGTGATAAATCTCCGATAATAAAAAATTCTCTGTTCGCCTTCGGTTTGGGAGGCGCCACATATGTTGTTCGAGATCCATCTCCCATTGTTCAATGCACTAACATCTATGGTTATACCGGCCTGGAGTGGGGCGGATCGCTTACTTATTTACTGGGCGTAAACGGTAATATTTCACTCGATCCTCTATTTTGCGATACAATCGCCGGTGATTATCGACTTCATGGAACGTCGCCCTGCATCCCCTCCAATAATAGTTGTGGGATATTGATCGGTGCCTACGACCTGGGGTGCGGTATCAGGTGTGGTGATATCAACGATAACGGCATGGTCGAAATCAGTGATGCTGTCTTTATGATCGCCTACCTGTTCCGCGGCGGACCTCCCCCGCCGGTGATCCCGGCCTCGGATCTCAATGCCAACGGCGAACTCGATATCGGCGATGCTGTAGTCATCATTAATTTTGTGTTCAAGGCAGGCCCGCCGCCTGACTGTGTAACGAAATAGCTTGAGTCAGAATTGGGAGGGGTGTAAAGACCGGGTCGGTATCCATAAATACCGGCCCGGTTTATTAATATGCAAAATCTCAGTTACAATTAGCACTTGAAAAGAGATATAACAATTAATTGACAACGGACACTAATTGTATATATTGATTTTACCAAAGAGGCATAAAGGATTCTATCATGAAAACATTGTACGTTGATAACTTTCGGGGCTTTTTTGATACTTACATTCCATGCTTAGATGTTAATTTTCTTGTGGGTGAAAACAGTACGGGAAAGACATCAATTTTATCGATTTTAAATTTACTATGCGATATGGATTTCTGGCTAAGGGGTGATTTTAATACTGAGACAGTAGAATTGGGAACGTTTCGCGATATTGCATCATCAAAAATTCACGGTAAGAAATATTTCAGGGTTGGCATGATTAGAACTGATACTAATCCAAAAGATTCATCTGCTTTTCTACTGACATTTGCTGAGCAAGAAGCTCTGCCAGTTGTGTCACATTACGACTATTATACCGAAGGTACTGAGATTAATATTGCGTTTTCTAGACAATCGCTAAGATATAAATATAAGGAAAGGGCCGTTACGCAAAGGGATGAGTTATTTGATATTTTTCGAAATTGGACTAAAATGCGAGACACACGATCAGGATATACAAAATTCCAAAGAAAATACCCCGTGCCAAGACGCAATTCACTAATTAATGCAGGCATACTAATTGAGTCTGAAATTAAGAGGGGTGACGACAAAGATTCAAAAGTTGGTCACTTCTCATTGCCTTATTTTGCAAAAGAGTTAGTGTGGTTAGCCCCGATTCGTACAACACCAAAACGAACATATGATTCATTTAAACCTTCCTTTACGGCAGAAGGATCCCACACGCCTTATCTTATAAGAGATTTATTGACGAGAAGCGGAACATCGCTTGATTTCAAGAAATATCTTAAAAAATATGGGAGTAGCAGTAGTCTATTGGACTCAATATCCACCAAGGATTATGGATCCTCTCCGACATCGCCTTTTAGCCTGAATGTGATATTAAAAGGACGTGTGCATAATATAATGAATGTAGGTTATGGGGTGTCTCAAATATTGCCAATAGTAGTAGAGCTTTTTGCACGTGAGCCGCACAAATATTTTGCGATCCAACAGCCAGAGATTCATTTGCATCCCAAAGCACAGGCCGCCCTTGGCGATGTAATTTGGAAGCTGGCTAAAGAACAGGAGAAAAAATTCCTTATTGAAACCCATAGCGATTATATAATTGACAGATTTAGAATTAATGCAAGCAGAAAAGGTCTTCATATGCCTGCACAAGTATTATTTTTTGAAAAAACAAAGTCTGGAAATAAAGTAACACCAATAAAGATAATGGAAAATGGATATTACGATAAGAATCAACCAAAAGCATTTAGAGAGTTTTTTATAAAAGAGGAATTACGTATTTTAAGGATTAGATAATGTGTATAGTGATTGATGCAAATGTATTTTCAATGGTGTTTAATTCATCAAATAGTGAGCATGTTAAATTCTTGCCAATATTACGCTGGGTAGATAAGGGTAAAGGCAAGTTAGTTTATGGGGGGACGAAATACCAAAAGGAGTTGGAAAAGGCTGACAAAACCCGGAGGTTATTTAAATTGTTTCAGGATGCAGGGAAGGCGGTCCATGTTGACGATAATAAGGTTGACTTAGAGGAAGCTATATTGGAGCAGTTGGTAGACAATCGGGCCTTTAATGATAAACATCTTGTAGCTATAATAAGGGTTTCGAAATGCAGACTGGTCTGCTCCATGGATGTTGCTGCCCAAAAATACCTGCGCGATGTATCTCTTTACCCATCTGGTACCAAACGCCCAAGTATTTATAAAGGTCATAGAAGACATGAAAAACTTCTTTGCGATAAGAATATTGTTGCCATTTGCAGGACCTGCATTTAGGGATATAATTTTGTCAAATTCGCTACTACCTCTATACAAACATTAGACCGTTGGTCTTCCGCTTTCGATATTCATAATATCGAATTTACTATAATTACCTTTGATTAATAATCACTTTCATTTAACAGTTCATTTTCGTAATTTCATCGTCATGAGGATTGACTCGCTTTTGCTGACCAACTTTCGCAATTTCACCACCGCCCTGATACGGCCGGGGAAAGGGGTGAATATCTTTATCGGCGACAACGGTTCGGGAAAAACCAACCTGCTCGAAGCGATTTTTACTCTCTGTCTCGGCCGCAGCCAGCGCGGCGCGCGCGATACGATGATGGTCAGAGAAAATGGAGAAAACTATTTCCGCCTGGAGGGCGTCGGCGAAGTCGACGGGCGAGAAGTCAGATTCACCTGCGCCTACGAAAAAGGGCTGCGCAAGAAGATCACCGTCGATGATAACCCGGTGCGCATCTCCAAATTGTATGAACTTATATCAATCATATCGATGGCTCCGGACGATGTCGCCCTGTTTACCGGCTCGCCATCGGTCCGACGCCGTTTTCTGGATTTGCATTTGTCGCAAGCCTCACCCAGCTACCTGGCCGACCTGTCCGATTACAACAAGGCGCTGGCTCAGAAAAATTCATTCCTCAAAGATCATCCCGGCGATGAATGTCCCTTTGATCCTCTGTTGGTCGAATACGGCTGCCGGATAATGACCGCCCGTCATAAATTCATTCATTTCCTGATGGCGCTGGCGCCGGGGTATTATGATCAGATCATAGATATCGGTACGGCGCCGGAAACACCGACATTCAATTGTGAATACCGGCCCAATGTCCCGTTTATCTCCCAGGAGGAAGTCGCCTCCAGTTTCGAGGCGCGGCTGTTGGCCAATCGCCGCAAGGAAGAAATCTTGGAAACGGCGGTGGTCGGGCCGCATCGGGATGATATTGAGTTTGCCATCAATAAATTCCCGGCGAAAGGATATGGCTCGCAGGGTGAATTGCGAAGCGCGGCGGTGGCGGTGATGATGGCCGCGGCCAATTTCCTGGAAAGCCGCCGAGGCGAAAAGCCGATATTGTTGCTGGATGAAATTTTCGCCGAGCTCGATCATGGCCGCCGTGAACATCTGGCCAAACTGTTTGATGGGTTCGAGCAGATATTTTTGACCACCGCTATCGAACCGCCGAAAGCGCTCAATGAACGAGCGGTATTCTACAAAATCACGGCAGGTCAAGTGGAGGGTGACTGATATGTCAGGATTAGTCATCGAGCAACTGTCAAAAACATATGACCGCCAGCCGGTCCTTGAGGATCTAAATCTGGAAGTTGAAGCCGGAGGGTTACAGGTTGTGCTGGGGCCGTCCGGATGCGGTAAATCAACCCTGCTTCGGCTGATATCCGGTCTGGAAACGCCCGACCGGGGAAAGATTATCCTCGACGGCCGCGATATCACCGATCTCGAGCCGCAAAAGCGCAAGACGGCGATGGTGTTTCAAAATTATGCCCTCTATCCGCATATGACCGTCTTTGACAATATCGCCTTCCCGCTAAAAGTAACTCGCACTCCCAAAGGGGAACTGGTGAAAATTGTCGGTGAAACAGCCAAGCTACTTGAATTGGATAAATTACTCGATCGTCGGCCGGCTCAACTTTCGGGTGGGCAGCGCCAGAGGGTGGCTCTGGGCCGCGGTCTGGTGCGACAGCCGTCGATATTTTTACTCGATGAACCGTTGTCCAATCTCGATGCCGCCTTGCGCATGAAAATGCGGCAGGAAATTGTCGCGCTGCAAAAGCGTCTCGGGATTACCATGATCTACGTCACTCATGATCAAATCGAGGCCCTGACCATGGCCGACCGGATGATTGTCCTGAAAGACGGCCATCTCCGGCAGAATGGAACACCGTCGGAGATTTACAATAATCCCCAGGATAGTTTTGTGGCCTCATTCATCGGTACTCCGCCGATCAATCTGTTTGAGGATGAGATAAAAAACGGCGCCATGAAAAAATTGCCGATCCAATTCGGGCATGATATCAAGGACGGACATTATCAGATCGGCATCAGGCCCGAGTATATCATTCTTGACGCGCAGGGATCAATAGCGGGGAAAATTGTTTCTCGGGAATATATCGGGGCCGTAAGCTATATTAAAATCAGGGTTAATGACCTGTTGATAACGGTGACAGCCGAAAGCGATAATGAAAAATATAAAAACGGCCAACCGTTAAGGCTGACCGTTGATTATCGAAATATACTTCTCTTCGATCACAACACCGGCAAGCGGATCGTGATCTGATAATTATTCTTTATCTTTCGCCTCGAGATAGGCGCCTTCCATCATAGTGACTATTTCCGCTTTTCTCTCTTCCGCCATTTCCTTGGCATGATAGGAATATTGAAGCGTGAAAGTTCCAGTACGGCCCATAATCAATTTCCAGAGCTGCACCTGAGGGCGTTCTCCGGTGAGAAAATCGGGGCAGATTATTTCAAATATGACAAACTGCCGGTTTCTTTCGGTTTTGCCTTTTATGATAATATCCCAGGTCGCGTTGGGGCTTCCTTTTTGCGTTCCCAGATAAATCGTGCGCGCCAGGCCGACGACAAACTGTCTTTTACCAAAAGCGGTTTCGACAGTTACCATTTCATCCCAACCGCCTGACGTTTGTCCCTCGGGGAAATACAATTGCATGCTTCTCCTATCCCCGGTGTAATGGTAGTCGGCGATCCATTTGTCGTCTTTCGGCCAATCGAACTTCAACGTCTCAACAATTTTGGACGGATCGACCCTTTTTGTAGTATCGGAATCGCTATCCGGTTTGGATGTCGCAAACACAGCCGGGCTGGCAATCAACAGCGCCAGAGTAACGAACAGGAGTCGTTGCGCAATAACCTTAATCATCTATCAATACCTCCTATCAAAAGCTACCCTTATTATACAAAAAATCGGCAGAATCTCACCCAATATTTGCTCCCCAAACCGACAAATATGGCGTATTCTGTGAACAGATCGTACAATTCCAAAGATTTGCACCCGATTTTTTACTTTTCCCCGGCATTTCGAGGCTCTAAATTGGCCGTATGAAAAAGTTGCTTGTAATTGTCATTATCGGCCTTTTGTTCACTCCTGCTGCTGCTCAGGATCTCCCCGATGAATTTCCTCGGGCTCAATCGCTTTTTGCCAGAGGGCAGCGGCACATGGGTGAAAGAGATTATCCAGCCGCCATCGATGCTTTCGATGAACTGGTCAGGGGATTTAAGAACTCCCAGTATCGCGATATTTATAATTACAGTCTCGCTCGCGCCTATTATCTCTCCGGCGATTTCGAAAGCTCGATCCAGACTTTGTTATCGTTTCATTCGCTCTTTCCCAGATCGAAATTGAACTCCTATGTATTCCTTCTTCAAGCCAACTCCGAATATCGCCTGTCGCAACTGGAATCGGCCTTCCTGGGTTATATCCGAGCCTACCAGACCGCCGATGACAGCCAACTGAGGACCCTCAGCGAAAAGTCACTGCTGGCGGTGGTCGAATCCGGTTATATCCCATCGGATTCACTTCTTGATATCGCTCCCAGGGACATACTCTGCCAGGTCAAGGCGCGAATCGTCTACCTGAAGTCCAACAACTGGGACCAGGCCGCTATCGATAATTTTATGGCCGGATGTCCTAAATCGCTTCTGAAGAAGAAGGATAAGCAGACCACCCCGGAAGGCGAAATGAAAGTCGGGTTGATGCTCCCCATAAGTGGACCTTATGGAAAATATGGGCAGGCGATTATGGATGGCGCCATGCTGGCGACACAGGTTTTGCGCGAGCAGGGAATTGAAATCGACCTTCTGGCGTATGACACTCGCGCCGACAATGTCACCGCCGCACGCGAGGCGATAGTCCTGACCGAGGCGAATATCAATATGATTATCGGGCCGCTGCTATCGCATGTCGCCGCGACCACTGCAGGGCTTTTGTCCTGTCATAAAATCCCCCAACTGGTTCCGGCAGCGACCCAGGCAGGGTTTACCGAACTGTCTCCGGCATGTTTTCAGATGTCGGCCAATATGGAAACGATCGGCCGTGGTATGGCCCAGTATGCCGTCAGGCATCGCGGCATGACGACGCTGGCCGTTATCACCCCGACAACAATTGATGAAATGACAATGGGCGAGGCGTTTGCCGCCGAGGCGGAACGGCTGGGAGCCCATGTTTTGGCGGTCGAAAAATTCCGACCCGACGAAACCGATTTCGGGCCGTATATCAATGATATCAAAGAGGCGATTATCGGACCGCCGGTCGATTCGATGTTTTATATCACTCTCGACGGCGATACTCTGAAGCCGGGTGAGGTGCCGGTATCATTCGACGGGTTGTTTATACCGGCCTCCGAACAGCAACTGTTTTTACTTTTGCCGCAGCTCAATTTTTATCGTGTCACGACATCGTATCTCGGAACGGATGAATGGAACACCGCCAAGGTGCTCAAGCTGGGCGAAAAAGTTTTGAAAGACGCCGTCTTTTATTCCAGCGAGGCGGCGATGCATAATTCGCTTTCATATGATGTTTTTGCCGCCGCCTACGATGCCAAATATGCCGCCGAACCGGGACGTTTGGTTGCGGTTGGTTTTGATGCCATTAACATCCTTGCCGACGCCTACCGCGAGGGGCGGCATGATCCGACCGAACTGGTCGATTATCTTCGAACGCTTTCCCGGCATGAGGGAACGTCAGGGCGGATAACCTTCGGGCAGGGGCGAACCAATATGGAACTGCCGTTATTTACCTTGCGTGAGGGTCAGGTACGGCCATTGATCGAACGGCCGGTGGTCGAAGATTTACCAGAGGACGCAACCCCTCCCGATTCCGGGACGGTGGAGCATCTCAAATACGATTACTAACAGGCGGGAAAAATGATTTTCGCCTTCCCTCCGATTGTCTTTCCCGCGGAGGCGGGAATCCAATTATCGTCAATCACTTGATGCCCATTTTCATGGATATGACATATACATTTAGAGAAATAGGCTGGGTTCCCGTTTGTCATAAGTATTTTAGTGCACGGCCGATGATTACATCGGCCGCTATTTTGCCCGGTTGTATCAGTTTCCCTCTTCTTTTTTCTTTCGCGCTGCTTCCTGGCTTTTCTTCTTATCTTCCTTGATCATGGCCGCCTTTTGAAGCTTCACCCTATTATTGATTGAAGCGAAGTCCTTCCCCGCATCTCTCATCTTCATGACACTAAAAACCGAAAAATCGTGATAGCTGTATATAAACTTAAGATTGACCATGTCCCTGATTTCGCCGTCGGTCAACACCAGTTCATTCCATCGGTTTTGCGGCAACGCTTTGAATTTGGCGAAAATGGGGGCGAAGGTTTTACTTTCTATTTTCGCCATGAGCTTAAAATAGAATACCGATGGTGAGGCAAGGCGGCCCTCGATGATCTCCATCCAGGATTCACCTCGTTCCCGCAGGGCGGCGATTCTGGAGGGGGTGGTTTTGCAGGTCTGAGCCACATGCAGAACGACAGGCATATCTTCTTTTTCGATATTCATTTTTAGCAGCGCCGCCATTGTGTCGGCGGGAGTGGCATAATGATTCGACATCGCCTCGTAATACTCTTTTTCAAGTTCGTCCTCGCAGATTGCGGGAATTGCCGCCAATATCGGCATCAAAAGGACTAATCCCCATAGAGTGATTTTACGCATTTCGGCACTCCTTCCTTAATCAGATCATTGTCCCGAATAATTATATTTCTCTGTGATTGTTGTCTTAAAAAAAATACGAAATTCATTATCGGTATACAAGACAATAAATGATCGTAATATGCAGTTAGAGGAGTAGGGCAGAAGCCTCTGACTTCTGCCATCAAATAATTTGTTAGAATTATTTTACCAAAAGGATGTGATAGCCATTCCGTTTGAAAATCTTCATAATATGCGTACACGACTTAAGGCACACAAGAACATGTCAAAATTATTACGTTTTCATAAAAACTCCGATATATGTTTCGTGACATCGGTGACCTATTTAAGAAGACCGATACTTGCTGAAAACGCGAATTTAATGATCAAGGTGTTGGATGAATTTTCGAAACGATTACAAATTAATATATTGGCCTATTCAATTCTTCCTGATCATATTCATCTTTTGGTGGATTGCAATGGAAACGACCTGTCAAAAATAATGCAAAAGATGAAGTTCTCCTTTACAAAACGATTCAAGTACGGGCAAAATAATCGGAAGGCAAAGGTTTGGCAGAGCAGATTCTGGGATCACATTATCAGAGATCAGAACGACATGAATCGCCATATTGATTACATACATTATAACCCCGTGAAGCACGGATTAACAAGGAGTCCATTCAAATGGAAGTACTCATCGATTCACACGTATTATAGTGCCGGTTATTACAGTGATGATTGGGGCGGGCGAGAAGTTTACGGAAACTTTGGCGAATAACCAATATACGGTAGATCACGCGTGCCGGAAAAAGTCAGAGATGTTTTCATAAGTTGAATATCAGCATGAGAACAAATCTTTGGTTTTTGCCAAAACCCGCGTAGATACCGTCTTTCAAGTCAAGTGTTGATATTTGGGGTTGAAGGTGGTTTTGTGTATAAGCATGCTCCTGCTGATAAGTAGGAGCTTCTTCATACATGCGACCAAAGCGACCTTTTTTAGTTTTTGATTATCAAGCAGTCTTTGATAAAAGGGCTTCAATACCGGATTGTGGACGATCCCAACCAGTGCGGGCATGTACAACGCTTTTCGTAATCGTCGATCGCCCCGTTTGTCGATTCGTGATCGTCCCCGAACCGAGGTTCCCGATTGATGGTGATGAGGAGCCAGCCCGGCATGTGCCAC
>DAOUTW010000060.1 GCA_030668485.1 Candidatus Zixiibacteriota bacterium
ACTGATTTCACATCAATTCTTATTGCGGGCCGGCTACATGCGCCGCCTGGCTGCCGGTATCTATAATTATCTGCCATTGATGCAGCGGGTTATAGACAAAATATCAACCATCGTGCGAGAGGAAATGAATGCTTCCGGGGCGGTGGAAATATTGATGCCGGTTATCCATCCGGCCGAACTCTGGCAGAAATCCGGGCGATGGGAAACACAGGGCAAAGAACTAATGCGTTTCAAGGATCGCCATAAGCATGATCTGGTCCTGGGGCCGACGCATGAGGAAGTGGTTACCAGTCTGGTAGCCGGGGAATTAAAAAGCTATAAGCAATTGCCGCTGAATCTGTATCAAATCCAGACCAAGTTCCGCGATGAAATTCGCCCCCGGTTCGGCCTGATGCGTGGCCGCGAATTTATCATGAAAGATGCTTATTCATTCGATACCGACGACGAGGCGCATAAGATCGCCTACCGGAAAATGGTCGATGCCTATTATAAGGTTTTTGATCGCTGCGGTTTGCCGACCAAAAAGGTCGAATCCGATACCGGCGCTATGGGCGGCAAGGCGGCTCATGAATTTATGGTTCTAATCGACACCGATGGGGGAGAGTGTACCATTCTATCCTGCGACACCTGCGATTATGCCGCCAATATTGAAAAGGCGGAATTCCGGGAAATCGAACCTCCGGAGCAGGATAAGGAATTGAAACCTATCGAAGTCGTCGCCACTCCGAACGCGACCACAATTGAGGACGTTACTGCTTTTTTGAACCTGCCGTCTCATCGGCTGGCCAAGACTTTGCTTTATATCGCCAATAAAAAGCCGGTCGCGGCAATAATTCGTGGCGACCGCCAGATTAATGAGATCAAGTTGGGAAATCATCTGGGTTGCCTAGAGGTGGAACTGGCTGATAACGAAACTGTCGAACGTTTGACCAAAGCTCCGGTCGGGTTCGCGGGACCGGTAGGATTGGAAATCCCGATAATTGTCGATCCCGAAGTGGCGGTATTGACCAATTTTGTCACCGGCGCCAACAAAGGAGATGCTCATAATCTCAATGTCAACCTTGACCGCGATTTCAAGGCAACGGCGGTAGTTGATATCAAGAACGCTCCCGACGGGGAAGGTTGTCCGCGTTGCGATGGTCGCCTTGGGGCGTCTCAGGGAATTGAGGTCGGCAATACTTTCAGTCTTGGCACCAAATATTCAGCCAGCTTAGGCGGCAAATACCTCGATGCGAACGGCAAAGAAAAACCTTATATAATGGGTTCTTACGGCATAGGTGTCACCCGTACGGCTCAGGCGGCGATCGAAAAATACCACGACGAAAAAGGTGTTATTTGGCCGCAAGCGATTGCACCATATCAGATTATATTGTCGCCACTGAATCTCAGTAAGGACCTTCAGCGTGAAACGGCGGAAAAGTTTTATTCCGAGCTGACTGAGGCCGGATATGAGGTTTTGTATGACGATCGTCCCGAGCGAGCCGGGGTGAAACTCAATGACGCCGACCTGATTGGAATTCCTTTACGAATCGCCATAGGTGACAAATCGCTGGCCAATGGCAAGGTCGAATTGAAATTACGGAGCGAGAAAGAGTTTGAGGCAGTTGAAATTGCCGAGGTTGGGCAGAAAATAGAGGAATTCCTCGCCCGCGCAATTTAAAATATTTTGCTTGCATTTTCCCGCTAATTTGTTATTTTTTTAGGCTTTACCGGACAAATCTGCCGGACTGAGCAGAAATTTGTCTCGTGGGTAGTGTGCCCAAAAAGCCGACTCAATCGGCTGGCTTTGACTGCTTCAAGTAGGGAAGCCGTTTTAAGGCCAAGAAAGAAATGAGTGATGATTAAGGACCTGAAATCAGAGATCGAACAAATTGTCGAACCCATCCTGGCACAGGAAGGGTTTGAACTGGTCGAGATCAAACTTTCGCGATATAAGAAAAATTTCAGGTTGCAGATTTTTGTCGATTCCGACCACGGTGTGACGCTTGACGAATGTAGCCATTTATCGCGATTGGTGGGAACCGCCCTTGATACCGATGACGTTATAGAATCGAGGTATATTCTTGAACTGTCTTCTCCCGGCCTTGATCGTCCTCTGCACAATCAGCGGGATTTCCAACGGTGCATCGGCAAGGATGTGAAAATTGAAATTATAGACGAGGATGATAATGATATAGTCACCGGGACGTTGAAGACGATGGAAGACGACATCCTTTGTTTATCGGGAGAAAAGGGAGAAGTAAAAGTTCCCCTGACCAAAGTTCGGCAGGGGAAAATAATATTTTAAGCGGAGAAAAAACTAATGGGCTTTGATACTCTGGAAGCCATGACGCTGATAGCGCGTGAGAAAAACATCGACATGGACCTGGTCATTGAAACGGTTGAGGCCGGTTTGCTGGCAGCAGCTCGGAAGAAATACGGCTATATCGACAACCTGTCCTTCAAATTCGACACCAATGAAGGCGAACTGACCATGATATCTTTGCGGACAGTTGTCGAAAAGGTCGCCGATCCTTATACCGAAATCACGCTCGACGAGGCCAGGGAGCTGGATCCCGAGGCAGAGTTGGATGATCAGATGGAGATTTATATCGATCCGGTCGAGGAATTCGGCCGTAATGCCATCGCTTCAGCCAAACAGATATTGATTCAGAGAATTCGCGAGGCCGAACGCAATCGGATTTACGATGAATTCATCAACCGTGTCGGTCAACTGATTTCGGGTACGGTTCAGCAAATTGACAAGGGGAATGTGATTGTAAATCTCGGGCGGGCCGAGGCGATACTGCCCTCGCGGGAACAGATTTCGCGCGAGAAGTACCGCCAGGGAGATCGTGTCCGGGCGATCATTCTCAATGTCGAAAAATCTATGAAGGGCCCTCAGATCGTTCTTTCACGGGTCAGTACCGACTTTATCCTGCGATTGTTCGAGTTGGAGGTGCCGGAGATATTTGAAAAAATTATCGAAATCCGGGCGATTGCTCGTGAGCCCGGCGATCGAACCAAGTTGGCCGTATATTCCGCCGACGAACGGATCGATCCGGTCGGCGCCTGTGTCGGGATCAAAGGTGTGCGGGTGCAGTCGATCGTACGGGAATTGAATAACGAGCGGATTGATATTGTGGCGTTTTCATCAAATTCCGAAGTCTTCGTGACCCGTTCTCTGGCTCCGGCCAAGGTGGTTACGCTCGATGTCTTCCATGATCAAAAAGGTATGACCGTCGCGGTCGAAGACGATAAATTGTCGCTGGCGATAGGTAAGAGCGGTCAAAATGCACGTTTGGCATCGCGGTTAACCGGCTGGAAAATCAATATCATGGCGGAATCCGATTACAACGAGATGAAACGCCGCGAAGCAGAATTGATGGTTCCGATCGGTAAGCTCAGCGGTGTCGGCGATGTCCTCGAAGAGCGATTGGTCGATGCCGATATCAATACGGTCCAGGAACTGGCCGAGAGCGCGCTTGAGGATATAACCGAGATTGAAGGTATCGGTGAAAAGACGGCTGAACGTTTGATTACTCGCGCCCAGGAATATATGGTCGAATACGCGGAAAAGCTCCGTCTTGAAGAAGAAGAAGAAGCGGCGAAGGCCGAAGCGGAAGAAGCGGCGAAGGCCGAAGAGGAAGAAGCGGCGAAGGCCGAAGCGGAAGAAGCGGCAAGGGCCGAAGAGGAAGAAGCTGAGCAAGAAGAGATAGAAAAAGAGGCTGAAGAAGAAGCTGAAGGCGACGAAGAAGTGGTCGACGAGAGCGAAGCGGAAGCTTCCGATGACAAGAAGAAAGAAATTTCGCCCGATACCGACGAAGAGGAAAAATAAGAACCGGTTCGGACAATCTCATGGATTGAGTGGCGTAACTTTTCATTATCGTCGCTGCCTGGAGGAGTGCTTTGGATAATAAGAAGACCAAAATGCGTATTTACGACATAGCCAAGGATTATAAACTTTCCAGTGATGCTCTGTTGAAAGTATTGCGAGGTCTGGGTTTCAAAATTAAGTCGCATATGTCGGTTGCAAGCCAAGATATGCTTGATGCGATCGACGAGAAGTTCAAGCGCGAGATAGAAGTAGTCAAAAAGGATGACGAGGCTCGCAAGAAACGCCGACAGGAATTGGAAGCCAAAAAGCGGCGCGAGGAGGCGGAAAAGGCGGCGCTGAGACGGAAAGCCGAAGCACAGGCGCGCAAGAAAAAATCTCTGTCCGACAAGAAGACCAAAGATAAAGCGACCAAAGAGTTGATCAAAGCGGAAGAAATGGTAAGAAAAGCAGCCGCTGAAAAGGCGGTTGCCAAGGAAGTTAAGAAAGAGCCCTCGCCGAAACCAGTCAAAACCCCGAAAGTGGTCAATACCGCCATCCCAGTGGAAAAACCTGAGAAACGTAAGATTGTGCCGAAAGCAGCTACGGTTGAGCCAGTCAGTGGGAAGAGACCGGCAGCGGCGGCGGAAAGAAGTTCACGACCGGCCCGCGCCGCGGCGCCGACCAGGACCGTGTCTGGCGCAAAACCGCCCCAAAGGGGTTCCTTCAAGGCAAATAAAGGCGGCGTGAAGGGCGGTGCCGTGACGGTATCGCCAGAGGCTGCCAAAAAGATTCAGAAGAAACTACAGCAGAGCGCGGGCACGACGAAAGCGGAGAAAAAACGGAAAAAGCGGGAGCGAGGTAAAAAATCGCGCGCTGCTCATAAGGTCGATACCGCTGCAGTGAAGCTGTCATTCAAGAAGACCATGGCCAATATTGAAGGTCCCAAGAAGGCCAAGAGGTATAAAAGGCGTGGCGGGCAGGATGACGGAATCATGGAAGAAGGTTTGCCGACAATTGAGGTTACCGAATTCATGACGTTGTCGGAACTGGCCAAGCTGTTTGAAAAGAAGCCGGCGGAACTGATTGCCAAATGTATGGAACTCGGCATGCTGGCCTCAATCAATCAGCGCCTTGACATGGACACCATCGAAACCCTGGCGCTGGAATTTGAATTTAATGTCAAGGCGGTGGAAGAGTCAGCCGAGCTTATCATCGAGATGGAAGAAGAGGTCAACTTCCAGCCGCGTTCCGCGGTGGTTACCATTATGGGACATGTTGATCACGGTAAAACGACGCTTCTCGATTTTATTCGCAAATCTAATATTGTATCCGGTGAGGCGGGGAAAATTACGCAGCATATCGGCGCCTACTCGGTTCATCTTCCCAATGGAAGGATTGCCTTTTTGGATACGCCCGGTCACGAGGCGTTTTCGGCCATGCGTGCCCGCGGTGCGCAGGTGACCGATATTGTCATCCTGGTGGTTTCGGCCACCGAGGCGGTTATGCCGCAGACTCTCGAGGCAATCGATCATGCCCGTGCGGCCGGAGTACCGCTTATTGTGGCGATCAACAAAATGGACCTGCCGAATGCCAATCCCGATTCTGTCCGACAGCAGTTGGCCAATCATAATATTCTGGATGAATCCTGGGGCGGCAAGGTAATCATGGTCGAGGTATCGGCCAAAGCCGGAACCGGTATCGAAAAACTGCTCGAGATGGTTCTCCTGCAGGCGGAAATGATGGAACTGAAATCGGATCCAGACATTAAAGCCCAGGGCGCGATTATCGAAGCACGGCTTGAGAAAGGCCGAGGTACGGTAGCCACCGTGTTGATTCAGAAAGGAACTTTGCGGGTCGGAAATCCTTTTGTGGCAGGCAGTTTTAACGGCCGTGTCAGGGCGATGGTTGACGACCGTGGCAATGAGCTAAAAGAAGCGGGGCCATCGATGCCGATTCAGGTAACCGGTATTTCCGGAGTGCCGCTGGCCGGTGATTCGTTCCTTGCCACCGAAAGCGAATCGGAAGCACGCAGTATCTCTTTGAAACGACAGCAGATTAAGCGCGAATATAATATTCGCCGGATCGACACCCCGACGACTCTTGAATCGGTTTATGAAAAGATCAAGGACGGACAGATTACCGACCTGGAGATTATCATCAAGGGTGACGTTGCCGGTTCGGTGGAGGCGCTTTCGGAGACCCTGAGCAGTATCGGCAACGAGGAAGTCCGGGTGAATATTATTCGTTCCGGCGTTGGAGCGATAACCGAATCTGATGTTTTGCTGGCCGCTGCCTCCAATGCCATCATTGTCGGTTTCCATGTCACCGCCGATCTTCGAGCGCGGGAGATGGCTGTCAAAGAGAAGGTCGATATCCGGACATATTCCATTATTTATGAAGTCCAGGAGGATATCACCAAAGCTATCGAAGGTCTGCTAAAGCCGGAAGTTACCGAAAAGTGGGTTGGTACGGTCGAGGTTAGGCAGACATTCAAAGTTCCCAAAATCGGCGTTATCTCAGGATCCTATGTTCAGCAGGGAATTTTCCATCGAGGTGATAAAATCCGGCTCAGTCGGGACGGCATTGTGGTTTATGAAGGAACGGTTTCTTCGTTGAAGCGCTTTAAGGAAGATGTAAAGGAAGTTGCTGCAGGTCATGAATGCGGAATAGGCCTTGAGAATTTCAATGATATCAAGGTTGGAGATTTAATCGAAGCCTATGAGTTGGTGGAGACTTCGAGGACATTATAGAGGTGATTGTCGGTAGACTGGAACTAACGCTTAATATCCCGGCGGCGCGATCGCTCAAAGATAAACGCCGGGTGGTCAAATCATTGATTACCCGTATTCACAATCGGCATAATGCCGCCATCGCCGAGGTAGGCGATAATGATAAATGGCAGATTTGCCGTCTGGGAGTTGCGGTGGTTTCCAATCGAAGCGATCACGCCAACAGCCTTTTAACATCTATTGTCAAGTCGGTTGAGCGTGAACATGAGATGGTTCTGGTTGATTATGAAATCGAGATTCAGTAATGAAATCGTTTAAGAGATCACAGCGGGTGGCCGATCAGATCAAGCGCGATGTGTCGGACGTTATCGAGGAAATGATGCAGGACAAAACCGGCCTGATGGTTACCGTTAGCGGAGTCGATGTCAGCAATGACCTCCGCCACGCAAAGATCTACTACACCGTTCTGGGTGATGAGGAAAAGCGCGAGCAGGCGGAAAAGATTTTTGGCCGGTCGACCGGGTATATTCAGTCGGAATTGGCCCGCCGATTGCGGTTGCGACGGATGCCGGAAATATCACTCAACTACGATACTTCGCTGGTGGAAGGTATGAGAATGGTTTCGCTGATAGACGACGTGATATCTGAAACGGAAGATGAGAATGACCAAACCGATTAGACAGAATATAATTGATGCTTTGCTTAATTCGCGCAATATCCTGATCACGGCTCATAAAAGTCCTGACGGCGATTCCCTCGGCTCTCAGCTTGCCCTGGCCGGGTTGCTCGATCATCTGACAATCCCCTATAGTATTGTCGACGAGGGCGAAGTCCCCGATAAGTATATGTTCCTTCCCGGAATTGATTCGGTTCGCAACATAGAAGATCTGAAAAATACGACCGAATCGTTCGACACCCTGGTGGTCATCGAATGTTCCAACCTCGAACGAATCGGTTCCGTGCAACGTTTGATCAATGATGACACCAAGATTATCAATATCGATCATCACCAGGACAACCAGCCGTTTGGGTATATCAATCTGAAGGATATCCAGGCCTCGGCTGCCGGTGAAATGATCTATGATATACTTTGTCAGGGATCGTTCCCGATCAGCAAGGCGATGGCGACCAACCTCTATACTGCCATCCTGACCGATACCGGACGTTTTCACTACAACAGCACCACCCCCAAAAGCCTTAAAGTGTCGGCACATTTGCTCGAATTGGGCGCCGATCCGGTGGAAATAACCGAAAAGGTTTATTACAACCTGAGGCCTCAACTGGTACGCCTGACCGGAATGGCTGTTGCCAATATGCAGTATCATCTGGATGGGCGGTTATGTCTGCTGACAGTTGACCGGAAAATGATGAAAGCCGTTGATGCGAGGCGGGGTGATACCGAGGGTTTGGTTAGCTATTCTTTATACTCCATCGGCGTGGAAGTGGGAGTATTATTCACTGAGGTTGATGATCGGACCACCAAAGTCTCGCTCCGGTCGCAAAACGTTATTGATGTGGCCGAACTGGCCGCCAATTTCGGCGGCGGCGGACATGTCAATGCCTCCGGCTGTATTATGGAATTACCTCTCGAACAGGCCCGCGAAACGATTATCGAGTTAGTCAAGGACAGGCTCAATGGATCTGTATAACGGATTATTACCGGTTCATAAAGATGTCGGAATGACCAGCCATGATGTTGTCTACAAGTTGCGTCGTATTACCGGCGCCAAGAAATTGGGGCATACCGGTACGCTTGATCCGATGGCTTCAGGGCTGTTGATGATTTGCATCGGCCGAGCTACCAAATTGACCCAGTTTCTCACCGAGTGGGATAAAAGTTATCGCGCCGAAATTACTCTCGGGGCCACTTCCGACACGCTGGATGCCGAGGGAGAAATCACTCCGGCGGTCGACGTACCGACGATGACGGAAGCTGATCTTAAAACTCTATTGAAGCGCTTTGCCGGTCGGATAACCCAGAAAGTACCTGCCTATTCGGCTGTGAAAGTGGATGGTCGGGAATTATACAAATATGCCCGCCGCGGTCAGGAGGTGGAAACACCTAGCCGTGAAATCGAAATCAGGTCGATGGAATTGCACTCTTTTGATTCGCCGTTATTTTCCGTATCGGTCCATTGTTCCAAAGGGACTTATATCCGCGTTCTGGCCGACGATATCGGTCGGGAAATCGGTTGTGGCGGCTATCTTTCGGCCCTGCAGCGCCTAAGTGTCGGCCCGTTTGATATCTCCAAAGCGCTCACGCTGGCTGAGGTTGATAAACGGCACACATCGGGGGAACTCAATAATAATATCGTTCCGATCGAACAGGTGCTCGAATTTCCGGTTATAAGTATCAGGAACCGGGCTCGTGGGATTATCAAGAACGGCGGAATACCGACCTCAGGCGATATTCTCGGACATCGCGGCGAGTTTGAATCGGGCGACCTGATCTGCATGGCCGATGAGTTGGGTGAGATAATGGCGATAGGAAAGTCAAAATGTAACGTGGCTGGATTTAAGTCGCTTGAGAATTCGGATTTTTTTTCATACGTTAGGGTATTGATCTGAACATAAAAGTCTACAAATCGGCCGATGCCTTTGCCCAAGAGCAGGGCGGCCCGTGTGTGGCAACGCTGGGTACCTTTGACGGTTTCCACCGAGGTCATGCATCCATTTTTGATAAATTGGATGAGAAAGCACGATCGCTCGGATTGCCACCGGTGGCGATCACCTTTCATCCTCATCCGCGGGTACTGGTTACCCCGGACGATCCGCCTTTGCTTCTAACCACGCCGGAAGAGAAAATTGATATCCTCGATCGGCAATTCGGCGGATCACTTGTACTGCTTCGCTTCGACGATCAGTTGCGGCAAATGACGGCTGAACGATTTGCCAAGGATATTCTGGTTGATCGTTTCGGTGTCAAGGCCCTGGTCGTCGGTTATGACCACAGTTTCGGTCACCGCCGCTCCGGGAACATCGATAATCTCAGAGAGATCGGCCAACGCGAGGGATTTGAACTCGAAGTTGTCGATCCGGTAACCCACAACGATACTCCGATCTCTTCCAGTCGTATTCGTCGGGCGATTATCGCCGGTGAATGGGAAGAAGCGGTAGCCATGCTGGGACATGTCTATCCGATTCAGGGCCGGGTGATCAGAGGGCTGGGGCGCGGCAAGAAACTGGGGTGGCCGACAATTAATATCGACTGGGCGGATCGTAAACTTCTGCCCGCTGAAGGCGTGTATTCATGCACGGCTTCGGTCAATGGTGATATGTACCGGGGAATGATGTTCCTCGGAGTCAGCATGTATAATCCGGATAAGAGTGTTTCGGTCGAAGCCAACCTTTTCGAGTTCGATCGCGATATCTATGATTCGGAAGTGACTCTATATCCGACTCATTTCATGCGGCCTAACGCCCGCTTTGCCTCCGCGAAGGAGCTGTCGGAACAGATCGCCGATGACAAAATGAAAATATTGAAATTACTTAAATAACGAGGAGTAGAAAAAGTGTCTACCAGCAAAGAGAAAAAACAGGAAATTATCGAGCAGCATCGGTTACATGAAACCGATACCGGCTCGCCGGAAGTGCAAATTTCTCTTCTGACCGAACGGGTAAACCACTTGACTGAGCATCTCAAAGGTCACAAGAAAGATTTTCACTCGCGCCGGGGGCTGCTGAAGATGGTCGGACAGCGTCGTCGCCTTTTGGATTACCTGATGAAAACTGATATCGAGAGCTACCGGCAGTTGATCGTAGAACTCGGGCTGAGGCGCTAAAGGAAGGAATAATTGATGATTAATTCAGTAGAACTGGAAATTGGCGGTAAAACGCTGAAAATTGAAAATGGAAGAATGGCCACGCAGGCCGGCGGTTCCGTGACGGTACAGTACGGAGATACCGTTATCTTGACGACCGTTTGTGCCAGCCGCGACCCGATGGAAGGGAAAGATTTTCTTCCACTGATGGTTGAGTACCGTGAGCGCTCATATGCCGCGGGAAAAATTCCCGGTGGTTTTTTCAAGCGTGAAGGCCGTCCGTCGGAAAAGGAGATTCTGTGCTGTCGTATTATCGACCGTCCTTTTCGTCCTATGTTTCCGGACGGATATCGTTTCGATACGCAGATAATCAACCTGATACTTTCGCATGATCGGGAAAATGATCCTGATATCCTGGGTATCACCGGTGCCGGTGCCGCTCTGGCCCTCTCGGACTTACCGTTTCCGAATACAGTGGCCGGCGTACGGGTCGGACGTATCGAAGGCGAGTTGGTTATAAACCCCACCATCGAGCAAATAGAAGAATGTGAACTCAATATCATTTTGGCCGGTACCGCCGATTCGATCGCCATGGTCGAAGGAGGTGCCTATGAAATACCTGAAGATGATATGGTCGATGCGATCGCCTTCGGTCATGATCATATTAAAAAGATAGTCGCCGTCATCGATGAGTTGAAAAGTAAATGCGGTAAAGAGAAACGGGAGTTTACCCCGCCTGAAAAGGATCCTAATCTGCCCGCGAAAATCGATGAACTTCTGGGCGACCGTCTAAAGGAGGCCAATAATCTGGCCGATAAGGACGAGCGTGCCACCGCCAAGTATGATCTCAAGAAAGAAATCCGCGAGGCGCTGAAGGAAGAATTCCCCGATTCGTCAATGGAAATCGGTTCTTATCTTCATGACGTGGATAACGCCGAATTGCGTCGCAAGATATTAGAGGACAGCCAGCGTCTGGACGGCCGCGGCTTTGATGATGTCCGCCCGATCAATTGTGATGTGTCGGTTTTGCCCCGTACGCACGGGTCGGCGCTGTTTACCAGAGGTCAGACACAGGCACTCGCGGTCGTGACACTCGGTACCAAAATCGATGAGCAGAGGCTCGACGAGCTTGAAGGTGATTCGACCAAGTCTTACATGCTGCATTACAACTTCCCGCCTTTCTCGGTCGGCGAAGTGCGCCCCATTCGCGGCGTCGGTCGTCGTGAGGTAGGGCATGGCGCTCTGGCCGAGCGGGCTCTTAATCCGATTATCCCGGTGGGCGATCGTTTTCCGTATACGATCCGGATCGTTTCCGATATCATGGAATCGAACGGTTCCTCGTCGATGGCTTCGGTTTGCGGCGGTTCGCTGGCGATGATGGATTGCGGCGTACCGATCAAATCGCCGGTGGCCGGTATTGCCATGGGGCTCATCAAGGAAGATGACAAAGTGGTCGTCCTGACCGATATTCTTGGTGATGAAGATCATTTCGGCGATATGGATTTCAAGGTTACCGGAACAGCCGAGGGAATCACCGCTCTTCAGATGGATATCAAGATTAAGGGTCTCGATCTGGAAATAATGAAGATGGCGATGGAGAAGGCCAAGGTTGCGCGTCTGCACATCCTGGGCGAGATGGCCAAGGCGATTGATACGCCGCGGAGCGAACTTTCGCAGTTTGCGCCGAGAATCATCACGGTCAAGATCAATCCCGAGAAAATCGGCGAAGTTATCGGACCCGGCGGCAAAATCATTCGTGCCCTCGTGGAAGAGACCGGAGCCAAGATCGATATCAGTGACGACGGCACCGTTTTGATCGCATCGGTTGAAGCGGCGGCTGGTGAGGCGGCACGCGAACGCGTTCTGGCAATCGTTGAAGAAGCTGAAATCGGCAAAGAATACATGGGCACAGTCCGGAGAATCACCGATTTTGGCGCCTTTGTCGAGGTCCTGCCCGGAACCGATGGACTGGTTCATATCTCCGAGTTGGCTTATGAGCGGGTCGAGCGGGTCGAAGATGTCCTCGCCGTAGGTGACAAGGTTAAGGTCAAGTGTATTAATGTTGATTCCGACGGCAAGGTAAGATTGTCGATCAAAGCACTGTTGCCGGTTCCTGAAGGATATGTTCCGCCTCCGCCGAGAGACCATTCTCGTCCTCAGCGCGGTGGGCAAAGTCGGCAGGGCAGCAGGCGACCGAGGCGATAGGCTTTGAAGAACAGGTTTTCCAAGACCGTACTGCCGAATGGCATGCGGGTTTTATCCGAGCGTGTGCCTTCCGTCGGATCGATATCGGTCGGCGTCTGGGTACACGTCGGATCTCGCGATGAGTCGGAGCGTCTCAACGGCATATCCCACTTCATCGAGCATATGCTTTTTAAGGGGACCGCAAAACGGTCCCCCTTTCAAATAGCGCAAACGGTGGAATCTCTGGGCGGTTCCATAAACGCCTTCACCTCGCGCGAAAGCACCTGTTACTATGTGCGCATCCTGGGCAAACACCTGCCGCGCGCCCTGGAAATCCTGGGCGATATTCTAAACAACTCCCTGATGGCCGCCGGAGACCTGCGCAAGGAACGACAGGTTATTATGGAAGAGATCAAGGATGTCGCCGATGCTCCGGGTGAATATGTGCATGATCTTTTTGTCGAGCAAATGTTCGGTCCTCACCCGATAGGACTGCCGATAATGGGAAAAGCGGAGTCGATGAAATCGATTCGCCGGTCGGCGATTCTCGATTACATGAAGAGACATTATTGCAGTACCAATCTGATGGTAGCAGGGACCGGCGCCATTATGCATCAGGAACTTGTCGATCTGACCCGGAAGTACTTCAAATGGCCGAAGGCTCAGAGAGAGAAAAATGATCCAATCCCGAAATCGCACCGGTTTTCGCTGAAAACGCATAAGAACGGCACCAAGCAGACCCATATCTGCCTGGGCTTGCCCAATGTGAGTTACTCCGATCCCGACCGCTTTGCCATTTCGGCCCTCAATGCCCATCTCTCCAGCGGGATGTCGGCGAAACTGTTTCAGAAGGTTCGTGAAGAAGCTGGCTATTGCTATACCATCTACAGCTATCAGGAATATTTCCGGGATGCCGGACTTTTCTGCGTCTACTTCGGTTCCGATGAGAAATATGTGGTGAGGGCGACCAATATTGTTTTGAAGGAATTGCATCGTTTGAAGGAAAAACTGCTTAGCAGGGCAGAGGTCTCAAAGGTCAGGGAACAGATCAAAGGAAGTCTCATGCTCTCCCAGGAATCGATGTATAACCGGATGAACCGAATTGCGAGCCAGGAAATGATGCTGGGTTCTTATATCGACCTGGAATCGAATTGTCGTATTATCGATAAAATCACGGCGTCTCAAGTACGCGACGTCGCCAACAAAATCTTTGATGCCGACAAGCTGACCTTCTGCTCCCTGGGGCCGCTCAAACGGAAAGATCTGGATAATATTCGCTGGTCGGCACTGTGATAGCCCATGTTCGAACGCTGTACATTTCTGGCGTTTCATCAAACCTCGGGTAAATTCTATCCGGGTATAAACAATATTAGACCGGACCGATTTTGGCCCCTGTTGCAATTGATTGAAAGCTGGGGCCTGTCTATTTATGGCGATGGGGAAGGCGATACCGCCGACCCGATCCGGCAACTGGTTCTAACCTTTGACGACGGCTACCATGATCAATATGACATACTGATCCGCCTCTGCGATCGAGGTATAAAGCCGATACTGTTTATTCCCCCCGCTTATATCGGCAAATATAATCGCTGGGAATATTCATCCCGGTTTTTTCCTTCCCAACATCTTGACGAGAAACAAATCGGGAAACTGGCCGATCTCGGTGTTATAATTGGATCGCATGGCTGGTCGCATCGGTCTCTGACCGGGATGAACCATGAGGCGGTCCTAACGGAATTGCAGCAATCAAAAAAGACTTTGGAAGAGATTACCGCACGAGCGGTGGAATATATCAGCTTTCCTTTTGGGCGCACTAATGCGGCAATTAATTCGGCCGCCCGGCAATTCGGGTATCAACGGGGTTTTGTTCTGGACAGCGCCCGCAGGTTTCCTGAAGATGCTGGGTTTATTTTACCGAGGATTCCGGTCTATGGCATCGACGATTATTATTCACTGAAAGGCAAACTGGTGGATCAGAGCCGCCTCGAACGAATCAAAAATCGAATTATCAACGATCTGGCAGGTGGCACGATTATTACTTCGAGAAAGCTCAAATAAATCGCAACCGCTCCGAAAACTCTTGATATAAGCTAAGTATTTCGCTATTTTCAAAGTTTTGAAATCCGCATGGGAGTAAACGATGACAGATACCACCATTGCCCAATTGAAGGATTTTGTCGGACAGGAAGTCCGCATATCGGGATGGCTCTATAATAAACGGTCCAGCGGCAAGATCAAATTTCTGCTGGTCCGAGATGGTACCGGGCTGGTGCAGTCGGTGATGGTCAAAAGCGAACTGGCTGAGGATATTTTCAATCTGTTCGACGAATTGACACAGGAAAGTTCGCTTATGCTGACCGGAACGGTCCGCGAAGAGCCCCGTTCGCCGGGCGGTGTTGAGATGGGCGTCACCAATATCGAGGTGGTCCAGATCGCCGAGCCTTATCCAATTACCAAGAAAGAACATGGCGTGGATTTTCTGCTCAATAACCGTCATCTCTGGCTGCGGTCATCGAAACAGTATGCTATCATGCATATCCGCGATGAGATTATATGGGCCATCAGGGAATTCTTCCATAACCGCGATTTCGTACTGATCGATTCGCCTATTCTGACCGGAGCGATCGGGGAAGAGGCGGGGACACTTTTCTCCACCGAATATTTCAAAATGGGCAAGGCGTACCTGGCTCAAACCGGGCAGCTTTACCTGGAGGCGGCATGCATGTCGCTACGCAATGTCTTCTGCTTCGGGCCGACTTTCCGCGCCGAAAAATCGATGACTCGCCGCCACCTGACCGAATTTTGGATGATCGAAGCCGAAATGGCTTATTGCGACAATGAACGCAACCTGATAATTCAGGAAGAAATGCTCGCCTATGTGGTGGAGAAGGTGCTGAAAAACTGTATGCCTCATCTGGAAAAACTGGAGCGGGATATTTCTAAATTGGAGTCGATCAAAGCGCCGTTTCCGCGGCTGGATTATGGCGACGCAATAAAGATTTTGCAGGAGAACGGTTCTGAAGCAAAATGGGGTGACGATCTGGGCGCTGAAGATGAGACGATCCTTTCCAATCGGTATGATCGTCCGGTTTTTATCGTCAACTACCCCAAACATGCCAAAGCGTTTTATATGAAAGAAAATCCTGACAATCCGGAAACGGTTTTGTGCTCCGATTTGCTGGCGTCGGAAGGCTATGGCGAGATTATCGGGGCCTCGCAACGAGAAGATAATTTGGAAAAACTCCTGGCTCGGATCAGGGAGGAAAAACTGCCGGAGGAGACTTACGAATGGTATCTCGATTTGAGAAAATACGGTTCGGTCCCGCACTCCGGCTTCGGTCTTGGAATTGAAAGGACGGTAACCTGGATTTGTGGAATTCATCATCTCCGGGAAGCGATTCCGTTCCCGAGATTGATCACAAGACTGTATCCTTGATTGGAGATTAGCCATGGAGCAAAGTAAGGACAAAAAGGAAATCGTCTACGATTTCAAAAATATAGAAAACAAATGGCGCCGCCGCTGGGAAGAAACCGAATTATTCAAGGCGCCGGAAAAACCTAAAAACAAATTTTATCTGCTGGTGATGTTCGCCTATCCATCGGGCGACGTTCATATGGGCCATTTTCGCAATTATACCATCGGCGATGCCATGGCCCGCTATAAAATGATGAACGGCCATGAAATCCTGCATCCGTTCGGATGGGATGCCTTTGGCCTGCCGGCTGAAAATGCCGCCATTTCGCATAACGAGCACCCGAGCGACTGGACGCTGCAAAATATTGAGACTTCACGAGATACTCTGAAAAAGGTCGGGGTGTCATTCGACTGGAATCGGGAAATCACATCCTGCATGCCGGAATATTACCGCTGGTCGCAGTGGATATTTCTGCGGATGTTCGAGCGGGATCTGGCTTATCGTAAGAAAGCCAAGGTCAACTGGTGTACCAAATGCAATACGGTGCTGGCCAACGAACAGGTGGTCGATGGCAAATGCGAGCGCGATGACAGCCCGGTTGAAATCCGCGATCTGGAACAGTGGTTTTTAAAGATTACCGATTATGCCGACCGTCTGGTCGATTCCCTCGATAACTTGCCGGATTGGCCTGATTCGATTAAGGCGATTCAGCGGGAGTGGATTGGGCGCAGTGAAGGCTGTGAAATCGATTTTATAATCGAGGACAGCTGCGAAAAGCTGCCGGTTTTCACGACCCGGCCCGATACCGTCTATGGTGTGACCTTTATGGCGATTGCGCCGGAAGCGGAGATTATGCAACGGCTGAATATCCCGGCCGACCGTCGGGCAGCCGTCGATGAATATATCGAAAAAGCCAAAAAGAAAACCGAAGTCGAACGGGCCGCGGCAGAGGAAAAAGACGGCGTATTCACCGGCTGCTATGCTGTCAATCCGTTTAGCGGTGAGAAAATACAGCTCTGGGTCGGCGATTATGTCCTGGCTGGCTATGGAACCGGCGCGGTTATGGCTGTCCCGGCTCATGACCAGCGCGACTTTGAATTTGCTCGTAAATATGATGTCCCGATAAGGGTGGTTATCAAAACAACTGAAGGCGTAGAGTTGAAGCCGGATGAAATGATCGAGGCCTACACTGAATATGGTGAAATGGTCAATTCCGGGCCGTTTGACGGGACTCCTGGAGCCTCAGCTATCGCGGATACCATCAAATATGCCGAGGAAAAGAAAATAGGGCGGTCGCGGATCAATTACCGGCTGCGGGACTGGCTGATTTCACGCCAGAGGTACTGGGGCACGCCGATTCCGATCATTCATTGCCCGAAATGCGGTGAGGTGCCGGTGCCCGACGAAGATTTGCCGGTGATTTTGCCGGAAGTGACCAATTACCTGCCCAAAGGGCGGTCGCCGCTGGCCGATATTCCGGAGTTTATCAATGTAAAATGCCCGAAGTGCGGGGGAGAGGCCGAGAGAGACGCCGATACCATGGATACTTTTATCTGTTCCTCATGGTATTTCCTGCGCTATCTCGATCCTAATAACGAGTCGGCTCCATTTAGTAAAGAGTCTGCCGATAACTGGCTGCCGGTCGACCTGTATATCGGCGGGGCCGAGCATTCCGTCGGACATCTGATATATTTCCGGTTCTTCACCAAATTCTTGAAAGATATCGGGCTTCTGGAGGCCGATGAACCGGCCAAACAGCTCTATAATCATGGCATGGTCAATGACGAACAGGGTCGCAAAATGTCGAAACGGCTGGGAAATGTCATCAGCCCGATCGGCCTGATCGAAAACGACGGCGGCGACATATTGCGATTGGCGATGTTCTTCAAAGGCCCGTCCAATGTATCGCTGGATTGGTCACATGACATAGTTGAGAATATGAGCCGATTCGTTGTGAAGAAGTTTTTCCCGCTGATCGGCCTGGTTGACGGCGAACAGATCGACTTAAAGTATTACTTTAAGAAAGACGAATTGAATCTGGATGAGTTCAGAACCTATGTCAGGTTAAACCAAACCATTAAATCGATCACGCATGATTTCGATTTGCTGCAGTTCCACACCTCGATTGCGGCGATAATGAAGTTTATCAATGAATTCGACCCAAAGAAGCTTGATCAGAAGCTGGTGAACTATTGTGTCATAAAGCTGGTGCAATTGATGGCTCCGATGGCGCCCAGTTTGGCCGAGGAAATGTGGGAAATGGCCGGCAAGCCGTATTCGATATTCAATTCGGAATGGCCACAGTTCGATCCCGAGGCGATCGTGGCCGATACAATCACGATAGCCGTACAGGTCAATGGTAAACTGCGCGGAACAATTGATATGGCTGCCGATGCGGATGAGGCTACTATATTGGAGGCTGCCAAGTCGGACGGCAAGGTAAATTCACATATTTCAGACAAAACTATCGTGAAAGAGATATACGTAAAGGGCAAACTGGTCAATCTGGTCGTCAAATAGGCCGCAAAAGCGGCTCTTTGGCTATCGCGTGTATGACCATATTTTATACTGGAAAATAAAACAATATAATCGCAATACTCAAAGAGAAGTCTGCTATCAGTATTAGTAGACATAATATATCTTATGGGACGTTGTACTGGAAATTAACGCACTATGCAATTAATCCCTCCCTCTATAAAGTACCCCTAGGACTCTATCTAATGTATCACTTTAAGTCGGTTCGGAGCCAATTGCTCAGACCACTCGCCTATCTTGGATTTTATGAGCTATGGATTATCTTATTTCAACAATATTGATTTAACGACGAAAGATTGATCTCCTGATTGGGCTCGAATGAGATAAATTCCTGAGGCGTACTTATCGGCATTCCAGGTAATGTTGAGCGTTTTAGAGTATGAAACTCCGGAATAGATCCGGTCGATTTTCTGGCCAAGGAGGTTGTAGACGTCAATTGTCAGCCTCTTCCCCGGCTTGATATTCACCGGAATCGTCTGGGTGGCATTGAATGGATTGGGGTATGGTTGGCCAAGGCTGAGGAACGACGGGAGCGCCACAGTGGGATCATCGCCAGTACCAGTGACCGCCTCCACGCTGTGAGTTTTAATGATGTTGCCACTGACTGTAATGAGGCGAACGCTATTATCGGGCATAATAACCCACCCGTAGATATTATCAGGCATTCCGGAAGCTGCGTCAAGAATGTCGCCATTATCGCCTGAGAACATTTTCAGGGAGTCATTACCGAAGGCGAAATAGACGCCGGGGAAATCCGGAAGGCAGACGTACTTATCTAAGCCTTCATTACCTTTCGTCCAGCGCAATTCGCACGAATCAGGCGAAATCAGATTATATAAGCGTATATTGAGACCCGATGAGCTGCTGCCGTTGATGTTATTGAAAGAATTCCAATAATACCTGACCAGGAGATCGGAGTTGTCATTATCCGAATCAATGAATCCGGAAGCCAGTACCGTGATTGAGGATATATTTTCAGTCTCGTACAGGGTTTTTTCGTAATCAACTGTCTCCAGCGGATGGGTCAGGATATCCGCGGCCCCGTCCTGATCGAGAAGGATAAGATTTTGACACGAGGTGAGATAATCGGGTCCGTGACCGGTATGGGAAAAATAATACTGGTTGTTGGCGGTCAGCATATTCGAATATTCGGAATTGATCGGTCTGGCACTATCGCACAACATACCGTATTGCCATTGGATGGAATCCGGATATTGGAAGTACATCCAGGTTCGGCCATTAATCGTCTCCAAAAATTCAAGTCCGCCTGTATGGGTCTCGGATACCTTATTGCCATAGGAGACGAGAAACTCATTATAACCATCGCCGTTTACATCATAGGCATCGAAAATAGTAAAACCGCCGTACGGGTGGTAACTAAAGTACTCACCCCAGTACGAACTATATTTAACTGTCGGGTGATAATGTCGCGTCATGTCCCAACCGGCGGCTCCGTCAAATATATCAATGGTCACGGCGCTGTCATAGAATTCAAGCCCCTCCTGATTGTAGCAACCTACGACGATATCAACAACGGAGTCCCGAGTGATATCGGCCGCCAAAATTCCATAAAGCATGGCTGGTTCGAGGTCGTATTCCCAGAGTACGGAATCGGACTCAGGCGCATAGAACACCAAATGGGTCATTTCACGCACCAAGATTTCAGGTTTTCCATCCGACTCAATATCGGCAAAGCGAAAATCCTTGATAACGGAAATATCCGGGATTATATAGGTCTGTTCTTCAACCAATTCTATTGATGCTGAATAAGCTGAAGCAGCTCCTATAATGAGAAAACATATCGTAAAAATAAAACGTAAAATCATAAACTCCTCCCGCTATTATAAATGACGGGAATATTATGATTTTGTCAATAGAAATCTAAAGTAAGATGATATGATAAAACCGAACTATATGTGTCAGTCAAAACCGGCTGGATTGATCATTAATACCAGTCTTGGCACCTTCCAGGCGTTTAAGGCGATCTTCGAGAACCTTGACAGTGTCGGATAATTCGATATTGTCGGTGCCCTTTTCGACAAGGACAGTCACATCGAGGATAGATTTCTGTAATTGATCGAGCCTCCGAGCCAGTGCTCCAATTGTGCCGAGGACTTCCTCGATCCGAATATCAAGATTGGTAACGGCCCTCTTCAGGTCGGCCGACACCTCGTCCATACCTTTAACTACTCTTCGTATATCATTTATGTCGCTATTGTTATCCCGCTGTTTGCTGTCAAGATCATCGATCCGAGATTTGATCTGTGGCAGGTTCTCATCAAGGATCGATCCGATGGCATCGATGCCGTCGACCAGTTCATCGATCGGCGATTTGCTTCGTCCCATCCTGTATCCTCCCGGCGTGTTTAAAGCCGTATTGAGCCAGTTTGCGGGCCACCTGGAATCTGATATTATTGGTCGGTGAACCCAGGACGACGACAGTAAGTTCTCTTCCCTGCCGGTCTTTCATCACTGTCGCCAGACAATAATCGGATTCGATTATAAATCCGGTCTTCCCGGCCAATACCTTCCAACGTGAGAGAACCATGCGGTTGGTATTGACCAGGTTCTTATAGCGATTTTTATTTTGAAGTTTGGCGCGATGGCGATAGGTAGAGGTAATCTTGTTGATCATCGGATAAGTCATCGCCTCTCTGATAAGGATGGCGATATCGGCGGCGGTGGAGATATTATTTTCATCAAGACCGGTTACTTCGACCACTTCGGTATTCATCATGCCAAGCCAGCGAGCCTTGTCGTTCATGCGCTGAACGAAAATTGGGCGAGGCAAGCCGGAAGCGGTGGCGATGGCTCGCGCCGCGCGGTTATCCGAGGCCATCAGGGTAGCGAAAAGCAGGTCTCTGGCCTTGTATGCCTCTCCCCTGCGCAGATTCGATTTGGCCGATTTATAACAGTCGCGGTTGGAGATATAAACAACGGTGTCCAGATTGGGCGCCATGTCGAGGTATACCATTGCGGTCAGCAGTTTGGTCAGCGAGGCTATCGGCCTTTTACGCTGCGCATATTTCCTATAAATCCAGGCTCCGGTGCTATTATCAATAATAAGGACCGATTTGGCATTGAGTGACATCCGCCGAGATTTACATATATCAAGATCATGGGTGATTTCATTGATAGACGGCCGGTCATAGACAATCGGTTCCGATTCTTCGGCACTGGTGCCGTGGACGCCGATATAGATCAGCATCAACACGGCGACAAAGAATCCTGATATGGCCAAACGTCTTTTGGTCATTTATATCGTACCCATTTGATAATTTCCGGAAGCGTCGGCCGTTTGCCGTACATCAGAATACCGATCCGGAAAATCCGACCGGTAATCCAGATCATAAACAGCGCGAACAGGGCCGACAAAAACACACCGATCGTCGCCTCCATTATTATCGGATCGGCAAGGCTAAAAGTATCGGGGCCGATGACACTTAGTCGGGCAATCATCATGGTCGGCGTGAAAATCGGGATCAGAGAAAGGACCACCGACACGGTCGAATCAGGCTCCTGCACTATATACATCAGTAGAAATATCGGCATCATGAGCGACATGATAATCGGGAACAGGAAGTTTTGCGACTCCTTGTCGCTATTGCAGATCGAACCGATAAAGGCGAACATGGAAGTGTACATGAGGTAGGCGATGATCAGGAATACCACGAAGTATACAACGATAATCGGGTTGAACACCACTCCGGCAACCTGCGATGGGATTTCGACCGCTCCCCTGAATGAAAACAGACCTATCCCGATTACGACCCAGATTCCTATTTGCGTCAGGTTGGCCATACCCAGGCCGATGACCTTGCCCATCATAAGTTGGAACGGCGAGACCGACGATACCAGCACCTCCATGATGCGCGAATTTTTTTCCTCGATAACCGACCTCATCAGGACCTGTCCGAAGCTGATCACCGAGACAAAAACGATCATGATAAATATAAAGGCGCCGAAATAAACCGTCATGAAATCGCGGCTTTTGCCGCCCGGAGATTCCTGAATCATTTCGATTCGCCTGGTCATCGCCAAAACCGAATCGACCGGAAGATTAATATCCGACCTATCAAGGCGTATGGCGGCCAGAATATCGGAAAGACGTCGGTCGAATCTGGCCGAGGTTTTGAAATTCAGCGATTTAGATACCATTAGGGCCGAATCGTTATTTTCGACATTGGGATAGAATATGACATAGTACTTCATTTGTTTCAGCAGCAGAGCGCTGTCAAGAACTAAGCGAAGTGAATCCAGCCTCTTGGTGTCATTGGCATCTACTTCATACAGGCTGGTCAACTTATACGTGGCTTGCGTGGTATCATCGTCTAGTTTATACCTCTTCAAAGCCTCGGAGAAGCTTTCCCCCAAACCACGCCCGTCGGCATCAATCAGGGCATAACGTTCCGGCGATGAGATACTTTTGGTGGCCAGGAGAGTCGGTATAATAGTCACGCCAATCAGAAATACCGGCGTCAAGATGATTCCGACAATGAAAGACTTCTTTTTGACTACCTGCGAATATTCGGCCTTTAAGACGGTCCAGAATTTATACATCGGCCGCCCCCTTTTCCGGAGGATTCACGGCATCGGCGCCGGCCACCTGGATGAAAATATTGTATAGAGATGGGGAAATCCGTTCAAAGCGGTTTACGGTTACCTTTTCCGCAATCGCTCTTAAAATCTCATTGGAGCGAGACACATCAGACAAGGCCAGCTCAAAATAGTTGGTGAAATTCGTGACCTGATCGACACCCGGCAACGAATTTAGAAAAGCGCCGTCGCCGTCTATTTCCAGATGAATACTGTTTTTCCCGTAATTGTCTTTAACTTCCTTTAGAGAGCCGTCCAGAACTTTTTTACCTCGATTGATCATACAGATATAATCGCAAAGTTTCTCGGCCTGCTCCATGACATGAGTCGAGAACAGAATCGTACGCCCCTGCTTTTTAAGATCGAGGATGACATTTTTAATCAGCTCGATATTAATAGGATCGAGTCCGGAGAACAGTTCATCGAGGATGATTATTTCCGGGTCATGAATCAACGTCGTAATAAACTGAAGCTTTTGTTGCATCCCCTTTGAGAGCGCTTCCACTTTTTGATTTTTATACTCGCCGAGGTTCATTCTCTCCAGCCAGGGTTCGATTCGTTTCTCAATTTCCTTGCCCGGTACTTCCTTAAGCTGGCCGAGATAGAGGATGACTTCGCGCAGTGTCATCTTCTTATAAAGTCCGCGTTCTTCGGGGAGATAGCCGACAATATTCTTAAAATCTGCGTCGGTCGCTTTGTCATTGAATATGACTTTTCCCGAATCGGGCACGAGGATGTTCATGATCATACGGATGGTAGTCGTTTTACCGGCACCGTTGGGCCCGATCATGCCGTAGATACATCCCTGCGGGACGCTGAGGTCAAGGTTGTCTACCGCCAGCGTATCACCAAATTGCTTGGTAATCCCCTGCAATTGTAAATATCCATTCATTCCGTCTAATCTATCCTCCCGTAAGTTACTAGTCAACTAAAACTAGATATCCAGCATCCGGGTCAACTGGCGGGCGTTTTTTACCGCCTGCCCCAGATGACAGTTATTGAAAAAGATATAGGCCTTTTTCGCCTGGCCCTTGAGGCGTTCGATTTTATCTTTCCATTCCTGAAGTTCGCTTTCGTCATATAAGTAATCGTAACGCAGATCGCCTCCCCCCCACCAATGATCGGCATTACGCCCATGCAGACGAAGATACACAACCTCTCCCGTAGTGATCAACTCCGGCGGCAGCAAGCCCTGTAACCGAGGACCATCGACCGATACATAACTTAGACCGTTTTCCTTCATCGCCTCATATGTTTCGCGGCGCATCCAACTGTCATTGCGAAATTCAACGAATAGCGGATGCGGTTGCAAAAGGTTTTTACAGACGGTCAGATATCTGAGGTTGTTTTCCGAAAATTTGAACGACCAGGGAAATTGAGCCAGAATTCCCTTCAACTGCCCCCGGTCAACCACGGGACGAATCGATTCCAGAAACTCCTTTGCAGGCGCTTCGATCTGCTTGCGCTGATGAGTCATGTTCTGGTTCGCCTTGATAATGAACTCGAATTCCGGTTTGGTTTTTTTGGCGATATTGTACATGATTGCCGGATGGGGAATGCGATAATAGGTCGAGTTTATTTCGACGGTATTGAAATAGGCCTGGTAATGATCGAGCATTTTACCCTTGGCGATCCGAGCCGGGTAGAAATTCCCCCGCCAGTCTTCAAAACTGTAGCCTGAAGTTCCGATTCTGACTTCCATAATTATTCCCCTTTACGGGAAGATTGCGCCGCGGTTTCATTTTCTTGGCTTAACCGGCTGCATTCGCACCGCTCCGCATTTGGGACAAATCCACTTTCGCTGCTTGTGGAAAGAACGCTTCTCTTCTTTCATTTTGGTTTTACATCGTCGGCATATCATAACAGCTATTTACGTCATGAGTAACCCGATTGCCAGACAAAAGTTTAGGTTGACACTGGCGGAACTCATCGCTATCGTCAGCCCATGAAAAGATACTCTATTTTAATCTGCCTGGTATCACTTTTGATACTTTCCTGCGGCGGAGATAAAGCGCAGAAGATCAAAATCAGCTGGTGGAATTTCTGGACCGACGCCAATATCAAACCGGTAGTGGAACAGATCGTCGCCGATTTTGAGCGACAGCATTCCGATGTAGACGTTGAATTGGTTGACCTGACCTGGGCCGACGGTCACGACAAAATCGCAATCGCATTCTCTTCCGGGTCCGGCCCCGATGTCGTTGAGCTGGGATCGGATTGGATTCCGGAGTTTTCATCGACCGCTCATCTTATGGATATTACCGATATAATCGATAACGATCGTGATCGTTATCTGATGTGGGACCCTGCTGTTTATCAAGACCGTGTTTATGCTTTCCCCTGGATACTCGGGACGCGGATTTTGTTCGCCAATAAAGATCTGTTATCGCAAGCTGGTACCGATCCCGAATTTTCGCCAAAGACATGGGATGACTTGTATTCGGCATCGAAAACTATAAATGATCAGGGTGACGATGTGTTCGGGTTCGGCTCAAATTCTGCCGAGAGGCATCGCCTTTATAAAAAATTCCTTCCCTTTTTATGGTCCAACGGGGGATCAATATTATCAGATGATGGCAAAAGCTGCCGGCTCGATTCACCTGAGGCACTCGAGGCCTTGCAATATTATCTCAAATTATGCGAAACCGGTTTAACCGATACCCAGCGCAGGTTGGAAGATGCATTCCTCGATGGCAAAATTGGTTTTGTGATTTCCGGCGACTGGCTTCTCAAACGGATCGACCGCGAAAAACCGGGCTTTAATTTCTCCACCCATTTAATTCCGGTTCCCCATGAAGGATATCATTCGATATCATTTGCCGGTGGCGAATACCTGGCAGTTAATGCCCAATCGCCACATAAGGAATTGGCGCTGGAACTGATTAAGCATATCTGTTCTCCGGAAAATCAGATATTGTTCTGCCTGAAAAACAGAACCGCCAATCCGTCTTCTATCGCAGCGGCATCAGATACCGCTTTTTTGGCTCAGCCTCATTTTGACACCTTCATAATGCAGCTCGAAACCAGCCGGATGTCGCCGGCCCATCCGCGATGGGTGTATATCGAGGGTAAATTGGAAAAGGCGGTCGAATCGGCTCTTTATAAGGCCAAAACACCGCAACAGGCTCTGATTGACGCCAAAAACGATATCGACGAATTGCTGAAGCCATGAATCGATACCGGCGGTATAAAGGCTGGCTCCTTTTTTCGCCCTGGATATTGACCTTTCTCATCTTCTGGCTGTTTCCTTTAGTTTATTCTTTTATCCTCAGCCTGACCGATTACCGTCTTCTTTCGCCCGATGTCGACTGGATCGGTCTGGGTAATTATACGCGACTTTTCTCCGATTCCGATTTTGTTGCCTCTCTCAAAAACAGTTTTATTTTCGTAATCGGAACCATCCCCTTCACAACTGTCATTGCCCTTTTTTTTGCGGTTTTATTGAATGAACGCTTCCGTGGAAGGACTTTTTTTCGCGCCGCTTATTTTATGCCATCGATTACCGCCATGGTCGTAATCGCCTTGATCTTCTCCAATTTGCTTGCTAGAGGCGGATATGTACATCTTCTGGCCCAGATGATCGGCCTGGATCCGCCTGCCAATGGTTTCCTCCTGTCGGAAAAGACGGCTCTATTTTCGATTATGGGGATGGATATCTGGATGGCATCGGGGTATTATATGCTTCTTTTTCTCGGAGGTTTGCAAACCATCCCGAACGAGTTATATGAAGCGGGACGTATCGCGGGCGCTTCACGCTGGCAGCAGTTCCGGTATATTACCTTGCCGATGCTGAAACCGGTGACGTTGTTTATCATCGTCATCAACAGCATCAAATCGTTTCAGGTTTTCGTCGAGATCTTTGTTATGACCAAAGGTGGCCCGCTCAATTCCACCTTTACCGGTGTCTATTTCGTCTATGAAACCGGCCTGCGGCAGTTCGACTTCGGTTATGCCTCGGCCGCTGCCTACATTCTGTTTGCGATTATCGCCCTGGCATCCCTGATTCAATTCAAGCTCCTCAAAACAGGATGGACGGCATGATGACCTTTCGCCGCATCCTGAAATATTTCATCCTGGGAGTGATTTTTGTCATTATGGTCTTTCCCCTGTTCTGGATGTTTGCCCTCAGTTTGAAATCCTCAGGCGGCGGGCTGACTCTGGAGAACTTCACCTATATTTTCTCAGCCAACAAATTCGGCCGTTACCTGTTCAATTCGGCGCTGGTAGGTCTGGTGGTGACTGCCGGCAATATCCTTTTTTGCTTCATGTGCGGTTATGCCCTGGCCCGAAGACGAGTTATCGGTGAAAAGATTTGGTTCTATACGGTCCTGATAGTGCTCATGGTGCCGGTTCATATTGTCATAATCCCGATATATATTTTGATGAACAAGCTGGGGATGTACGATAGTTATGCCGCTTTGATTCTGCCCTGGCTTGTCAATCCGATCGGCATTTTTCTGATACGGCAATATGTTTCGACCCTGCCGGTTTCGCTGGAGGAGGCGGCGCGGATTGACGGCGCCGGCGAAATGAGAATACTATTCAAGATCGTCATGCCACTCTGCCGCCCGGCCCTGGCAATCCTTGCTATTCAGGTTTTTATGACCAACTGGAACAGTTTTCTCTTTCCGTTTATCCTGACCTCATCGGAGCAATATCGGACCCTGCCGGTGGCGCTGGCGCTGCTACTGGGATATCAATCGATAAACTGGTCTCAATTAATGGCCGGATCGGTCGTGGCCGTAATACCGATTCTGGCAGTTTTCCTGGTCTTTCAAAAACAGATTATCGCCGGTATCACCGCCGGTGCCTTCAAGCAGTAATTATTTTTCAAAAAAAGAGGTTGACATTGTATACGGTTTAATCTTTTTTAGGAACCATAAATTGTCAAACCATGGAGGAAAAGGGTTATGTATTTTAAGAAGTTTAAGGCTTTTCTACCGGTAGTAGGCTTGGTAATCATTCTTATGGCGGCCGGATGCGGCGCCTCGAAAACTTATGTTGACCAGGCAGTCGCTGGCGAGAGGGCTCGCAGTGATGCCGAGATAGGTAAGGTTAACAAGGATGTAGCCGACACCAAGGCCGATTTGAACAAGCTGCAGTCTCTTACGGCTCAACTCGAAAAGAAAACCGACCTGGCCATAAATGAGGCCAAAGGATTCGAAGATTATCAGGTTATCGGGACTTACGAAATCTATTTTGATTTTAATTCCAGTGAGATCACCATGGAAGCCCAGAGCCATCTGGACAAGGCCGGTGATCAGATGACCACCAACCGGACGGCCATCATGGAAATCGCCGGCTACTGCGATCCCAGCGGTTCGGCGTCCTATAATATGGAACTGGGTAACAAGCGTGCCGCGGCCGCAAAGTACTATCTGGTTGATAGCTTTGGGGTCAATCTGTATCGCATGTTTATGGTCAGTTATGGCGAAGATAAATCTGTCGCCGCCACTGATGGGCAGGCTTCATATACCGAACAGCGCAAGGTTGTCCTGAAAGTCTGGGGCAAACCGTAAGAAAATATTCGAGTAGTTGCATAAAGAAGGCCGCCTTAATAAGCGGCCTTTTTTTATGCCTTAAGCTTAATAAGTTAAGACAAATCACGAAAGCATATAATTGACCGGCATCTGGACATTAACATTTTAAAATCCGGATCTATAGGACGGAAAAGCGGGAATCCATCCCCGTCTGCAGACAGGCGACCGGTGGGCTACTGATCATTGCTTCCTGGATTGCAGAGCGAGAATCGACATGGCAGGGGTATGGACCCATGGAAACACAACCCCAAGTCCCGTTTTCCATCCGGTAGTGTAAACTATCTTGTGTAAATTGGTGAGAGTTGTTAAAAAACGGGCTTAACCGCGATTTTGCGAGAAAGGAGGTTAAGCCCAATGGTAAACCTATGGTTTACAGAGAAAGATTTACGCTATCGTTGGAGTGAAGTC
>DAOUTW010000040.1 GCA_030668485.1 Candidatus Zixiibacteriota bacterium
CATGGCGGCGTTCATATTGACCCCTTTGCGCTGCCGCTTCTTGTACAGCGCCTCGGCATATTCCTTCCGCTTGGGAGAGGCAACCGGGTCAACAACCTCTATTCCTTCCAGACTGACTTTGATATTCTTGGCGTTTCGGTTGCAGGTCTCCGGGTTGCCAAGGATTACCGGATTGGCGATATGCTCATCCTTGATGATACGGGCCGCTCGAATGATTTTATCCGAATCACCCTCAGGCAGGACAATCCTCTTTTGATGGGACCGGGCCCGGTGAATCACTCGGCGCATAAAGGCGCGGCCGCCGCCCAGACGAGCCTCGAGCTGCTCCTTGTATTCCTCGATATCCAGCTTCTTGCGAGCGACGCCGGTATCCATCGCCGCCTGTGCCACCGCCGTAGCCTCCCAGATAAGGACGCGCGGATCGAACGGTTTGGGGATGATATAGTCGGGTCCGAAAGTGATATTGCTGACACCATAAGCCCGTGCCACCGAATCGGGGACATCCTCTTTGGTCAGAGCGGCCAGAGATTGAGCCGCTGCCATCTTCATCTCCTCGTTGATCGCCTTCGAATGTGTATCGAGGGCTCCCCGGAAGATAAATGGGAATCCGAGAACGTTGTTGACCTGGTTGGGGTAATCGGATCGGCCGGTGGCCATGATAACGTCGCTGCGAGCTTCTTTGGCCGCCTCATAGGTAATTTCCGGATCGGGATTGGCCATGGCGAAAATAATCGGCTGATCGGCCATGCTCCTGACCATATCCTGAGTCACCAGATCCTTCAGGGAAACACCGACAAAAACATCGGCCCCTTCCATCGCTTCGGCCAGAGTATGCCGGTCGGTATCAACCGCAAATTCCTGTTTGTACTTATTGAACTTGTCACCACGCCCATTGTAAATAACACCTTTGGAATCGACCATCAGCACATTCTTCTTGTCGACGCCAAGTGCGCAGTACAATTTGGTGCAGGCGATTCCAGCCGCTCCCGCTCCCGATACTACCATACGGATCTTGGAAATATCCTTGCCGGTGATCTCCAGAGCATTTATTAGAGCCGCCGCCGAAATCACTGCGGTACCATGCTGGTCATCATGAAAAACCGGAATATTCATTTCCTTCTTGAGTGTTTCCTCAATATAGAAACATTCCGGAGCTTTGATATCTTCCAGATTGATCCCGCCGAATGTCGGCTCCATAAGCTTGCATGCTTTGATAATTTCATCGGGGTCCTCGGTACCGAGTTCGATATCAAAAACATCAATATCGGCGAACCTTTTAAACAGTACCCCCTTCCCCTCCATCACCGGTTTGCCGGCCATCGCTCCGATATTGCCCAATCCAAGTACGGCGGTGCCGTTGCTGACAACAGCCACCAGATTTCCCTTGGCGGTGTATTTAAAAACATCGTCAGGATTATCCTTGATTTCAAGACAGGGCACGGCGACACCGGGTGTGTACGCCAATGACAAATCCCGCTGAGTGGCGCAGGATTTGGTCGGTGCTACTTCAATCTTGCCCGGCCGGCCCTTGGAATGATAATCGAGTGCTTCCTGTTTAGTTAACATCTTATGTCTCCATTTAATTGAATAACGCGCGCAGGCAGACCTACGCTTGTTATTTTTTTCACAAAGTCCTGTGGCAATAAATACAAAAAAAGGCGGCTGTCAACATTTATTATGACAAATTAAACACTTTTTTTAAGGGCGAATAAAACAGGAGGTAAATATAGGATTTATCGTTTACTATACACCGACAAGTTTACGCAGTTTGGCCACTTCCCGGTCGGCCAGATACCGCCATTGACCCTTTTTAAGGCCTTCGCAGGTTATCCCGGCAAAGTCAATCCGTACCAGCTTGACCACCGGATGCCCCACCGCTTTACATAGATGTTTCACTTCTCTCTTGCGCCCCTCGGTCAATTCCAGAATCAGATCGGAATACTTTTCGGCCACCATTTCAATCCCCGCCCGGGCGTGCCCAATATTGCCATCGGGCAGTTTGATCCCTTTGGCTAACTGGATCTGTTTCGGTTTGGTAACGCGACCTTTTACCCGCGCCCGGTAAACCCGGACAACGCCATACCTGGGGTGAGTCAGACGATGAGCCAGTTCACCATCATTGGTAAACAACAAAACTCCCTCAGTATCGAGATCGAGCCTTCCCACCGGATAAACCCGCTCAGTCACCCCGGTTACCAAGTCGGCGACGGTTCGCTCATGATGAGGATCGGAAAGTGAGGTTACATATCCCGACGGCTTATGGAGGACGATATACTTGTGATTACTGACAGGCTTGACAACAACGCCATCAACCTTGACTTCATCGGCTGCTTCGTCGACCTGGAATCCGGGCGTATCGACAACCTTGCCATTGACCGTCACGCGTCTTTCGGAGACCACCACATCGGCATTGCGCCGTGAGGTGACACCGCACTGGGCCAGATATTTATTGATTCTGATCATCGGGAATCACTCGTCGCGATTGGTATCGGCAGCCTTGACCGGTTCTGCTGAAGTAGATGAAGGTTTCTCGTCTGCAACCGCCGGCTCCGGTTGTTCAATCGGTGTTTCCTCATAAGAAGCCGAAGGCATTGGATCGGAGGTAGAGATCGGCGGGGGATCATCGGACAACGGCTCATAATTAGCCATGAGCGCTTCCGGCTGGACTTTCTCGAAATTCGGTTCCGGCCGTTTTTCGCCTTCCTGATGGTCCACGTCGGCGACTGCTTCTTCGACTTCGGGAATCATCTCCGACTCGATTTCGGAGGCCATCATCTCGACCATCTCCGGTTCACTGACCTCGACGAGATTCTCATCGCTGCCGGAGCCATTGTCCCCCGACAGCGCTTGAGATTGCTCAATATCATCCTCTTCCGGGATATCACGGCCCTTCATCATATCTCCGATATCAGCCGTAGCGACCATATCATCAACCGGGATATCGCCGTTGTCCGGCTCCGGCATGATCTCGCTCAGTTCAATCGTCGCCGATTTTTCCTGGGCATTGGCCAGGGGGAGAATCGTTTGCTCTTTGGGACCTTCAGCCATGCGGATCATTTCCTCGATTTCATCCATCCGAGGCAGATCGGAAAGCCGGTTTAGGCCGAAAAATTTCAGAAATTCATTGGAGCTCTTGTACAGCAGCGGACGTCCGGGCGATTCAGCCCTTCCTGAAATCACAATCAACTGCCGTTGCAGGAGATTATGAATAACACCATCGGTGGCAACGCCACGGATATGCTCGATATCTATCTTGGTCACCGGTTGTTTGTACGCGATAATCGCCAGCGTCTCCAGGGCGGCACGGCTGAGACGCACCATGCGCTGTTTAACCAGTAGTTTTTTGATCGACTGTTCGAAATCAGGCAAAATATGGACCTGATAGCCGCCAGCCACTTCCCTGATGCGAAATGAGTTGCCGCATCCCATATATATATTATTGAGATCGTCGATCGCCTGCCTGACACGAGCGGCCGGAATATTGTCTACCGTCTCGCTCAATTTTTTAACCGAGACCGGATCAGGTGAAGCCAGAATCAAGGCCTCGATAGTACAGTTTATGTTCTCTTCTTTAATCATGAGTCTACAGCTACCTTTTCAATAACCGTCGGTGTTTCCTCAACCGGCTCGGCGACCGCCTCCGGAATCTGATTGGGATCGGATCGATAAATACGGATTTCGGAAAAAGCGACCGCCTGCCTGACAGTGATCCGATGCATCCGCACCATTTCCAGAATGGCCAAAAAGGTGAGGATGGCTACCAGCTTGACCCGGATATCGGCAAACAAATTTTCAAACGTGGCATACTCGTTCGCAGACAGGTACGAATTGATAACTTCAATTCGGTCTTCGACAGTCAATTCCTGGTGATCGACGAGATAATCGTTATCCTCCCTAAAACCGGACATGACGTCATGGAAAGCGGTCAGCAAATCAAACAGGCAGGTACTGTTAGCCAATACCGCCTGTGTGTCTCTATAGCCGTTATTCCGACCCGAAACCGCCACCAGTCGCGATTCCAGATCGCGTTTTTCGCGCAGTATTTCTCCGGCCTCCTTGAATTTGCCGTATTCGAGAAGCGCCCGGGTCAATTCCTCACGGGGATCGGCCTCGTCCTCTTCCTGGGAATCACGGGGAAGAAGCATTTGCGCTTTTATTCTGATCAGGGTCGCCACCATCAGGATATACTCGCCGGCATTTTCCAGATTCAAAAGTTTGAGCATCTCGACATATTTCATGTATTGCTCGGTTATCCGGGCAATAGGAATATCATAAATGTCGACCTCATCTCTCCTGATCAGATACAACAGCAGATCCATCGGCCCCTGGAAAACCTCAAGGTCGACAGAGTAATCATCTTTTTTCAAATTCATCAATAATACGCCAACTTCATATTTTCACGAACCTTTGCCATGACCGCCTGCGCTTTTTCGCGGGCACGTCCGGCGCCATCCCTTAGAATGTCGAAAACGAAGTCCGGCTTTTCAACTAATTTTTTTCGTTTTTCTCGGATTGGTTCGAGGGCTTTATTGAGGTTTTCTGTCAGCCTTTTCTTGCAATCAACACACCCCAATTCGCCGCTTTGGCAGGGAGCGACAATATTTTCATGATCCGGCGTATATATTTGGTGAAGTAAATAGACGGGACAGATTTCAGGCCTCCCCGGATCGCCCTTACGGAGCTTCTCCGGGTCGGTGAACATCCTCTTTAACTTCTTCGCAGTTTCTTCCTCGCTGTCAGCGAGAGCAATATGATTATTCAGCGATTTTGACATTTTCCGACCATCCAGTCCCGGAATTGTCGGGAATTTGGTCAACAAAACCTGCGGCTCATTGAAAGTCTTGCCATAGTAATTATTAAACCGCTTGGCCAGGTCGGCAGCCAGCCAGATATGCTTCTCCTGGTCTTTTCCCACCGGCACCTTATGGGCGTTATATATCAGAATATCAGCCGCCTGCAGCACCGGATATCCCAGAAAGCCGTAACTGTCCAGCCCCGTTTCCTCCTTTTGCTCGTTATAGGTCGGCAGGCGAGTCAGAGTCGGCACCGTAGTCAACATTGAAAGCAACAGGTGTAATTCGGCGTGCTCTTTGACATCGGACTGAATAAAAATGGCACATTTTTGCGGATCCAGCCCACCGGCCAGAAAATCGACCGCCATCTGGAAAATATTATCTTTCAAATGCCCGGTTTCGGCAAATTCGGATGTCAGGGCATGCCAGTCGACAATACAGGTATACATCTCATAGTTATTCTGTAATGCCGCCCAATTTTTTAAAGCGCCTTCATAATTGCCCAGATGCAGTTGTCCGGTGGGCTTCATGCCCGATAAGATAGTCTCCATTTAGACTCCTTCTAATCCATGAAAAGGTAGGGTCGCCAGCGATCGTCGGAAATTCCGATAAAACTCTGAATGAAAGTGATATGGCTGGGTCGGCGCGGCTGACGTAACAATTTCATCCCGGCCACCGCCGGCAGGCGGTCGCCTTTTTTATTATTACATCGCTCGCAGGCGCAAACCATATTCTCCCACGTGTCGGCGCCCCCAAAGCTTTTAGGCGTAATATGATCGACCGTCATCGACCCCTCACGATCGCCGCAGTATTGGCAGGTATGCCGGTCGCGCTTGACAATATTTTTGCGGGTCAGCAAAATCTTTTTATATGGCACCTTGATATAAGCTCCCAGACGCACCACCGATGGCAGCGGAAAGGCGCGACTTATCGAGTGGACCCTGATCCCGTCATAAGTTTCGACTACTTCCACCTTCCCCAGAAGCTGCATAATGATAGCCCGTCGAGCGGAGCAGACCGACATCGGTTCGTAATTTTGGTTGAGCACCAATACTCTGCTGTTAATCATCATAATTTTGTATCTCGCCCATCCATAGTTGTTGCAATCAAGAATGTTTAAAAAACTCCGTTTGTCAACTCCAATTTTTACTAGACGCCCATAAATAGCCTGTTTGCAAGGGAGAAGTGACCTGGTGTTTCAAAATTAATATTGAACAATAAGCCTGAAGCATCAGTTTTAAGTATAGATAAATAAATGGCCTTTCGTATGCCTTTGCTATTTAGTATATTTGATTAAGGATACAATGCCATGAATTTTATAATTACGAGGGACAATCGTGAATAAAATAATCTGTCTATTGGGTTTTCTTATTGCAATGTCGGTCGCCGCCGATGCCGGAGATTTATATAAAATCAAGATCACCAGCTCTTCAGAGGCCCGGCTGCTGAGAAATTCGGAAATAGAGCCGGTATTCCGGCTAAGCGGGGCTTATCTGGTCCTGAGCGATTCTGAAACGGCTGCCGACCTGGCTGCCTCAGGTCTCGACATGACCTTTCTCGCCTCCGATATCCGTCTCGATGAAATCGCCGTAGATAACCGCTTTGATCGAGAAAACGCAAAAGCTTTTGAGATCGTCTACGAGGAAGGTAATTTGCGCCTCTTCCGTGTCTTTAATTCCGATAAAGCTCTTTCCATCGACGGCGCTCCGCTTATCCCGATTGACAACAGCCGGCTTAAAATCGAATATAATCCACCGATGGTTTTCAATCAAAAGATGCTTTTGGGCAATATCTCTCTCGACTCTCTCATTGCTCCGGTCAGCCAGGATACGATCGATACCTATCTGCATCGGCTGGAGAAATTCTTGGGTCGCCTGACCGGCAGCGATTCGAACTATGCCGCGAGGGATTGGATTTATGACCGATTCGTGTCATACGGCCTCGATTCCGTCGTTCTTGACAGCTTTACCGGTATCCAGATCGGTAATGGCGAGGTCCCTGCTTACAATGTCGTCGCCTATAAAACCGGAATACGTTACCCCGGCCGCCAGATTGTTATCGGAGGTCATTTCGATGCTGTTCCCGGTTCTCCGGGAGCCGACGACAATGGGACCGGAACCGTCGGCACGTTGGAGATCGCTCGCATCCTGAAAGATGTCGAAACTGAAATGTCGTTTGTTTTTATTGCCTTCGATTCGGAAGAGTCGGGGCTGATCGGTTCGCGCCATTATGCCGATGCTGCCGCTGCCCGAGGCGACACCATCGTCTATATGCTGAATATGGATATGATCGGGCATATCAATAATGATAATCTCGCCTCTCTGCACCAGGGTCCCGATGATGAGGCCTATGCCCTCCTCTGGGGCAAACTGGCCGACAGCCTGGTGGGAATCTCCGGTGTGATTACCGGCCCCTCCGGCGGATCGGATCATTACCCCTTCGGGCAGAACGGCTATGATGTCACCTTCGTCCAGGAGTATAATTTCTCTACGGTTTATCATCAGCCGAGAGACAGCACCACTTATATAAATTTTGACTACATGACCCGGATGATCAAGGCCAGCCTGGCGACGGCCTATATTGTCAATGAAGTTCCAAAACCGGTCATGATCACTTCGGTTCGCGATGTCGGCGATGGACAATCGCTTCAGATCGAATGGGAACCGGCTGATCCGACCCAGGTTGATCATTACTGGCTTCATTACACTACCGTACCGGCCGTTCAACCCGAGTCCCTCCTCATCCCGATTGACAGCTCAAACTATGTCGTCGCCGGTCTGACCGAAGAGCAGCAGTATAGTTTTCACGTCGTTGCCATTGATGCCGACGGCCGAAGTTCAGTCGCCTTCTCTATCGCCTACGGAACGCCCTATTCGATTCCTGCGCAGCCGGTCGGCCTCATAGCCCTGCCGCTTCGGGATACCATCAAACTGGCCTGGGCGACCACCAACTTCGAACTCGATTTCGATCATTACGCCATCTTCCGTGACGGAGCGATACTTCCCACACCGGTTTTCGATACGTTTTATTACGATGATAATCCCTCTCTCGATACCACTCTGCACGATTACTTTATCGCCGCCGTCGACGCCGACAACAATACCTCCGATACTGTCGGAGCGGAAACCGTCACTATGAAAACGGCCACCTTACAAGCCGATCGAATTCTGGCCGTCAATCGCTCCGGGAGCAACAGCGCGGCGATGGTCAATGAAGTCGTCACGGGAGAATTTCTGCGCGAGGCTGTCACCGGCTGGTCCTACGATTACCTCTCCGACACCGCTTCGGTAAACCCCGATCGCACCAGTTTGCTGAAAATGATCGATTATGGTCTGGTAATCATCGGAGCCGAATCAGGCCGCCGACAGGATGACATCGGAAAAGATCCAGCCTTCGGCGGTATCCTGGAGGATATCGCTTACTATCTCTCCATCGGCGGCAAGGTAATCATTTTTGGGCGCTGGGGTGATTTTGATACCGAGTACGGCGTCGACAGCGTATTCTTTAATCCGGGATCGTATGAATTTGTATATACCGATTATTTCGATATCGCTTTCAGAATTTTGCCCCTGAGTTATTTTGATATCGGCACTGCGGCCCTCTACTCTGATTTTATCGGCGCCTACAGCCAGATGTTAGAATACCCCGACCTCAATTGGGATGCACAGGCTACTCTTGATCATACAGGCAGTTTCTACTCCACGGTGCAGGGAATTCCATCGCCCAGCCTTCCCCGCATGGCTGGTTCGGACTATGAGATTATCTACACCTACAATTCTTCAACCGATTCCGCCCTAACCGAAGGTAAAACGGTGGCCTGGCGACATCTCGGTCCCGATTATAGTTATGCCTTCTTTGAAATACCGCTTTCGTTCATGCAACGCCCGGCAGCGGTGGAAGCTCTGCGTCAGGCGATTCAGGATATGGGAATCATCAGCGATGTTGATGACGACCTTTCTCAGCCCTCGTTACCGACCAGCTTTGCACTCGCTCAGAATTTTCCCAACCCGTTCAATCCGAGTACCGTTATCGAGTATTACAATCCCGGCAGCAGGCCGGCCAAGGTGACTCTTGAGATTTTCAATATTCTCGGTCAGAGAGCCCGATTATTGTTTAACGGCCTGTCAAAACCGGGAATCAATCGCATTGAATGGGATGGTCGCGACGACAACGGCAAATCGGTGGCCACCGGAATCTATTTCTACCGGCTAAAAACCGATACCGAAAACCTGACTCGCAAGATGGTCCTTATTAAATAAGGACTCCTCAATAAATAGTTGCCTTGGTTAGCCTGCAACGGTGACAAGAATTCAAAAACAAAAAACGGCCGGTCAGTGTATCCACTGTCCGGCCGCCACCATTCACTCTTTTCAGCTTGAAAAGTGTTTATCTTATGACTCTATTAATTCTACGTTGGCACGTGGCACAATCGCCTTCTCGCCGGCATCAAATGTGACTTCCAGGACGCGGGCTTTCGATTCCGATTCCAGAACCTGAAGCGGCGACGGCAGACCGGAGACCTGGCCGAGCCGTCCGAAATAAGGATGACGGATAACGCGGATCGGCGAGCCGATAACCAGACCGTGCTGTTCGACTTCCTCCGCAGCCTGTTTGTCATGCACGTCCCCCTCCAGCGGAATAACCACTTCGGGACGGATAACTCCGGCGCGGATCTGAGTCGCGCCATTGATGCAGGCCATCTCGCCGTCTTTGGATTTGAGTAGTTCAAACGTCTTCTGAGCCATGCTGATATCTCCGAAACCTTCGGTGATAACGAGCGTCGTTCCCAGATCTTCCGAGCCGGTAATAGCAACACCGATATCATATCCAAGGAAGTCCCGCAGGTCCTTATCGTCGAAGCCGCCGGTGACCACACCGGTTGCCTCGACTTTGATAGCTTTTTTCAGAGCGTCGGCGGTAACCCGTGATCCGCCGATAACGATACATCCTTTACAGCTTTCGTCGATATGCTTATCTTCCAGAGTGGTGGTATTATCGGGGACGACCACTTTGATATTCCCGTGCGTTTCGCCGCCGATCCCGAAAATACCCTGGATAAATGACCCCCAGGTGCAAACGGCAACGCCTTCCTGCTCGAAAACTTCGACAATTTCCCCTTCGAGGTAAGCCTTGACTTCAACCGGTATCGGCTTGCCGCGAAGCAGGACCTGGCCGGTCACAGAGGAAATGGACTCCACGGTCCCTTCAAGAGTCGATTTACTCTCTGAAGAAAACCACTTAATCCCAAATAGCGGCTTCGAGCGGGCAATAACATCGCCTTCGCTTATCGGGTCGCCGATCTTCTTCAGCATACACGATTCAATATCTTCGGGAGGCAATCCCAACTGATTGGCCACATTGATCGGTTCCACATCACCGGGTAAATATGTCCGCGCCACAACCATATCGGGATGAGCTTTGTCGCCCACCTTGGCAACCACTTCGCCTTTAAGAGGCAGAATTCGCTTTTTGGTCACCAATAACTTTTTACTGACCTTCAGTCCCGGAGTATATGCATGTGCCATAGCATTAAGCCTTTCTCTATCTCAGCCGACTAATCGGATTGGGTCTTTTTCTTCTTCATCCTCGGCGCAATTACAAAATTCCATATCAAGCCGAAGACGACAATCACTATCACTGCATAAAGCAGTATGTCTCTGATATTGCTAATTCCCTCGGCCGCCGTCGTCCCCTCGGATGCCTCTTGACTCGGGTCAATTTCGGGATCGCTAAGGTTGTCTCCGCCGACGCTGGTAAACGTCAGGTCATCCTGCTCGGCAGCCTTTTTCAGATTTTCGAAGGAGAGCGAATTAACAATCCCATCGAAAATCGGTTTATTTTGCTTGTATGTCGAATCGGGGCTATAAAAATAAAGCGAGATCAGGCCTCGGTCATTCAGTTTCATATATAGCCATAGTTTTTTCATCGCATCCGGGTTGTATGCCATTTCACTCAAAACCGAAACGGTTCTTTCGGCGCGATTGAGTTTTGGCTGGCCCGGAACCAGATCGGACATCAATTGCACCACCGGAGCATCATAAACCACTGTGGAATATGACTCGGCGATCACTTCCAGAACCGAATCAGACTCAGGCTTGGATAGCGGTCCGGTGGAATCGAAGGTAATAACCAGGTAAGCATCTTCGGCAAAAAACAGCGACGCCGTCGGAGCCATTACAACCTCGTAATTGAAAACATCTTTCGAGGTATCGGTCATCGACAGAAAACGGTCAACCAGCCGGTAATCTGCTTTGTCCCAACCTTCGGGAACTTCGAACCAGAATCCGCCGGACCAGTTGACATAGTTTTCAGCCGACAGATCGGTTCCAATCATCAATACCATCATGATTACAAAAACTGTACTTACTATTTTTAACATCTGCTTAACCTGTATTTTCTGCATACATTTATTTTCCACTTACCGCCACTATCGTTTCTTTCCAGAAAATCAATAGCCTCGGCCGGTTTACAGATTCTCCAGCGCTTCCGGTGAATAAATATTAAGTTCCAGCATCCAGCGCTTCAGAGCGGCGATTCTTTCCTTGTCATCGGTCGGCAGTACAAACGGGCGGCCGCGGCCGTCGAGGATCAACCCCACCACACCGCCGGACAGCTCCGCTTCAACCTTATTACCTTTGCCGCTGCCGAGTTCGAGATGTCGAGCCGGTTCCAAAATCGCCCTGGCTTTCATCGGCAGGCCGTCCTCGCCCAGACCGAGTTTGAGCAGTTTCATTTCGCCATAATTTATCTTCCCGGATACTTTTCCGTCGGGCAGATGAATCTCATACGACATCATCTCGCCGCCCTTCTTAACCACGCCGGTGGGAGCAACACAGGTACCGAGATGAATCAGGCAGTCCTTATTGAATACTTCGGTGGCCGCCTGCGCGTGGAGCGTGGATAAGACTCCCAATTGTGGCATCATAAAGATCGAGTCGACTGCCAATCGCGTTATTCCTTCCGGAAGGAAGGCATCGATGAGCATCAGGCCCGCCTGCTGACGCCGTGGAGCATGCGACAGGACACCGCCGGAACCAACCAGCATATCGAGCGTCATCATATTGACAATCGTCGCACCCGATGCATCCTGGTCGAAAGCATCCGCGATGGTGCGCTGCTTTTGAACACCTTTTAGTACCGTGGCAAAGCTTTTATGCTGAACAAAAGCGAGCCGCAATGCTTCTTTCGCAATCGCCTGCTCGTATATAAGTTCTTCCATCGACTGCGGAATTGTCGTCGGGCGGATCATCTTATTTTTGACCCGGTTGCGCAAGTCGCGTTCGTCCATATCAAAAGGCATCCAGCGCATGACATTCGGCAATGTCGCCTCGGCAAAAACATTCGATACTGAATAACTCATGCCGAGGTTAGCCGACACCGTGCGGTTGAAAATACCTTCGGCGCCTTCGGGACGAAAGACCGAAAACACATCGGTCGTCGCTCCGCCGATATCGACACCCACCGCTTCTATATTTTCCAGGTCGGCAATAGTCTTGATAATCGCGCCCACCGCTCCGGGGGTCGGCATAATCGGCGCATCGGTCCATTCCATTAATTTGCGGTACCCCGGTGCCTGGGCCATCACATGCTCCATGAATAGATCGTGGATTTTCTCACGAGCCGGCAGCAGATTTTCGCGTTCCAGAATCGGTCGGATATTGTCGACGATTCCCAGGTCAACCTTGTTGCTTAGGGTATCCTTGATGGCGTCGCGGGCCTCTATATTTCCGGCGAAAATCACCGGAAGCTGATACCCCGAACCCAGACGCGGTTTAGGATCGGCCGCAGAGATCAACTCCGCGATTTCAACTACATGCGAAGTCGTACCACCGTCAATGCCGCCTGACAACAGGATCATATCGGGACGGAGATGGCGGATACGTTCGATCTGCTGGTGCGGACGACGTTTGTCATTGGAGGCGATAACGTCCATGACAATCGCCCCGGCGCCCAGCGCAGCCCGCTCGGCCGACTCGGCTGTCATCGACCGCACTACGCCGGCCACCATCATCTGCAGTCCACCGCCGGCGGAAGACGTCGATATATATATATCGCAGCCGACGCCGTTATCAGCCGGAGTAATAATTTTGTCGTCCTCGTCCAGAAGCTTACGCTCCGACAGTTCGCCGACCTCGGCCACGGCATTGAGGACACCCATTGTCACATCTTCAAACGGCGCTTCAACAGTCGTGGGAGCCTCGCCCCTCGCTATCAGGCGGTAGCTACCTTCGCGCTTTTCAATGAGGATCGCTTTTGTGGTTGTGGAACCGCAATCGGTTGCCAGGATAACATTTATCTTGTCCAGATCCTTTTTCATTCCACCATCTCTTAAGTTAAATTGCCAGTATCATAATAATCTATCCCCAAATTCAGGATATTCTTATTTCCCGACCGGTTTCCCCGGTAAAAACAAAGATGCAAAATATAACGATTAACCGCCTCCTTGTCCATCGAATTTTGATCTCTGTTTAAAAAATCGAACTCCCGGAAAACGACGATTGAGTCTTGGTGGAAAACTGTCTTTTGGCGAAACTTCAATGCATTTTGAGTGCCACAGCCGTCAAATAACCGGGGGTCACCCCCGTTTTTTGTTGATTAAAATACAACCGTTGCCTATGGTTATTAGTCTGATTGGTAAATAGATAAACCTTTCGCTGCGATAGGTGTAAAACAAATTATGATTGAGATTGTAACAGCTTTGTCGCCGGTGACCGCCTCCGCCGGTCCGACTCCAACGGCCGTGCTCGGCCTTCTTTCGGGCGGAATATGGGATATTCTGGCCCAGACCTCTTTTTTTGGAGTCCTCATCCTCACCATTCTGGTAGTCATGTCACTGGTCTCCTGGGGAATAATTGTCAACAAGTACCGCCATTTCAAAGAAGTCAATAGCCAAACCCATAAGTTCGGCAGCCTCTTCTCCCGTTCCGGGCAGATTTCCGACCTGCTTGGCCAGGTTAAGAATTTTCGACTGACCCCCCTGGCAGCGATCTATGCGGTCGGCATAAAGGAAGCTGACGCCATCATGGAGATTAAAAACCATGCCGGCGGCTTGCCGGAAAGCCGGCGCAAACTGGAAGAAGATGACATTAAAACCGTTGGGCTAATGCTCGACAAGACTGTAGCCGAAGAGGTCGGCAAACTCGAAACATATGTGGTTTTCCTGGCGACGACAGCAAACGCAGCCCCTTTCCTCGGCCTTCTCGGTACGGTCGTCGGCGTGATGGATTCTTTTTGGTCAATCGGCGAACGAGGTTCGGCCTCATTAGCCGTTGTCGCGCCCGGTATTGCCGAGGCATTACTGGCGACTATTGTCGGTCTCGCAGCCGCCATACCAGCCGTGATCGGATATAACTGGGCCAATAACAAACTGAAATATATTTCAGACCGGGCCAACAACTTCAGTCTCGAACTCACCGCGCGACTGAAAAAGGACAGCTACCAGTGATCAGAAGACAATATGGACATATGGCGGAAATCAACGTTACCAACCTGGTCGATGTTGTCCTGGTCCTGCTGATTATATTCATGATAACAGCTCCGATGCTGCAGTCGGGGATCGACGTAAATCTGCCCCAAACCCGTACCGCCATCCAGGATGAACTGGGCGAGGGTGTCGTCCTGACGATAGATGCAAAAGGCGGAATTTTCATCGACGATATCTGGGTTAGAATGCCCGATTTCGAAGACCGCCTCGATGCCGTTCTGAAGGAAAAGAACACTTCCTCGGTTTATATCAGAGCCGACAGTACCGTCATTTACGCCTCGGTGGTCAATGTTATCGCCCGGATGAAGGAAATGGGGATCGAATACCTGGGACTGGTCACCTCGCCAGTCGACAGTGATGATATTCCAAAAAGGAACTGATGGGTATAACATCACGAGATTTCATATACTCGCTGGTTCTCCATGTCGGACTTTTACTTACTATAACCATGCTTAATCCCTTCGCCATCGGTTTGCGCCCGGATATGGAATCGGTGGCGGTCAATATTATCAGCATGCCTCCCCTGGGCGACCCGGAATTGATTAAGGGATCCATGCCCGATATAGTTATTCCTCAGGCCACCATCGAGGATATTGCCGAGATCCCGATTTCCAAACCGGAATCAAAAACCGAGCTCAAGCCGGTCGAAAAGAAAGAAGAAACCCCGAAACCGAAGCCGAAAAAAGATACCGGATATAAGGGTCAGGCCGATAAAGCGGAAGACAGCCAGGCCGGGGGCACCGATGTCACCGACCAGATCGGAGCCGGAACTCAATTCGGTTCGGTGGCGGTCGATAATGCCAGCTTCCAGTATCCGTATTATTTTATCCAGGCTTTCGGAAAAATTCAGCGCAACTGGTCCAACCCGGTGGCTGCAAACCAGCCCTTGTCTTGTATTATTTACTTTAAGGTCATCCGATCCGGGTCGGTGCTTGATCCCGACATAGAAAAATCATCCGGAGTGACCGCCTATGACCGAGCCTGTTTGCGAGCGGTTCAGGCATCGTCTCCCCTGCCGCAGTTGCCGACCGATTTTAGGGACGATATAATCGGAATTCACCTTGAATTTCCATATCAACCGTGAGGATTATGAAAAGACTAACCTGCACCATATTCATCCTGCTGGTCCTGGCGACGACCGGTTATTCCCAGGTCAGGGATTACAGCGGACGACTTGACCCCAAACAGGGCTTTCAGAATGTTCGCATCGCCGTTGAAGACTTTGTTCACCGTGAGGGCACCAAGATGCTGGTGTCCGATTCGGTCGCTCTCGTACGATTAGCCGAGATTATTCGTGACGACCTCAACTTCTCGCCATTCTATGAAGTCATCGAGCTCGATTCTTTCTATATGCGTCACATGGAACTCGATGTAATCACTCTTCTGGGTTGGAGTCATCTGGGAGCCGAATATGTCGTCAAGGGTGAAGGCGAATTCGCCGGCGATGATATCATATTCAAATATCAAATATATTCGGCTAATTCGGGGATGCAGTTCGCCCGCGGGCGCTTCCGGTCCCTGATTACTAACTATCGTCGTCTGGCCCACCGGGTCGCCAACGAAATCATTCTATACCTGACCGGCGATGAGGGAATATTTGACACCCGCGTCTGTTTCATATCCAAACGGACCGGAAATAAAGAACTCTATCTTTGCGATTTCGACGGCGCTAATGTCTATCAATTAACCGGGAACGGATCGATCAACCTTTCGCCCGCTTTCACCCCCGATGGACAAAAATTACTTTTCACCTCGTTTATGCATGATGACCCGCAGCTCTATCAATATGATATTCGGGACGGCAAGGTTGACCTGCTGGCAGCGTATCCGGGAATTAATTCGGCGGCACGGGTCTCCCCCGATGGTGAAGATATCGTCTGCGCTCTCTCGCGAGACGGCAACGCCGAGATATATCTGCTCCATCGGTCGGGAAAGATCAAACGGCGGCTGACCTTCACCTCTGCCATCGAATCGTCGCCCTGCTGGTCACCGAACGGGAGACAGATAGCTTTCACCTCTGATCGTTCGGGAAGCCCGCAGATATATATCATGGACAGCGATGGTGTCAATATCCGCCGCCTGACCTATGTCGGCGGTTACAACGATTCCCCGGACTGGTCGCCCAAGGGGGACAAGGTTGTCTATCTGAGCCGCGTTAACGGTCGTTTTAATATCTGTACCATCGATGTGACGGGCGATAATTTTCGCATCCTGACCGAAAAAGGAAACAACGAAAACCCGCATTGGTCGCCGGACGGCAACCATGTAATTTTCTCTTCGACCCGCACCGGTGAAAAAGAAATTTACGTAATGGATTTGTTCGGAAACGAGGAAAAACGATTAACCACCGGAGGTGGCAATTCAAACCCGACCTGGTCGGGATATACCCGATAGTTTTTTTTGAATTTTGGGTAAATTGTAGTTGATTTCAATACGTCTATGTTGTACCGTTTTTAGGATTTAGAGGACAACTGACAGGTATTTTAAATATATGTCCAAGGAGGGCATTATGAAAAATGTTTTGCTCGTTACCGGGCTGATTGTTGTTATGCTCCTGGCTTATGGATGCGGCAAAAAACCACCGCCGCCAGTAGAAGAAGCCCCCGTAGAAGTTGTTGATACTACTACACCGCCGCCACCGCCGCCGCCGCCTCCGCCTCCGCCGGCCCCGCCCGAGGTCAAGGAAACCGATTTCCTTACCGTTTACTTCGATTTCGATAAATCTGCCATCCGTGGTGACCAGAAAGCTAACCTTGACGCCAATGCCACCGTTATGCGCAAAAATACCGATCTGTTTATCAAGATCGAAGGCCATTGCGACGAGCGCGGTACCGTTGAATACAACCTGGCTCTAGGCGACAAACGCGCCGTGGCGGTCAAAGACTATCTGATTAATCTCGGGATAGTAGCCGATCGCATTGAGGTTATCAGCTACGGTAAAGAACGCCCCGTCGATCCCGGTCATACCGAGAGCGCCTGGGATAAAAACCGTCGGGCTGAATTTCGAATCATTAAAAAGTAGTCGGTTTAGATGACATTATTCAAAAACATTCGCAAACAGGGGTATCGCCTTGCTGCGGTATCCCTGACCTGCCTGATAATCGTTTTCACCGGGTGCGCCACCAAACAGGATATCCTCCAGGTGGACGAGAGCGTCAGACAGGTGCGTAACGATCAGATGGTTCTGAAACGCCAGCTCGATCATATCGATTCCCTTTTCACCATGGGAGCCGATCAGGATACCCGCATGCGGGCCGAAATCCGCACTTCGCTCGATGAGCTCAACGAGCAGTTGTCGCAGATGAAAAATCAACTGAACGATATGCAGCAGGTGGTCTATTTGCTGTCGCAGCGCGTCTCCGGGACCCCTGTTGCACAACAGCCGCAGTTGACTACCGAAACACCCCCTGCCGATAGCAGCGCCGAAACGAGCGATACGACCGCAACTGAAGCCAAATCTTCAATCGATTGCCGGCAGCTCTGGGACAACGCCTTCAAGGATATGTACCGGGCTCAGTATGACCTGGCCATATCAGGTTTCATGGATTACCTTAAATACTGTCCCGGAACCGACCTGGCCGACAACAGCCAGTACTGGATAGCCGAATCATACTATGAATTGAAGCAACACGAAAAGGCCATCGACGAATATAAAATGCTGCTGGATCAGTACCCTGAATCGGAAAAACGAGCTTCGGCGTATTTCAAGCTGGGGCGCACCTACGAAAAACTGGCCGATACCGCCAAAGCCCTGGAATATTTTCTTATCCTGAAAAACGATTTTCCCGGTTCGGTCGAATACGATCAGGTGAAGGATAAGATCGACGAGTGGCAGAAGGCAGACGGAAATTAGCCATTACCGACAGCATTAAAGTTGTGGTAAAAACCCCGGCCGCAAATCATCCTGTCTGTCGGGGTTTTTATCAGGTTGAAGAAGACTCTCTTTATGTTCCCGTTTATCCCGCCGGAAAATTTTTCTCGTATCTTGATTCCCCTCAGGCAGGTCTTGATATCGACCGTGAAGGCCGACTCCTCTTTCTTCATGTTCATACGCCTCGAAGACAGTGGGAGGTAAAGAGGCACTCAGACCCGCCAATTAATTCCAACCCCGCCGATATCAGGTTTCTCGGTTTTCGCGAAAAGCTGCCGCAGACAAGAATAGAAACTGCGTCCGATCAATCATGGCTACGCCTGGTTTTTTCCGATAGCGCTCAAACATCAGCCTATGCTCTGGCCGACGACCTGAAAATTGAATTGACGGACAACCGCCTACTGGCCTCAATCTGGATAACAGCCATCGAAGAAGACCGCGCCGCCCGCGGAATGGCAGCCTGGCGTAAACAGTCGAAGCTGAACTATGACAAAAGCCGGGGTCAATCACGATATGTCCGGGTTGAGGTAAAACCATCATCCGGGATGAAATGAAATTCCGCAATAGTCACCTCCGGACATCATTATTTTAATTTGCCCCAATAAAAAGGCCCCGATGTCAACCATCGGAGCCTTTTATCGATTATTCCCGCCTTACAAAACCTATTTCTTGGTTTTGGGGCCCTCTTTCTTCGCAGCCGCCTTCTTCACCGTCGCCTTCTTATCGGCTCGCTCGACGCTGGTTACCTTTGTCTTGGGTGCCGCTTTGGCCTTGGTCTTGGGGGCAACGTCAACTTTTTTCTTGGCTTTGGGTTTTGCCTTGGACTTTGTTTTAGGTTTGGCCTTTACGACCGGCTTCCTACGATAAGGTCCTGACGGCTTGGCCAGAGTTTCCTTCCTCGACAGGACCGCCTGAGCAGCCACCAGTCGCGCGATCGGAACCCTGAACGGCGAGCAGGAAACGTAATCCAATCCAACCTCATGGCAAAACTCTATCGATTCGGGATCGCCGCCATGTTCGCCGCAAATGCCGACTTTGAGTTCGGGATTGGTCGACCTGCCTTTGTCAAAGCCCATCCTGACCAATTGACCGACTCCCTCAATATCGAGCGTAACAAACGGATCCTTGGGAAGAATCCCCTTCTTGACGTAATATCTCAGGAATTTTCCGGCATCATCGCGCGAAAAGCCCATCGCCATCTGGGTTAGATCATTGGTCCCGAATGAGAAAAACTGCGCCTCTGTTGCGATTTCATCTGCTGTTATCACCGCCCTGGGGATCTCAATCATGGTTCCAATCTTGTAATCGACATTGACTTTATACCGATTGGTGGTCTCAAGAGCAATCCGCTGGGCAACTTCCTTCTGATTCTTGAACTCGTTTATATGCCCTACCAGGGGAATCATTATCTCCGGATAAACCTTTTTGCCCGATTTAGTCAGCTCGCAGGCAGCCTCCATGATAGCTCGGACTTGCATTTCCGTGATCTCAGGATAGACAATTCCGAGACGGCAACCGCGATGCCCGAGCATCGGATTCATCTCTTTCAACTCGTCTATTCGGGAAATGATCTTATTAAATTCTTCCAGTTTATTTTCGTAGTTTTCACTACTCTTATCCAGCTTTTTGATTTTTGCTTCGATTTCATCCCGGTGAGGCAGAAACTCGTGAAGAGGCGGATCGAGCGTCCGAATCGTTACCGGATATCCCTGCATAGCATCCAGAATCTTTTTAAAATCGTCTTTCTGGAAAGGCAGCAACTTATCCAGCGCCTCCTGCCGCTTCTCGATCGATTCGGCAATAATCATGCTCTGCACGATATGCAGACGTTCTTCCGAGAAAAACATATGCTCCGTGCGGCACAAACCGATCCCCTCGGCGCCAAAAGCCAGCGCTTGCTTGGCATCGACAGGAGTGTCGGCATTGGTGCGAATACCAAGCTTTCTGGCCTCATCGGCCCATTCCATCAATTCACTGAATTCACCCGAAAGCACAGGATCGATCGTAGCAACTTTGCCCGTAATCACATCACCGGTAGAACCGTTGATCGTAATTGTCTCACCTTCCTTAATTATCAGGCGACCGACCTGCAATTGCTTCTTTTTCTCAGATACGCGAACGGTCTCACATCCGGCCACACATGGCCGACCCATGCCGCGGGCAACCACCGCCGCATGAGATGTCATTCCGCCCCGGCTGGTCAAAATACCGACAGCGGCATGCATACCTTCAATATCATCGGGGTTGGTTTCCTGACGCACCAGGATACACTTTTTCCCGTTGGCTGCCAAAGCTACGGCATCTTCGGACGTGAATACCGCCGCGCCGGAACCGGCGCCCGGTGAGGCGGCCAGGCCGCTGGCAACGACCTTGTATGTCCCCTTGGGATCGAGACGGGGATGAAGCAGATGATCGAGCTGAGTCGCCTCGATTCTCATCACCGCTTCCTCGGTTGAAATCAACCCTTCGTGAACCATGTCGGTGGCAATCTTCAACGCCGCCTGCACCGTCCGTTTTCCCGACCGGGTCTGCAGCATATAAAGCTTGCCATCCTGGATAGTAAACTCAAAATCCTGCACATCACGATAATGCTTTTCAAGACGAGTCGTAATCGTCTGCAACTCTTTGAAGACACCGGACATCTCGCTTTCCAACTGGCTGATCGGCGAAGGAGTGCGAATACCGGCGACAACATCCTCGCCCTGGGCATTGATCAAATACTCGCCGTAAAACTCTTTCTCACCATTGGCCGGATTACGGGTAAAACCGACTCCCGTACCGGAAGTCTGACCCATATTACCGTAAACCATCGCCTGGATATTTACCCCCGTTCCCAAATTGCTGGGGATATTGTTCAGCCGGCGATAACTGATGGCGCGAGGATTGTTCCAGGAACGAAACACCGCATCGCGTGACATGGCCAACTGCACATAGGGATCTTCCGGAAACGATTCGCCGGTGCGGCGAATGATTATTTTCTTGAATTTAGCGACTATATCCTGAAGGTCCTTGACCTGTAAAGAACTGTCATGCCTGATCTTTTTCTCTTTTTTCTTCTTATGAATAACCTGCTCAAAAACGTCTTTGTCGATTCCCAGCACGACATTACCGAACATCGAAATAAACCGACGGTAATTGTCATAACCGAATCGGGAATCGCCCGTTTTCTCGATAAAACCATCGAGCGTTTCATCGTTCAACCCAAGATTAAGGACCGTATCCATCATTCCCGGCATCGAAAATTTGGCCCCTGACCGTACCGAAACCAGCAACGGATTGGATGGATATCCGAACTTGGTCCCCATTTGGGCCTCAATCTTCTCCATATATTTCTTCATGTCCTTCTCACACCATTCAGGCATGGACATGTTATTATCATAATACATATGACAGGCTTCGGTGGTAATCGTAAACCCCGCCGGCACCGGAATTTTTATATTCGTCATCTCAGCGAGTCCGGCCCCCTTGCCACCCAGAAGGTCCTTCATATGACCCTGACCCTCGGCTTTGCCACCGCCGAAGAAATAAAATATCTTGGGCTTGCCTTTTTGCGTTTTGGGGGAGGTCTTTTGGGCGACCGCTTCTTTGCCCGTCGTTTTCGTAGATTTTGGCATGTTTATATACTCCACATGTTTTAAGACCGAATCCACTATATTATATCAGGAGAACATATGAAATATTGACGCTTAAAGCAATAATAAAGGCGGCTTTATAGCCGCCTTTATACATTTTTTGCATTCGCCTGTAACGACGACATATCGACTTACATAGTGAAGAGGCGTTCGCCCGCAATAATTTTTTCGATCATCTTGATCGTTTTTTCTATCGGCGAATTCATCAGATCGCAAGTATTAAAGGTCATCCTGGCCGCTTCTCGAGGACAATCAAAATTCGCTTTGCCCCGGCCACCCCTTTTTTTCTTGTGCGTCAAGTTATAAAGGCGCTGGTACTCCTTCGCCTTCTCCTTGTGCGTCTGATAATATCTCCGCTGATACTCCCTGCGCGCCTCGGCGGTCGACAACTGAATCTTATTGGCATTGCCGGTAGTAGAACTACTTTTCCTTGCCATTCTCCACCTCGCTTTCGCGTCCGGGTTTAGAAGACTCCCTGGCTGGTACTAATCATGACATACTTGCCCCGAAGTAGAGAGCTTCCCTACACCGAACATTGTAAAGACATCCGTGACTCTTGTCAAGAGAAATCCATATAAAGTTAAAACTTTTTTCTTATATTGCCATACGTAAGAAACGGTTACAAAATCAACAATTTGTTTTTTTTCGACTTCCATAATCCCTACTGAGTTACGGCAATGTAAAAAATCAGCTTATGTTCGCACTCCTTGAGCGAACAAATTACGCCCCCTTCTAAATCTTTTTACAGGATTAATTTGACTGTATGAGAGCCCGGAAGGTCTCTTCCGTTTCCCCGCCCTCAATGACTACTCTATATATACTTACGATTCAAAAATTTAGTCAACTATTTTTTTTGTTTTTTTCAGTTTTTTTTGAACGACAACAACAACGGCGACAAAAAAGATTTATTCCACATAATACAGTCGGACAAATAAAAAGCCCCGCCTTATTGGCGGGGCTTTCGTTTATCCATTTATATCTAATTAAGCTGCTTCTTCGGTCGCCTTGTTTCTCATATGACGCATGATCTCCATCATTATCAGAAGAAGAACTATCAGCACCGAAATCCAAACCACGGCTGTCATACCGCCGCCACCTTCAAAGCCCATCTCAACCCAGTCACGAATCGACTGGACACGCTCAATAAACAAAGAGATACGTCCCATAACGGTATACCCGAACGACGCGCCAAAACCAATCATCAGGATATAAATCCCAGCTTTGGCCACGCCTCCAAAAGTTCCTTTGTGGGCTACCGAGAAGAAGAAGTAAAACAGCCCGCAAACAACTCCCAGAATAATGATCACATCGGAGATGCCGGCCACCCACCCGGCTGAGAAATTGGGCGCTACCAGAGTATCCGCCAATTGCCGATTGACACGATTTTGCATCTCCAGAGGAATGGCGGCGCCTGTAGCGATACCGAGATAGAATGCAATCGGGTAACGCGAGATCCAGCTTTTCTTCTTCGAAAAGCGGAACCACATCATCAATCCCAGAATGCCGGGAATGAGATACCACCATTTGCCGCCCCATATCTGCCACCAGGGCTGCCCGACCCAGATGCGGTCGAACAGGGTTGGCACCAGGCCGGTGTACCAGAGGATAATCACAAAATACCCGGCCGATATGCCGACAAAGAGACTCTCCGAAAATTTATAGAACGGGTTGTCGCGATAAAGGAACGAAAAAGTAAACAGTGTCAGCGCGACACTTGCCGTCGTCCACAGGAAAGTTTCCCAACTCATACCGAACCTCCTCTCCTGCGGGATATGAAATATCCGATGTTACCAATTAGTATGAACAAGATGATGACCATATGCGTCCACACCTGAACCCGCATAGCCTCCATCGCTCGTCCCGGCCGGCCGGCCAGTTTCTCATATTCCGCGGCGCCGAGCATCCCGCCCATCAGACCGAATATCTGTCCTGATTTCAGGTAGGGATAATAATCGGCCGCCATAACGCCGGTGAGACCGACCGCCAGAGGGACGTTGTACCGTCCATTGGCATAAGAAATCCAGAAATCGACACCGCTGGTGCCGGTGATCAGGATAACTCCCTCGACATTGTCGTAGTTGATGATCCCCTCCATCATGGGAATGCTATCCAGAGAGGTGTTGTAATAGTCGCCCGGAAACGGCAGACGATAATTCTGCCCCATGGCCAGAATCACGATTCCCGGATAAGGTTTATAACCCAGGAAAACGATATCTTCACCATAAATGACCTCTTTCCCGGTATGTAATTTCACCGAGTCCATGATCTCCAGCATGGCCTGCTCGGCCATACCGGGCCCATTGGGCGACAGAGCCGTCATAATGACTTTAAGACCCTTGGCCAGAGCCTGTTCCATGATGACATAGGTCATCGGGTGCATCTCAGCCAGCGAACCGGGATCATAGTCGATCGCCAGATGGATATAACTTCCCGGTTGCTGCTCCTCCATAAAATCGTAGATTGAGCGCACCTCGGGATTGACGCGAATGGGCGTATCAAATTCAATCAGGACGGTAATCACTACTACCGCCGCCAGGATCAAATAGACCCAGCGCCGATCCAGTAAGCTTAATCGTTCAAAGAAATTCATACCGGCCTCCATTAATCGCTGCCCATGTAAGAACGTTCAATACCCAGAATAACCTTGAGAGCTGTGGCCACCATCCCCAGTCCGATACCGATGATGATAGCCCGCTTGGCGGCCAGGTTGGGAACGTTCAATATCCATGAAGCCAGATCGGCATCGAGATCCCCGACGGGTCCCAGATACGGATTAAACCTCAACATCAACACCAGCGCTGATATCAACAGCACTGTCGCCAGGGCCGAACGCGCCTTAAAGGCGCGGAAGGCGGCTGAAGCTATAAAAAACGCCAGAAGCGAAAACATGGTGGCATGAAGCGGGATCATGACATGGTTGAAGAAATGGCGGAACATATACGATTCCACCCCACCCATAAATCCCATACCGAAAATGATCATACTCACCAGCCCCGCAAGCAGGACAACGGCGTAAGGCCAGTTTTCCATTTTTCTCTTTATTTTTGTCGTCGATACTCTGAGCAGCGACCAGATGCCGAGCGCCAGGGCAAAGATGCCGATAATGATCGTCCATTCCATCACAAACTCATAAATCCATTCCGAACCGGCATGAGGGACAAAGAACTGGACGGCCATGAAGACGCCGGCGACAAAAACGATTGCTAAAGGTATTTCTTTTTTCATCGTCTACGTTCTCCTCAATTACCGACATGAAATTGTTCTACAAACCAGGTCCAGCCGAAGGATGCGGCAATAAACCCGATTATGCAGCAGATAATGACCAACGCCTTGGCATAGTCCTGTGCCTTGAGCGTTCCGAGAAGCACCGGTTCGCGCCCCAGATAGGCGGAAGCAGCATAAAGCTCCTCACCGATCAGAGTATAGTCGCAGGCCACAACGAAAAACGGAATCTGAGTCACCTCATCGGTCCCCGCTATCTGAATCGAACCGGCCACAGCCCCGGTCTCGGCCATAATCAAAGACTCGGCATAAAACTTGCCCAAATAGAAATTGGTAGCCGGACGGTCACGAAGCATGATACCGTTGACGCCGCCGACATAAGCAAACTGCTGATTGGTGACGAAAAAGACGCTGTCCTGATTATAAGCATCGGGACGGCCGGCACTATAGTATGACGCCTTTACCGTTTCCTGGGCAATGGTCATGACGATCGGATCATAACAAGGTACGATCAAGGATGTCTGGTATTCGGCCACCTTCTGGGCCACCCGGCTCAGGATGGTGAAGGAGGCAATCGTGGCAATATCGGCAGCAGTCCCCAATCCCAGGACATACAAAATCGGTTTACCCATCTCGGTAGCGCGACCGATAGCCTCATCGACGGCATCAATACCGGCCAGCGGTCGGATATACAATTCGGCGCCCTTTTTGGCCTTGAAAATGAAGTAAATCGTAAAGACCGTAAAAAGTACCACCGCCACCGCCACCGGGTTTTTGCCGGCGTTGTACCATTGTCCGATGCCCCGTACCGGCCCCACAACCTCTGACTCGGCCTCGGCATCGGCAGTGACCGCCACTACCTTATAATAAAAATCATGCTCCCTGGGGAAGTAGTTGGGGTCATCCGGCTCTTTGACACCTTTATCTTCGGCCTCCGTCTTCCCCATTTCCAACTTCTTGCGCTCGACAAACGGACCCTCAGGCGAATCCGCCCTCATCAGCCGGTACTCGATAATATTATTTCGCCCGGCGCCATCGTCAACCGACAAATCCCATGTCAAATCTATGGCATGGCCATTATCATAGGGCTTGTCGAAAGCCTTAAGGTTCAGCGGAGGCCCGGGAGGAATAACCTCCTGCACGGTCGAATCGATGGCCGCTTCCTCCTGCCCCCAGCCAACGGAGGCCAAAAGAAGCAGCATCGCCATCAACGCTATTATTTTTATCTTCATACTCGCTCCACCATATATTGATTTATGTTTAAATATCAGATTGATTATCCCGAAATAATTCCCAGCCAGTCGTCGAGCAGAAATGTCAGCCGACCGACCAGAAGTGAGATACGCCCCATGACAGTATAACCGAATGAGGCGCCGAAAGTGACCATCAAAACCCAGATACCGAACCGTGAGGCCGCTCCAAAAGCTCCCTTATGCTCCTTGGAAAAGAAGAAATAAATAATTCCACAGAGCACGCCGAGGACAACCAGGAAATTGCTGACAATCGATACAAACTGCCCCGACGCCGAGAGAGAAAAGTTGGTAAAAAAGTCACCAAACCCTTGCCAATTGACCAGAATCGGAAGCATGGTCGACGAAATCTGTTCAATAAAATCGGAACGCAGGAACCGAGGCAGATTCAACCCGGCAGTGGTACCGACGATAAAGGCCAGCGCCCAACGGGAAAGCCAGCCGCCTTTGGGCGACAATCGCATCAGGAGAAGAACGCCCAGGATCGGCGGAACCCAGAAATGGTACTGGTAGCTGATAAATTCGACCTGGAACCATTCCGACAGCGTCATCGATATCCTCGGGAACAGGTTGGCTACGAGAGTGGTCCAGAAACCGAGACTCATCCAGTATGCGGCCGAGACTCCAACATAAAGATGCTCGGCAAACTTGTAAAACGGATTGTCCTTGTATAGAAATGACAGGATCGCCAGGGTCAGAAAGGCGGCAAAGGTCAGCCAGAACCCTTCGGCAATCGCGTCATAAGACGAACTGCCTTCCGGTGCCCCGCCGGATTTAATAATCCAACTGATAACAAAAAAGAGAGCCACAGCAGCCGTTATAATTATCGGGCCTTTACGCATTATTCGGCCCCCCTGCGACGGCTTCTGAAGTAAGTAATATTGCCTATGACAATAAACGCCATGATAACGATATGAGCCATCGTCTGCGGACCCATCATCCGCAATGCCGGAGCCGGTACATCTTGAAACTGCGGATAAACTTGCCTCAGTAACGACTCATACTCGGCCGCGCCCTTGACGCCGCCCAGCAAACCGATCGCCTGCTTTGGATAATAAGGATAAATCAATGGCGCCACAACCGCCGCCAAACCCGGCGCTATCGGGACATCACCCGGATCGCCAATAAACAATATCCATTCCTTCGGCCCCGGTTGCCCCCCCCCGATCGGTAAAACCAAATCCAGATCCTTGGCCGATTTAACCTCCGCAAAGAGCGGGATCGAATCAAGCGAGGTTCCGTGTTCATCGGTGGGATACATTTTCCGGAAATCGGTGATGATAACATTCAAAACGCCCACTCCCCCGGCCTTGAACCCGAGGGTAACGTAATCCTCACCATAGACGGCGTCAGGAAATTCTTCCTTGATAACCGTCTCGACCGTTTCGTTCATCAACGCCTGGCCGGTGGCCCAGATGGTCATCAAATAAATCTTATGCCCTTTGACCAGGCAATGGCGGACAAAGGCGTTGGCCATCGGAAACACTTCCGGCTTCATCGCCGGATCGAAATCGAAGGAAATCAAAACTTTTGAACCGGGTGGTAGTGATTCGATCTTATCAAAAACTTTTTTCACGATTACTGTCGGATATTCCTTGAACTCGACATTGAAAATCACCGAAGTCGCCACCGAGATAAAGACAAACAGGAAGATAATTCTGCGATCGATATCCTTGCCGCGCAGGGAGTAGATCATAATCGCCAGCAGGCCGCCGAAGATGAAGACCATCGAAATGATGACGCCGATATTAGTCATTGTCACCCCCCAGGTAGGTGCGATCCATGCCCAGGATCAATCGCAATGACATCGCCACCACGCCGAGCCCAACGCCGATCAGAATCGAGCGCTGCCCGGCCAGGTTGGGGACATTCATCACCCATACCGCCAGATTGGGAATCTGGAAAATCGAAAGCGATTCCCAAACCCATCCGGTTGCCATCATTCCCAGCGGCGTGCGTCCCAACAAAATAACAAAAGCGGCAATCAGCAGGATCGTTGCCTCACGATTCTTGGCCCGGAAAGCCCGGTAAGATGCGGAGGCGACAAAAAACGCCAAAAGAGCATACATGGTAGATGAGAGAGGCGCAATAATATGAATAAACATCGTATTCAGGTAACTGCCATCGGCCGTCACCGAGCCGCTGATTCCGGGAGGACCGCCAAGCTTGAATAAACCGCTGGCCAGCATCATGGTAAAACCGACGAGAGTAACCACCGAATAAACCCAGTCGGATTTTCTGCGGTAAACTTTTATAAAGTGGACCCTGACCAGATTTCCTCCGCCGAGGAAAAACGCAAAAACGGCAATGATATCGAAAAAGAGTGAGAAATCCTCACCCAGCATCTTGGCCGGTGGGAAAAATACCGACAAAACCAGAACCGTTCCCACCGTAGCAGTAATCAATATCGGAATTTGTTTTTTCATTTATCTGTTATCACCGTCTTATCAGTTGGTTGTGAACAAATTATTCATTAAGTCCAAAATCCACTGGGTCGCCGGAACCTGCCAGGCGACCGATAACGTCATTGCCGCAGTCCCTACGAGCAGGCCGAACATGGCAATAACCTTGCCGACATCCTGACCCTTGAGAGATCCAAGTTGTTTGGGGTCCTCGGACAGGTAAGCCGAGGCGGCGAAAAGCTCCTCACCGATGAGAGTATAGTCGCAGGCGGCGACAAAAAACGGAAGCTGTCCCGGACGGGCCGTGCCTGCAATTTGAATAGCGCCGATGCTGTTTCCGGTTTCGGCCAGGATAAGCGATTCGGCAAAAAAGGCGCCGAGGTAGAGACATGTAGCCGGCTTTTCACGCACCATAATACCGTTGACCGCCGCCACGTAACCGAACTGTTCGTCGGTCACATACTGCACCATATCTTCGTTGTAGCCATCCGGGCGCCCCGCTGAGGTGTATGACTCCTTGATGGTTTCACGGGCCGCAGTCAGCACCAGAGAGCGCGATACCGGCATCCGTATTTTGCTGTCGTAATCGGCGACTACCCGCGCCACCTTGCCCAAAATCGTAATCGCCGCCAGGGTCTGGACATCGTCCATATCGAGAATGCCGGGGATAAACAGAATCGGCCGGCCCATTTCCGTCGCCCGTCCAACAGCCTCTTCCAGAGCCTCCAAACCACCGATTTTGCGAATATAGAGTTTACGCCCCGATTTGGCCGAGATAATAAATCCGATCACCGATCCGCAGAACACAAACATCCAGAGAAAGGTGTTCCACATACCAAAATTGAACAACTCCCAGGTGGCGACAGCCAGCTCCGATTCGCCCGAGAGCGACACACCATTTTCACCGATTACGCCAATTTGATATTTGTATGGTATCTCGTCTTCCACATTATCGTCTGAGAAAAAAGTCTCCCCAGGGAGCAGGGTCCTGATTGAATCGAACGCCCCATCGGTTTCGGCACGATATACTATATATCCGAGGATATTTTCGGGATCGTCGGGAGATTTGTCCCAGTTAACATCAATAACTTCGCCGTCATCATAGACATGATTGGCAGCGACCACATTCTGCGCGGGAGCCGGCAGCGGTAAAGACAGGGTGTCGATCCCGCCCTCGGCGACATCCTGTGCCGTAACGGAAACGGATACGGTCCATACCAAAGCCAGACATAACAGCAGAACACGATTTAGCATTAATTAATCATTCCCAACCATTCACCGAACAGGAAGTCGAGTCGTCCCAGCATGAGCGACATACGGCTCATCACGGTGTATCCGAACGACGCTCCGAAAGTGACCATCAGAAACCATATACCCAGTTTGGCGGTCCCACCAAACACCCCTTTGTGCTCTTTGGAGAAAAAGAAATAGACCAAACCGCTGAAAGTCCCCAATGCGATCATACCGAAAGAAATATACGAGCCGACGCTGCCGAAATCGGGCGGCAGCTTGATGGTCGCTCCCACCTGAACAAAAGCGTTGGATACAAAATAAGTCATCATATACAGTCCGGCGGTGGCGCCGACAATAAAGGCCAGCGGCCAGCGCGACAGCCATCCGATCTTGCCGATCAGACGGGTCAGCATCATTACACCGAGAGCAAAAGCGATCCACAGGAAAAAACGGTGGGGGTTGTCCATATCGGTCACGCCGAGATAGAATTTGCGATACAGATTATCCCAGTAATAGGTGATGAACCAGTAACCGGCCGAGATGCCGACAAAAATCGATTCGCATGCCTTGTACAGGACATTGTCTTTGTAGAGAAAGGAAATAATTCCAATGGTCAGAAGAGCCGCCAGCCAAATTCCGAAGGTTTCCATTATTTGGTCTCCTTTCTCGACCGCAGGAATGCGACATTACCGATGATGATGAACAAAATCACGACCACATGAGCAAACGTCTGCGAAAGCAGAAACGTTGTCGCCTTACCCGGTAAGTTGGTCAGCTTTTCAAATTCGGCCGCCCCGGACATCCCCCCCATCAATCCCAGCAACTGCCCGGCGTTGAGATAGGGATAAACCATCGGAGCCTGAACAGCGGTATTTCCGGCGCTCATCGGAAGATTATACCGATCAACAGCTACCTGAATCCATTCGACTGTGCCCGGCTTGCCTGCCGAGAAATTGATCGACCAATCTATATTGGAGAAATTACTGACATTTTTAAGTAACGGGATCGAATCATACGGAGTGTAATTCAGGTCAGACGGGAACATCGATTTGAAACTTTCGCCCATGCGAAGAACGACAAACTCGTTCCCCGACTGGAAGCCGAGGTTGACATAATCGACCCCGTATTTAACCTGGTCTCTCAGCGCCGGATTTTCCTCAAAAGCCGCCTCAACCGCCTGATTGGCCTGCTGAGGACCCTGAGGCCATAAGCCCATCATGATGATTTTGATATCATGTTCAAAAGCATATTTCACAAATGCTTCGGCCATCGGCTGAAGTTCTGGCGCCGAGGGAGGATCATAATCGAATGAAGCCAGCACTTTCGATCCGGGCGGTAGAGACGCCAGCTTGTCATATACCTGCTGGACTTCCGGCGATATTTTCAAGGGAAGCTTAAACTGCATGAAAAACGGCACCACCAGGGAAATACCGACCAGCAAAAACACGATTCGTCGCTCGACCGGTTTGCCTTTGATCGTCAGGTAGAATATGAAAGCGAAGACAAGGCCGAGCAGGATGGTCACTATCCATGAGATTGTCGGTGAAAACTGAATCGGCTTCGGTAGCACGAATTTACACAGCAGCAGAACCACGATAATAATTGCAGTGACTATAAATTCCTTGGTTTTCATCACTCACCTCCCAGGTATGAGCGTTCCAGCCCCAGAATGATTCGCAGGGAGGTGGAGACAAGACCGAGGGCAATGCCAATCATGATCGCTCGCTGACCGGCGGTGTTGGGGACCGACATAATCCAGTTGGCCCAATCCGACATCGTATACCCGATCGGCATCCAGGTCGTCAGCATATCGCCGACTGGCACCCGGCCAAGCATCACAAAGAAGGCCGCAATCAATAGCAGGGTCGCTTCCAGGTTACGGGCTCTGAAAGCACGGTAGGAGGCCGACGCCACGAAAAAGGCCAGAAGGGCGAACATCGTGGCCGAAAGAGCCGAATAAACGTATTCATAAAGCCAGTTAAACCCGGTCCCGGCATCACGGTAGGAGAATTGGGGCTCGGCAAACAGTCCTTTATATCCTTCATAAAACCCGAAAAAGATCATCACCAGAAAGGATAAAATTATGAGGCTGGCGTATATAAAATCGGGTTTTTTTCTGGCGATTTTCATAGCCGAGATCTTCATCAGGTTCAACGCTCCCAGCCATATGGCAAAAGCCGCGATGATTCCAAACCAGTCGCCGAACTGACGTTCAAACAGGCTGAATGGCTCTCGGGGAATGAAATAGGCCAGGGCGAAGACTGTCCCGACGATAAACGTTATCGCTATTGGAATTTCTCGTTTCATTCACGATTCCTTTGGTTTAACGAACTTCGAACAACCGCCACATCTCAACATCAAAAAACTGCAGGATAATACCCAGGACAATGACGATCAAAAACAAAGCCTTGCCCATATCCTGCCCTTTGAGCGATCCCAGAAGTTTCGGCTCGCGCGAAAGGTAGGCCGAGGCGGCAAAAAGCTCCTCACCTATAAGGGTATAGTCACAGGCCGCCACAAAGAACGGCAACTGAGCCGGCATGGCCGTGCCCGCAATCTGAATAGCGCCGATGCTGTTTCCCGTTTCCGCCATAATCAACGATTCGGCGAAAAATGCGCCGATCAAGAAAATGGTCGCCGGCTTCTCACGGACAAAAAGCCCGTCGATGGCCGCCGCATAACCGAATTGGTCGTCGGTCAAATACCGGACCTGTTCATCCTGGAAGGAATCCGGTCGTCCAACCTTGCTGTATGATTCCTTGACGATTTCCCGGGCCGTTACCATCACCAGAGATCGGGATACGGGAACATCAATCCGGGTGTCGTTCTGCGCCGCCATCTTCGAAACCCGACCGAGAATAGACATACTCGCAAGCGTCTGGACATCGTCCATATCATGAATGCCGGGGACATAGTAAATCGACCGCCCCATCTCGGTGGCACGCCCGACGGCGTTTTCAACCTCGTCGATTCCGGCGATCTTGCGGATATAGAATGATTTACCGGATTTGGCTCCCCAGATGAAGTAAATTATCGCACCGGATATGAAGAGAATCGTAAGTAAGACCCAGATACGACCGGTATTAAACCACTGTGCTGTGGCCACGACCGGCCCCGCAACGGCAGATTCACTGTTGGCGTTCCACAGGTAGACATAATTCACTTTTTCGTAGTTGAGGGCGGCTATTTTGTAGAAGTACTTTTTCCCAATCTCAACCTTGTTGTCTATGAAGCTTTTGATTCCCTGAGTGGTATTGCCCAGGGTGTCATAGGTGCCCTCCGCCGACTCGCTCCGCAGAACGACATACTCCTTGACATTACCGTCCTGGAAATCATCGGGAGACAGATCCCAGCTAAGCTTGATAGCTTCTCCGGCATCGTTGTCGACATCCTCGGCGACAATATTGAACGGAGGTTGCGGTGTCTTTTCCTTGAGCAGGAGGGTATCCATCGCAGATTCGGACCCGGAAAGGCTGTCGCCTGCGACCTCATCCTGAGCTACAATATTTGTTGGGAATAAGAAAAGAAGGAAAATAACCGTACCTGAGAGCAAACCAAATAATCGTCTAATCATAACGATCCCTTGTTGTTTCGGCCACTGGACATTAAAACAGAAAGACGGTTTAAATCCGGCTTCTGTTCAAGCAAGAAGCGTGTTCCCTGCCAAGTTTTCGGCATACCATTTCCGGCGGCAAAATTAAGTAGGTAATCTAAACTTAGCTCAATGCCAAGTCAAGCCCAATATTGAGAGAATAAAGACTTCCATGGAAACAACCGCACGAAGAACCCGTTACATGCAGTGCTATAATTCGTTTGTAGTGATTGGCTTACGAGTTGGTTTCGGTCCTCAGTTCCAGTACCGGTGCCTCTGCCGGGCATCCCAGCCGGAATGGGAACCAATGGCCGACGCCGGCCGATGTGTATAGGCGAGTCTCTCCCCGCTCGTACACACCCCAGAGATATTTGGTTGGCATGACTGATTCAAAGACTGACCGTCCCCCAAGACCGATCTGGGTGCCGTGATGATGACCCGACAATATCAGATTGACGCCTACTCCCGAAGCGTAGTCGAGGCACTCGGGGCGATGGCTGAGCAGAATAGTGAAAGCATCGGATGGCGCCGATGAGATTGACGCATCGACTGTCCTTTGAAAGAAATCACTCGCCCGTTGAGACAAATATTTTGGGTCATCGGCTCCGGCGATGTATATCGATTGCCCCTTGTGTTTAACGGTCACACCATTATTGAGCAGCAGCGGCACATTGGTGCTCTCGTACGATCTTCGCACTAAGGTGAAACCCCGAAAATGCTCATGGTTGCCGATTGAGCAAAAGGCTCCCAGCGGCGCCTCGAACTGTTCAAAAAGTCTTAGCAGGTCGGCGTAAACATCGAGACGATCGCATAAATCACCGGTAGCCAGTAACAGATCGGGGTCGAATATCTGAGCCTTTTCCAGAACTTCCTCGATCTGGTCGAGCCAGATATAATAGCCGATATGAATATCTGACAGATGGAGGATTCTCAAACCCTCCAGCGCTGGCGGGAGATTTTTAAAATAGATGGTTTTCTTATATACTCTCACATCCGTGAAGGCATGAGCGACGCCTGATATCCCCGATGAAACGGCGACAACCGGAGCAATGGCGGCGGCAGCTTTCAAAAACCTCCTTCGAGGCATCACAATGCCCGCCTCCGCCCCTTCATTCGCTTCATCAGACAAGGTGCCCCTGCCCCTGCGCCTTTTTTCGATCCAGTCGTAAATCGAATTGAAAATACCCGAAATCGGGAGCGATAACAGAAGCGCCAGGATCACTACCAGCGTAAGAGCAGCCCAGCCCGCCCCGATTATCATTAGCATCTTTTTGTATGAGTAGATTCCAAAAACCCAGAGCGAGATTGAGATAATGCCGGACAGCGGGAGAAGATACGAGGCTCTCCGGAGGCGATTATTACGCCACCAGCGGCGGTTGAGGAGTTTCAGGAACAGAATCAGTAATCCTGAGAGGATCACAAAAACGATGGCGGCGAAAAATACCGGGTACAGTTCAGTCATGCGTAATAATAGCCTTTTCCAACATAAGTTGCAATTTTATACGATTGGAGGAAATCTTTGGCTGAAAAAATATATGTCATACTAACATAGGCGGCATTTTGTGGCTGGTGTACGTCCTCGTGCACCAGCTTTTTTCTGTTAGCTCACGGGAATGTATACCAATCATGGAGATATTCTGTAATTCTCGCGCAGGGACATGACAATAACACCGAACCCTGCATCTAAAGATGCAGACCGATCGCGGGAGGTCCTAATTTACGCCTACCCCAATGTCTATCCCATACGCCAGTAGAACCAGAGCACAGATCACCATCGCACCGGCGGCCACTGCCAATAAGCCAAAAACTCCCCACGCCTTGATTGAGAGTCCAGGTAAACCATTTTGCTTTTCCATCTTATCCTTCCTGACTATGATTAGCCTTAGTGAATTATTACGAGATAACAGGTCTAAAGTTGCAGGCAACCAAAAACAGGCCCTGCCTGCCCGCAAGCGAAGCGCAGGGCACTCAAACAGACCACTGCCTGCATGAAAAAAAGCCCGCCGGGGTGCGGCGGGCTTAAACTAATGCGTCAAAGGAGTAAATACGTGGTGCTAATCTACCAATACTTTTTCCAACCGCTCAACGATGTAATCCATCTCAGCTTCATTGATAATCAATGGCGGGCTGATCCGGATCGTATGATGATGGCTGTCATTGGCCAGCATATCCATATCAAGCAGCTTGCGGCAGAACATCATCGCATCGCCGGACTTAACCTCGATCCCGATAAAGAGACCCTTGCCACGAACTTCCTTGACATGCGTGGAACGCGAGGCGATATCTTCGATCCGCTTCTTCAGGATCGCGCCCTTCTCAGCCGACTGCTTTACCAGTCCCTCGCCCTCGATAACATCGAGCGCGGCCAGACCGCAGGCGCAGGCGAAAGGATAACCACCAAAAGTAGAACCGTCGGAACCGGGTTGGAACGCCATATCCATCAGTTTGGAACTCGTGACCATGACCGAAAGCGGAGCCAGACCGCCGGAAATGGCCTTACCGAGAATGACGGCATCGGGAACGATGTTTTCATGTTCGAAACAGAACATTTTGCCTGTCCGGCCCATACCGACCTGAATTTCATCGGCCAGCAGCAGCATATCTTCCTCATCGCACAGATCACGGAGGTCTTTGAGAAAGCCATCGGGAGGAATAAACATTCCGCCCTCACCCTGCATCGGCTCGACCAGAATTCCGCAGGTATTTGGCGTAACAGCCTTCTTGACAGCTTCGATATCGCCGAAAGGCACGGCCACAAAACCGGGAGTCATCGGTCCGAAACCTACTTTATACTTGGCCGTCGTCGAGAACGACACCACGGTGATCATCCGACCGTGGAAGTTGTTGTCGAAAACGATAATTTCCTGTTTGCCGTCCGGGATACCTTTATGTTCGTAACCGTAATATCGGGCCAGTTTGATAGCTGTTTCTACCGATTCCACTCCCCCGTTCTTTGGCAGGACCTTGTTGCCGTGCTCGCCGAAACGAGGCGCCAATTGCGGCAAAATTGTTGCCGCGCGCTTGAGGAATTGCGAAAGGACATCGGTGTAAACCACATTGGAGATCACCGAGGCATAATTGCCGCGGAGGGCGTCGATAGCCCGTTCGACAATTTTCGGGTGATGGTGTCCTGCATTGGCTGCCGAATAGGCTGCCAGGCAATCAAGAATTTTCTTGCCGTCCTGTGTATAAAGCCAGGCACCTTCGGTTTTGCGGACAATGGTCCCGAGGCGACCGTAATGGTTGGCTCCGAATTGTTCTTCTGTGCCGACGACTTCGTCATCTGTCAGCGCCGAATAACCCAATTTATTGGTCTTTTCGGTTTTCGTATCTTGCATCTTCATGGGCACCTCCAGTCATCAGGTAGTTCTATCGGTTCAGTCACAAATCCGGCTTAACGGGTACCGGAACCCAGCCTGTATATAATATTGAAACTCAAAAGGGGCAAGCTGAATCTTTCACAATCCGATTTTGGGCGCGACTCCACACAAAGGGGACATTGGCCGATCAATTACTTTCAGTGACCGGCACCGGGGTTTTGTCGATGGTAAACTGATCGATAATCGCATTGGTCCGGTTGTAAACGGTAACAATCATCCTCTCCCCGACCACCGACAGCTTGCAAAAATGATAATCCATGATATACAACTGACTGCAGGAATCGGTGCGGGCCTGGCCGCGAAGCGGCGCCCCTCCCCCGCCGCTGATAATATAAAAAATATTGCCGCAATAGGACCGCTCATAATGGTGGTCATGACCGTTGAACACAATATCGACATCATATGCTTCGAAAAGCGGCACCCACGTTTCTCTCAAACCTTTCTCATCTTCACCATGCGGGCCGGTGCTATACGGAGGATGATGGAAATAGGCGACAATAAACCTGATCGAATCATGAATCGACTCCAGGTCGTTTCTGAGCCATTGATATTGTTCCGAGACGGTATCGGTGGCGACGCAGGAATTCAGGCAGATAAAATGAGTGTGGTTTCTCTCTACAGAATACCATTGCTCATTGCCGGGCAGTTCGAAATTATCAAAATAAAGCTGCGATTGGTTCTCATGATTACCCAGTGACGGGAAAAATTCAGTCTGCGCCCTCATTCCGGCGGTGATCGAGTTGAACATATCCCAATCGTATTGAACATTACCGTCGTTGACGAGGTCGCCGGTATGGAATATAGCCGCAGGCATGACCGTCATCATCGAATCGACAATCACCTTATGCATGGCATGGCCGGTGCGGGTATCACCATAAACGGCCATTGAGGGAATCATATCGATGGTAACAAGAATTGTATCGGCGGCATTCCCATCCCATACGATTACAATGAAATCGGTATCTTCCAGGCCGTCGGGAGGTATTCCAAAAATACTATCGGCATCAGGCGTTAACCATGAGGGATAGGCTTCGAACCGGACCAGGTTGGCCGAGTCATCCGGGTCATCATAAATTACTTGATAGTTGAAATATATCCCGCCGGTTGCTTCAACTTCGGTATTGGGAATTATCTCAGGAGGAGCATTAGTCACGGAGACGCACCCGTCAGCGAATAAAGCCGCGATCAGAACCAGATAAAGCACCGTTTTATGTAAATTCAACTTTCCCCCCGATCGCAGATTTCCAACATCATTTCGAATTCAAGCTCTCTCGTGGCAATATAGCCCATTGGGATCGAAATGGCCGAGAGAAACTCATTGGAATCTATGTCGATTTGTCCGATGAATGCAATTCGACACCGGCCTGGTTGGCAAAATTGCGTATAGTCATACCGTGGGCACGCTTCATTTTGAAACGGGCGTAAAATGACTGGACCTTCTGATCACACATCAAATCTATCTGATACAACCGGTCGAACTTGTCCAGCATACGCCGGGTCAACTGCTGACCGATACCCCGGCCTTGATAATCAGGCAGAACTTCGAGAAGAGGAATAAACGCGCTCAATATTTCATCCGTGATGGCGGTTATGAATCCGACGACATTTCCGGTCTCATTATCAATCGCCAGGAAAATTTCATCACTTTTTTCAAGTATTTTAAGATGGGTTTCCGGGCTTGGCGGATTGGGCCATCCGACAAAATATCCGTGCAACTGATCGGCAGTGATTCCATTGAGAGAATCGGTATAGGTAACCATGACGACTCCTTGGCTATTGCTCTACCAGCGTGCTCTCTATCAGTGTGCTCATTTCAGGAGGATACATGCACGATATGCAGATCCGATGGTACTATAAGAAAATTGAATATTGATGTCAACAAAAGAGAAAATATGAGATCGATAACAGCCCTGCAATAAGGTCACCCCCTATAGGGACAGGCTACGGCCTGTTTTTGACGCGCAATTTGGCGTCGATAAGTTGAGAGTGATGCAAGCGAAGTAATTTGGCGAAGCGGTGCACGAGGAAATCCTCATGTCCGTCGAGATGCTCGTCGGCATAGATCACCTGCCAGACCATCTCGATCAGTTTTTCTTTTTGAGCGATATCAAAGTGATTGTTGATCTGATTGGTGAAATAGTAAATATCGATACTATTGTTCAATGCCTGGCCGGTCGCCTCCAAAATCCCCTCAACTTCTTCAGAGGTGATAGCAATATGACTCTTCAGAATATCGATAATGACCGATCGTTCCTCATCGGAAAATTCGTCATCGGCTCCGGCGACTTCCAGCAGCAACGCGGCGGTGGCGATCTTTAATTTGCGCTCTTGCGATTGCTCCTGTGATCCCGCATCCGAGCCGTCGCCGAAGATGTTATTTAGAAAGTTTTTCATTTTGTCGTTCACCTTACTTTTTTTAACAATCGATCCGGCGGCATGTTCCGCATTCGCTGCAAACCTTTTGGTTAACCTCCAATTGGGTTATATACCGAGGATCTGTTTTATCGCAGCAATATACTTTTGCGGTTTAACCGGTTTTTCCAGGTAAATTCCGGGGCCGGACATAGTCAGTTCTCTCAAATCAGCCTTGCCAACCTCATCATTGGCCTGACCGGTGACAATAATGATCGGAATTTCAGACCAATCCTTATTCTTTATTAAATCCCGGTAAAACACAACCCCGGACTTCTCGGGCATAATCAAATCGAGCGATATCAGATCAGGTCTGTGCTTTCTCAGCGCCTCCAGGGCCTTAAAACCGTTTTCGGCGGTAATTACATTGAAACCGCCATCTATCAGGGCTACTTTCAAGAATTCCCGAATGTCGGGTTCATCATCCACTACCAGAATCGTCTTCCCGGTCGCCTCGGCCATATAGCCTCCCATCAGGTCTCCATCAACATGTCTCTATATTATATTCCATCATCAAAAAGCGCAAGCGGCCTTTTCGGGCCTGAAATAAAAAACCTGCTTTTGGATTTTACAATATATTGTGGAATTTTCTCAAGTGACACCACAACATGTTGATTGTAAATCGTGAAAATTCGGTGTAATTTACCACCTCCTATACAGTTAGAGAGAACTGGGTTCGTTTTGTACATAGACAGTGGCAAAAGCCACTTTTGGGCTGTTCCACCAGAGGCGGATAGGCGCGCAAAAGGCCGCCAGAAGGCGGTTTTAGGCTGTCGCGGTGGCAAAAGCCACTTTGAGGCTGTCGCGCGGATGACCAGAATATGAGTCGGAAACACCCCCTTTTTAGACCCAAAACACCCTTTTTAAGCACAAAAAATGGCTTAAAATGGCTTAGAATGGGTTCGATAAAAAAGTTATGTTGTTGCCGCACAACGACAAGGTGGCTTTGTTCCCTCATTTTTGCATATTTGCCGGGTTTTCCCTCCATTTGGGGCCTTTTCGGTCTGTTATTTCTAATGTTTTCTTTCATAGATATACCTTTCTCTTTCAGGTTCACTTAACAGGATTGCATCGGGATTAACAGCGATTCTATGTTGATTTTGTAGTTTGTAAAGCGCGATCAGGGATAGTTTCGTGATTGATCAGAAACCCGGAGCAAAGCTCCGGGCCACGCTCCCAATAATCCGCCGAGAACACGAAATCATCCTATCCATAGATTGCTTCGTCACTCGATCCGCCATCGGCGTCACTTGTTCCTCGCAATGACCGGCAAAGGCCGGTTTTTGGCTGTCGCGGTGGATAATCTGAATTAATTGCCATAGTAAACGCTGGGGCAGACGAGGGCGTCTGCCGCCCACAGGATATGGAGCAATAGTATTTTAAGAAACGGCAGGTCACAATTCGCCAGGGCGAATCAAGACCTGCCGTAACGATTTTAAAGTGTTTGAAAGAAGATGGATTCGCTAAATTCACAAACGAAGTGCAACACCTGTATAAGGTGTTGTTATGGGAGAAAAATATAATCACCTCACGATTGAAGAACGATGTGAAATTGCCCGATTACGTACCGCGGGAAAATC
>DAOUTW010000058.1 GCA_030668485.1 Candidatus Zixiibacteriota bacterium
AAAGCAATTCTGGCATATGCTCCCGATCCGATGCAGTTATCGGTCTATATCGGGGCTTTTGAACATGGTTATACCGTTGATGATATCGATCCGTTTACGATGATGATCAATGGTGTGGTGTCTCCCTATTCCATCTATGGCGGCGAGGAGCATCCCGATATCCCCGGCGTAGCGGTGCGGATAACTTTTAAATTTCGGGATTTTATCGATAGTTATGAAACCCTGCTGGGAAATAGGTTGCAGAGATATTATGTCTCGGGTCGGTTCAACGACAGTACTTCCTTCGCCGCCGGTGGAGAGGTATTTATTTGGGGGCTTAGGCGCGGGGATGCCAACCTTGATGATGTGGTCGATATCGGCGACCCGGTTTATTTGGTGAGCTTTCTTTACCGCGGCGGGGCGAGCCCAAAAGTCGAAATTGTGGCCGATGCCAATGACGATGGTGAAGTCGATCTCGGCGATGCCCTGTTTGTAATCAATTATATCTTCCGTTCCGGCCCGCCGCCGGAGAAGTAATCCGGAATGTTGGCCGGGATTATTGACTAATTTATAACCATATGCTGCAAAAGTTTCCATTTGTTCAATCTGCTTGAATTTTGCGCGATTTGTCCGTATCTTTCAGAGACCTATGAGACCCATGCGATTGACATATATAATTATATTCTCACTTCTGGTATCTTTGGCGGCAGCCGATAACATTCTGGCGCGACCGGATTTTGAGTTTCCGACCAAACCGTCATCGAATTTCAAGCCGGTCATAGAATTTCCCAATAGCAGCCTGGAAGTGCATAAAATCAACCGCATGGCTCTGACCGTTACCAATAACGGATTTTTCGGCAACGGTTATCTGGGCAACAACGCCTTCGATCCGGAGACCAGTCTTCCGGTTATGGGTTGCGAGTATCCGATTAATTCCAATATCGAGTATCTCTGGACGGCCGGATTATGGCTGGGCGCGGTTGTCGGACGCGATACCCTGGTGTCGACCGGAGCGGAGGGTTATTACAACCTGATCGAATTCTGGCCCGATGCCGGTGACGCGGGCAAAATGATTCGCCGCTCGTCGCAGCCGTTTTCGATTCATTATTCGCCCGAGGCTATTTCCGAGGAAGATATTCTGGCCGTTTATTTCGATACCCTGACCAATCCATCCTATGTCGATATCGATCCGATTGACAACCGGACGCATCAGCCGCTCAATGTGGAAGTAACTCAGAGAACTTTTGCCTGGAGCTACCCTTATGCCGAGGATTTCATCCTGGTCGATTTCGGAATTCGCAATATGGGGCGGTTTCCGCTGAAGCAGCTTTATATCGGATTTGTGGTCGATGCCGATGCCTATCATATTTCGAAGGAATGGGGACAGGGAAGCTGGCTGGACGATATCTGCGGTTATAAGGAAGCTATCCCGTCACCGATGTGGCCGCAGTTCGAGGATTCCATCCGAGTAGCGTGGGTGGCCGATAATGACGGGGATCCTAATGATTTTGGCGAGTTCGATTTTACTTCGACCACCGGCACCACGGCGATACGGGTGATCCGGACGCCGTCCGACAGTTTGCGCTATTCTTTTAACTGGTGGGTGACCCGTTATACCCCCAGCTTCGACTGGGGTCCGCGCCAGGTTACCGATGACAAACCGTATCGCGATTTCGGACCGAATTTCGGCACTCCCCTGGGTGATAAAAACAAATATTATATGCTCCGCACCGATGAGCGGGATTATGAGCAGTTGGAGTGCGCAGTATCGCATACCGGTCAGGGCTGGTTGCCGGCGCCGGCGGCGAGTGCTCCCGATTATGCCGACGGGCATAATGCCATTTATCTTTTCAGTTTCGGGCCGTTCGATGTCCCGCCCGATTCGACTTTGCCGGTGACGCTGGCCTATATCGGTGGTGAAGATTTTCATCACAACCCAACGGCCTTTGAGGACCTGTTCGATCCCTTCAATCCTTTTCCGTTCATGAAGCAACTCGATTTCAGTCATCTGGGGGTGAACTCGATCTGGGCCGACTGGATTTATGACAACCCCGGTTACGATACCGATGGCGACGGCGACTCGGGACTTTATCGGTTGATTATAGACACTATCGGAGTGGGAAAGAATTCTGATATCCGAATCGACACCACCCGCGCCTGGTACAAAGGTGACGGTATTCCCGACTTTCGCGGCGCCGCCCCTCCCCCATCGCCGAAATTGAATATCATTCCGGGCGACGGGAAATTGACAGCCAGGTGGAATGGAGAAGTCTCGGAAAATTTCGTCGATGTCTTTTCGGGCGATGTCGATTTTGAGGGATATAAAGTCTATTACGGTGAGGGTAATCGTTTCTCGGATTTCGTGCTCTTATCGACATATGACCGTCGCGATTATAACCGGTGGCAATTCCATCCCGATATGGAGCGGTGGGAAGTATCGGAAGCACCTTTAAGTTATGACACGCTTCAGATAATCTACGGCGCCGGATTTGATCCTGATCTGTATGATGAAAGAAACGCTCTGGAGCCGAGCAGCTCTCGCAATCCTGACGGCTTGTTTACTTATTTCACTCCTCAATTCTGGAATCAGTCGGACTTGTCAAATCCTCTGGGTATTCACAAGGTTTACCCCGGCGCCGACCGGGATGATCCGTCGGACACGACCGAGGACGGGTATCATCGTTTTTATGAATATGAATATATAATTGATAATCTACCCCTTTCACGGCCGGTTTATGTTTCGGTGACGGCATTCGATTATGGCAGCCGCACTCATAAATTGTCGGTCCTGGAAAGTTCGTTATTGATCAATGCGACTCTGGCTTATCCGCTGGCATCGACCGAAGAAGTGGAAGAGCGGGGTCTGGGTGTAACAGTCTACCCCAATCCTTATCGAATTGACGGCGGTTACGCTCGTGCCGGATACGAAAATCGCGACCGGACCAAATCGGCTGAACGGGCGCGGACGGTTAATTTTGCCAATCTTCCATCGATATGCACCATCAGGATTTATACTTTAAGCGGCGACCTGGTAAAGGAGATCAATCATGATCGTCCCGATGACGGTCCTGATGCGCAGCATGAGTCATGGAATATGCTGTCACGCAACACGCAGGCGATTATGACCGGAGTTTATCTATGGTCGGTAACATCCGAGATGGGCGAACAAATCGGCAAGCTGGTGATAATTAAATAGCATGCATAAGGCGCGAATCGGCATTCGGCCCGATTCCCCTTGACATCCAACCCATCAGCATCTATACTAAATTTATACGGTATCAATGATTCATGGCAGGGGCGCCATGTACCATATTAGGCAGGTATCCTTATGTTTTCCATTGCGGATATTACTCTGTTTAATTTTAGTTTCGGCCCATCGATAACTGCGGTCGGGCATGTCGGACCGGGCCTACAAGCGAAATCACCCGAACATATAGAGAATTTAGCTATCCAATGGCATGATGTCGGTTCAGGCCCATTATTGTTTTCCTTGCTTAGCTGGCATTCAGAAATTTCCCATTTCAGCGGAAGAAAGAGAGAATTAGAGAAACTTCATAATTGGGCAGCCAGCGGCCCAAAAGTCTGGATTAAATTTCTTACCGGTCATGGCGGTACGGGTAAAAGCCGCCTTGCTGCCGAATTTGCCAGGCAATTGCAGGGAAATAATTGGGCTGCCGGATTTGTCGATTTAAGAAAAGATACCTCTTTTCCAATGGAACGAGAGGGGACGCTTCTCGTCATCGATTACCCTGAAGAAAATATCGATGGTGTCAAAGAGCTATTGCGCGAGTTAACGTGGGCACAATCCGCGTCTCCTCTCCGAGTGCTCCTTCTTACCCGGCAAACTCACGAAAAATGGGACGAAATTATTGATCTCTGCAACGCCGTAAATCTCGTTGACACCGACGATCCAATCGAAATCCATGGAATCGACGATCCTGCCAGCGCCCACAGGATTTATCATACGGCATTGGAGAGGGCGAGTGAAGAATATGATACCACACCCAGCCCGGTGAGTGAAACGGCTTTATCGGATTGGCTTCGCCTCGCGCCGGAAAATCATCGTGCCCTGTTTCTTGTCGCGGCGGCCGTGTATAGCGCTGTACATCCTAACGATGAGGTCGTCAGGTACACCGGCAGCGATGTGATCAAAGAGTTGGTAAGGCGTGAAGTTGGCCGCTTACAACGAATTGCAGAAGGCCAAAACTTGACTGACAATCTTGCTCTCGCACGTCTTCTGGCTATGGCTGCCATTGCCGATGAAATTACGCCTAAGGATATTGACACGATAGCTGCCGAATCCGGGCTGTCGTTTGGTTTTAAATCCGATGATGATGTCAAACGCCAGTTGACCCTGGCCGGAATTTTGTCCGACGGCAAACTTCAGGCTCCCAAACCGGATATTGTTGCCGCCGCTTTTACTGTCGATGTGCTGGGGCGCGATGACGATATCGCTCCGGAGCTTGTCTGGCATGCTCTGGCAGGTGACATCGAGGGCGGCCTTGAGCGTATCGGTCGTTTATGCTATGATGCCGAAGTCACTCTGGGGATAAAAAAGCCGTGTATCAGTGGTTGGATGGCGGAAGCGGTCAAGGATAATGTGGATCGATGCGAATTTCTTAAAGATCCTTTTTGGGATACAACTCTACCCATAGGATGGCTACCAACCGCCATAAACATCTGGCGGACATTATTGAATAAAGAGAAGGATGACGAAGGGCGCGCACATCTTTTAAACAATCTTTCAACCGGCTTGGATGACATCGGCGATACGGCCGGGGCGCTGGAGGCGATAAAAGAAGCCGTTGATTTATATCGAAAACTGGCCGCCGCCAGCCCGGCCAGATTTGAACTCGATCTGGCCATGAGCCTGAACAACGTGTCGGTTTTTTTAAGCAACACCGGCGATACGGCTGTGGCGCTGGAGGTGAGCAAGGAAGCTTCAGATTTATATCGCAGACTGGCAGCCACCAGCCCGGCCAGATTTGAGCCCAATTTGGCGACTAGCCTGAACAACCTGTCAGCTTTTCTAAGCGACACCGGTGATACGGCCGGGGCGCTGGAGGCGATAAAAGAAGCTTCTGATTTATATCGAAAACTGGCCGCCGCCAGCCCGGCCAGATTTGAACCTTATCTGGCCTCGAGCCTGAACAACCTGTCAGCTGACTTAAGTGCCACCGGCGATAATGCCGGAGCGCAGGAGGCGATAAAAGAAGCCGTTGTGATTAAACGACGTCTGGCCGCCGCCAGCCCGTCCAGATTTGAATCCGATCTGGCTGTTAGTTGTGGCGCTTATGGCCAACTACTTATTTTGCTTGAGAAATACTCGGATGCGGCGGCATCATTCAAAGAAGGCGCCGATCTGATAAAACCATACGCCGAAAAATGGCCCGGCAGTCCGAATGAAAATTTCTATAAAATGCTCATAGAAGGATATAACCGAGCGATGGAGATGATGAAGTAATTTCCATCGCGTATCGTACCATAAATCATCCTCGTGGCCGGGTAACGAAAGATTGCTTCGTCATTTCCGCCCCGCCCTGTGCGGGACGGTCATTCCTCGCAATGACTTGGTTCTATCATATCAATCAATGTGAAGATGAGTTTCCATCTTCCGCAGGGTTTTTCTTGCATGGGTCCGCCACAGGCGAGTGACCCTGTGGCATCATACCTGACCTGCAGATTTAATACAATTTCTTGAGTTCGGTGCCCTGGTAGTAGAGGGATAAGATTGAATCGTAGGTGACGCCTTTGGCGGCCAATCCTTTGGCGCCCATCTGACACATGCCGATACCATGGCCGTACCCTCGGCCGTTGAAAATAACCTGAGTCAGTTCGCCATTGCTGTTGCGAGTAAGATCGAGGGTAAAATTGGCCGAGCGCAAAATACTTTCAAGGTTGTCGCCACGCCGGATCGCCCAGCGGACTTCTTCCTTGTTGAGAACGAAATGCCCTTTGGTGGTCTCAAAAGTAATCGATGCGATACGGCCGCCCGGAGTACGACTGTTGATTATTATGTCGGTCAGTTTGCCGACGTGGATTTCGTTTCCACGTAACTGCGTCAAGTAACGATCAAGGCGCATAACCAGTTGATCGTCGCTGAATCTTTCCTGCCAGGTAAAATATTTGGATATCTTGCAGGCATCATCATCCGTGACCGTCCTCAGATACGGCTCGGGACTTTTGTCCCAGACATCCTCGATATCGTCGGTGGTTCCGCCGCAGGTGGAATGATAATAGGCATTGATCATCTCACCTTTGTAAACAGCCACCTCCCCGCTTGTAGCTTTGATCGCTTTGTTGAACTCTTTGTTTTCGACCGCGACGCCGCCATAGACCTGATCGGTTATATCGGCCTTGAGATCATAGCCGTCGTCCTCGCCATACTGCCCCAGGTGCGCCATGGAATATGTCCGGGCGGCTACCGCCTGAGCCTTGACCGCCTCGATCTGATCATCCGGGGTCGGACCGATCTCCAACGGCACGACGCCTTTCAAATAATCTTCGATATAGACGATATTGATCAGTTTTATCTGTCCCGACGATGATTCCATTTCCAGAAGTCCACGATAAATCTTGCCGTCGAAGGCCAGATATTGCTTATTACCGCGCGGTGAGATAATGATGCGGTCGATATTATAATCGAGGTTATGTCCGGCCCTGTCATAAAGCCCCAGCATCTGTTTTTCGCCGGAAACGACAACCGGTCTGGATGAATAATATGACACCCGTTTATCGTTTTTATAGCAATCGATAGCCATCTGGCCATCGCCCTGCAGGGTGATGGTATGTTGACGGGTATTGTCGTCCAACAGGATTTTTACGAATGGCAATCGGCTGGATGGCGGTTCGATTTCGGTCAGGGTCGGGACGCGGCCGCAACCCCAGATGATAATTATCAGCAGAAAAATAGCTGACAATTTGGCTAAATGTGATTTCAGTCTTAATAATTTCATATTTTTCTATCTATCGGCTTTCTTATCTACAAATTTTACTCATATTGGATACAAAAATCATCTATCTCACATCGGCGGTAGCGACATTTTCCCGGCCACACCGCCTGATTTCCCCTCGGTTACATGAGGCAGGGTCGATGCGATGCCATTGACATAGCAGCCGCCCAGAACAGCAAAACTGACCGCCTCCAGAAAATCGCCGTCGTATCCCAGGGTTTCGATTCGCCGTACCGGCACCGGAGCGCATAGTTCCTGAAGACGCCCTTCGATATACAGGTTTTTCCTGCCGCCTCCGGTCAGATAAATCGCTTCGAGATTCGGATCTTTGATATATCTTTTTATCGAGCGAACAATCAGCATAGCGGTGGCCTGATCGATTGAGGCGAGAAGATCACTGTTCCCCGCTTTCAGTTTTCTGGCCATGTGAACCAGTCTGGCCAGCAAATGCCGGTCGAATTGCTCACGCCCGGCTGAAACACGGCGTCCCTTGTTGGTTTCGATAATCGGCATGATGATTTCGCGATGAATTTCACCTCTGGCGGCAATGGCTCCGTTGCGATCAAATTTTTTGTGAAATAGCAAACGGGTTGCCAAATCGGAAAGGATATTTCCGGGGCCGCAATCGCCGCCCCTGACGGTATCGGCTGGAGATCCGGCTGGATGATAGCTATAATTGGCAATACCGCCGATATTGATGATTATCCGGCTTTTTCGTTTATGTCCAAAAAGGAGATGATTCACGAACGGGGTCAGGGGGGCGCCTTCGCCGCCGACCGATATGTCGGCCCGGCGGAAATCGGATATCACCGGCAAACCTGTGGCGGTGGCGATGCTATTGCCGTCGCCGATCTGGATGGTTGTTCCGCATTTCATTCCCAGGGTTTTTTCTTTGGCCGGATAATGGGCGATGGTCTGACCATGCGATGCGACTAAATCGGCTTTATGTTTTCCATCCTTGAGAAATTTCGCTGCCGCCTTTCCCAAAATAGTACCGAAGGCTATATCATACCGGCCTAACTCATCGAGGCTGACTGTATTTTCCCGGATGATATTTTCAAGGGCGACTTTTATGCGGCGAGTATAGGGAATCATCCTGCCGTCTATGAATTTGATTTTTAGTTTTTTGCCGCTTCCGGTAAAACTTATCAGGGCCAGGTCGATTCCATCGGCCGATGTCCCGGAATTTATCCCAACGATGCGGAGGTCTTTTTTGGACGACAGTTTTTTCAGAATTGATGAGGTCATATTACCAGTCCAGATAAAATTTCGTTTTGTCCGATGCGTTTTCCCAGTTTATGCTGTTTTTTTTCAGCACATCCTCCCATTTCACTTCGACTATATTCATTCCGATTTTGCCGCATAGATTGATTAGTTCCCTTCGCATTTGATCGGCCTGTTTCCGGGTTGTTATCGGGCTGGTATAAGCTTTTTTGATGATTTTGAAATGGCGTGATTCAGGGATCATATTGTTTTCGAGATAGTAGAAATGCCATTTTCGCAAATAGGGTTGGAACTTATTGTTTTTGGCGTAAATCCAGAGGACAATATTATCGGCCGCCTGGCGCAGGATATGAGCCAGGTGATAGACCTGGCCTCTGGCTTCCCAGGTGGGATACATATAGTTGAGGATTTCATCGGCCCAATGGTGATGATCATTCATCAAGCGGCGGCGTTCAGAATCCGGAAATATCACTTTTTCCGCGAGCATCCCGGCAATTCGGTTTTTTGTGTCATATAGTATATGGGAGCTTTCCAGAGTCCAGCGCAGCGCCTGGGACCAGTAATCCGACGGCGATTTTCGCCTCATCGCCTTTTGGTATGATTCAACGGGGGTATCGTAATCGAGACCTTTGTGGTGAAGCTGGCCGATTGCGATGTATTTGTCTATCTCTTTCGCCTTTTTTTCATCGGCGTATACGATCAGGTCGAGATCGGAGAATTTATCGCTGTGTCCACGGCCGATTCCGCCAGTGGCGATGATGCCGATTACACCGTCGATTTTTGCAATTTTCCCGGCTATAATACCGGCGGCCCGGCTGAAGGTCCGGTTCATGTTACGGCTTTTATAAACAAATTTTGGCATAATATCTCAGGTTGCTATCTGGTTCTATTTACTCCTCAAAAGCTTTGGGGTCTTCCCATAAATTGTAAGTTGTCCCGAAAGGATCGCAGATATAGCAATCTTTGCCTCTGCCTTCCCATTTAACAACCCGGCAACCGGCGGCAAGTAATTCCTCGCGGGCTGCTTCGAGGTCCGGCACCAGAAGTTCCAGCACCAGTTCTCGGGACTCGGCTTGATCGACAAACATCCTGATAGGATCGGTGTTGAGTTCCGAGGCGGTTCCGATTTCATCGATGGTTTCGAATCCCAGTACATCTTTGTAAAAATTCACTACCTGGTCGCGGGCGGGATGACGCAGACTGATACAGCGGCTGAGTTTGAACGGCATTATGGTTTCCTTTCAGTCGGCTTACAACGATCCCGACTTACTCAGAATACGATTTTTTTCATAAGTCTGTCCACCCTTTTTGCCGCATCCTGCTGCCGCTCCCGGCTGAAACTGCCTTCATGCCAATTCTCCGCGAAGACCTCTATCGCCTTGCGTGCTTTTTTCAAATCTTGTCCAAAAAGCAAAAGGTCGGCTCCGGCGGCGAAGCTCTTGATAGTGAGCCTTTCAACCGGTTCGATATCGGCCGCTCCGGCCATCAGCAGATCATCGGTAATGACCGCTTCCTGGCATGGCAGCGATTCTTTCAGCCAGCCGGTTATTATTTTCTCCGAAACAATAGCCGGTTTGTCATCGACTTTCGGGATTGAAAGATGGGTGACCATAATGCTGTCAACCCCGGCTTCAATCGCTTTTTTGAAGGGTGGTAATTCGACTTTATGAAAATCGTCTTCGGTCAGATCCGAAGCCGCCAGAACTTCATGGGGGTCGCCATGAGTACGTCCCAGGCCCGGAAAATGCTTGGCGCAGGTCAATAGCCCCTGATCTTTGTGGATGTCGATGGTCGCCTTTGCGAAACGGTCAACCACTTCCGGGTCGTCTGAAAAGGTACGGGTCTCGAGCACATGTTTGTCGCCGGAATCGAAAAGATCGACGGTCGGGACAAGGTTGAAGTTGATACCGATTTCGTACATTCTTTCGCAAACACGGGCCAGATCGCTGCGATAGAGGGATAAATCGCCTTTATGACCGTAATACCGGGGCGCCTCAAGTATCGGGAAACTGTGCCTGAAACGGCGCACACGCCCCCCCTCCTGATCGATGGCCACCAGAAGTGGGCGTCCGATCGTTTTTTTGAAATCGGCCAGCCAGCTTTTGAGGCTGTCCTGATCCCGGCAATGATCGGCGAACAGGATAATTCCTCCGATAAGATTATCCTGAATAAAATAGAGGGTATCGTCGCCAGGGATCTTTTCCGGAAACGAGACGATAAATAATTTTCCGATGTTTTTGGAATCGACATCCATGTCGGTTTAATATATATAAAACCGCTGGATTTTCAAACGGTGCAAACCGTATTTTTGCCCGAGCCTTTAGCCCGGTAAAGGGCCTGATCCACCGCGTTTATCAATTCATCTTCGGAGCGGCGATTTTCCGGATAACTACTGATTCCGACGGAGATGGTCACCTTCAAGGCCGGGATACCGTTACCACCACCGAATTCCGCTTTTTCCACTTCCATACGGATACGCTCGGCGATTCGGTGAGCTTCCCTTTCGGGCGTCTGAGGAAGAATGATGATAAACTCTTCACCTCCATAGCGGCACAAAATATCGACATCACGGATATATAGTTTAATAACATCGGTCAATCCAACCAGAACCTGGTTGCCTACCTCATGACCATAGTTATCGTTAAACTTCTTAAACCAGTCGATATCAATCATAATCAGCGAGAGCGCCTGATCATAGCGCACCGTTCTTCGTTTTTCCTCTTTAATCTTTTCAACGAAGTAGCGGTAATTCTTGACGCCGGTCAGTTCGTCGATAATCGTTAGTTCTTCTGTTTTGCGGTGCAGGATGGCGTTTTCCAGGGCCATAGCCGCTGAACGGGCCAGGACCGACAGGAATTTCTCATCCTGATCCTCAAAAGCGCCGGCACGAGGCGATTCGGCCGACAAGAGGCCTGTTGTTCTGCCATGAGTAACCATCGGCACCAGCATGGCCGACCTGGCCGACTTCAAAAGTGGTTCATAGTCAGTTCTGGCCGAGAGGTCGACGACCCGGACAGGATCACCGGCAAGTCCAACCCGATAGGCCAGTTCCATTTTATCATGAGCAACCGCTTTGAGCCGGGTGTTCCTATGCCCGCCGATCAGGCGACCTCGGTAGATCAGATTACCGCCGGGACCGACCAGCATTATTCCCAGCGCCGGATAGTCGAGAACCTTTTCGCCGATTTTCAGGATTTCATCAACAATCTGGTCAAAGTCCAGAATTCCGGCTAGAATACGGCTGTTTTCATAGACCATTTCCAACTGGGCATGGATCTTTTCCAGTTCACTGGTGCGGCGATTGAGAGTGTTGAAGACATTGAGCAGGCGAGTCTCCGACCTCCTGAAATACTCTGAAATATAATTGACCATCAGACCGTAGAACCAGATCAGGGTGATCCGAAGAACAATAACCAAAGGCCCGGCATCGGCAAAATTATTCAGATTCCCAATCAGGTACATCGCTGAAATGAGACCGGCAAAGATGATAGTAGCGGTTGATGAGAGGATATAGGCGCCGACTGAGACCGTCAGGAAATAGAAGACATAAAAATCCGAAGCCGCTCCACCGGTAAAGTGTGTAATGCCGGTAATGAGCATAGCATCGATGATAATGGTATAAAAATAGACGTGGGAAATGCTACCCTGTCGGTAGCGCGAGATTATCCAACTGCCACCCATCAGCGCCAATTCGGCACCGAGGATAATCAACAGCGGATATAGATTTTCCTTACCGAGGGGGCCGAAGACAAGATAGGCTGCAATCCCCAGCAGGAAAATTATCCGCGAAAAAAGATGTACTGATTCCACGCGTGGAATCAGCGTCCTGGAATCTTGATGTAAAAATCTCATATATGCATCCAGCGGTCTCATATTTGTTATCGGCGAGCAGCCTGAAAACATTAACCCTTTAAACAGTAAGAGATTAGACTGTTATGCAAATATATCGGAAAATGGCCTTAATCAGGCGCGGCCGGCTTTTATTCTGAGGCTGATTATCGCTTTGAAAGACAATCCGATAACGCCGATAGCCAGGCAAAGCAGAAGCATATCGGCGACGATAAAAATAATATTTCCGGCAGGCAAATAGATGTTTATCAGCAGGTAAATCAGAGAGGCCATGGTGGTCACGACCATAAAAATTGCTGGAATCAGGGTAATCCAATTATTGCGACTACGGCAAGAGAGCCAGATCGAAACGCCTATCAGCGCCGGGGCGGCCATAAATCCAATTGACCAGCCATAAGGTGCTTACGAAAGGTAAAAGTATATTCATGTGTTAATTCAATATTGTCGTTTTTTTCTTGCGGCCAATTTAAAATATAATATTCTTATAGACTGGCCACAATGGTATTGGGCCAGCGGTGAAACATCTACGACGGTTACTCGTAATATATAGGTGAGGAATAAAGAAGGAATAATTATGATAAACCGGAAACCAGTGCTTCCTATTTTTCTGATCTTCTCGGCAATACTTATATCCTGCCTGCCGATTACCGTTTCCGCCTCCGTATTTTACAGCAAAGACCGGTACGTTGTCGCCGCCGGCGATACTATCGACGACGATATCTATATGGCCGGCAGTGAGGGGCTGTTTAAGGGACTTATCACCGGTGATATAATCGTGGTGGCCAAGGATTATACCATGTCGGGTGAGGTGCGGGGAAGTGTAAATTCAGGTTCTCAGAGCGCAACCATCACCGGCGTCATCGGAAACTCGGCGCGTATTTTTGCGCAGAGGGTTTATATCGACGGCGATATCGGCGGCAACCTCCTGGCTTTCGGTGAGGATCTTGATATTACCGAAAACTCCCGGATCGGCAAGGACGCTACCGTTTTTGGCAGCGAAATATCCATTGCCGGTATCATTGGCGGCAATTTGAGGGCCGATGGCGGGCAGATCGTAATTTCCGGTAAAATAGAAGGCGATATAACTCTGGAAGCGAATAAAATATCAATCGTCGCTCCGGCCGAAATCACCGGCGATATTGTCTATAAAAGTAAGAAGGAAATCAGGATAGAAGAAGACGTCATTGTCGGCGGAGAAATCGAATGGCGGGAAATTGACGAAGTGGAAAAAGTTTCCGACGGTGACGGTATCGGCACGGTATTCAGAATTCTGCTGTTTCTCGCATCGCTGGTCACTGGATTATTTATTATCGGCCTAAGCAATCGCCATTGTCGTTTGGCGACCGAACATATAATTCAGAAATCGGTGGTCAGCCTTGGAGTCGGATTCGTTGCGTTCTGCGTTATTCCGGTCGCCATTGTAGCTTTGACCGTATTGATAATAGGCATTCCGGCGGCAATAATAATGTTGTTTGCCTACACAGTCTTTTTCTATATCGCCAAAATTTATGTCGCTATCGCCATTGGGCGCCTCGGGATTCGCGCTTTCAAAAAGGATATCGAACCGAAGCAGGGATGGTCATTGCTGTTCGGGCTGATCCTTCTAACCATTTTGTTTATGATTCCCGTATTGGGCTGGATTATATATTTTGCGGTGGTCTTCTGGGGCCTCGGCGGGATTCTGTTGGCGGTTCGGGCCTGTCGGTTGAATTTAAATTCGGTACAGCTGGATGTACCAACCACACCTTCGCCTCCGGTGACATGAGAAAGTAGTTACACCCTAACCCTGCTAAATTAGCATTTGGAAAGGCCGGGACCGACAAGGTCCCGGCCTTTTGAAATTCCTCGAAACTATGATATTATTTTGTGGCGATGGTTATCATCCTTTTGGCCTCGTTGTCGTATGGAGCACCGCTGAGATCAGCATAGACGTCAACCCGAGAGAAGCCGACAGATGACAAAATATCCGATAATTCCCTGGCCGAGAACATCCTCAGGTTGACGGTGAATTCCTCTACCGTGCCGTCTTTGATTAAAATCCACCGGGAGGTCATCATCGACCAGTCGGCATTGGGTGTCCGTTCTTCCAGAACGAGGGTGTCATCAAATTCGGCCCAATCTCTTTTCTGAAATATCCTAGTAATAACTTCCTTGCCGATCACATCGATCACGAATTTTCCGCCGGATTTAAGGGAGCGGCAGACATTTTCGGCGACGGTCCGATCATCATCCGGCTCGGTAAAATAACCGAAGGATGTAAACATACTGAGAGCGATATCGAACGATTCGGCGCGGATGAAGCGACGCATATCCTCCTCCACAAATTCGATATTAAGCCCCTCCCAGGTGGCCTTATCGCGAGCTTTATCGAGGTAGTGGACAGTACGATCGACGCCGGTAACTTTGAATCCTCGCCGTGCCAGGTCGATTGCGTGCCGCCCCGGGCCGCAGCATAAATCAAGAATTTCGACGCCCGGTTTCAAGTCGAGGGATATGACCAGTTCGTCCATTTCCTCAACCGCCATCCCCCACCGTTTGCTGGTGAAAAGTATGCTGTCCATCGTTTCCCAGAGATGATCGTTTTCGAACCATGATTGATCTTGCTTCATGATATCATTGCCTCATGCCGGTTTTACCTGATCGACACTATTTCCGGGCCAGCGCCACCAGTCTTTTGGCCTCATGGTCATACGGTGCGCCTTCGAGATCGCCATAAATATTGATTTCTTTGAATCCAGCCGTTTTCAGGATCGAGATGAGTTCATATGCCGAATAGAGGCGAATGGTGAATTCAAACTCTTCTCGCTTGCCGCCCTCGATGAGGATTCGACGGTTTTTCATATAAGTCCAGTTATCGATCGGCTCATGCTCCGTTATTATAAACGCGCCATCTTTCTCACCCCAGTCGCGGGGCTGATAAATGCGTGCTACTATTTCTTTGCCGACCATTTCCATGACCAGGCGGCCGTTCGGTTTGAGTGAACTATGGAGATTCTTCAGTACTGCAATTTCATCTTCGGCGTTGTCGAAATATCCGAAAGATGTAAAGATGTTCATGGCGCCGTCAAAAGCTTCGGGCCTGACGAAGTGGCGCATATCTTCTTTGACCAGTTCGACCTTCATGCCCTTCTCTACCGCCTGATCTTTGGCTTGTTGAAGATACATTTCATTGCGGTCTACGCCGGTTACCACATATCCTCTTTGGGCGAGTTCAAGTGCATGTCTTCCCGGCCCGCAGCAGAGATCGAGAATTTTTGCGCCCGGCTCCAGATCGAGGAGTTTTAGGATATGGTCGGTCTGGACCGACGCCATTTGCCGGATTCTTTCACTGAACAGAAACGGCTGAGTCGCTTCCCAGAAACGATCATTTTCGAACCACTGGTTATTTGAGGGCATCACTTCTTTCCTAATATCCGGTTGCGCAACCTCCGCCTCTGCGGGGATCGGCAGCCGGAGTGATAAACAAACCGTCGTCGGAGAATACAAGTGCCATAACTTCGGCATACGGTGTCCGTTCGATTACTTCATACCCCATGCCGATCAATTTCTGGATGGTGACCACATCATATCCGCCCTGTTCCAGATACAATTTATCCGGCAGCCATTGATGGTGAAAACGAGGCGAAGTGACGGACTCGGTGAGGTTCATCTTAAAGATATCATAGTTGATGATTGTTTGCGCCACGGCGGTTATAATCTTCGATCCGCCCGGCGATCCCAGCGCCATATACGGCTTCCCTGACTTTAAGACAATTGTCGGCGTCATTGAGGAGAGCATCCGTTTGCCCGGCTCGATCCGGTTGGCGTCGCTGCCGGTCAGACCAAAGGCATTGGGCACATTGGGCTGGATGGCGAAATCGTCCATTTCATTGTTGAGAAAAAAGCCGAATTCCGGGACCACCGCTTTGCATCCGAACCAGGAATTGACCGTATAGGTCAATGAGACAACATTGCCATCGGCATCGGCTACCACCAGATGGGTCGTTTGATCCGATTCATGGCTTCCGCCCGGCATGCCGGGCAGAATTTCGGTCGATGATGAGGCATGAGTAGGATCGATCGATTGCCGACGGGAAGCTATATAATGATCATCAAGCAGTTGGTCGGTCAGGTTCGGGGTAAAATCAGGGTCGCCGAGATATTCGGCGCGATCGGCATAGGCCCGCCGCGATGCCTCGGCAAAGAGGTGCATATATTCCGGCGCATCGGCGGTATATTTCTCCAACTCATACTCATTGAGCATTTTCAAAATCTGACCCATAACGATACCGCCTGAAGACGGCAGGCTGGCGGCATATATATCAAGCTGTCGGAATCGGAATTTGACCGGTTGACGCCAGGCCGTAGTATAATTCTGCAGGTCTTCGGTCGTGATCAACCCGCCGTTTTCGGCACAGTATTCGGCGATAGCATCGGCGGTCTCACCCAGATAAAAGCCGTCGCGCCCTTTCATTTCGATGAAACTCAGGGCCAGGGCCAGATCAGGCTGCGTCAGACGTTGACCCGGCTCAATCGATTTGCCTCCCGGAAAAAATATTTTTTCAGTAGCCTCAAAGCGCCGTAAGGTTTCCTCTTCTTCAAGCAATGCCTCGGACAGAGACTGCCCGACAATGAATCCGGTATCGGCCAAAGAACGGGCGGGGTGGATCAGTTCGCTCCATTCCGCCGAACCGAATCTAAGGTGAAGGTCGGATAACCCGGCCACTGTACCCGGTGTTCCGGCGGCCTGAGGACCGTTGAGGGCTCTGTCCCGATCTATTTCGTCTTGATCGTCAAGATAAATCCGGGCCGAGGCGGCAGCCGGTGCGGTTTCACGGAAATCGATATAGTAAACCTGCTGAGAATCCGCCAGGTAGACCAATGCGAATCCACCGCCACCTATATTTCCGGCTTGTGGAAAGGTAACTGCCAGGGCGAAGGCGGTCGCACAGGCGGCATCGATGGCATTGCCACCATCCTTCAAAACCTGCAGTCCGATATCGGCGGCGGTTTTATCGGAACAGACGACCACACCATTTCTATATATTTTCTCGGAACTCAGGGTGTCGCATGAGGCAAGACCAAGAATCAAAATGATGGCACATCCGGCGGCAAGAAAACGCATAGTTTTTCCCCAGTTTAAGTATCAACCTGATAATCGACTACAATATGTCACATGGAACCGTTTTATGGCAAAAAAAAAGCAGCCTCAGGGGCTGCTTTTTTTCGGATTGAAATTATCAACCTTTTTCGACTGTAAATATTTTGCCATCGGGGAATCCGATGTTGAGAGCGATTCCGTTTTTCAAGGCATCGACTGTCGTTTTGAGAGGCGGCTCTTCCTCATCGGCGAATTGGTCGACAAGCTTGATCTTGGCGCCTTTGTATCCCATACTGCGCAAGTCAACCTTAAGCAGAATTTCCTTAAACCTGAGATCGTAGGCGTCTCCCAGTTCACCGGCCGGCGGGGCCAGGATAAAGATAACAAACGACTTTTCGCCCTTCTGAAAAATAACCTCGATATTGGGATCGGAGATATAGACGGCGGTCGACAGCTTGGCTTCGCAGAGAACCGATTCCAAGTGGTTGAGCTTTCGGAAATCGCCGCCGGATGCGATATCGAATGAGAAGGCGAACACTTTTCCCTTGAACTTATTCGATACGACACCGACTGTTTTACCCTTGGCGGTGGCGATCTTTTTAATCTTGGCGTCGGTTGCCTTGATCGTCCCATACTGGTAGGATGTAAATTTGTTACCCCGGCCGCACTCGACTTCGACAATTCCCTCGGCCGGTGTGGTCCGGATATGGATTTTTTTGCTGAGGGTGGTGTTCTCGCGGCCGTTTTCATCATACTTCGGCATCAGGCCGCACAGGATAATATTGACACCCTTTTCCGCGAGGGAAACGATGTTTTCCTGCATTTCCCCGGACATGACTTCGGCCACAGAAATGAAAACGGTTTTATATTTTTCGAGTTTTTCCGGGACGGCGATATCGCCGACAGCGAAATCAAACCCAAGCCGGCTGAAATCGCGACAAACGCCGTTGAAAGTTTCTTTCGATAAACGTTCTAAATAACCGAATTTATTCGGCTGGGGAAGCGCGGTTAACCATTGATAGGGCCGGTAAAAAGCGGCAGCCAGAGACTGATCCGTCTCCAGTAAATTTACTTCCATTTTCGGGATGGCGATATTAAGTCGTTTGATGATCTCAAATCCGCTCCCGATAGTGCCGTCTTTGTCGACCGGGGCGCCATACCAGTGATCGCGATTGACAAACATATAATGGTTAATACCTTTGAAGCCTCCGGCTAAACCGGCTGCGACAAAAAAGCGCCGACGGCCTTCGGTGATCGGAAACATCGTTTCCGATTCGGAACGGTTGGCGGTGAAATTGCCTGAAATAAAAGAAGGCGCCCAGGCAAAATCGGACATGGCTCGCATATAACGAGCTTTCTGCATCAGATCGAAAGCCGAACCATCAGGAAAAACCGATGCCCCGACCAGATGCTCCTGCTCGCCCTCGGTACGCAACGAGAATTCCGGAAGAGGATTCTCATTCTTAAAAAACAGGGAGCGGAAGAAAAGCGGAAGAACCGTATACGATTTGAATAATTCTTCGAGCCCGGTCAAAAACTCCGAAAGGTACCATTCCTTGAAATAGAACCAGTCAAAAAACTTGGGCAAATGCTTCAAATCGGCGCCAGAGAAATCCCTCGGAGGTTCGACATCGGTGAATTCTTTGTTTCTTTCCTTGTAGGCGGCATTGAGAGCTTTTACCTCTTGATATTTGGTATGCAAAAAGGCGGGATACAGCGTCTTGATGATGTAGTCATTGTAATCAGCCTCGCCCGGCCCGGTTTTATGACAGAACGATGTTTCAAAATCAAATTCGACTAAAAAGACCGGTCCTCGGGGATGAATATAGTTCCGAGTGGTCTCAATCATGGTTTTCAAGTAATTTTTCAGGAAATGCTGGAAATGAGGATGCAGATAACTGATTAACTTGCCTCCAGGGACACCGACCAGATTTTCCAATTCGATTGTTTTGTCTTCGGCATCAAGAGCCAGCAATTCATGATCTTTCAGTACAAAATCGGGGATTCCCCCGTTTTTCCATTGGCCGGAGATCCATGGCCCGGGCCGCAAAATAACCTTGAAGCCGAATTCTCGCGCCAGTTCCAGGAAAACGACCAGGTCCTTTCGAGGATCCTGAAAACCGTTAAAATCGATATCCTTATTTCGATCCTGGTGGAGATTCCATGGTATAGGGGTGGAAATAATACGAAAACCGGCTCTTTTGATCCGTTCAAAACAGACTGACCAATATCGTTTATCTACACGGAAATAATGCATTTCAACCGAAAATGGATAATAAATATCCTTTCCGATCGTCAATCGGTTTAAATCTATACCTAACATATAACCTCTTACCAGGTAACAAGTTAAAAAAGGGCTCCTTAAAAGCCACTAAGTGATTGTAACTAATTCAAGCCTGATTGTCAACAGAAATTCCCTTTCGGACCCTTGAGCTACCATTTCAGTCACCTTTCAGAGGTAATTTCATAGGTCTAAAGTATTGCATAGTAGTGTCTTAGGATATGGACAAAATAAACACAGGATAACTTAAATAATCAAAAATAATTAGTTTTTTGGATAAGCGATTGATAAAAATAGTGTTGTAGTTGTTATCAAGCCTCCCTGAAGACAGCTCCTAATATCTTATTTAACAATGCCTTATATTTTTTTTAATTACCATATATATCGACCATAAAGTCGATCTATTTCAGCAGTAACATTTTTTTGGTATTTGTAAATCGTTCTGATTCCATGTGATACAGATATATACCGGTAGCTGTCGAACGGCCGTCATTATTCCGCCCATCCCAGATGAGCGTATGTTCGCCGGCATTGAAGCTCTGATCGGCCAGATTTTTGACCACCTGTCCCAGAATGTTGAAAATCGTGATTTTGACCTGCTCGGTCCGTGGCAAAGAAAAGCTGATAGTGGTCGAGGGATTGAACGGATTCGGATAATTCTGGTCGAGGCTGTATGTCCTCGGAATGGGGTTTATGGCGTCATCGACGGCAGTTCCGAATTTTACGGCCACCGGGAAGCAGACTCCTCCTCCATAGCCGGGGGTAATGCTATCACCGGATTGGTAATCAAACCGCCAAGGGTTCAAGGTGTCGACGACATTGGCCCGATCGAAACAAAGGGTTTTGGATTCGGATCCAGTAACACCGCCAATTGTGAACGGGATGGAGACCATATATTCCAACAGGCCGGGAGCCAGCCCGGTTTCCGGCGATGGCCCGGCATAGCCTTTGAAATGAATCGAATCGGCTACCTTGCCGTTGAAATCGGACGTAATAATTTGCAGCCCGGATGATCCCTGCCAGACCTCGATATCGGGGAACATGCGGCTGGAGGGCGCTATTTTTGCGATGGGATCTTCATATTTCCATTCGGCACCGTCATCTGAATAGATTCGGAAGCCGAGTGACAGGGTATCGAGCCATTCCCGATTTTCAAAACTCAGACGGAATTCATAAGTTTTAACCACATCGGTATCATCGTACATATACAGGTAATCGCCTCGCCCCAAAATCGCACCGGTGCCGGCATCATAAATCGCCACCATGACCGAATCATAAACATTACGAACGTCACCGAATTTTATCAGAGGCCGATAGGTGAACTCGTTATTGAATTTCAGTTCCAGGTCATCGACCGAGGCATCTTTGAGCGATTTTTGCCTGATCCGTTTATCGAAATAGAACTCCCCGTCACTGCCGACCTTGGAGGTATCATAGCCCAGAAAAGAATTGATATCCAGGTCGGGGTGGTCCGGATCGTAAGCAAAATAGGCGGTAAAAAATTCACCATCGCCCGGCGCTAACGAAAGGTTGTCGAAGAATATGAAAGTCGTCTGGAACATCATACTGTCGTTGAAAATGTAGACCTTTTTGTAGGCGGCATCATCCAAGCGGGCACTTAATTCCACGGATTTGCACTCCAGCCACGGGTCATACCAGCGAAAACCGGTTATAGCCGCAGCGATGGCGGAATCGTTCCAAATGCGTGTCGTCAGAGTAAAACCGGGCAGAGTATCGACCAGGAAAGTATCGATCACGACAAGAGTATCGATCCAGAGAGAATCGTACCAGGTAGTATCGATCACGAGAGAATCGGCCCAATAGGCGCCGACCATGGTCAGCGTATCGGCTTCGCCGGGGTCATTGATATCCTGATCGACATTGTAGACGGTTATTACCCGCTCCTGCCTGATAGTATCATAGTCGTCGGCCGCGGAAAATTTCATGTTGATGGCGACACTGGCGCCGACCTGAACGAAATTATAATCGGGAGCGAATTCCAGATACCCGGAATCGCCGTAATTGACCGAGGTCATACTCCCCTTGAACAGCGAACTGTCCGGTGGTGGAAAGAGATCGAAGCTTATATTTTCTATGATATCACCGAGGGTATCAAGGGCTGTCCATTCAATCCGCAAGCGGTCGCCTTCCCTCAGGCTCTGAGAGTTGGCAGGCAAAACGGTTAGCTCCGGTGGATAATTTGATTCGGTCACCTCGATATTGATAGTCAGAGTTTCGGCTACGAGGCTATCGTCGATTGCAATAAATCGCGTTTCATATTTTCCTCCCTGGTCCATAGCCGGTATAAAGTATAAAAAACCGGTATCAGGAATTAGTGGGTCAACCGCAAAAGTGCTGTTTTCCAGGGTATCCACCCAAAGAAACTTGACCGTATCTCCTTCCGGATCGGAAGCCGACACAAGAATAGTAAGAGTTCCGCTGCCCTCCAGAAAGGTGGTATCGGTGACGACATCGTCATCAAATACGGGAGCTTGATTGCCGGCGTCGTCGATGGTAATGACAATATCCATTTCGTCCTGATAAGCTCCGTCATCGGCATAAAAAGTCACTGTGGGAGATGCGGAATCGGACCATGTAAATGAAGGGGTGAAGGTAAACAGACCTTCCCCTTCGCCGTTATCGACAAATTTCATATCCGGTTTCCAGGCCGAAATATCGGATGTGAACAGGGTGATCGGCGCTTCATTGGTGTCGATGGCGGTAATGGTAAGTGACAGGAGCTGCCCCTCAACCACTGTTTGCGGGCCGGGATTTTCGAATTCAGGCGGTTCATTCGGTCCGGTCACGGTTATATTCACCAGTATGGTAGCGGATGAATCGGTATCGGGATCGCGGGCATAAAAGATGACAGTCGTATCCTGCGCGGAATCGCCATATTGGGTAGCGTCAGGGGTAAAGAAAAAGGTTCCTTTTCCGTTGAGGCTGTCGACGAACTCGGAATTAGCCGGAAGCGGGCTCGTTTCCATAATCGGGGTATTACCATAAGGATCAGTTGTCGAGGCTGAAATAGTGAAGGTTACACCCTCCACAATCCGGTGGGGACCGACAGGATCAAGCGTAAGAACCGGCTTAGGATTATTATCCAGAACCCTGATAGTAACTGTTTCGGCAATCGTATCGGTTAAATCGGTGGCATAAAATGTAAAATCAAAATCGGTATCGACGTCGATCAGGTCATAAAAAGGGATAAATTGGAAGTTGAAGGTGGAATCGTTGAAACGCTGAAACGTGAGATATGACTTATAAATCGGGTCGGATGGCGGTGGGTCGACATAGATCGTATCGTAAGTATCGGGGAAATTTGGATCGTGGACGGAGATAAAAACGTTGATCACTTCACCTTCAATAATGGTATCGGGGCTCAGCATTTCGACAAAGTACAACGAATCCGCAGCCTGTGCCGGCATTGCCAGCATCGCCATGAAAACCATAAGAAATAGCGAGATACGTATCATATGATATACAGCCTTTTTGATTCCGACGTCATAATTTCAAATGTAGCCATTTGAGGCTCATAGTCAATACTATTATACAATTAAGAGAAAAGAGCGACGCACTTTAGGTACGCCGCTCCTCACAGATTTCCCACTTATTGCTTTTTAGGCCGATCTCAGTATCCGCCGTGCGATATCTTAGTAGTAACATCCCAACTGTGGCGACTCGCTGGAGTTGAATATAAAGTTGATAAGATAGACGACATCGCCAACATTGACAGTGCAATCAGCGTTGGTGTCGGCCCAGTTCATCACATTGGGAGCCGGGCCGCCCTTGAATATATAGTTGATCAAAAAGACGGCATCGCCGACATTGACATCGCCGGTATAGTTGGCATCACCCGGACAGCAGGCTTCGTCCGCCACCACGATATTGAAGCCGTCACTGAGTGTTTCAATCCCGTCGGTTACTTCGAAGGTGACGGCAAATATACCGATTTCGGTCGGTCCCGGCATCCAGGTATAGATTCCAGTGGCCTGATCGAATTCTCCGGGCCCGGAAGTGATAGTATACACCAGTTCATCACAGACATCTTTACCACCCACGATGATATCGTTCTTGGTAATCAGGTTGTTGGTTGCGCCGGAGACGTATGCCATACCGCCATCGACATCGAGTGGGTTATTTGTGACCTCGACCATAAGATTCCATGTAGGGAAACCTAAACCGAAAGGGGTATGACCGCAGGTTGTTTCGATCACTATCTCAATCGACTGCCCGACATCGGAAGGTACCGGGGTGTAGGTGACAAGTCCAGAGGGGGAAATGCTTGCCGCACCTCCGCCGCCGACAACATTCCCTATCCGGAAATAGATATCCTCCATCTCCATGGAAGTGGCAGAAAGCTGGACGGCGCCCGTCTCGCAATGGCTAATCACCATGGTGGTCGGATTTCCAGCATCCCAATTGGGGATGCAAGGATGGGGATCGCCAACCGGCCAGCATTTACCTCCGGACGGCCATAGGGTTATAGGAACGAATGAATTTAGTCCCATATCCAAAAAAACGAATGCCCCTGATGGAGGAATAAAGCTGCTGTCGATGCAAAGAATTCCGACATCATAGGGTTCGACACCACCGGCCTGAAAATGAGCCGAGAACATATGTTCCAACTGGCCGGGGGCAATACCTCCTGCCACCGCCGGGCCACCGAATATAAAGTAGTCAGGGGAGATTCCATCCACTTCGCTTGCGGGGTCTAACGGGAATCCGCCATAGGAAAACTGTCCGTCGGCGCGACTACCGGGCACGATGCAAACAAATCCGGGGTCCATCCCTGCCATACATTCGGAAATCCAGGTCCATGTAACCCCATCGGGTGAAAAGACCTTAAAACCGAGGCTCAGCCCTCCCAGTTGGACATCGTTTCCAATAGAGAAATCAAAAGACGTCGGATAGTGAATGGAAATAGTATCCTGAATAAGGATGACATCAATGCCGATTACATTTTCGGCCGCAACCGGTGAAAAGGTAACAAAAAATAATAGGAAAAGCGCCACCATGATCCCTGGCGCGGTTTTGATTGAAATAAGATTCCGAGACATAATTCCCTCCCTATTCAGGATCAGAAATATTATAACGGCAGCAATAATCTATAGATGAGTCTATATTATTAATATAGCGAATATTTCGCTACCGTCAACAGTATATTTATGTTGGCTATGCCACCTAATAATAGCACCCCAATTGCGGCGCCGGGCCGGATCGGAAGATATAGCCGATCAGGTACACGACGTCACCGACATTTACAGTGCAATCGGCATTGGCATCGGCCCAGTTCATTACCCTTGGTGCAGGTCCCCCCTTGAAGATATAATTGAGCAGCGACACGGCATCACCGACATTGACATCGCCGGTAAAATTGACATCACCGGGGCAGCATGACTCATCCAGCACACCGGCCTGGAAGGAGCCCTGGGCGGTATCGAGGTCGTCAGTGGCCCCCACGGTGACCATATACTCTCCAATATCCGATGGCCCCGGCATCCAGGTATAAACGCCGCTAACTGGATCGATTTCACCCGGTCCGGTGATTATGAAGTACTCAATTTCGTCGCAGTCATCGCCGTCGACAGCCAGTATATCATCTTTGGTCATCAGATTATTGGTCGCTCCCCAAAGATAGTAGGAACCACAATCAATCGACGGGGAACTATTAGTAACAATCACTGTGAGTTCATAAAGGCTTTGGCTTGAGGGACAACCGTCACAATCGGCATCAATTTCAATCGATATGGCCTGACCGACATCTTCGGGAACCGGTTCGTAGATTACTTCGCATGTGCCGTCCCCATTATCGATGACGGTGGCGGTGCCGAGACCACCGCTTAGTCGGTACAGATAAAAATCTACCGGCATCAGCGGATGTGAAGCGGACAGAGTCACGCTGTTTGATCCGCATTTGCTTACTGTCATCTCTTCCGGCAACGCCTCATCCCATTCGGCCCAACAATGCCCATGGCCGGACACCGGCCAGCATCGACCACCATCCGGCCACAGCGTTGCTGGATGATTTGCTCCGCCACCCATATCGACAAAAACAAAGGCAGCGCTCGGCGGCACAAAGGTGCTGTCGATACAAATAGTAGAAAGCCCTATATTTGCATAGGGCGTAAACCGCATGGAATACATATGTTCCAACGGGCCGACCGGTAGGCCAACCATCATAGCCACACCGCCGCACATGATAATATCTACGCCGGTTTCATCAACATCGTGCTCGGTGACAAGGAATCCGGTCATGTCAAAGACAGAACCGTCGCCCATGCGGCTGGTGCCGATAAGTTCCACGCACTGGGTTTGTGTACCGAGACCGCCGGGAACGGCATCCCAGGTCCATGTTGCACCATCCGGCGACCAAACCTTGAATCCGAGCGACATGCCGCCCAGGATATAATCATTCTCAATCGATACCTGAAAGGCGTTGGGCATACCATTGCCCAGGGTATCCTCGTAGGTATAAGCGGTGACATCGACCAGGTTGGCCGCGGGAAGCGCCAATGGCAGAGCAGCAACAAGACATATTATGATGATAAATATGAATATTTTCCGTACATTCAGCAAATTACGAGACAACATATCCTGATGCATACTTCCCTCCCAATGTTCATGCATTTTATCTAATAATAACATCCCAACTGCGGCGCCGGACCGGACCGGAAGACATAGCCGATCAGGTAAACGACATCACCGACATTGACGCTGCAATCGGCATTGGCATCGGCCCAGTTCATTACCCGTGGTGCAGGCCCTCCCTTGAAGATATAATTGAGCAGCGACACCGCATCACCGACATTGACGTCGCCGGTAAAATTGACATCGCCCGGACAGCAGGCCTCATCAACCACCTCAATCTGGAAACCACACTGAGCGGAGTACACGCCATCGGTAACGCCTATAACAACGGCAAACAGGCCGATATCGGTCGGTCCCGGCGTCCATGAATATTCGCCTGTTTCCGGATCGACTTCACCTTGACCTGAAATCAAGCTGTACACCAGGCCCTCGAAGGGCGGTTCCGCCGGTACAGTGATATCGGTCTTTGTAATCTGATTGTTGGTGGCGCCGTTGGCATATCCGCCGCCGCAATCGAGGGAAAGCGGGTTATGCTCAACCGTGACATCGATGACATAAGGGTACATAACCTCAAAGGGATGATGTGCGTCTCCGGTTTTTACTGAGATTGTGATTGCATTTCCGACATCATCAATGACCGGCGTATAGGATATTTCGCAGGTGCCGTCGCCATAATCATCAAGGGTCGCTACACCGGACCCACCTGACAGTACGAGATCCCCAAAAATAATATCGCTTCCTTCCATATCAGTAGCTGATAGAATGACCGAACCGGTTTCTCCATAATTGATTGTCATCTCGGTCGGCAGATCGGGGTCCCATATGGGAGGGCTGCATCGACACCAGCCAACCGGGTAGCATTTGCCACCATTCGGCCAGAGTGTCACCGGGGCATTAGCCGAACCGCCATAATCGACAAACACAAAGGCCCCATTCGGGGGGACAAAGACACTGTCAATACAAATGGTGCGGACCGTTGGCCATCCGACTGCCATCGGATTGAAATGCATGGAATACATATGTTCCAGCGGCCCGGTTTGCAGGCCTCCCCCGTCAGTGCCCACTCCACCACACATTATCAGGTCGGGACTGGTTTCATCGACATCATATTCGGTAACCAGAAATCCTGTCATATTAAAAGGACTGCCATCGCCCAGTCGGCTGGAACCAATAAGTTCCACACACTGGGTCGTGGCACCAAGTCCGCCAATATCTACCCAGCGCCAGTAGGCCACATCCGGTGACCAGATTTTGAAACCGAGACTCATTCCATACAGGATATAGTCGTTTTCAAGGTATACATCAATAGAGGTCGCCGTTCCGACACGAAGAGTGTCATCAATCAAAGGCACATAAAAATCAACCTGATTGGCGGCTGGAGCGGTTGATGATAGTGAAACAAAAATCAAAACCGACAGAATCGAAGCGATCACAAATCTTCCCGCGCAGAATCGATGATTAGCTTTTCGCTGAGACATGATTCACCCCTCCTTCGGATAATGCCATTTACAAAAATTGAATAACACTCGACCCTCCCATGGCCAACTGCTGCGGAATAATAGATCGGTTGAAAAAAGAGGCCGGGTCCTTGTACGTAAATTATATCATATTATCCATGTTCTGTCAAGTAAAAAAGTCACGCCAAGCCGATGTATTTTGGGAATATAGTGTACAGCAACAACTTAACGCATCAACGCCATTTTCCTGGTGGCGACAAAGGATTCGGTGTCGATGCGGTATAGGTATATCCCCGAGGCGACCTCATCGCCATTGGCGTCGGAACCATCCCATCTTACCTGATGCGGTCCGGCTCCCATCTCTCCTCTGACCAAAGTCACGACTTCCTGTCCGAGGATGTTATAGATTGAAATATCGACATGCGTGGTCCGGGCCAGGCTGAATTCGATGACGGTGGTCGGGTTAAACGGATTGGGGCGATTCTGGGCAAGGCTGAAGGCATAGGGAATCGACGGATTGTAACCATCGGCTGCATTGGGATTCTGGGAGGCTACCGGGAAGCATACCGCCGGAGCAATTGCCGGTGGAAATGAGTTGCCGTCCATATCTGAAAACACCCAACTGGCAACCGGCGGTGAAAAGGCGGAATCGAAACAGATTGTTTTTACCTCAACCGGCCCAACTCCTCCAACTATAAAATGCACTGCAATAATCGGCTCCATCGGTCCCTGAGAGACCGAATCGAATATGGTTATACCGCCGAAGACAATAGTGTCATCGGCAATGCCATCGACATCTTTTTCCGTGACTATCAGACCGGTCAGGTCAAAGATGGAATCGGCAGGGTCGATGCGGCATCCGGGAATAACCGTTACTGCCGCCTCGCCGGTGTTGGGGCCTCCGGGTCCGATACCGTCCGGTTGCGCCTCGTATTGCCAGATGACGCCGTCGTCCGACCATATTCGCATCCCCAGAGAAATTCCCCCTAGGGCGATATCATTTTCAATATTGACGCGTAGTTGATACGGGATGGGATCGCCATCCAGATCGACGAGGTACAGGGTATCGACTGCCGGGTCGAGTACTCTCTCGGTGCGACCGTCGCAGACAGTTACCGCGACCGAATCAGCCGCAGTTGTTACTGATACGGAGATCATCAGTAGTGCCAGAAATGCTAATATGGTATATTTCATGCTCTGGTTCTCCCATTAAAATTTCTTTGCGCCAGCAAAAGGGTATTACATAATATCGGGCACCCCGGGAATGCCGATTGTGCCCATATGAAACTATAGCAAATTGTTGAAAGTGAGTCAAAGAAATTAGGATCGTATCGGGCCTGTCCGTGAGCGATTATCCCAAAAAAAAAGCCCTTCAAAGAAGGGCTTTTTTATCTTATGCGATTGGATACGACTAGCGCATCAGAGCCATTTTGCGGGTCTCGATGAAGTCGTCGGTAATCATCTTGTAGAAATAAATACCGGATGCGACATTACTGCCATTATCGTCAACACCTTCCCATCTCGCTTCCTGTGGGCCTGCGGCGACTTCGCCGTCAACCAACGTAGCCACTTTCTGTCCGAGAATATTGAAGACCGATATATTGACATTGGTCTTCCGGGCAACGCTGTAGCTGATCGTAGTTACAGGGTTGAACGGGTTGGGATGGTTCTGACTCAGATCGAAGACGTCCGGAACTCCCGAGTTCTCGTCGCCCGTGGCAACAGGTTCAAACAACGATGCGACCGGGAAACAAATCTCAGGGGCGATTGCCGGCGAGAAAGTCGAACCGAGGGGGTCCACATAAACAAAGGCACCGCTCGGCGGAATAAATGTAGAGTCGAAGCAAAGTGTCTTCTCTTCGGGGAAGGTCACGCCGCCGGGAGTGAAATGCAGAGCGATCATGGGCTGCATCGGTCCTGTCGGCAGGCTGGCCGACAGGCTGACACCGCCAAACATCATCAGGTCATCCAGGGCGCCGTCGGTGTCAGCATCGGTAATCAACAAACCGGTCATGTCAAAGACATCATCATGCGGATCCAGACGACAACCCGGAAAAACCGTGACGGCCGCGAGATTACTGTCACCGGATATTCCATCCACCTGAGCGTCATACTGCCAGAGAACTCCATCAGACGATGAAATTTTGAATCCCAGAGACATGCCGCCCAGTTCGACATCGTTCTCCAAACCAATCCACATCTGATATGAAAGCTCGTTGCCATCGGCATCGAGGGTATAGATGGTATCAGTCGTTGGATCCAGTACCACATCATTAGTGACGTCATAAATATAGATTGCAACCGAATCGGCCGCCTGTGACGCGCCAAATGACAACAACAAAATCGCCAATAACATTATCAGTTTACTTTTCATACGCTTGCCTCCATGCGCAACGCACATCAGGTTAATTAAGGTTTACGAAACTTCTTTCGTGTTTGTCTCCCCTCCACAGGCGGCCTCATAGGCGGAGAACCTGAAACGGGGTATAAGTTTGTACAAATTAGCAAAAAAACCGTTCCAGTCAATAAAAAAAATAATTTTTTTTCGTCTAATCAGGGTGGAGGCGGGGGGCCGCCCTGGAAGATATGACTGATCAGGTAAACGGCGTCGGCGATATTGACCGAACCGTCCCCGTTGGCATCGCCGTTATATTCCGAAACCGGAGGCGGTCCGCCCTTGAAGACATAGTTGATCAGATATACCGGATCACCGGTATTGATATCACCGTCGCCGTTGGCGTCACCCCGTTTTCCGGTCCTGATCTGGATCGGTCGAAATTCCGGGTGGTATTCGGCATAGCGGCTTTCAACCACAAGACTGTATCCGACAAGGGTTATGGTGTCGAGGGTG
>DAOUTW010000006.1 GCA_030668485.1 Candidatus Zixiibacteriota bacterium
AAATCGTAAGCCGCAAACTTTATGCAAATCACAAAAAAGGCAGGTCCCATTACACCTGGGGCCCGCCGTCTTGTACAATACTCACTACAATATTGTATCTAATGTACGCTGACTACCTTTTTCTGTTTGGGTTTTAATCCAAGCAGGGCGCGGAAATTTCCATGCGCGAGGTCATCAAAATAGGTATAGACGACCGGGATTACCAAAAGCGTCAGGAACGTTGATGAAATCATGCCGCCCATGACCGCCCTGGCAATCGGGGCACGCAATTCCGCTCCCGACCCAAAACCAAGAGCCAGCGGCAGAACGCCAAAGATAGTCGACAAGGCTGTCATCAGAATCGGCCGGAACCTGATCGGCCCCGCTTCAAGAATGGCGGCATTGCGCTCCATCCCTTGCGCGCGGCGCTGTTTGGCGAAATCAACCAACAAAATCGCGTTCTTGGTCACCAGCCCCATGAGCATGACAATACCGATTAGCGACATAATCGAGAAATTAGACCCAAACATCAATAAACCGATCATCGCTCCGACAATCGCAAGCGGCTGCGACATCATAATCGATAAAGGATCGACAAAGCTGTTATACTGGCTGGCCAGTACCAGGTAAATAAAGATCACCGCCATAACCAGGGCCATGATGATATTCCTGAACGATTCCTCCATCCATTCCGCCTCACCGACCATTCCCATCTTATACCCTTGCTCAAGATTCATCGAGTCCATGACCATCTGGATATCGGCCCGGACTTCACCCGATGAACGATCGACCACGCCGCCGTAGATGCGCACTTCACGGATACGGTCAAATCTTTTAATCTCGGCCGGGCTTGACCCCGCGCTAATTTCGGCGATATGATTTAGCGGCACCGTGAAACGATCGCGGCCATCGATCTCTTTTGCCGATGAAACGGCGAGGGTTCCTATACTGCCGGGATCGCGCCGGTATTTTTCGGCCACCTGAAGGCGGATGTCGTATTCATCGTCGCCTTCTTTGTAGCGCGAGACAACCTCACCGTCGACAAAGGTCCTCAGGGTCATGGCGATATCGGCGATATTGACGCCGAGATCGGAAACCAGATCGCGATTTAGATTGACCCGTAATTCAGGTTTGCCAGCCTCCTGCGATGATTTGAGGTCGACCACTCCGGGGATATCCCGTATGCGATCCATAAGCAGGCTGGAGTACTGGTCAAGTCGATCAAGATCGGGGCCATTTACTGAAATCGAAATCGGCGTATTATGCTCATCACCTTCTGTGCTGACGGTGTAGAACAGTCCCGGAACTTCCTTGAGTTCTTCTCGCAGCAGTTTTCCGAGACTATCAGACGACACTTCGCGCTCGGTCAGACCGACCATCTTAACGATCATATTACCTTTGTAGACCGGATTGGCTCCCGCTCCGATAGTCGTCAGAACGCTGACAACCTCGGGATGATCGAGGATAATTTTTTCCACCGGATCGATTTGATCGATTGTTCTATCCAGAGAATTTCCGGCCCGGCCTTCGAGATTGACATAAACGACGCTTTCGTCTGTCTGTGGCATAAACTCCGAACCGATAAAGGAACCGAGCACCAGACTTCCGACAAAGGCGGTGGTCGCCAGAGACATGGTGATAAAGCGATGTTTCAGGCACCAGGCAAGACTTGGCCGATACCATTCCTTTTCAATCCAGGCAAACATATCACCAAATTTCTTCAGGCGTTTATAGAAAGCGTTTTCCTTCTTCTGCGACCCGACGCTGAGAAATTTCGATGATAACATCGGCGTCAGGGTAAAGGCCACAAACAAACTGACCGCGATTGCGAAGGCGACAGTCATCCCGAAGGAATAGAAAAACTGCCCGACAATACCATCCATGAATGCGACCGGCAGAAAGACGACGATAATGGAAAAGGCTGTGGCCGATACCGCCAGTCCGATCTCGTTGGTCGCCTCCCGGGCGGCCTGCATTGGTTTTTTGCCCATCTCCATATGCCGGTAAATATTTTCCATGACCACAATGGCATCGTCGATAAGTAACCCGACCGCCAGCGACAACCCCAGAAGCGTCATGAAGTTGATGGTAAAACCGAGCAGCCGCATCAGAGTAAAGGTGGCGATAATCGAAGTCGGAATGGCAATGCCGCTGATAATCGTGCTGCGCACATTGGCCAGAAAGAGGAAAATTACCAGGATCGCCAGTCCGCCTCCGTAGGCGATATTGACCAGGACATCCTCAATCGCATTTTCTATAAAGATCGATTGATCATTGGCCACAACAATACTCATCCCGGCCGGAAGATCGACACGTATTTTTTCTATTTCCTTTTTGACATCGCCAGCAACCTGAACGGTATTGGCGCCCGATTGGCGGCGAATTTCAAGCCCGATCGAAGCCTCGCCGTTAAGTCGTGAAGCTGAGGTTCTTTTTTCCTCAGTATCGAGTACCTCGGCTATCTCCGAAAGTCGTACCATGCGACCTTGGGGAGTCAGAACCACCACATCGCGGATTTGTTGGATCGATTCAAATCGGCCCATGGTTCGCAGCACCCATTCCCGGCCACCATCGTCAACTTTACCTCCCGGAAATTCGATATTGGCGGCGCGCAATTTTGCAGCCACCATCGAGGGAGCAATGTCCAAAGCGCTCATCCGCTCCGGATCGAGACGCACCTGAATTTCCCTGACCGCGGAGCCGACTAATGTCGCGGCGCCGACGCCGGAAATATTCTCCAGCCTGGGCCGGATGATATCATCGACAAAATCAGTCAAATCCCTCATCGATTGCGACCCGGAAATCGCCAGGGAAATAATCGCAGCCTGATCGGGGTCGAACCTTTGAATGATCGGTTCCTCGATATCTTTAGGAAGTTCTCCCCTGATGGTCGAGATTTTGTCACGAACTTCGGCGGCGGCATCGAGACCATCGGTTTCCAGCGTAAACTGGATAAACGTCATCGAATACCCCTCGTACGCTGTCGACTCGATATGATCGACCCCGGCGATGGTATTGCAGGCATCCTCGACTTTCTTGGAAATATCGGTTTCGACCGACTCCGCGCTCGCTCCCGGATAAGTGACCGAAACAATTACAAAGGGAAAGTCGACATCCGGAAAAAGGTCAACCGAGAGGGCAAAATATGAGGCTACTCCCAGAACAATCAGCGCCAAAGTCATCATGGTTGCAAAAACAGGGCGCCTGATGGAAACATCGGATAGAATCATTGCCCGACCTCCCTCACCGCTGTCCCGGGAGTCAGGTTTTTATGCCCGACAACGACTACTTTCTGGCCCGATTCTATTTCTCCCTCAACCGCCGACATACCATGAGCACTCGCCAGTTCCAAAACATCGGTCAAAACCGCTTTGTTGTCTTTCACGAGATACAGCATCGTTTTCCCCGATCGATACAACAATGCTTCACTGGGGACCACCATCGCAGATGCAATCATCTCCGTTTCGATTTCGGCGGTGACATACATCCCCGGGGCAAACCCCTTCATTGGGGATGGGAAATGACATTCGACTTCAAAACTTCGAGTGGCACTATTGGCGGCGTCAGCAATACTGAAAACGGTGCCGTGCATAACCACCGAGGAATCTGTCGGCGATGTTACGAGTACCGTTTGTCCATCTTTTAATTTCCCAACCTGGCTGGCGGCAATATCCAGAAGCAGCCTAAGGGAACCGACATTAGCCACAGCCACTACCGGCCTCCCCGGCGCCACCTCATCTCCGAGGCGGACATGAATATCGGTGACGATACCGTCAAACGGCGCCTCGATTTCAATCGACTTTCGGGCCGAACCGAAATTTGCTTTAGCCACTTCGTATTCGGTTTCGGCGCCGTCCATCTGCATCTCGGAAATCGCACCGGCCTCGAACAAAGTTTTCATCTTATTCCATTGTTTCTCGGCATTGCGAAAAACCGCATCGGCCTGACGATATTGAGACTGAACACCACCCGGATCGAGTCTAACCAGCATTTCGCCGGTTTTGACACTCTGGCCGATCTTAACCGGAATTTCAGTTACTGTTGTGGTCACACGGGCCGGAATAGTCGTCTGGCGATCGCCTCGCAAATTCCCACCGAATCTCATGATCACCGGAAAATCGATCTCTTTCACCGTTTCCGTCTTAACCGTCACCACCACAGCCTTTTTTTCCGGGGCGGTGTTTTCCTGATCGCTTTCACTGCATCCGATCAGGATGGCCCCCGCCATCAGCACCACTATCACAAATCGATAAATCATCGTTTTTTCCCTTACCATTGTGTGTCCCATTCGCGTCCGACTGCTCGCCGGAGTTCGCCGATTGCCACCGCCAGATCATGCAGAGCGGCGATGCGATTTACCCTGGCAGTGGTCAGAGCCACCTGCGCACCCAAAAATTCCAATTGAATACCGATACCGTTTTTAAAGCGAACCTGCGCGATTTCGACACCACGCTCGGCCTGACTGACCGTCTCTCCAATAGCTTCGACCCGCTTCCCCGCCTCCTCAGCCCGGCCAAAAGCGTCTCGAACCTCAAGACCTATCTGGCGAATCAATTGCGTATTGGCCAGCCTGCTCTGCGAATAATCAACTTTGGCCTGACGGACTTTTCCGCTGGTCTCAAAACCGGTGAATATCGGCCAGTTCATCACCAGGGCCACATTCCAGGATCGATTCCAGGTATCGCCCGAGAATGATACCTTTTTGAATTCATCCTGGAAACTGTCCCATTGCACCCGACTGTTGAGACCCAGACTGGGCCGGTATCCACTGGAGGCAATGCTGATCAGCTTTTTATTAATACTTATCATCTGCTGGCTCTGACGCAATTCCGGACGATTCTGAATCGCCTCGTCGGTTAGCTTCCCCAGCGATATTTCTGGAATTTCCACCTTTTCTATCGTCGAAGCCAATTTGATTTCGGTACCGGTTGGCAAAGCCAGGATATTTCGAAGATAATCAAATGCCAGGCGGGTACGATTGGCGGCGGCTATACGGTCGGGCCGGGTATTGGCCGCCCGAACCTGGGCCTGCAGATAATCAAATTCCGAAACCTGCCCCTGATCAAAAAGCATCTTGACCACCGCCAGATTGGAATCGGCCAACTGTTCAGCTTCCCGATAGGCCCCCTCCGCTTCGCGGGCCGCAACCGCAGCAAGATAGGCTCGATCGGTCGCGTTGGCCACCTCATGTCGAGCCTGTACTATTCCGGCGTCTGTGAATTTATTGCCGTAACCGGCGATCTTGATCGCCGCCCCCACCCTGCCGGCGGAATAGAGAGGCTGATAGAGATTTAAGCCTAGAGAATAATTGTGGGGGGTGCCGAACTGCAGTTTAAATCGCTCGGATGTGCCATCTTCACCAGTCATAGTTAGAAACGATGTCTGAAGATCAATATTCCGTAGGTATGAACTTTCGAGAGTCAATTTGGGAAAAGCACCTGAACGCGCTTCAATATATTGCCCTCGAATGCGGTCCTTTTCCAGCTGAGCCGATTGGTAAGCTTCATTCTGCTCCAGCGCCGTCTGCACCGCCTGCCGCCGACTGAGTTCGACCGAGTCTGCCGACACAACCGACGCCAGAACCAGCAGCGCTACAACAACTGCAAAGATCCTCATGTGGTTTTCTCCGATGTCAAAGCCCGGACAATTAACCGGACATAATTTTTAATATCTTCCTGTAGGTTCCCCGTATCTCGCTCCAGCATTTGGCGATGATGGAGACTGTGAATGGCCGAGAAAACGAGATTGGCGCCGATTAGTCTTTCAATTGGCGCCAGATGTGATGTTTCCGGCATCGAGGCAAAAGCCTTACTCAGCTTCTCGGCGCCAAGCACAGATTGATTATGCCAGTTCTCCATTACCTCCACCTGCACCTTTTCATTGAGATGAGCTCCGGCCGTAAGCATCAGACGATACAGATACTTGTGATCCTTGACAATTTCGAGAGACGAAGCAAAACATCTTGTCAACAAATCCTCAAGACCGCCTCCCATGGAGATCATTGTCTCGAAATTTTGCTGAGACTTCCGCAAGCCTTGATCAATCAGAGAAAAAAAGATGTCCTGTTTGTCCTTGTAGTAATTGTACAGGGTTCCCTTGGCCAGTTCTGCTTCGGCAGCAATCTCATCCAGGGTCGCTTCATGGTAGCTTTTGCGGGAAAACACCCGTGCGGCGGCATTAAGTATCGCCTCCCGCCGTGCCTCCTTCTCCCGTTCTTTTCGTTTACTTGTTGATTTATTCATAACAATACTCTCACGTCATATTATGACCTCATAGTCATTTTGTGAATATAACGTCATTTTTTTGAAAAGGTTACTTTTTTTTGCAAATTGTAATTTTTTTTTTGAGTACTGTAATATTCCCATCGCTTAGGGATCACATTAAGTAGAGAGATCCCCACGCCTCTGTTGGCGAGGTGCTATGTCAGCTAATAACAATGCATCACGATCGACCGTGGCGATTGGGAAGGAAATTTCGGTTTGACTACAATCGGCTTGGTGGTTTTATCGCTTGACGTATACAGTAATGGCCACTATTTTATTAATAGGCCAAAGCAGCCCAAGTTTCTTTTCTCTCGACTGAGTGCCGGTTCTTCCCTCGCCCACCGGTAATATTGACCGCCTGCCATTCAAAGATGAGAGGAAATCTATGCTTTGCAGACTTCTAATCCTCGCGATTTTGGCCTTCATGATCAACCTCAGTATTTCTTTTGCCCAGGTTGACTCCTCTTCTGAGACTGAAATCGATTTTGGTTTTCAGCCGGGACAATCGACCCGGATGCTGGCGGCGATGAAGGCCAGATCACTGGCACAGCAGGTCGAAAAAGAAAAACTATTGCTCCCGGAAACCAAATCGGAGATCGACAAATACGATGTCACCTACTATGACATCATCTGGCGCCCGGATTTTTCCGATTCGACCATTTACGGAGAAGTAACGATTCATGCCATATCGAATGAGCCGGACCTGGACCGGGTACTGGTGTTTTTGCATGAAAACATGATCGTCGATACAGCGTACAACGCCTCCGGCGAATTGTTGGCCACTCACCAGAGCGGGCTGCTATTTGTCGACCTTGATCGGGTGTATCAGGAGGGTGAGCGATTTGATTTTACAATTGTTTATGAGGGACATCCTCCCCCCTACGAATTGTTTTTTGACGGACTCATGTTTACTGCTCATAATGGTGTCCCGATTGTGGAAAATTTGTCTGAACCGTACAGCGCCCGGCAATGGTGGCCCTGCAAGGATGTTCCCTGGGATAAGGCCGACTCCAGCGATGTCCGGATCATTGTCGATACCGGCATGGTCGGGACCAGCAATGGTCTGCTGATCTCCGATATCGATCATGGTGACGGGACGCATACGATGCACTGGAGATCTCGTTATCCGATAACCACCTATTTGATCTGCCTCGCCGTCACCAATTACGTTTCATATACCGACTATTACCATTATTCACCGACCGACTCGATGCCGATAGTCAATTACGTATTTCCTGAATGGGAGGATGACCCCAATCTGGCAATGGATGTAACCCCGCTGGCTATTTCGGTTTTTGCCGATCTTTTTTGCGAGTACCCGTTTATCGATGAAAAATACGGACATTCAATGTGCAATGTGCATGGTATGGAGCATCAAACCAATACCTTTCTAAATCATTTCTACCTCTGCGACGAGCCCACCATCGTGCATGAGCTGGCCCATCACTGGTGGGGTAATCTGGTCACCTGCCAAACCTGGGAGCATATATGGCTCAATGAGGGTTTCGGCACTTATTGCGAGGCATTATTTTATGAAGCGATCAATGGTCCCCAGTACCTCCATGCCTATATGAAGGAAATCAGATATTTGGATGGCGGCACCGTTTACGTATACGACATTTCCGCCCCTATGACTATCTTTTCGATACGCAGCTATTGGAAAGGAGCCTGGGTGATTCATATGCTTCGTGGAGTTGTAGGAGACAGCATTTTCTTTTCTGCCATGCAGGAATACGCCACCGCATATGCCTACAGTAATGCCACTTCGGATGACTTTCAGCAGATCATGGAGGATGTTTCCGAGCAGGATCTCGATTATTTCTTTCAGGAATGGCTCCATGGAGAGTATTACCCGAATTACCGTTACTCCTATTTTATCGAGGATAATCTCTCCGGGGGCAGCGATATTTATCTCCATGTCCGACAAATTCACACTACCGATCCCCAGGTATTTTCGATGCCAATCAAAACCCATCTTAAAACCGACGATGGGGAAGTCATAACCAGCATATTCAATGACCAACGTGAGCAGAACTATATTCTCAATACCGAATATAGAGTAAACTCCCTGGCTCTCGATCCCGATAGCTGGATTTTGCGATACCTGCTATGGGAAGAATACGACCTGCATATCGTCAAAGATGAACTCGCATCTCCCCACCAGGCCGAATGGTACTCCGATTCGATCATCTGCAAAGGCGGAAGTGGCGATTATGATTACGAATTGCTATCCGGTAAGATGCCTGAGGGATGGATTCTTGAGGCCGCCACCGGCAATATCTCCGGTTATTCCACTGAAGATGGGGCATTTACTTTTACCATCAAGGCTTCTGACGCGCTTTATCCGCTCTATTATTCCGATACGATAACCTATGCTGTAACTATGGGTCTGCCGTCACCTCGCCCCGGTGATGCCAATGCCGACCAGGAAGTTAACGTCGGTGATGCTGTGTATACCATCAATTACATTTTCAGCGGCGGCCCGCCGCCGCCAATTCTGAACTGGGCCGATGTTAATGGCGACTGCGCCATCAATGTCGGTGATGCCGTTTATTTGATAAATTACGTCTTCAAAGGAGGTCCGGCCCCGCAAATGGGCTGCGTTGAATAACTCTGATCGTACACCGGCTGGTCGCCAGGTGATCGGCAACCATAAATATTTCCCATCTGCGCAAAGGAAATCATCAATGTTTTCGAAGTATCTTCTTCTCACAATTGCGATTTGGCTGATGACAACACTTGCCCTCGGTCAGGACATCTATTATCCGTCCGAAAAAGTGGATCTGGGTTTCGACCCTAATTCCGCTGTCGAAAAGATGGATCGGGCTAGAGCCGCGGCGCTTCAACACCAAGGGGATGTCGAACCCGACCGGATAGCCGACAACAACACCAACTGGCAGGAATACGACATTACCTATTATGACTGCTACTGGTATCCTGATTTTGCTACCGAGGCCCTCTCCGGCCGGGTCGGTATACATGGATTGGTAACCGTACCCGAACTCGATAGTGTGATTGTCAATCTGACCGACGGCGCCACCGTCGATTCCGTTTACAATACTACCGGAGTATTGTCATATACTCATACCAATCATCATTTGACTGTTTACCTGGATCGAATTTATGAAAGCGGCAAATTGTTCGACTTCACCGTTGTATACAGCGTCCCGGAGCAAGGGTATTGGGGTATGATGTTTTACACTCGCGACGGCTATCCCGAAGCCTCCGTGTTTACCGAACCCTACTATTCCCGTGAATGGTGGCCATGCAACGATATTCCGATGGATAAAGCCGATTCGGTCGATGTGCATGTGACCACCGATACCGCCTTGGCCATCACCGGCAACGGACTGCTGATGGCGGATATCGACAACGGCGATGGAACCCATACCGCCCACTGGAGCGAACGATATCCTATCTCCACCTACCTGGTTGCTATCGCCGTCGGACGTTTTATACGCTGGGAAGATCAGTACATTTCTCCCTTTGGAAACACCATCCCGATCGTCAACTATCTGCAGCCCGACGAATACGACATCAGCATCATCACCCTGGCGGTGACCAATGACGCCATGGAGATTTTCGAGAACCTTTTCGGCCCCTACCCCTTTGCCGATGAAAAATACGGCATCACTCAGGTCACCGGCGGCGGCATGGAATATCAAACCAATACGGCTTTAGATCCCGATTACAGTAAAAGAGACGAAGTGATCGTCCACGAGTTGGCTCACTCCTGGTGGGGCGATATGATTACCTGTCGTACCTGGAGCAATGTCTGGCTCAACGAGGGTTTTGCCACCTACTGTGAAGCGCTTTTCTTTGAAGCCACCAAGGGGATCGGTTTCTACCATGCCTACATGCTTGAGAAGGAGTGGTTTACTTATGGCAGCGTTTACCAGTACGATACTACCAATGTTCTGAGTTCTATCGTTTACCGTAAAGGCGCCTGGGTGCTGCACATGCTTCGCCATCTCATCGGCGACGAAGATTTTTTCCCGATCCTGCAGCAGTACGGCGCTACCTATGCCTACGAATCCGCAGTCACCGATGAGTTTATAGCCGTCTGCGAAGAGGTCACGGGTCAGGACCTTGACTGGTTTTTCCAGCAATGGGTATACGGGTTCGCCCATCCGACATACCAATATTCGGCGGTGATTAGACGGCCACCCGTCGGAACTGGTTGGAATACCTATATCTATTTGGAACAGATTCAGGCCACCAATCCACAGGTTTTTGTCACATCGATCGATATCCAATTCTGGATAGACAGCAACTATGCCGTACAGGAGGTGCAAAACGATCAGCGACGGCAACTGTATATGTTCCACACTTTGTATCACCCCGACGCCATCGGACTTGATCCCCACAACTGGGTGCTCGATGAACATTCCGAATCTGCATACACCCTGCACATTTTCACTGATGAATTACCGGATGGTGTTCAGGGCGCCGGGTACGACGATACAATTGTCATTATCGCCGCCAATGAAGCATTCACCGCCGAAATCGTCTCCGGCGATCTCCCAACCGGCTGGGAACTCGATCCCGCCAGCGGCATCATTTTCGGTTCGACCTGGGAGACCGGCGAGTTTACCTTCACCGTGCTGGCAACAGACGCCCTCGAACCCGGCTATGTCGATTCGAAAGAATACACGATTAGCGTCACTGACATGGGCTACAGCCCCGGCGATGCCAATCTCGACGGCTCAGTCGATATCGGCGACGCCGTCTACCTGATCAACTATATCTTCAAAGGAGGCCCGGCGCCGGAAGTGCCAAACTGGGCCGATGTCAATGCCGATTGCGCCGTCAATGTCGGCGATGCCGTTTATCTGGTAAATTATGTTTTCAATTCAGGTCCCGAACCGCAGCCGGGATGCGTGGAATAGCATACTAATCGGGGAGAATAGTCATGAGTGCACGATATCGAATTATGGCAGCCCTAATGATTCTACTAGCTGCTTCACCCATAGTTTCGCAGGAGTTGATATATCCGCGTGATAAAATCGATCTCGGATTCAGCCCCGTCGAATCCCATCAACAACTGGCCCGACTGAAGGCCGGAAGCCTCGAAAGAAGGCATGCCATCAGCAAGTTCCTGGAATCATCGCAGAGCACCAACTGGCAGGAGTATGATGTCACGTTCTATGATATTCTGTGGCATCCTCATTATGAGACCGAGACCATCAGCGGTACAATCGGAATCTATTTTACTCCGGTGGTAGCTTCTCTTGATTCCGTCAGGATTAACCTCCTCGATTGTATGACAGTTGACTCCGTATATAATCAATCCGGCTCGCTGGTATTCAGCCACATGGATGATATCGTGACAATTTATCTTGAGAGAGCCTATATGCAGGATGAGTTGGCCGGTGTTTCGATTGCCTATAACGGTCAGCCGCCGCCAAATCCTTTTGATTGGTTCGCCTCACTGGCCTTTAGAAGTCATGATGGATATCCTGTTATCGAAAGTTATGCCGAGCCTTTTGTCGCCCGGTCATGGTGGCCCTGTAACGATATCCCCTGCGACAAGGCCGATTCGGCCGATATCCGGATAATTGCCGATACCGGTCTGACCGTGGCATCGAACGGCCTTCGGATTTCCGATACCGACAACGGGGACGGGACTTACACCTCCTACTGGCAGGAACGGTATCCGATTACCACTTATCTCCTGTGCCTAAACATTGGCAAGTATATACTCTGGACCGATTACTACCATTATTCGCCGAGCGATTCGATGCCGATTGAAAACTACTATTTCGCCGATCAGCATGATTCTGTCATCGAGGCCTATGCGGCGACTCCCGAGGCAATCGAAATTTATTCTAACCTATTCGGTGAATACCCGTTCATCAACGAAAAATACGGCCACTCCATGGGGATCGTGCATGGCATGGAACATCAAACCAATACTCTGCTCAATATCCAACTGTCACGGCGGCATGACATAATCATTCATGAATTGGCGCATCACTGGTGGGGCAACCTGGTCACCTGTAAGGACTGGCATCACATCTGGCTTAATGAGGGTTTTGGGACATATGCTGAAGCTCTGTTGTATGAGCAGAAATACGGCAAGTACTTTTACCTCGAATACATGGACGAGCTGGAAAACCATGTCAACGGCAGCGTCTATGTTTATGACACCACCGACGTCTGGCGGATTTTCTCGGCTTCTCTCACTTATCACAGAGGCGCCTGGGTTTTACATATGCTTCGTCGCCATGTCGGTGACAGCCTTTTCTTCCCCATCTTTCCCGCCTATGGTGCAGCTTTTGCCTATGATAATGCCACTACCGAGGATTTCCAGTCCATATGTGAGGATGTCACCGGTATCGACCTTGGATATTTCTTCCAGCAATGGGTTTACGGCGACAACTATCCTATTTACCGATTTTCAACCAAAACAGTAAAAACTCCGGGGACCGGTGCTTCCGGTTACGACACCTATGTTCATCTATCCCAGGTTCATGATACCGATCCTCAGGTATTTACCGCCCCGATAGATTTTCAATTCTGGTACGGCCCCGGTTATACCATCGTCTCGGCCTGGAATGATCAACGCGTTCAGGATGTGGTTTTGCATACCACATTCGAACCCGATTCGATCTTTTTCGATCCCCATAACTGGCTTTTGGAATACCATCAGCGTGAGGATTATACTCTCCATATCATCACCGACAACATCGACGATGCCGTTCAGGGTGAGGAATATTGCGATACTGTTGTTATCATTTGCGCCAGCGATACCTTTACCGCCGAAATCATATCCGGCAGCCTTCCCTCCGGATGGCAGCTCGATGAATCCACCGGGATCATTTCCGGGAGATCTTTCGATACCGGTGAATTCAGCTTTACTATCAGGGCGGCCGACGCCCTGGAACCCGGATATATCGACATAGAAGAATTAACACTATCCATCGAGGATGCCGGCTATGGTCCTGGCGATGCCAACCTCGATGGTCAGATCAATGTCGGCGATGCCGTGTTTCTTATCAACTTTATCTTCAACGGCGGACCGGCGCCGGACTATCCCAACTATGCCGATGTCAATGCCGATTGTACTATCAATGTCGGCGACGCCGTATATTTGATCAGCTATGTCTTCAAGGGAGGTCCGGCACCATTATTGGGATGCGTTGAATAGCTATTCCCCCGGAGCACAGGGCTCCCACTGGGACAGGCAAAAGCCTGTTTTTGGCTGTCGCGAAGATGATCAATCTCTGGAGCAGAACGCAGGATTGCTCTTCATGAAATTCGCCGTTACCTATAATCTTACAGCCGCTTACACCGAATTGGGTTCGTTCGTCATGTTTTTGTTTTTCTGCGGCGTCAGGAACCCTTTCCTGACGCAACTCGCTGTTACCTATAATCATACAGCCGCTTACGCCGAATTGGGTTTGAATTGTCATTTTTAACCGGTGAACATTAAAACTATGTTGTTTTTGTATTCTCGCAGCCGGCATACGCTACCTCCATTCTGGTCTTTCACAATAGTAGATGCTTCATGAATCAACATTGATTCTATGTCGAAATTGTCTATATTTAAAATAGTGTCACGGAGGGACAGGCATCTTGGGCATCATCAAGGTGACGGGAACAACCATGAATGGCGGCAGGTCACAATCCGCCAAGGCGGATCAAGACCTGCCGCAACACGCAAAGCGTTGCCGCGAGCGAGTACAGTACCGTAAAGGATATAAAATATGGGTGAAAAGTGTCAGGGGAGCACGAAATCGGGCGAGCCATGCAAGAAAAACGCTGTTAAAGGCGAAGGATATTGCCGGACTCATTTATATCAAAAATATGAGAAAGGCACGAAAAGGGCATGGCTCAGGCTTGGCAGTTTCATTACGCATCCCGTAGTGCTGACAATTCTGGGACTATGTGCAGTAGTCAGTGTCTATTATGCTGTCAGGTCATCGCAAACGTCAGTCACGAAAGAAGATGTGCCTCAATTAATCGATGAAGCGATACGGGCGCGTGATGAGCGGACGGGGATACTGCCACCAAAGACCTTTGAGGAAATTCTGGATGCGACGGGGATGACATGCCCCGAAATCGGCCAGGCGGTGTGCGACAAAATTAAGGCTGCGGGTGAAGCGATTGCCGAGGGGCGTTATGCTGACGCGGTGCGAATGTATGAAGCCTTGATAGAAGTATTTTCGGACGTGAATGACCAACCGCTAAAATATAATATGGGTTTGTCTTATTACTATGCGGGAAAATATTACAAGGCCTGTGACATATTTGCGGAACTGCTTGAAAAAACCTCCGATGACCCGGCGGTTTTATCTGGCATGGGCCTTGCATTATTGTGTGGGGGAAACTACGAGCAGGCCGAATCGCATATTAACCGGGCAATTGAGATCGGGAAAAAGACACTTGGTGAGGATCATCCCGATTATGCCAAGTGGCTAAACAATCTCGCGGAATTGTATCGTGCACAGGGGAAATACGGAGAAGCAGAGTCGTTGTATGAACGAGTGCTAGAAATTAATGAGACGGCCCTTGGTGAAAACCATCCAAATATGGCTGCAGCATTGAACAATCACGCATTATTATATAAATCACAGGGGAAATATGCCGAGGCGGAGCCGTTATATAAGCGGGCGATAGAGATAGACAAAAAAGCCTTGGGGCCAGATCATCCAGATTTTGCCATCGACCTCAATAATCTCGCAGAAGTGTATCGTAAACAGGGGAAGTACGCCGAGGCGGAACCTTTGTATAAGCGGGCGCTTGAGATAGACGAAAAGGCATTAGGACCAAATGAACCCGGACTTGCCACCGACTTGAACAACCTTGCGCAATTGTATCGTGCACAGGGAAAATACGCCAAGGCCGAACCGTTATTTATGCGGGCGTTGGCAATTTTTGAAACAAATAATCTGACAGGTCATTCGAATTTTGCAACCCTGCTGGGAAATGTTGAGATCATGTACCGCGAATGGGGGAAGGAAGAGGAGGCGCGGAAGTATGAGAAGAGGCTGGCGGAGATAAAGGGAGAATCTGAACAGGGCGAATGATTGGGGGCACCAATCTTATTCAGGCTACCGGGTAGGGACACCATAGATTGCTTCGTCATTCGGGTTACGCTTCGCGCAGCCCTCATTCCTCGCAATGACCGTCTAAAGTATAAATTACCGTTTTAGATAAAATGGCAGGATCCCCCTCGGAAGACTCGGGGCCTACGGCACGGATCCTGCCCTACGGTATATGGAAAAGAATATTATCGTTCCAAAAACGTCTTCACATTCGGGAGGTGGGCGCGGTAGTGTTTGTGGGTGTTATCTGCGAAAACCTGCCACGGTTGCCATTCGGACGGCATGCCGGGAAAGCGAGCCGGATCATTGAGGTCGTCGTCGGTGAGCTGTGTCATCAAGTCCATCATCTCAGCATAAACACTTTTGTAATCGGCTCGGACCTGCTCCGGATCGTTGTCTTTGTTTTCTTCGTAAATAACGGCGTTGCGTTCATGGGTCGGCAGTTGCCAGTGGTCGGAACCGACAAAGGCGTGAGCCTTGAGCAGCCCGATCATTTGCCGCTCGTACCAGGTGATATGACACAGGACATCTTTCAGCGACCATTCTCCGCAAAAACCGGGGCGGACAAAGTCGTCGCCGCCTATCCCCTCGATGACGCTGTCCCATTCCTGCCGGGCTTGTTTGATTTCTTGGATGAATTCCGATATTTTGGCGGTTTTGTTCATGGGGGTAATTTACAGTATGATCGGGTTTGGAACAATGGTTTGTTGTATCAATCGGCAGGTCACAATCCGCAATAGCGGATCAAGACCTGCCGAAACAGGTAACTTGACAGCAAACACTTGCCAAAGATTGCCGCGTCGGCCAGCAGAGGCTGGATTTTGGCTGTCGCCAGGTGGCAGGGGCCACTCTTTGACTGTCGTCAGGATGATCAATCGCTGGCACAGAAAAAAGGCTTCTGCCACCGTGAAGAATGTGATCTTCTCCCCTTTTTATCTCTGTCATAATTATATATATTGTTCACCTATGGATATGTTTGGCGAAAAAGATGGAGCCGAGGTTGAACAGGCATCGACTAACCGGCCATTGGCCGATCGGATGCGGCCCGATAGCCTCGATAATTTCTTCGGGCAGGAAAAAATAATCGGCCCCGGCAAACCGTTGCGCCGCGCTATCGAGGCAGGGCGGGTCGGATCGATCATTTTCTGGGGACCGCCGGGAACCGGCAAAACGACGTTGGCTTTTCTTATCGCCAACACATGCAAGGGCGAATTCCTGCCGTATTCGGCGGTAACATCGTCGATCAAAGAATTGAAAGGCGTTATCGCGAGTGCCAAAAAACGCCGCAAAATGTATGGCACCATCACCTACATGTTCATAGATGAAATCCATCGCTTCAACAAAGCGCAGCAGGATGCGTTCCTGCCCTTCGTTGAGGATGGATCGATTACCCTCATCGGGGCAACCACCGAAAACCCCTCATTCGAAGTCATTACCGCGCTTTTGTCGCGAATGAGGGTCTATGTGCTGGAGCGGTTATCGCAGGAACATATCCGGACCATCATCAAGGCCGCACTTGCAGATACCAAGCGCGGAATCGGTGAACGGAAGCTGACCATCGATGATAAAGGACTGAATTATCTTTCGGAGCAAGTGGACGGCGATGCCAGACGAGCCTTGTCGATCCTTGAGGCCGCCGCTGATGATATTGCCGACGGCAAAGAAATCACCTATGAGTTGCTCAAAGAAATAATCGGGCGACGAAATATTATCTATGACAAGTCGGCTGAGGAGCATTTCAATATTATTTCAGCCTTGCATAAATCATTGCGCGGCGGAGATCCTGATGCAGCGTTGTATTGGCTGGCGCGGATGCTCAAAGGAGGTGAAGATCCCCTTTACATTCTTCGCCGACTGGTGCGGTTCGCGTCTGAGGATGTGGGACTGGCTGATCCGTTTGCCTTGACCTTTTGTATTTCGTGCACCGATAGTTTTCGATTTTTGGGGCCGCCGGAAGGTGAGTTGGCGATTGCTCAGGCGGTAATTTATCTGGCGACGGCGCCGAAATCGGTTTCGGCCTACAAGGCGTTTGGGCAAGTCATGGATGAAGTGGAGCGGACCGAAAACCTCCCGGTGCCGATGCATATCCGTAATGCGCCGACTCGGTTGATGAAGGAAGTCGGGTACGGGAAAGATTATATTTATCCGCCCGACAGCGATACGCCGTTTGTCGATCAGCAGTTTTTGCCGGACAATATCAAGGATAAAAAGTTTTATCATCCGACCGACAAAGGGCGTGAAAAGAAAATCGCTTATTACCTGGCATCATTCCGCCACTACCGGGGCCAAAAGGCCCGTGATGAAAAAAAGTAGGAATTCGGGCTGAATCCATGTCATACGACGACGCATATAAGAAAATTCCAGATTATTTTGGTACTGAACCATCCCCTTTATTGGTGGAGTATTGTCACCTCCTGAATAAACCAGGGCCGGTGCTCGATATCGGGGCCGGACAGGGGCGCAACAGCCTCTTTTTGGCGCAGAAAGGTTACACGGTTGATGCTGTCGAGCCATCCCAGGTGGGCGTCGATACGATCAACCGGATCGCATCGGAAAGCAATCAACCTATCCGTGCATATTGCACGGATTTTGAAGATTTTGTCCCGCCGGAGACTCCTTTTGGAGCGGTATTGTTATTTGGCATTATCCAGATGCTTGAATGGGAATCAATAAATCTGTTGATTGAAAAAATACAGGCCTGGACAGCCCCCGGAAGTCATATTCTGATTTCCGCCTTTACCACCGACGACCCCGGTTTTGGCCGTATTGCGGCCACATCGGAGAAAGTCGGAAAAAATTCGTATCGTATGGAAGGCGGGACCTGCCGTACATTTTTGGAGCCTGATGAGGTATTGAATTTATTTTCCGGACTTGAGACAATCCATCATTGGGAAGGGATGGGCCCGAGTCATACTCACGGCGGCAAAGAACCTCATCGTCATGCCGTTGCCCATACCGTTTTTTGTTACTAATTCGAGGCCGGCAGTACGTATTATTATAAGTGATCGCTATTGAATCGACTCCTTCGCAAAACACCCCATATCGGTCCGGAATTATCCTAATGCGGTACAAAGTTTGAACGAAATCCGATATAGAATTGTTATAATATAGTGAGGGTGGTGATGTTGTTATTGGTATTGTTCGCATTCTAAAAACGATTGACATATATCCTCTGAAACTGTATATTGAATCTGTGGACGCACTGGTTCATAATACTCCGCCATTATCCCCACCCGTGCTGACTAATGACTATAAGAACGCACTTGACAAATATATAAATTTAAGAGGAGGAGTGGTGTTATGCGGTCAAAATTAATCATTTTAGTGGTGATGGCTATCTTCTTGATGGCCGTCGGAATCCCCGTTTTCGCACATAGCGGCCGGATATCAAATCTTGTAGACGATCCGAACGAAGCTGATGAGCACCCCTGGGGTGGGGACCATCAGTTAATTGATGGCCCGCAACTTGCCCCGCAAAAATCAGGTGACCTTTTCATCGGAAGCAGGACGTTTTTCTTCATCAAACTGACGGTGGAACATTACTGGATTAGTGTCCGACATATTTTCCAGGATATCACCAATGAAGAAACTTCGGGAACGGACGTCAAGCATGACACCCAAACGACTCCGACCCTGATGACCAATGATAACAACACTAACGGTTTAGGAGCGAGGAACTAGTAATCATGAAATCATCATCTTCCAAGAAACCGGATGTCCGGTCCGAATTGCTGCGGCAACTGTCGTGTGCGGTTCGATTCCGGGATATCTCCGGAGGACTGCGCCTGGCTGAAAAATGTCAGGATGCGATGTCCGATCGGAGCGATCCCACGGCTGGACAATTACGGCGTCTTGAGGCTGAGCTGCTTTATATTTCTCATGATTATAAAAAAGCCCTCGCATCCGCCCGTCTTGCAGCCTCTTTGCTGGAGCCCTTCGGGGAAACGGCGGAACTGGCTGAAGTGTTTTTATTGACGGGTAAAGCGTTGATTAATCTTGGAAATTATAAAGAAGCGGAAACCGCCTTTTTGGACGCTAAGTCGCTTTTCAGGCGAAACGACAACAATTCGGGGAATATTGACGCGGCCAACCAACTGGCCCGGGTCTATTTCACCCGATCTGAGTATCAAAACGCGATTAAATATCTCCTGGAAGCGGTCAAGCTGGCTGAACAGTTGGGCGACAAACGCCAACTGGCTTTTCTCTGGGGTAATATCGGCCGTGTTTATACGCTGATGGGTAATTTCAAGAGAGCAGCCGAAGCGCTCATGATGAATATCGATATCTCCGCGGAACTCGGAGATGACAAGGAGCGAGCCAAGGCACTGCTTTCGATCGGCTATATTGAAATGCAGTCGGAGCAGTACGAGAAGGCTGCCGAACATTTCGAACAAGCCCAACCGCTGCTGATCAAAGAAGAGCTGCGGCGTGAAACCGCAATTTACAAGACCTATTGCGGTGAGCTAAAAATCAGGTGCGGTCAACATTCAAATGCCCGACGCCTGCTGAATGATGCGATCAAGATAGCCAAATCTCTCTCGCCCGAATCGTCACTGCTGGTAACTCCGATTCGGCACCTGGCCGAACTGGAACTGGCCTTAAAGAAATACAGTGAGGCTTCAAGGTTGGCTGAGCGGGCTTTGGCGTTGGCACAGAAGGTCGGTGAGGCGGCTGAAGAAGGCGCTGCACTGCGCATTCTGGCCCGCGCAGCCCTTGGCAAAAGCAAGTCGTCTGCCAAAGATCGGTCAAAGGCCATCGACCTGTTCTCTCGCGCTCTGAATATTTTTGAAGAAATCGGGGCACGCTTTGAACGGGCCGAGACGCTTGTAATGATGGCGACCTGCGGCATGGGATCGCCTCGGCGGAGGCTGGCCAACCTGTTCCGGGCTCATGATCTTTATAAACAAATGGGAATCGACACCAAGTATGAGCAAACCCAGAATCTTATCAACCGGGCCGATGCTCCCAATCCGGCGCTGGATTCGCAAGACCAGGGATTGCCGGAGGAGAATCGTAAGTTCATAACTGCCAACCGGCAAATAAAGAAGGCCCTCGGACACCTTGAGACGGCAGCACATTCCGAATTGCCGGTACTGTTGATCGGAGAAACCGGCACCGGCAAGGATCTCCTGGCCAAACATTATCACCGGCATTCCGGCCGCAAAGGGGAATTCGTCGCGGTCAACTGTGCCGCCTTCCCTGAGACTCTTCTGGAATCGGAGCTGTTCGGTTACCGCAAAGGCGCTTTTACCGGCGCATCCGCGGACAAGCAAGGTCTTTTCCACAGAGCCAACGGCGGCACATTTTTCCTTGATGAAATAGGTGAGTTGTCGCATGCTTCGCAGGCCAAGCTGCTGACGGTTCTCGAAACCCGCCGAGCGCGAAGGCTGGGCGACACCGCTGAAGATAAACTTGACATCAGGTTTATCGCCGCAACCAATTGTGACCTGTCCGCCATGGTAGAGGCGGGAACTTTCCGTCGCGATCTGTATTATCGTCTCAGCGGTATCCAATTCAGGATTCCTCCGCTGTCAGAACGCCCTGAGGATATACCTCTTTTGCTCCACCATTTTCTGATCAAAGAGGGCGTTGCCGGCGAAAACGAGCAGATCGACCCTGCCCTGATCGGCGAATTCTCATCACGGTCATGGCCGGGCAATGTTCGGCAACTTGAATCGGAAGTGCGTAAACTGGCCCTATTTTCGACCATGGCCCGCGAGGACTCGCTGGGCGATCTGGCCGGTGTCCTGATTCAAGATGACTCTGATAGTCATACCGTATCGTTATTCAACCAGGTTGAACAGTTTGAACGTGGCCTTATTCTCAAGGCTCTTAAACAATCGAACTGGAATAAATCGCAGGCGGCTCGTTCATTATCGATTCACGAATCGACTTTGCGAGCCAAAATGAAGCGATACGATATTCACGAAACCGCGATTTCGTAAATTCATACGAAATCGCACAGAATCTGTGCCTTATGATAAGCGCATGAATAACATGCGCTTATCTTTTTTATGAGAAATTTCTCGTAATCTCATACGAAATTAGAGATTTCCCAAGAATCCTTAGCAATCGTCATAACACATTATCATACAATAGCATAGAGTGATAATTGCATCTTATATGCAACTTAGGGCATACCTCTTGCTCTAGATATATATGTCATTTATAGCTCCTTTTGCGCTGCTTTAAGTAGTCCTTTTTTCTCGGAAAAGCCGCCCGTGCCAGAGGGGTGCACGGGTGGCTTGCTTTTTAAAGCCACTCATTTGCCATTTCCTATTATATCACTCAAAAATGAAATTGTGATTCAAAAGTGTTGATCTTGATCCGCGATGCGAATATCTTGTGGGATGGATAATTACAACGAGCAACGACGGAAGCAACTGGCAGAATTTTCCAAAGAGCAACTGATCGGTATGCTTGAAGATGCCGCCAAAAACTGGCTGGCCCACGACGGCCTTTGGTTCCTGGCGGTGGAGGCCGATCACGGCATGGAAACCGCTATCAAGCATGACCGTACCGCCTGGGAAAAATTTACGGTTATCGAGGCAAAGCGGATTATGAGGCGCCACGGTATCGAACCTGGATCAGGATTGGATGGTCTCAAAAAGGCCCTTCAGTATCGGCAATACGCTCATTTGAATATTCAGACGATTGTCGATGAAACCGAAAACAGCTTTGTTTTCAGGATGAACGATTGCCGGGTCCAGGCGGCTCGCAAGCGCGACAATCGGCCCGATTTCCCCTGCAAACCGGTCGGTCTGGTGGAATATGCTCGATTTGCCGAAACAATCGATCCCCGCATAAAAACGGAATGTATTTGCTGCCCGCCGGATAAGCATCCGGATCAATATTACTGCGCCTGGAAATTCAGCCTTTAAAATACCACAGGCGACCGGCTTGGGGGTTCGCCGGTCGCCTGCTCTTGCAGGGGCAATTAAGGCAAGGAGGTTACCTTACACCGGGCTTTAGGGGAAGCCCGGTGTAAGAGAAAACGGTTTGGCTCATGATGTAGAGTTCCTGGTGTCGATTCGCTCAATCCGCTTTCCATTACTTTATAACCCAGTCAGCCCCTCATTGGTTCCTTTTTAATCTTCTTTTTATTCCAAATACAGCTTTATTTTTCGCACCATTTTTGCAATTGTTTTCCTGTTTAAAAGCTATATATTAATCAGTCTCGTTACTGGCAGAGTCAATGTCTTGGGATTATATAATGACCAGTGGTCGGTGTTTTTTGGTAAAGCGTAAAGAAATGGACGGACACCTTGAATAGCAACAAATTACGACAAATACAGGGCGAATTGGCCCGCCTCGGGCTGGACGGATGGCTAATTTATGATTTTCACGGCGGGAATGATATCGCCGTTCGTTTCCTGAGCCTTTCCGGAATTATTACCCGGCGCTCGTTCTATTTTATCCCGGCCAGCGGCACTCCGATCGCCTTTGTCCATGCTATCGAGAAGAAACCTTTCGATCATCTTCCGGGGCAGAAAATTTATTACAGCTCCTACCGGATCCTGGAAGAAAAACTGCGTCGAGCTCTTGAAGGGAAAAAACGGTTGGCGATGGAGTATTCTCCCAAGGGAAGGCTGCCGTATATCGGCAAGGTCGACGCTGGAACCCTGGAACTGATTCAATCTTTTGGAATCGAGGTCGTCACCTCGGCCAATCTTGTAGCCCGGTTTGACGCCTGCCTTTCCCCCGAACAAATCGAATCGCACCGCGAGGCGATAGCCCATCTATTTGAGATAAAGGGCGCCACTTTCAGCCTTATCAAAAGGCGAATCGAAACCGGTAATAAAATCACCGAATACGACGCCGTACAGTTTATGCTTGAATGTTTTGAACGGGCCGGGATGATAACCGACGATCCCCCGATCTGCGCCGTCGGTCCCAACGGCAGTAACCCTCACTATGTCCCGACCGAGGACGGAGCCGCTGAAATTACGAGGGACAACCTGGTTTTGATCGACCTCTGGGCCAAACTCAAAAAACCACGTTCGGTTTATGGCGATATAACCTGGATGTGTTATACCGGCAGTGAACTTCCCCAAGAGTATGCCGAACATTTTGCTCTGGTTTGTATGGCCCGTGATGCTGCCGTAAAATATATGCAGGACCACTGGAAGAAGCAGAAAATTTACGGCTATCAGGTCGATGATGTCTGCCGCGCTATTATCACTCATGATAACCTGGGAAATTATTTCACTCATCGGACAGGGCATTCGATTGCCGAAGACCCGCATGGCCCCGGCCCCAATATCGACAACCTTGAAACCGAAGACCGCCGGCAGTTGATGCCGGGACATCTTTTTTCGATCGAACCGGGACTTTATTTCGAGGATCATGCCGTCCGGACCGAAATCGACGTATTGATCACCGAGGACGGCCCGGAAATTACTCAAACCCCGATTCAACAGGAGGTGGCACTGCTTTTTTAGTTTAGCATCCGTTTAGTTTATCATGTACGTCACTTACCGCCAAATACAGGAAGCAGCCGACAAATACGGCTATCCGCCGGTGATCCAGATGGTCGCCCCGATTGATCGTGAAGAGTTCGAATTTATCCGTTCCACTCAGACTTACGGCCGGGCCCATGATGTCACCATGTTTATTTTCAAGGGGCAGGAACTGCTGGTGATCGCCAAGCATGATTATCCGGAAGGTCTTTATCGTCCACCGTCAGGTGCGATCAAGCCGGAGGAATCGCTGGCCGAAGGCGCGCTGCGTGAGGCGTATGAGGAAACCGGGTGCAAGATCGAATTGACGCGGTATATCCTTCAGGTCAATGTCAATTTCACCGATGGTCGGGGCGTTATTCCCTGGAAATCACATGTTTTCACCGGGCGGTATTTATGCGGCGATCCTCATCCGATCGACACTCGTGAAATCCGTGAGGTTGTCCTGGCTCGTCTGGATGAATTTGAGAAATACAAAGAGATCATCCGCAGCAAAACCACCTCCGGCGGCCTCAATTACCGCGCCCGATTACATGATGAAGTCTTGCGGTTGTTGTAGGCATCAAAACCGATTATTGCAGGGTCATCCTGCCATGGCGGTCCCTTTCCGGGAAGGACCCTGCAGAACAGTTGCAACTCCTCACACCATAATATAAATTGTTACACTTATATTCGTCATTGCGAGGCCCGTCTGCGGGCCGTGGCAATCTCGTAGCGTTATTTGCCGGAAAAATGGAGATCGCCACGTCGGCCCCATCCTTCGCTTCGCTCGGATTTACGAGCCTTCTCGCGATGACGACGTTTTTTTATTCGATCATAAAATCATGACAAACGCCTGTTGTATTCATCATTGATTTTACCGGGTATTTGATGTACATTAATTCTATCAATTGATATGGCATCGGGAATATCATCGATATATATTTTTGTAAATGAGGCGTCGGGGTTCTCTCTCCGTTGGCACCCGATCCTCTATGTTTGATTATGACCCAAAAACAGGCCCCTGCCTGTGTTCCGCTGGGTCCTTCCCGGCATGGTCCGCCATCGGCGGATGACCCGGCGGCAATCAGGAATGCGATAACATGATTTTTCGTTTAACACAAAAGCTCGGCAAAAAAATCAAGGTTTCTCCTTCGCTGTGTCTGGCGCCGGACATGAACCCCTTTGCCGATTGGACCGCTAATATCTTCAGGGTCGAGCATGTTCAATTTATCATCCTTACAAATTCAGCGTCGCTTTATTCCGTCATGATGCCGGGCCGGGGAATTACGGATGATGATAAGTTCGTCAGCCTCTCATTGAAATCTATGCGCGAATATATGACCCATGATGGGTTGGATGATATTTATCTTCGCCATATTGCTCCCGATACTCAATCCATATCGTTTTCCAAGACCGGAGACAGGCGGGTTCTGGGTTCGATGAATGATCTCATATTTAGTGCCAAAGTGCATATGATTGAACAAGGGAAATCGCCGTTTCATGCATCGCGGGATATAAATCATATGCCGTTATCGATGATTAATTATGGATACCCAATAGAAGCGTTTTTGGCACTGAGGAATGAAGAATAAGAATATTAACATAAAGGCGGTGTGATCATGCGGGGGATGGGCATCAAATCATATTTCGCGATAATAGTTGGAATTCTGATTATCACGTCAACTAGTGGTCATTGTAAGCTCTCGAGTTTCTGCGATTTCAGGGACACAACATTCACCGGACCTGTAGATGCCGATTACTGGCAAAGATCGTGGCGGTTTGGCTTCCCGGCTGGTAAGATTGGTCTCTCGGATAAGATTCGATTTTATTTTTCTATGTTATTCAACAATGCTACGTTTGATTCCGCTGCCAAATTTTCCAGCGCATCCTTTAATTCCACGGCCAATTTTTCCGACGCAACCTTCAATTCCTTAGCCGAATTTTCTGATGCGACCTTTGATTCCACGGCCGATTATTTTAGTGCGAACTTTAAATCCACGACCGATTTTAGTTTGGCGAACTTTCATTCCACGGCCGATTTTATGTACACGACCTTTGATTCCACGGCCGATTTCTCAATGGCAAACTTTTATTCCACAGCCGATTTTAGAAACGCGACCTTCGATGTCACAGCCTTTTTTTTGGAGACACGCTTTGTTTCCATTGCTGACTTTAGATTCGCTGAGTTCCGGGATAGAGTGCTTTTTAAACCCAACACATTACCTGAATTTTTGGATATGAGACATGTGACTCAAATAGCCAAGCCAATCGATATGACCTATTCTGGAAAAGCGCGAAGCGGGGAACGATGCAAAATCGCTCTGACCAAGGCGGATGTGAGCAAAATCTGGATTAATATGGAATTGTTTGAGGTATGGTTCCCTGCCGATACCTCATACCGCGCATCATGCATTTGGCACGACACGACTATCAAAAGCACATATCTGCCGATTAATAATAATCGATTTCTTGAGTATGAATACAAAACCATGTACGCCATAGGTGATACCATGTTTGTAAGAGTACATACGCCCTCATTTGATAGTCAATTATATAAATTTGAATATGACACACTATACTCCAAATGCGACATGATAGTCGACACCACGATTTCGCCAAGTTATGACGATCAACTTGCCGTGTATGAAGGAGTTTTGAAGCAATTCGAAAATAGGGGTCGGAAAGAAAGTTATGAAATCCTCGATAAGGAATACCGGCATTTTGTGAATCGGCATAAAGGGGGAATCTATAAGGGGATTGATTGGTTCCAGAGTCTATGGTGGGGGTATGGGTATAATCCGGAACGGGTGTTCGGGATCACACTTGGATTGTGGCTACTCTTTACAATAATCAATCTTAAATTTTACCGTTGCCTGAATGAGAATGTATACGCTGTGTCCTTCCTCGGGTCAAGAAGGCGGCCAATATTTGGCCGTCCCAAAACATGGATGCGGTATCTTCTCCAAACACTGGCATATACGGCGGTCGTATTTTTTGGCCTGAAAATGAGTCTTGATAAATTCCGAAAAGGTATAATCAAAGACCATCCGGTATTGTTTTCCTATCTGATGATCGTCTATGTAAGCGGTCTGGTGTGCTTTGGTTTTATTGTCAATATCATCTTCACCAAGTGATATGTCGGACGCGGCAATGTTAAATTTGGGGCAGACGGGGGCGTCTGCCGCCCACATAATGGAGATCGCCACGTCGGCCAGGCAGGGCCTGATTCATGCTTTCGCCAGAATGATCCCGGTTGAGTGCATGAAGTAAGAATTTTGGGCCTTCTCGCGATGACGAGACCATTTAAGATATCATGCTATCGTAGGGCAGGATCCGCGCCGAAGGCCCCGAGTTTATCGAGGGGGATCCTGCCATTAAGAGGCGGGATCACACGGATCCCGCCCTACAAGATGTGTCATTTCAGAGTTTAATATTCCTCGATCGGTATTTCATAGATGTCGCCGTAGGTATCCCGTTCGGCGGCCAGAATCGGATCCCATTCACCGCGACGGCGGAGCAGGACCCTCGACCAGTCGTAAGGCGGAATCATGACATGATAGCAGAGTCTCAATTCCCAGTCGGCGTCAAGATAGGTCCAGTGCTCGACGACAAGGATACCGGGATAGGTGAGATAAGTCGACCAGATTCTCTCGGAAAAGTCGCCCAGTTCCGGGAATTCCGTTTCGAGCCAGGGGATGAAAGGCGCCAGTTCCTGATCGGCGACTTCCGGGTCCCAGCCGGGCCAGTCGATTATTTCGACTTCCAGCGGCAGTACCACGGTATTACCGGTATATGAGGCTTTGACTTCGATGGTATAAGTGGTAATGGCGATCGAGCTACTGGGATTAATCGTTATCTCGGCAATTCTTTCGTCAAGATTCAGTATGGTCCGGTCGAGTTCGGCATTGAGGCGATTGTTGGCCTTGAGCGACAATCTGACATCACCAGAAAAACCCTCTTCAGGAACCAGTCGTATCACGAAAATGCCACCGCTGGCCGAGCAACTGCGGATACTGGCCTCTCTGGCCTCAATCGAAAATCCGGCCACGCTTTTTGCAATCGAATCAACCGGTTTATAGAATTGATCGGTGACTGTCAAATATCCGGTATCACTAGGCGCTACGCCCGTTTCCTGGGAGCACCCGATAAACAGTATCCCCAAAATGAATATGGCGATCATCGGGAACATAGAAATAGAACCGTTTCTGAGGGACATTATGTCCTCCTTCCATGAGAAAATTAAATTGTTATCGGCGAGACTTGATGCACACCAATAAAGATGACTTATACATCCATGTGTTGCGTAATATTAATGTTTCTTTCAAATATTTTTATTGCGGACCCATATTGAATCAACCCGAACCAACTCCATCCTATTTAAGCGCATCCTAATACTGTGACATTCGATTGCTAAGCTGTCGCCCTGCAATATCAATAGTCGTTGCGTATCATATGGCAAATAAATGAAAATCGGAATATCTATAAATGCATCCCGGTTTTGGGGAACCTATGTTGCTATAAGTCAGTTATTTGAGTTAATTAGACTGAGGCTTTTGCAGGTGGCAACACGCAATTAGAAATTCGATCTGAAAAAAACACTGCCTGCACATGCAGATGCGAACATGAAAATTTAAACAACTTAAACTGATAAATTGAAAGGAGTATGAGGATGGAAGGGATTTGGGAAAAACTGGCCGATTGGGGCGCGCTTTATGGGACCAAGGTTATCGGCGCTATCGCGATACTCGTTATCGGTCGTATCGTGGTCGGTATTTTGGCCAGCCTCGTGCGGCGATTGATGACCAAGGCCGATGTCGATGAAACTCTGACGAAATTTGTCATCAGCCTGGCTCGCATTCTACTCATGATCTTTATTGTATTGGCCGCCCTCAGCACTCTGGGTGTGGAAACGACATCATTTATAGCCATTCTTGGCGCCGCCGGTTTGGCTGTCGGTTTTGCATTGCAGGGCTCGCTGTCGAATTTCGCATCGGGAGTTATGCTTATTATATTCCGTCCGTTCAAGGTTGGGGACTTTGTCGAGGCCGGCGGAACTTCAGGTTCGATCGAGGCGATCCAGATATTCAATACTATTCTCAAGACGCCGGACAATAAGACAGTGATTATTCCCAATAGCAATGTCACCGGTGGTAACATCACCAATTATTCAGCCAAGGAAGAGCGACGGGTCGATATGGTTTTCGGAATCGGCTATGATGATGATTTGAAAAAAGCCAAGCAGATTTTGGAGAAATTGATTACCGATGATTCCCGGATATTGAAAGATCCGGCGCCGACCGTGGCCGTTTCCGAGTTGGCTGACAGTTCGGTCAATTTTGTTGTCCGCCCCTGGGTCAAGTCCGCCGATTACTGGGCCGTGTACTGGGATTTCACCGAAAAAGTAAAACTTACTTTGGATGCCGAAGGTATCTCGATTCCATATCCGCAACAGGATGTCCACATGCATCAGGTCGCGGCCTGATTCATTGCACCATAACGGATGATTTTGAACAAGGAAGATAAGGAGGTATAAATGTCACTCAAAGCGAAGGTACTTGTCTTAATTTTTGCCTTCCTGGTTTTAATCCCGGTTTCTCAGGCGACGGCTCAGGACACCACTGCGACCGGGTGGAAGACATCGCTGGTGTTCGATATGACCGCTAACCAGACTGCATATTCCGATTCGTGGACCGGCGGCGAAGCCGGTGCATTGAGTTGGGTTTCCAATCTCAACGGGTCTGCCGAAAAGCAGCTCTCACCCTCATTTAATTTCACCTCGAGGTTGAAGCTATCTTTCGGGCAAACTCATACCCAGCAAACCGACACCCTCGGCAATAAGTACTGGGAGAAGCCAAAAAAATCGACCGATCTGATCGACTGGGAAAATGTCGGGCGATTGACCAAAGGATGGGCGGTTGATCCCTATTTCGCGCTCAGGCTGGAGTCACAGTTCATGGACGCTTCCGTCGATTCTGTAAAGCGCTATTTGACCCCATTGAGGCTTACTGAGTCGGCCGGTATTGCCAGAAAGCTATATGCACAAGACAAGGATGAGATTATAAGTCGCCTCGGTATCGCAATACGTGAGACGTTTATCAAGGGCTTGGAAAAGATTATTGTAGAGGATACTGCTATTTCTGTAGATGAGACCGATACCACCATCACGGTTTATCAGCATTATGTGCGCGATGACACCACTTTGACCGATGGCGGTATCGAATGGGTGACCGACGCCAAGCTGACACTGCATGAAAATATCCAGTATACCGGCAAGTTGACCCTGTATAAAGCTTTCTTCTTCTCGGAAAAAGACCAGGTTCAGGGGAAAATAGAAGAAGATTACTGGAGGTCGATCGACGTCAACTGGGAGAATATCCTTTCGGCCAAGATTACCAAGTTGATCACCGTCAACTTTTACCTGCAGTTATTGTATGACAAGCAAGTGGAAGCGCGGGGACGCTTGAAGGAAACGCTCGGTGTCGGATTCGTTTATTCACTGCTCTGATCCCGAATGTGGCTTTACAAATAAAAAAACACCGGGCCGCTTCAACCGTCAGGAGCTCCTGCGGTTTGTGCTCTGGCCCGGTGTCTTCCTTTTTGGCGCAAGGTCTTGCTAATTCCGACAACTGTATCACACCGATATTAGCTACCGGACGATTACTTCATCAATACCATCTTCTTCTCAGCAGTAAAGTCATCGGATGTGATGCGATAGAAGTATATACCGCTGGAAACCTTGCTTCCCGATTCGCTTCTACTATCCCATTGTACACTGTGAATTCCCGCTTCTTCACGGCCATCGAGAAGGGTCGCAACTCTCTGACCCAGGACATTGAAGACCTCAATCCTGACATGCGAAGGAGCCGGTAATTCATAAAAGATGGTGGTGTTGGGGTTGAACGGATTCGGATAATTCTGATGGAGGGAGTATTCCGAAGGCAGAATACCCTGTTTATCGATAGTAACCTCCAGGAGATTTCCGTAATAATCGGACAACTGCGCTTCGGTCATCACGATTTCGCCCTCGTTGTCAATCGGAATTGCGAAAACACTCTCCAGGCCGGCAGGGATTCTGATGTCCTTCTCCATACTATACACCAGGACTTTCAGTATTCCGTCGGCATCGCTGTACTTCAGGGTCATATCGGAAGCGCCGTTAATTAACTGCGGTTCACCTATATCATAACCCGAATGATTGAAAACGAAGTACCCGGCGCCGATATCTGCAGTCGATGAAGTCGAAACTCCCACTGCGGAATGGTTGACTGAGGTGTGCACCGAGGCTTCCTCGGCATAAGGAGTCAGTTTCGGATACGGCGGGGCATCGCCGGTGATGACGCGCACCTGATAAACCAGATCCGCTACCGAGAGAGCAATACCATCAGCGTTGACATCCGAGGCCGCAATTGAGGCCTCAACATGATCACCGAAGGCACTCAGGCCATTGATGAAGTAATTGGTGAACATTACCGCGTCGGCGATTTCATTGGGAAGACCGTTGCAGTTAATATCCCCGCGGAGATCGATACTATCGGAACATACAATATCAATCCCGCCATTGACAAAGCCGGGGCAGCGTTCGGCTGAGGGTTTATCAGGGTCGGGATTTAGACAAAAATCAGGCGCTCCGACAAACGGAATTCGCTCATCTTCGGGGAACTGATCATCATCGTCTTCATCCCAGATCAGATTACCCTCAAAATCATAGATGGCGCGGTCGATATACAATATCTGGCCATCAATACTTGAAATGGCATTGTCATTACAGTCGTCCCAGAAGAAATAAATGGGCACATACTGGCATTCATAGGTTCTGTCATTGGTGACGAAGAATGTCATGGTCGCCAGTTCATGTGGATCGGTGTCGGGCGGGCCGTAGCATGACGGATGGTTGGGGCCGTTATTGGTTTCGGCGATAGCTATAATACGAAGAAGTCCGGACGGGCAGGCATCACCGCAATTACCGTCAACACCGTAGCGATAAGTGAAGTACTCCCAACCGCAGTCTTCCAACAATTGTCCCGGCTCAGCTTCAGTAAAGGCCAGCGCCGAGGCATCATAGGCGATGAGGAAGTCGAAGCCACCCATGTCGAGGTCCCAATCTTCGACTGTAATTGAAACATCCTGGTAATGCCCCTGGAGGGTTTGGTGGGTTTTTTCGATGGCAATAATCGATTTGCAAGCCGGCGGACATTGCTTAGGAAAGAGGCAGATGCTGTCCAAGCCGATTTCCTCCAGTTGCCATGAGTTCCAGTCAAAATGGAATTTAAGATCAGTGACATCGCTAAGAAGAAGTTCCCACTTGGTTTCGAGAGCGTTGTTCATTGTCCAACCGGGGGGAAGCTTGCCGGTGAAATTCAAACCATAGATCGGCGCACAAATATGAGTCCAAGGGTCGCTCTCCGTCATAGGGGCGCCTCTGAACGTCGCGCTAACAGCGGGAAAAGCATTATTGTTGTAAATCGTAAATGCGGGTGTTCTCGGAGTGGGGATAGAATTATCGTTGTCGCCATCGTTGAAAATACGGTAGTAGAAACACAATTGGCCGCATCCTCCATACAACATGCTGGGATCATAATCTTTAAATGCACCCATCCAGTCGCCATCGCAATCATCGGGCGCGCAGATAGCAGATGCATTGGCGTCATCTTTGGCGCGGAGATAATAATCAGTGCTTAAGCCGGTGGGACCACCACCGTCAGCAGTAGAAAGCCAGAGTGTAACATTGGGCGCATCCGGACAGGCCGCCCAGCCATGCAATTGAGAATCATCCTGGAAATTGGTGCAGCATGGCAGTGAAGGCTTGGGGGGAATAGGCAGGCTATCCACAATGCATATACTGTCTAAACCAATTTCATCATCCTGAGTCGGCTGCCAATCTAAGAAAAACCTTAGAGCAACAACATCTATCATGAGAGCATTCCAACGAGCACCCCAAGTATTATAAGGGATTGCGGGATCCATTTCCCAGTGTCCATAGGCGTTATTAGGAAGCGGATCACCCGGCCACACGTATTCAATAGGTGCATAGAAACGGTGCCAACCGGGGCTGTGACCAGCAGGTTCTGTTATAGGGAATTTGGGTCTGAATATTGCCCTATCGGTTGAACTTAGGATGTCGATGGCGTAATAGATATCATTAGACCCAGTAGCGTCGCCATCATTCAAAATCTGGACATAGTAACTGAGAGCGGTATTCCCACCGGGAAAGAACACACTCCAATCGCCGTGGCAATCATCAGGGCCACAGATTATGGAAGATTCCCCAACACCATTCGCTAAATCCTTAGCGCGTAGGTAATAATCAGTGCTTAAGCCAGTGGGTCCGGGCTGATCAATCGAGACAGTTACTCTATGATCAGGGGTTGGACAAGGTCCCCAGCCATGAAGAGATTGGTCATCATAACCGGTGCAACACTCCCCCAATTCCTCCTGCAGTTCGTTGCCGCCGAGTTCATAGAGAGTACTCCACCCGGTGGCCCAGAAATGGCCCATAGGGCCAAACCCCATTCCCTCAACATCATCTGCGCTGCCTCCTCCTGAATAGGAAAAGACATTGACCTCATCCCAGCCGTTATAACTTCCGACGCCGGTATATTCGAATTGGCCGAGTTTATCACTTGTCATATCCGAAATCCAGAGATATCCATTGACGAATTCCATTCCATCATGATGACTGCCGGCGTAACCAGGAGAGTAATCAAATATCTGGGACCAGGCTGTACTTGCCGGCCCCCAACTCCAGATGCGCCGGCTGTAGCTGTCGCCGCCTCCGTACCAGGTCTGAGTATTGGCGTCATAGCCTAAAGACTGTGAGTGAGTAAGTGTACTATTAACGACTCTCCCCAGGTAGGTTCCGGGCAATCCGTTAGGTAGTTTGGTCCATTGGTGGATACCCCCGTTAGAGGCGACGAGCCCCCCTGTGGGGCCAAAGTATATGTGTGTATCATCAACATAAAACTCATTTTCTTGCTGATCAAACCACCCCCCAATATCATTAGCAATATCATAGCTCCCAATAAGGGTCAATGTCCGAGTTGCCATCGGCAGTGCCAATGCCGGAACGGAATGTCCCAGATGCCATTCCGGATTATCCCCAGCCGGAATCGAAACCTCATATACGTCACAATAAGGTTGCCTTGCCACGTAAATGAGGCCATGGTTATAGTCCACTCGGTATCCTCCGCAAGCTTGCCCCCCTAGGAATGGCGATGAGGTAGTATTAAAACTCGCGTAGCTCAAAAAAGTCTGAGCCGCAAGAGGCCCGGTTAGAAATAAGCAAATCAGTATCACCCAAGCTTTGACAATCTTTTTCATATTCTCCTCCTTATGTGACCGACCATTATCCTGCCATCCTGCTCGAATGTCGGGTTCTCTGACGGTCGTTATCTATGGCGTTGGCGGGGCAAAAGGCATGTAGATTCAGGCCCGACCGCCAACAATGAACAATGCCGGTAAAAAGTTCGACTCCAATCCTCATAGCCAGTAGGGCAGAAATCGAGGACTTCTTGGGCAGAGAAGTAATGGCGTACATGTTTTGCTCCGACTGGCCAAGAAGGCAACAATTTTAACAACTTACATTTGCCTGATATTTGACGCCTTTCAAACAGCAGTATATAACCGGTAGCAAAAATGTAAAGCTGATGAAGATGCGCGGTGATTTTCCCCTGAGCTTGGTGAGATTATACTATTTTAAATGGTAATTGTCAAGATGTTTTTAAAGATTATTAATAATATCAATTTCTGGGGGATAAAAGCAGTCGTTGACAAAATCGGCAATATTCGTATTTTATCTGTAGGTAACAGGTCCCGGGAAGATATCACCGAGATCTGTCTTGTTACTGCAGAAATCGCGTCCCACGACGCCTCATGTTGCAACCCTCACCGCCTGCAGCACCCTTTGGGAGGGAAAGATGTCCAGATTCGGCATTGACACATGTACTATATCAAGATGCATTTTATCCCTGATAATCATAACGGCCTTTTTCGCTATCGCGGCTGATGATGGATATGCGCAGGGAATCGATTCCGGTTCGTCTCAGGATGGCGAATGGAAAGGAGTCCCCGATGATTTCCCGGTGACCCGGTGGCCGGAAGATTCTCCTATCCGCCCGATCCGTTTTGATCAATGGAAGGCTCGGCAAGCCCCGGCAGCCCCCCTGGAAACAGAGCTGATCTCGCGCCGGAGCCCGAGTAAAAACGCAGCCGATCGAGGATTGTTCGTCATCATCGTTAATTTCGATTTGCAGACCGCCATACAAACATCACTCGATCAGTATATCGCCGATCTGATAACGGACGGTTATGAAGTCGAGCAAATCTCCGCTTCCGGTGGCACGCCGGAGGAGTTTCGCGATTTGTTGTATGACAAATATACCGAGGGTATGCAGGGTACTGTCCTGATCGGCGATCTGCCTATCGCCTGGTACGAAATCAACTGCTGGGACCCGATTGAACATGAGGAGTTCCCCTGCGATCTTTATTATATGGATCTCGATGGCGGCTGGGGTGACAGCGATGGCGACGGGATATTCGATTCTCATTACGGCGCGGTCGACCCGGAAATCTGGGTCGGGCGGCTGACCGCCTCGCCGATGGGCCTTAACGGCGCTGACGAAGCGACACTGGTTAATAACTATTTTCGCAAAAACCATCTTTACCGAATCGGTCAGTTACCGCTGGCCGACCGGGCGCTGTTGTACATCGATGACGATTGGCAATATGACAGCACCTGGTGGGGCGATGCCGTAGGTCTGGCATATCCCAGCCCGACGGTTATTGCCGATCCGTACGAAACGGTAGCCGAAGATTATGAAGATCATCTTGACGACAACTACGAGTTAGTCCAGGTCTGCGCGCACAGCGATCCCCATACTCATTACTTCAGTACTCCATCAGGCAGCGGCGGTACGACCAGTGTCGGCCGGATGGTAACGATTGATCCTCAGGCAGTGTTTTACAATTTGTTTGCCTGCTCCAACGCCCGCTATGTAGAAAATGACTATATGGCCGGTTGGTATATCTTCTGTCAGACCTTCGGGCTGGCTTCGGTCGGTAGCACTAAAACCGGTTCGATGCTCAACTTCCACGATTTCTACGGTCCTTTTGCTTCCGGGCGCACTATTGGTGAGGCGTTTTTCGACTGGTTCACGGTTATTGTCTGGGATGGGATGGGTGAATCGGATATCTGCTGGTTTTATGGCATGACCTTATGCGGCGATCCGACTCTTCTCCCCGGCCTCTCATCCAGCCCCGAATTGCTGGCCTCTGACCTCTCCGACGTGGTCGGCGATGGCGATTATGTTTTGGAACAGGGTGAGACCGTTGAGTGTCGTTTCGCATTCAAGAATATTGGCGCCGCCACTGCTTCCGATGTCGAAATCGGATTTTATATCAACGATGCCGCGATAACGATCCTCGATGATTACGCTTATATCGGCGACATCGGGCCCGGAAGCGTCGGGACCAATGATGCCAACCCTCTGATTTTTTCTATTCCGAGCGATTATACACCCCGGGTCGATTCGATTTATGTAAATCTGATTTGGAACGGGGGCCTATGCGTCGATACCATCGCCTTCGAACAGGCGCTGGGAGGCGCTGAGATTATATTGGTCGATGACGACGACAACGATGTTATAGATCAATATTATATCCCTTTTCTCGAAAACAGCTTTATTCCCTATCATCTCTGGGATGAGGCCGATAGTTTTATTACCGCATCGGCGCTCAATGAATATGATGTTGCCGTCTGGCTGACCGGAGGTTATCGCGCCGATCTTATCAATTCTGCGGAAATAACGGCCATGACCGGATATATGGATAATGGAGGTAACCTGTTTTTAACGGGACAGGGGATTGCCGAGCAGTTGAATGCCAGTCAGCCTGACTTCCTCGGCAATTACCTCAGGTCGGAATACTTGTCAACATCTTATCTGCCGTTGCTGATAGATATTCCGGGGGGCCAGGTTTTTGAATTCGTCGATTCTATTTGTATCACCGGAGTGGGCGGTCCGACATATCAGACCAATTGCGATCAGATCGGCGCCATCAACGGTGGCGTCGATGAAATCGAATATATGACCGAGATAGGGTCCGGTGGGGTGTCTTATGCGGGCGCTTATAAGACGGTCTTTTTCTCTTTTGGTTTCGAATCGGCCCTGAACGGCAACAGCCGCTGGGTAGATCGCGATTCGCTCTATGGCGACATCCTCGACTTTTTTGAATACTCCCGCCCCTCCAATTATCCGGAGGTTACTACAGTGGAGATCACACCCGGCGATCCGATGTGTATGATCGATCATACGCCGGAAATCTCCTGGACTTATTTCGATCCCGGAGCAAATCCCCAGTCGATGTATCATGTTCAGGTCGGCAGCGATGATTTTTGGGGTACCGCCGAGATGTGGGATACCGGCCCGATATCGGGGACAGAAACGACCAGAACTTATGACGGTCTTTATCTCGAATGCGGCGAACGATATTACTTCCGTGTCCGGGTTTTTAACGGCATCTTATGGTCTGCCTGGACCACAACTTACATTCTGATGAATGCCGTGCCGGTTCCGACCGGAATGACGCCGTGTAATATGGATGGGGTTTACGATTTCTCGCCCGATCTGACCCATGACAACATGATCGATCCTGAAGGCAGTCCGCTGGTTTATACATACGAATTATATGAAGATGCAGCGATGACAACTCTGCTGGCTCATGCCGAAGACCAGCCCGCCGGCGGCGGCGGCACTACTTCATGGCCGATTCCGATTACCTTATCGGCTGAGGAAGATTATTACTGGCGAGTACATTCGCGTGATACGATTGAGGCGGGTCGTTGGAGTGGCCTGGCTTCTTTTGTGGTATTTCCAACCGACCCGGTCGAATATATCTGTGGGGACGCCAATGATGATGAGAGTGTAAATATTGGCGATGCCGTGTTTTTGATTTCGTATATCTTCAAAGGAGGCCCGCCTCCCCAGCAGATATGTGTTGGAGATGCCAATGGTGATGGAGACCTCAATGTCGGTGATATCGTATATTTGGTGAGTTATGTATTCAATGGCGGTCCGGCTCCGGTAACTACATGTTGTCCATGAATCGCCGATAGATAATTCCAGAACCGGCAGCCGTTGCTGCCGATTGATGATGAGAAAAAACGAAAAAAGGAACTACCATGAGATGCACAACCGGTTTGACAACGAGAGCGTTGATATTGATATCACTGATGTTTTTTACTGGCGCCGTTATGGCAATTATGCCTCCGGCTCCACCGGAATGGTATGAGCGGATCGATATGCCGATGCCTGAAAATATCAAAAACGGGGTTTATCCGAACTTTGATGTTATCGAGAAAGACCTTGCCCGGGCGGCCAAAAGGCAGCCGAACAACACTGACAACCTGCTGTTGATCCTGGTGGAATTCAGCGATAACCCGGCCGACCAGCTCAATCATCCGCCTCAGGCGTTTGACGACATGATGTTCTCTACCGGGGTCGTTCCGACCGGTTCTCTGGTCGAATATTATCAGGAAATTTCCTACGGCGCATTCACACCGGCGGGGACGGTAACGGTCTGGATCACCGCGCCGCATCCCTATACCTATTATTCCGATGGTAGCTACGGTACCGGATCGTATCCTAACAATTCCCAGGGCCTGTTGGAAGATTGCATCGAGATTCTCGATCTGGCCATAAATTTCTCACAATTCGATAATGACGGCGACGGATATGCCGAAGGAATCTTCCTGGTCCATGCCGGGCCGGGAGCCGAGGAAACCGGTGATCCTGATGACATCTGGTCCCATGCCTGGTATTATGAAGTGGAAACCGACGACGGGACCATGACCGGCCGGTATTCCACCGAACCAGAGGAACATTATGACGGCAGCATGGTCGCGATCGGCGTTTACTGCCATGAATATGGTCATGTCCTGGGTATGCCCGATCTGTATGATACCGACGGCACGTCGGAAGGGATCGGGGTATATTGCCTGATGGCCGGCGGTTCCTGGGGAGCCCTTCCCGGCAACCCGGAACGCCCGACTCATATGTCGGCCGAGATGAAAAGACGCCTTGGCTGGCTGACTCCGACAACCGTATCAGGTAATCTGATCGACCTTATAATTCCGCCGGTTGCTACTATTCCGATATGTTATCAGGTTTTCAATCCATCCGATCCGGATGAGTATTTCCTGATCGAGAACCGGGGCAAGGTCGGTTTCGATTCGCTTTTCCGCGGTGACGGCGGCCTGGCGATCTGGCATGTCGACTGGGACGGCTGGCAGCAAAATGAAGCCCATCGCTACGTATCATTGGAACAGGCCGACGGCAATGGCGATCTGGAACGCGATTACGGGACCGGCAACCGTCATCCGCGCACTAATCGTGGCGATGCCGGCGATTTATATCCCGGCTCGGCCGGCAATACTTACTTCAGCTTCTCTTCCCATCCCAGCAGTTATAGCTACAATGATCCGGATGCTTTCCTGACCCTCAATGAGATCGAAATGTATGGCGATTCTGTTCGGCTCGATCTTTATGCCGCTCCGGATGTACCGATCTATCGCTTCGCTTCGCTTGAAATCAACGACACCGCCGCCGTCAGTGGTACGCCCGATTTTGATGGCGAGGCCGATTCGGATGAAATAATTGAACTGGTCGTTTCATTAGCCTGTGATGGTGAGGGCGCTTCAAGCCTTCTGGGAACGATCGTATCATCAGATTCGCGTGTTACAATACTGGACGGCTCCGGCACATTTTCTGCATCGACTCATAATGATTACACGACCAACGCCGCCGATCCGTTCCGGGTACAGATCAACTCCGCCGGAAGCGATTCGGCGGTAACTTTCAATCTTAGCCTTGACGCCGATGGCGATGCCTGCAATCTGCAATTCAAGATGAACATCAATCGGCAGAAGATCCTGATCGTGCTTGATAATAACGGCTCGCATTGGTCAGACAATGTGGTCAAAGCCATGCACCAATCGGGTTATTCATTCGACGTTTATTCCGTCGCCGAATCCGGAACGACTCAGTATGACGATCTTATTCCATACCATGCGGTGCTGTGGACGACGGCGTCGTATTTCGGCACCCGCACCTCCAGCGGCGATTATGAATACTGCCTTACTACCGAGGAAACCGATGTCCTGTCGGATTACCTCGATAACGCCGGGCGGCTGGGACTGTTCAGCCAGGATTATATTTACGATCGTGGCGTCGATGCTTTTGCCTCTGGTTATTTGCATGCTTCCGGCGGCAGTGAGGATCAGATCGCTCAAGGCTTGACCGGCATTGCGGGAACCGTTTATGATGGTTATGTCGGCAACCTGAAAGAATGGAGTTTCTACGACTATACCGATTTTCTTTATGCTTCCGGCGGAGCCGAGGTAGTTATGGAGGAATCCTCAACCGGCGGTAATGTCATGCTCAAATATCCATCAACTCCCCAGATCGGTCTTCCTGCGACTACTTTCAGCAGTTTCAGTATTGAGCGCCTCGATGATGCTTCGCTAGGGGAATTCCTTTCGCTCTGGAGTTCATATATCCTGACCGATATTAATATCGAGGTTCCTATCCCGACCATGCCGGCCGATAATGAAACCGTCAGTGTTGCACCGGTATTTGTCTGGACCGCATCGGGTGGTGCTGTCAGTTATAATATCCAGGTGGCAACCGACTTCGACTTCACCAATATCATCCGCGATACTTCGGTGCCGAGCAACAGCACCGCATTTGCGCAGCCGTTCGACAATGGCGAATATTTCTGGAGGGTTAACGCCTCGCCTGCCAGCAAAACCGCTTCCGCATACTCTCCGCGTTCTCGGTTTGTTATTTATGCTCCGTACATGTGCGGTGACGCTAATGACGATGATGGTGTCAATGTCGGTGATGCCGTTTATGTCATCGCTTATGTGTTCAAGGGCGGACCGCCTCCGCCGTTTATATGTCAGGGCGACGCCAACGGCGATGGCGATGTCAATGTCGGCGATGCCGTCTATTTGATCAGCTATGTCTTCAAGGGAGGCCCCGGACCGGTGGAACCATGCTGCCAATAAGCGGCCTGTGACAATACCAGCTTGACAAATTGGCGATAGGCCATAGTTTATATGTATACTCATCAGTCTATCATCGGAGGGATACCTGAGTACCATAGAATTGTACGTGGTCTATTGCGGCGATGCTAATGGCGACGGTTCGGTCAATGTCGGCGATGCCGTCTATTTGATCAACTATGTCTTCAAAGGCGGTCCGGCACCGGTGGAGCCCTGCTGTCATTAAAAACCGCCTTGTTACAGGGCAAAGGAGGTTATCATTTATGGGGGAAAAGTATAAGTCGATAATCTTCGGTGTATTTTGCATCTCTGTATTGTCATTTTTAATGTATATGCCGATTGCGGCCCAGGATACCGTCTGGACACAAAGTTTTGGGGGTACAGTCAACGACTTCCTGTTTGCTGTCGAACCGACTTCGGATGGGGAGTTTATTTCGACAGGGGCCTACGATGATGGGCCTTCCGAAGTATACCTGGTCAAATTCGATGCTCAGGGTGATACTGCCTGGACCAAGACTATCGGTCCGGCCGGCAGAAATATCGGATTGGCGGTAAGGCAAGTTTCCGACGGCGGCTTCATTATTGCTGGTTATTATGATTACGGTGCGGCCTCGGACGGGTATTTGATCAAAACCGACCAGGACGGGGGGGTGGAATGGGAAACGACCGCGGGGGAATATCGCACTATTCGTTTTCGTGATGTTCTCGAAACATCCGAGGGCAGTTTCATGATCGGTGGATATGCGTTTGACAACGATATGAATACCTTTGCCCGTCTGGTCCGCTATGATCGATATGGAGACATCGATATCCTGCATCAGCCTATGCCATCATACCTGACCGAATGGTACCTGCGCCGGATATACAGCATCGTGACATCTGATGACGAGGGATTTATTGTATCCGGTTTCACGACCGACATTTACGACTTATGGGCAGTTGACTTATGGATCTCCAAAACCGATTCCAATATGAATCTTCTGTGGGAGAAAACCTATTCGCTGCCGGATATTTCCGGAAGCTGGGATATCTCGACGACCTCCGATGGCGGTTGTATCATCGCCGGGTATAGTGGAGATATGGAATACGAACAAGAGGATTTATGGCTGGTCAAAACCGATGGAAACGGCGACACCCTCTGGACTAATGATTTCCCAAGCCCCGGCAATGATCGCATTATGGCGGTAAAACAAACCCTTGACGGCGGCTATATCCTGGCCTGCACCATGGGCGCGGATGACGCCCTTTATGGCGGCACCGGGTGGTTGATCAAAACCGATGCCGCAGGTGATTCTCTCTGGTCCTATAAATTCTTCCCCGAGTCTTCGGATACATCGAGCGTTTTTTACGATGTGGAGCAGATCAGCGAAACCGATTATATTGTAGTGGGAAGCGTATATCCGGGTACCATGGAAGATAGTGATGTACTTATTACGAGAATTTCAACTGCGCCCCAGGTTTATGTTTGCGGTGACGCCAATGGCGATGGGAGTGTTAATGTCGGAGATGCGGTGTTTCTCATCAACTTTGTTTTCAGCGGCGGTCCCGCGCCCGATCCGGAATGTACCGGCGAGGCCAACGGCGATGGCACTCTCAATGTCGGCGATGCTGTCTATTTGATTAACTATATCTTCAAAGGCGGGCCGGCTCCGGTGGAGCCCTGCTGCCGGTAGACTGAAAATCATCACGGCCAGGCCTTCGGTCGCCTCCTGGAGGCCTAATCTATTAAGAGACAATTGATTATCATGGCGATCGCCGGCCGGTCACGGTTTATTTTGTTTTGTTTTGTGTTGTATAATTATAGATAATGCAATATATTGATTACACATTTGAAGGCTTGTTCCGTCTTCAACTGTGGGAGGGTAATTGTTTTCAAATTGTGCTTCATCCTCGATCTTTCGCTAACGTTTGCCCAACCAAAGAAGCCAATCAATTACGCACCGGGATTTTTTATGCCAAAGTATTGTCATGGATGTCAAATTCAGAAGAGGCGCGTGCGCTCCTTTGCGACACGCCGCCCTTCTCGGGAGGGTATCATGAAGAATTCGTTTTCATTCGTTTTGGCTCTGGTCCTGATGGTCTCGACCTCGAGCTATGTGATGGCAGGAACTGATCCTGGATTACCAGATACCGTCAAGGTCAGCGGCGGTCCTCTTGTAGTGGGGCAGTCAATCCCTCTTTCGGTTATAGCCGTGAATGATGAACTTCTTGCCGCATTTGGTATTCCTCTTAATCTCGTCACCATTGATTCAGGTTTCGCCCGCTATGACTCGGTTGTTTATGTGAATCGGATGTCGGATCCGCTGATTCTCGACTATCGAGCAGTGAATGTGCTTGATGGCGACGGCATATCACCGGACTCGATTCAATCTATGGCGATGCGGTACGGCGGCAATTTTCTGCCTCTCGGCAACACCCCCATTTTTGAATTATATTTCACCGGGCTGACCCCGGGAACGATGAATATTGATACCCTTTCCACCGCTCCTTTCGATCTGCATTTTGTCAATACGAGCGGCGCTCAGGTATGGAAACCCCGGTTTGTTTCGGCCAATATCACTATTATTGACGGGTTTCGTCCGCCAGTGATAACTTTCAACACCGAAACACCGCAGGTCGTCGCCGGCACAGAGGTCGAATTCGATGTTGACGCGGAATCCCCCGAAGGCTTCCCGGTGACATTCCAGTCGCTTCAGATGACTGATTATGATGATTATACCAGGTATCCGACCAACTCCCCGGTGTTGACTCCCGGGGACCCTGCAGTCTTCACATGGAACAGTACGTCCGCCGACCTTGGCATATGGGAGGTGACTTTCACGGCCTGCGATACATCGGGAACCTGCGCCTCTCGTACAGTTGAAATACAGGTGGTGAGTGATGAATCATATCTCATTTCCTTCAACTCGCTCGGTTTAACAGGTCCCGGTAAATCGTCGGGCTTAATGAATGGCAACTATGATACGGATAATCGTCCCGAGGTTATTTCCGGAGGTTTTTATAATCCGAGCATGGTACTCTATGACTACCTCTCCCCAACCTCGTGGGGACGATCGGAATTAATTACAAACGACCATCCGATCTTCGGTATAACCCCGGGTTATTACAATAATGATTCCTATCTGGATGCTGTATTTCTTTATTTCGAAACTCCCAATGTCCATGTCACGGTCATGCATGGCAACGGCGACAATACCTTTGATCTATACGGCGAGGATAACCCCGGTAAGTGGGCTCGCGGCATAGCCGTGGGTGAATTCGATGGAGATAATCACCTCGATGTCGCAACCGCCTCGGGAAGCTACGGAGTTTGGTTGTTTTCCGGCGACAGCCAGGGTGGTTTTACCGAAGCCGGTTCGTTCGCCATCAATGCCCTCTCGATTAACAGCGCCGATTTTGATGCTGACGGGTTTGATGACCTGGCCATTGGCACGGCCGACGGCGTCAACACATATCTGAATAACGGCGCCGGCGGATTTACTTTTGCCTATTTTTACAGTCAAAGCTACGGATCGATGGATATCGAGATCACCAATCAGGGCAGCGATTTTAACAATGACAATATTTTTGATTTGTGTATTTCGACTCCCTCAGTCGGCGGACAGTACAGTGAAATGTATGTTTATCTTGGAAACGGGGACGGATCTTTCTCCCAACATAAAATAAGGGAAGTAAGGGGACAGATTTTCGGTAATTGCGTCGGCGATTTTAACGATGACGGCGAGCTTGACATCGCCTATGTCAACGGCGCCAAAAAATATGTCGCCATCCTTTTTGGAGCGGGCGATGGCAGCTTTGTCGACGAATTGCGATATGCCGTTCCCTACGACAACCCGCAATTTATAGACGGCTTTGATGCCGATGTAGATGGCGATATCGACCTCATGATTGCCGCCAACGGAAGTGACTATTACCATAATTTCATGTATTTCCTCGACAACCAAATCGATCCCGACGATTTTTCTCAAAAGAGCTTTGATGTTGATGCCTGCAATAATATCGACATCGAACTGACATCGTTTAAAGGACGAATACTCAACCGCGTCAAAAACACCATTCCCTCGGCAAGTTTATACCGCCGTAATATAGATCAGGACCAGATCATCGACGACTTTGTATCGCTCCAACTGGTGGAGGAAGGTCGGTACAGATTGAAGGCAATGCCACAGCCCAATGTAAGTCCGGGCGAGCTGTTCACTCTGGAGTTTGAGCTGAACGAGCAATCCTATCGTCTGGCCAAGGACATACCGATGACCGGCGATGGTTATGAATTCACCCTGTACCTCGGTGATAGATCCGAGGTTCTGCCGCAACCCGGTATTTTTGTTTATGCCAATCCTCCGTCATTTACCTGGCTGGGCGAAGGGGAATTTGATTTTCAATTATCGGCTGACATCGACTTCACCGAGGTATTGGTCGAGGCCGCCGTCATGGAAAATACCTATGCTCCTCCGGAGGCTTTACCGGTCTCCGATGAGGCGACCTTTTACTGGCGGGTTAAGCCATCCGGCCAGCCGGAGTACGATTGCCTCTACGCGGTGAATATTCTGGCCGGGTCCACATCCGATTGCGGTGATGCCAATGACGATGATAATGTGAATGTCGGTGATGCCGTTTATCTGGTCAATTACGTTTTCAAAGGTGGCCCGCCACCGGCGTTTATGTGCCAGGCCGATGCCAACGGCGATTCCGATATTAATGTCGGCGACGCTGTCTATTTGATCAACTATGTTTTTAGGGGGGGTCTCTCCCCGGTGGAGGATTGCTGCCAATAGCCAAAAACAAATTGGCGGCTGACAAATTAAGTCAAAATGTGCCGTCTGCTCAGGGCAGGCGGCACATTTCATATTAATAATATCTGCATAACCGGCCAGGAATAAGAAAGTGAAATAATTCACATATTAGCTTGACACACAGCTGTTGTGTGTTATAATAATTCTAAATGATAATGAATTTCAATATCAGAACAGAGATCGAGAATATGAAAACTTTTATCGTGGTATTTATCAACCTTGCGATTGTCTTGATTACATTTTCGTCATTTGCCCGGGCAGCTTCGTCGACCAACCCGCAATCAACAAAGATCGCCATTAATAATTCAACGACTGTGGAAATGTTCGGCTTCGCAGACTTGCTGGCCACATTCCGGAATAAAAGCGATGGCAGTACTTTTGATATCGGCCAGGCCGAGATCGACCTCAGGTCTGACTTTACCGATCACTTCACAATGGCATTGGCCATTGCCTACGGTGAAGGGGTATTTACCATTGGTGCATTCACCGCGGACTACACCGCATGGTCGGTTTCAGACGAAGCGTCGTCTACTCCTTTGGGAATCAAAAATATATCCATAGGCGGCGGTCAATATGATGTACGGTTTGGAATAGATTGGCATGTCTATGCCTCCATCGACCGAAAACTGGTCTCAACCCCATTGGTTGTTGAGAACACTCACAATTCATGGAACGATATGGGCGTATATGCTTCAGCCGAAGCGGCCAGGGGTAATGTTAGCATTTTTGTTGTCAATGGATTCTGCCATGAGGGAATTTATCCTGATGGCGAGGAATTCACCGCCCATAACGATTTGGCGATGGGTGGTCGCCTCGGTATGACCCCGCAGGAATTCGTTGAGGTCGGCGGTTCAATCGCCACCATATCCGGACTGGATGATAGTCATGAAATGCTCCTTGTCGGTGCCGATTTTCGCTTTTCAATGGCGGAAGTTGAAATAAAGGGTGAATACATCACCCATAGGCTTGAATCCAAGGTTTATAGAGAATTTAGCAATGACGGTTACTATGTTCAAGCGGTATACGGAATCGGCGAATGGTACCTGGTCGGCCGATACGGTGAATTCCGCTCCGAGCAGAGGAGTACCGATCTTGCCCGATTGAGTGCTGGAATAGGTTATACATGTAACGACAGAATCGCGCTTCGATTGGAATACCAGGCAAATGATTCGATTGACGATACCGCCTTTTTTCAGGTAGCCTTTGGATTCTGAAACAATAAGTCGAGCGAGGGGGATGTCACTCGATTCCACCGATTTCGCATAAGTATATGATAAACAGAATGCTATAGAGCCTCAGTGTTGGGAATATTGGATTTAATCGCCGGCGTTTAAATGACACTTTAGTTAATAGCGGCGCCGACTGACCGTAAAAGCGATTGGCAATTTGTTGTTTTTGATTATATTATAAGTACGTCTACCATATAAGGCCTCGTATCTTTTTGCCGTTACCTTTCTTTATGACCGGGGCCGGACTACTTCAACTGCGGTTGACTTTGGCGATAAGGAGCAAAATCATGAAACGGGACCGACAATTAGTTTTCTGTTTGATAATTACGTTATCAGTAATTATCTGCCTCTTTCCCGGATTGGCGCAGGCGACATTTTCAATCGTGGCGGTCGATACCGTCACAGGAGCGGTCGGCGGAGCCGGAGCCTCATGTATTAACGACTCCTACATAATCAATGATCTGATCGAAAGCGTCGGGGCGGTGCATACTCAGGCCTGGTGGCTGCAAGCCAACAAGGACAACGCTCACGATTTACTCGCTGCCGGACTGGACCCCGATTCCATCATCGGCTGGCTGACAGCCAACGATGTTCAGGGACAGCCGGAGTTGAGGCAATACGGCGTCGTCACTCTGGCCGGTCCGGGCGCTTCGGCCGGGCATACCGGATGGGGAACCGATGCCTGGGCGGGACATATTGCCGGGCCGGGCTACGCTATTCAGGGCAATATCCTACTCGGCGAGGAAATCATCACCGATATGGAAACCGCTTTCCTCACCACCGAGGGACTGCTGGAGGACAAACTAATGGCGGCACTTCAGGCCGCCAATGTTCCCGGGGCCGATACTCGCTGCCTGCCCGATGGCAAACCGGCGCTGTCAGCCTTTATCAAAGTTCTTCGTCCCGGTGACGGCGAAACGCCCCATCTTGAGATCGTTATTGGCAGCGCCCCCGGTACTGTTAATCCGATTGATCGGGTACAACTATTTTATGATGAATGGAAGGCGACTCAGGTCGCCGACGCGGCCTTGTCGACCGCTGAGATATTCCCCACTTACTTGCCAGCTATCGGTGTCGATTCGGCCATTATCACTGTAACCCCTCTGAATTCAGATGGTATTCCGCCGACCGAAGGCGCCGAGGTTTCCTTATGGCACACAACCCCGGGAACGCTCTCGCCAGTGACCGATAACGGTGATGGAACGTTTACTGCTTATGTCTTTTCGACTGAAGCCGGCTGGGATACCATTCATCCGGCCGTCACCGCCGGAGGTGAGACGACTTATTTAAACACCCGGCCCACCATTCAGTTCTATCTCTGTGGCGATGCCAATGCCGATCTTACAATCAATGTCGGTGACGCTGTCTTTTTGATCTCTTACGTTTTCAAAGGCGGTCCCCCTCCCTGGCCGGTTGAGGGCGGTGACGCTAATTGTGACGGAGGCACCAACGTTGGCGATGCCGTATATGTGATCTCATACGTCTTCAAAGGCGGCCCCGAACCTTGCTGCCCGTAAACCTTTTAAGAGGTGGTGAAAACGGTTGCAAAAATGTCGGCCCGAAGTATATTGAAATTAACACTCCCGCTGTATTGGGGAGAGCAGTATCCCTCACCGCCATTGAAGAATACTTGCTATATGTACACCCGGTTCTTTGCGAATTAGACATCTGGAGGTCTCGATGAAACTGCTCTCTTCCTTGTTAACAATGCTTCTTTGTATCAGTTTTTATATCACCACTGTCGGTGCCGACCAATCCCCGGTCTCCTCTTTATCGACCCTCGAAACTCCATTAAACCTCTATCGTGTCGCTGTCCAAAGTCATGAGGAAGCTGAAATTCTATCTACCTCCGGTTGCGAAGTGGTGTTAAAATCCAGCGACGGATACCTGGTGCTGGCAACCGCCGATGAGGAAAGAGATCTCTCCGCATCGGGAATGGCAGTTGAGATGATCGCGGCCGATTTGACCCGGCGGGAAATTGCGATGGATATGCGGCATGACCGGGAAAATATCGGCAGGTATGATTTACTTTTCGATGAGGGCGGAGTCCGTCTGTTCCGGGTTGACCGTGTTGAACTGGAGCAAAAAACCGGTTATGACGGTATTGTTCCCCTTCGTGCCAGATATATTCCGATTGTCTATCGGCCGCAGCGTTCATTCACTCCCGATAAGATCTCCGATCTGGTCGACCTTGAATCTCTCGCATCAAGTATCCTTCAGGATTCGCTGGAGTCATACTCCTACCGTTTGCAAGCCTTTAACGGGCGGGTGGCAGGATCGTCATCGATTCAATCCTGTGCCAACTGGCTGGTTTCAAAATTCGAAGACTTCGGTTACGACTCGATTGTGGTTGAAGTCTATTGGGATTCGGTTTACGATGAATGGGCCCAGATTCGAAATGTGGTCGCCTATAAAATCGGGACGCTATATCCCGATTTTCATGTTGTGGTCGGCGCTCATTATGATGCGGTTCCGGGTTCACCGGGCGCGGACGATAACGGTTCCGGCACGGCCGGAGTTCTGGAAATCGCGCGCGTACTGTCCAGTATGGAAACGAATGTCACCTATGTCTTCGCTCTCTGGGATGGTGAAGAAGAGGGGCTTTTAGGATCATGGCAATATGCCAGCCGAGCCCTGTTTGCGAATGAGCGAATTGTATCGAATGTCAATATGGACATGGTGGCTCATTACCAGAATACCGTTAACGGAAAAGTTTACAGCAATGTCGGCGATTACAGCCAGTTGGTGATAGATCTGGCCGATTCCCTGTCGTCCATCAATCTTAATTTTTACTCAGGCGGCGCCGGCGGAACCGACTATATTCCTTTCGAGCAATCCGGTTATGATGTCGTCAACTTCCATGAGTATATTTTTTCTACGGTCTATCACTCCTACCGGGACAGTACTTCATTTATGAATTTCGATTATATGACGCGCATGGTCAGGGCGGCAGCGGTGACCGGTTATGTTATCGGTGATAATTTCCTCCCCGATCCCGAGGTGATCATGTTCGCACCCCATGGTATGCCACAGCTTATATGGCCGGAGATACCGGCCGAAATAGAAATCGTCATCAATGAATATGGCGGAGCCTCTATTGTGCCGGGTAGCCCCACGCTTCATTATTCCATCAATAACGGCGGATGGATAGCAGCGCCGATGACCGAATCGGACGGTGTCTATTCGGACACCCTCCCTTCGCAGGGTTGTGGTAACAAAGTTCAATACTATGTCACGGTTGAAGCTTCCGGTCTGGGAACGTCTTACTACCCCGGACCCGGTCTATCGATAACAGCCTGCGCCGCGACCGGAGTCACGACCATTTTCGAAGATGACTTCAGTTCGGATCAGGGCTGGGAGGTAAGCGGTGACGTCACCAGAGGAGAATGGGAAAGGGCTCTGGCGTCTCACAATAGCGGTGGCGGAGCGCCCCCTGCCGATTTCGATGGTAATAAGTTTTGCTACCTGACCGAAAGCAATTTTGGCGCGGATGTCGACGATGGCGCCACCAACCTGGTTTCCCCCCCCATTGACTGCTCGGGGGAAGCCATAAGCGTACGATACGCCCGCTGGTATTCCAATCATACCGGTGGAGCCCCAAACAGCGACCTGTTTGCAGTTTACGTTTCCATCGACGGTGGCAATTGGCGGGAAGTAGAAATCGTCGGTCCCATATTGCAGGCCGATGGCGGATGGTATGCTAATGAATTCTGGATCGACGACTTCGTCGAACCTGCCGACCAGATACAATTGCGGTTTGCCGTTTCCGATAATGGCGACGATTCCCAGGTGGAGGCTGCGGTTGATGCGATAGAGGTAATTCAATATACATTCGCCCCCCGGATTATTACCACCTCTCTTCCGGAATGGACAGCCGGTCACCTTTTTGACCAGCAACTGGAAGGGGCTTCATGCGCCGGCGAACTCACCTGGGTCGACCGTTATGGTCATCTCATCGGCTCGGGATTATCAGTTCTGCCATCCGGCCTCGTGACCGGTACTCCGCTCGAGGATGGCCTTCAGCTCTTTGTCGCGGAAGCCACCGATGAGTTGGGAGAAAGCGCTCAGAGAATGTACAGCCTCTCCATCAATCCGGCTTTGGAAGTGAGCACCGATTTACTACCCGTTGCCATGGCCGGTGTGTCATATTCATTTCAATTGGCGGCCTCCGGAGGTACCGGTGATAAATCCTGGTCTGATGCGGCCGGCGATCTGACCGGCACCGGTCTTGAAATTACCGCCAACGGTTTGTTGACCGGCGTCCCGATTGATACCGGGACGGTAAGCCTGACGGCCAGGGTAGAAGATGCGGTCTGAGCCATCGACGAAAAAATAGTAGTCCTGAATATTAACCTGTTTCATATCTGCGGTGATGGCAACGGCGACATCGATGTCAATGTCGGCGATGCCGTTTTTCTGATTAATTATGTATTCAAAGGCGGGCCGGCCCCTGATCCGATCTGTGCCGGGGACGCCAACGGTGATGGCGAAGTCAATGTCGGTGACGCCGTTTACCTGATCAACTATGTTTTCAAGGGGGGCCCGGAACCGGTAGAACCATGCTGCCCGTAATCAGGGAGGCCTTTGCTTTATAGCAACGCTATGTCAATCGGCAAGTGTTTCGGCAGTTGACAACGCCGGGAAATAACGTATTTTGAATTAGACTGTTACGCGCCCGGTGTCGTTTGTGCGCCGGAGTTATAGAGACCAATCAATTCGCTTCATTGCGGAGGGAAAAATGACGCAGCGTTCACTGTTATCCATGACACTTTTGATTATACTTGTTTTTGGCACCGCCGGAGCGGCACTAACGAACACATCCGAAAGTATAACCATCGCTATCCCGGTCGGCGAGTATTCGATCGACTCCCGGACGGACGGAAATATTGCGACGATTGAAAATTTCGGGTATCTGCTAATTCCCGGCAAGCCCAAACTGCCGTCTCGTATTTTTCCGGTGGCGTTGCCCCCCGGCGCCGAAGTCATCTCCGTCACCTATGATGTCGGAGAGGTGATTGAGCTGTCCGGAACCTACGACATTCCGCCCTCTCCTCTGCCTCGAGCGATCGGGCAGGAGGACCCGGAAGTTTATCAGCGAGACAAATTGCAATATGATACCAATTACGAGTCCGTCTATGGCAGCAGCGATGTCTATCCGGTGCAGGCGGTGGAGTTGGTGCAGACCGGCATGTATCGTAAATATAATCTGGTTGACATCAGGGTCACTCCCTTTGCCTATTACCCGCAGACCAGGCAGCTTGTTTACCATTCCGACATCGTCGTCACGATCAGCTATGTTATCAATGATAAGCGTGCGGATGCCGACATCGGCGATGACAATCTCGCTTACAGCGAAAAAACCGCCGCGGAGATGATTTTGAACTACGATCAGGCATCGCAGTGGTATTCGTCGGACGGGTTGAAACGCGGCCTGTTCAGTTTTGTCATAATCACACTGGATGCTCTGACGACGGCCGTCACGCCACTGGTCGATTGGGAAATAGTCAGAGGCCGCACGGTTCAAGTCGTGACAACGTCATGGATCAACACCAATTACACCGGCTACGATGAAGCCCAGCGGATACGCAATTTCCTCAGGGACAAATATCCGGCCGATCAGTGGGGGATCGAGAATGTTTTGATAGTGGGCGATTACGACGATATCCCCATGCGCCAGACGGTTCAGGACTGGGGCTACGGTCCGGTCAAGACAGATTTGTATTATGCCGAGCTGTCGTATCCCGATTCCCTGTCATGGGATTCCAACGACAATTATCAATGGGGTGATGATGACGATGAGATAGATTTTTATTCGGAAGTCAATGTCGGGCGAATCCCCTGGAGCGGCACGACCGATGTGGAAAAAATCTGCCTGAAAACGGTCGCCTATGATCAAAACGCCGATCCGTCTTTCAAGAAAAACATGCTGCTGCTCGCCGGGTATTTCTGGAACGATGATCCCAATCCGGTCACCGACTGCGCCGTTCTTATGGAGCAGAAAGTAGACCATCCCTGGTTTGCCGACTGGACATTTACCCGCATGTATGAGAAAAACAGCACCTGCTGGTCGGATTACGATTGCGATTATCCCCTGCTTAGCAGCAATGTCATGGCGGTCTGGCCGAATGAGCCGTTCGCCTTTGTCAACTGGGCGGGACACGGCTCGCCGACATCGTCGCATATTTACGGCATCGGCGCTCCCGCCTTTATCAGTTCATATAATTGCCCTTCCCTCAATGACAACTATCCGGCCATTATTTTCGCCGACGCATGCAGTAATTCCGATCCGCAATATGTCAACATCGGTAAGGCGATGATCAAAGATGGCGCGGTCGGATTTCTGGGCGCAACCGAAGTGGCCGGAGGTATGCCCGGGTGGTCCGGACCGCTTGACGGTTCCAGTCAGTCACTCGATTATTTCTTCACCAAATATATTACCTCAGGCGATTACACCTTCGGTGAGGCACATCAAAAGGCCCTGCGGGAGATGTATCTGTACTCACTCTGGGGCGGCGCTGTCAAATATCAGATGTTCCAATGGGGCAATATCTGGGGTAGCCCCGGTATCATGATCAATCGTTTGACGATTGAAATCAGGGCCGAGAGCGATCTTCCGGAATATATCAATCACACCGAGCCGACGATCATTACCGTGCGTATCACCGAGGGCGCCGACACCTATCTTTCGGAATCAGGAACTATGTATTGCTCTTTTGACGGCGGCGATTGGGAACCGGTTGCACTGACTCCCGTAGGCGGCGATCTCTTTGAGGCGGAAATCACTCCGCAGGGATGCGACATCACTCTTAATTACTATTTCGGCGCCGAGGGAAGCTTATCCGGGGCGATTACCTGTCCCTTCAACGCTCCGGCTGAGGTCTTTTCGACCCATGTGGGTATACCCACGATAGTCATGGAAGATGATTTCGAACTGGATCAGGACTGGACAGTGAGTAACTCGCCCGGTCTCACCGACGGCGCCTGGAGTCGGGGCGTTCCCGCCGGAGGCGGTGAATACGGCGACCCGGCATCTGATTATGATCTGTCCGGGCAATGTTATTTGACCGGCAACGAATACGGCAATTCCGATATCGACGGCGGTGCAACCTATCTGACCTCACCGTTGCTGCAGCTTCTGTACATCGATGCCGAAATTCATTATGCTCTATGGTACACCAATAACTTCGCCGAAAACCCCAACAGCGATTATTTCATCATCCATCTGTCGGATGACGACGGTGCAAGCTGGACGCCGGTCGACAGTATCGGCCCGCATAGCCTAGCCGGCTGGAGTAAAATGTCTTTTCGGATCAGCGACTATATTATTCCGAACAACCGGGTTCGCGTTCGTTTTGAAGCCAACGATCTGGGCGATGCTTCGGTGGTTGAGGCGGCGATTGATGCTGTTTCCGTCACGTACATAGAGTGCGTGACTGTGATTTATGGCGATGTCAACAACGACGGCGATGTCAACGTGGCCGATGCCGTGTATATTATCAATTATGTGTTCAATGGTGGTCCGGCGCCGAGTATTCCCGAGGCGGCCGATGCCAATTGCGATGAGAATGTCGATGTGGCCGACGGCGTCTATCTGATCAACTATGTCTTCAAGGGCGGTCCGCCTCCCGGCTGCCTGTAAAATAGTAATCTATCTCCTGCCCCGCCGGCGCGGGGCAGGATTCTAATATCCTAATAGCTTTATAAAACCGCTCCGTATGCTTCGGTGAATGCCTTTTTGGCATAAGCGTTAGATGCATAACCGAAGCCGCCGTCACCCCAGCCTGTGCCCCAACTGTTGCGAACGATAAAATAGTCCGGTGTATAACCGACCAGACAAACGGCATGCCCGCCGCGCACTGTGCCGGGATAATAAGTTTTGAGATGGCCATGGGTGCGTCTCGCCTGATCCCAGGTGCGGTCGACTCCCAGCCGAGTCAAAATCGGTCCCTGAAAAGCCAGCCACGCTTTCCAATTCCGAGTGTTGGTTCCAATATTGTGATAACTGGCAATCCGCAAAGCGGCCGCCTTGGTATAAAATACCGATGTCTTGAGATACGAAAGGGAGCCTACCATCGGTAACACATTTTCCAGCACACAACCGTAATTGCGGGCTACCCGTAGCGCCAGTTTTGTCTGCGTCCCTGATTTTTCGAGGAAAGTTGTCGGATACGATGTCAACTCGTCGGTCTCTTTGTTGGCCATCCAGATAAATCTTGGCGCCGGACGTTGTTTCTTGGTGATCCTGCCCATTTTGACAAAGTGCCAACGCAGGAGTCCGTCCGCCGCCCCAAAACCGACACAGGCACCGGTCTCTTTCTGGTCGCGAATGTTCCACCAATCTTCACGCAAATCGACCTTTTTAGGAATTAGAGTAAACGGACTCAGCGCTTCCGATGCGATCGCATCCTCGAAAGTCCAATCCTGCTCCGTTTTTTCTGAGGGGATACAATTGAGAATGTACTCTTCATACTCGCTCTTTACCTTTTTCCTGGATGGCATGTGATACCTCCATTGCTGTAATTAGGTTGCAAAATATCGGATGATTAATGTCAAAAAGAAATTGGATTACTAAGCGATGATGCCCTTGTCGACATTAATACTTGATCTATCAATATTAATAAATATTAATATATTTGTCAAATGATCTTGATCACAAAGTGAATTGCCAGCGGCAATAATATTCCCGCCGTAAAAAACAACCGACCCGATCATGGCTGCTTGATGATCGGGCCGGTTGTTCTATGATAAAACGGATATTTCAATTGTCTATTTCAACAGCGTCATTTTCTTCGATGTTGTGAAATCGCCTGTCGTCAAGCGATACATATATATTCCGGAGGCAACCTTTTCGCCGTTATCATCAGTGGCATCCCACTCCACGGACAGTTCACCGGCGGCCACAACCGCATCGAGTAACGTCCGAATCTTCTGCCCGCTGACATTGAAGACTTCAAGCAGCACATCCTGGGTTTCCGGTATACTGAACTTGATTATCGTCGTCGGGTTGAACGGATTGGGATAATTCTGTTTGAGCTCGAACCCATCCGGGAGAACCGCGTCGGGCGTTTCCTTCAGCTCGGCATCATCAAACTGCGAATCATCATTTTTGACCTTGACCATGTCGCCGTCTTTCATACAGCGAATGGTCTGGATCCCACCATCCTCATTGAACGTAACCTTAACGTCAAAACCCAGGGCCTCCAACTGTGCAACCGCGTCCGGGTCATTCAAGTTTATCCGATGCAGTTCACCGTCATCATTAACCACAACAACATTATCGCCGTCCTCGGTGCACTTCATATCGATTATGCATTGTTTACTTCCCGATCCCTCAGCGCCGGTACAATCTCCGATTTTCTTAATGATAATCTTGTCGGAGTCTCCATTGCACAAATATTCATCGAGACGACTAACGCATGAATCATCGCTGATAAATAGGCCATGCATCTTGCCCGCTGAACCGAGAGCGGTGATATTTAGTCCCAACTTTTCCAGATGTTCCTCGATATCGGGATCATCGAGATTTAGAAGGCGCTGTTCGCCGTCATCACCTGTGATATATATCTGGGTATGACCTTTTTCCAATTCCTCTATGCTGGTGATGGAGGTAGCTCCGCTCCGGTGGCCAAGTTCACCGGGCTCGCAATCGGTCTGATACATAATGACATTTCGTCCGTCACTGTCGCTCCCCTGCTGGCATATGATAGTATCGGCATCATCGGTAATCCAGATATTGAACATTCCCTCATTGACCGAATCGAGATGGCAGAGGGCATTGATGACGATTTCATGCACCTCTTCGCCATCATGGTCAGTCACCGTCTTGATGAACATATTCTTGCTTGCTTTTTGCAGGATGGTCATCGACTCGCTGTCGATTATTTCCTGAATATCCTTCAACTCGCAATTACCCAGTTCATCGAAGGCGGCAACGATCACCTCGACATCACCCGAAGTTGAAAGGTCGGATATCTTGAGAATGCAGGTGCTCTCACAATCACCGACATCGACATTGGCATTTTCCAAACCCAGGGCAGCCATAAGGTCGTTTATTTTTTCGTTGTCCATGGCCAGGTCTTTATTGACACCGGCGATAGCGACCTCATAACCCACGGTATTATCAAAACTGAACGGGATGAATGTTACCAGCGCCAGAACAATCACAGCGAAACCAATGGTAACACCGAGACTGGGGCGCCTTTTAACCTGCTTGATTAGAGCACTCATTACGGGAATCTCCTTTGTCTTGGCAGAATGGATGGCTTGAGCCCGCGCCTCGACGCGGGTCTTTAGGGCAGACAGAGGTATATCATCGGTGTTGTCATCGACCGCGGCTGTCGCCAAATCGCGACACAGGGACTGCTCCGCGCGAGCAAAAGCGGCGCAGTCGGAGCATGTCAGGAGATGTTGCCTAAGTTCCCCGTCATTGGCCGATACCGTCCCGTGGGACTCGATTAATCTTCGGCGGATTTCTGAACAACGCATACCTTGTCCTTACTTTGCAAAGGGTTTGGCAATTTCTTCGAACCTGGTTTTTTGAAATACCGTATCAACGCCTGGCGCATCTTGCCGCGAGTGCGATGAAGCCGGACTCTGATATTGCCGCCTGACTTTCCGGTCAACCTGGCAATTTCATCAACGGTCCATCCTTCGAGGTCAAAGAGCGTTACCAGCGCCCGATCTTCGGGCGATACGGCTCCGAAAGCGATCTCCAGACGCCGCCGAGCGGCGTGACGCGGCCCAGGGTTATCGCCGATAGTTGTTTCGGCGATGGCGGGCGTCAGCGACCTGACCCGTTTCCACCACGGCTGCTTGATCCGGTTTCTGAACATGTTGACGATTATCCGGTACAGCCATGGCCGGAAAGCCTCGACTTCGCGCAAATCGGAAAAGCCGGTCAGCGCCGCTACCAGTGCATCCTGGTAAAGATCGTCGCCATCGTCCCGGTTGCCGATCAGCTTGCGGCAAAAAGCCCGCGCTCGAAGGTGCTCCGGTTCAACAAGATTCCAAAATAGGTCCCTATTTCTGTCCATCTGACTCCAAGACAAACAATGAGTGCTCAATGTTACAGATTCTTTTGTTTATACGCGAGTTTTAGTCCCAAGGTCATCCAAACCGATGAAAACCAACAAAATATTTGAATCTTTGCATATTTTTTGATCGTATAGTGAAAGGAAACAGCCGCCTGTGTTACTTATTGAATAACAGAACGGGTTGATAACCCCACCCCACCTGTTAAAAACCCTTCTAAATGCAACGAGGCAAGCGAGGTAATATGTATACCTATTTCTATGGGCAAAATTCTCCATCCAGCATCACCGGGCATACCGGTGGAGTATCGAAGGTCGGAAATCCCATAGGGCAACCGAGGATAACATATTACAAATTCTGTGGTATATTATTCAATGGAGGTGGCAAATGAATATTCGCGTTGTTGTCCTGACTTTGGGGTTGATTTTGCTGGCGGCAATGTTAGCAACCGCGGCGGGCGCCGATGATTCGCGTACCAATGCAATACCTGCCTATGAGAATCACTCACTTTTAATCGTACCTGCCCTGTCCGATGATGTTATGAGCCAATTTATAAGAGGCGGATTCGATGTCATTCGTACTTTGGATGACGGGAGCATGGAAGTGGTCGCTACTTCGAGGGATAAGGAGAACCTTATCGCCCGGTACGACGCTCATGTAAAAATTGAAAACATGGAAGAATTTTACCGGTCGCGCCTCGATCCGACAAAGGCTATGGGCGGCTTCCACACTCATGACGAAATGGTGGCTGAGCTGGCCGCTCTTGAGGCAGCCTATCCAACTATCGCCCGTCTTGATACTATCGGTTATTCCTATGAAGGTCGGGCCATTTATGCCTTCAAGCTTTCCGACAATGTCGATGTCGACGAAGACGAACCGGAAGTGCAATTTAATGGTTTGATCCATGCCCGTGAACCGATGGGACTCGAAATCTGCCTGACCACCATAAATTATCTGATCGACAATCAATCCGATCCTGAAGTGGCGGAGATAATCAACAGCACCGAAATCTGGATTGTGCCCTGCATTAACCCCGATGGATATATATATAACGAGATGACCAATCCCTTTGGTGGCGGGATGCATCGAAAAAACCGCCGCGACAACGGCGATGGATCATTCGGTATCGATCTCAATCGGAACTCGGGCTTCAAATGGGCCGCCTACCCCAATTCGACCGACGATACCTATTCACTTCTTTATCACGGTACCGGGCCGTTCTCCGAACCGGAAACCCAGGTATTAAGGGATTTCTGTCTTGCCCATGAATTTGTCTTCGTAGTCAATTACCATTCCTACGGGCAGGTTTATTTCACTCCCTTCGGTGTGGCTAATGTCTTCGGATGTCCCGATAATTCCGTTTATGACGGCATTATCACCACCAATGCCAACATTGCCAATTATGACATCGGGCCCATTGCCGGCCCTACGGGCTTTGGCGGCGACGCCTCCTGCTGGCAATATGCCGAGCAATTGGACAAGCGGAAATCGTTTTCCTACCTGCCAGAGACGGCGACCTCATTTTGGCCTCCGGTGGAGGAAATGGAAGAGCACTGTCAGCGCAATCTCGCCGCCAACCTGCAATTGATTGAAGATGCTCACGAAATGGTTAATCACCCTACGTGGTGGTTGGGTACCGATCTGGCCAGTGTCGATTCGATCATCTCAGATTGCAGCGAGGATTTCACGGAATCTTTTGTCTTTCGTAATAGTCATGAGACCACCCCGATTACGATCAGTATGAGTTTTAACGATTACTCTTCAGGATTGAACTGGTGCACGCCGCACGTATTCTCTGGAACCATCAACCCCGGCGAGAGTGTCGACGTTTCTTTCGACCTGCGGCCCTCAACCATGTTCGGCCTGCCCGACGGTTCCCGTGTAGGCGGAACTCTCCAACTGGTTGTGATCGCACAGGATGCCCAGGGGACTATCGACCTGCTCAATTATGAGGTTATGATGTGGTACGCCGCCGATTACGATGACGGCGATTCGTTTATGGCCTGTGAAGACAACTGTCCCCTCAATGCCAATGAGGACCAGGCCGATTTCGACGGTGACGGTATCGGAGACATCTGCGACAACTGCTGGGAAACACCCAACTCCGAACAGGATGATGAAGACTATGACGGATATGGCGATGTCTGTGATATCTGTCCCGGAGCCGACGACGATCGGGATGATGATGGCGACGGCGTTCCGAACGGATGTGATAACTGTCTTACGGCGGAAAATCCGGATCAGCTCGACTCCGATGGCGACAGCTTCGGCGACATGTGCGATATCTGTGAAGGGTTTGACGACCTGATCGACACCGACGAGGACGGCGTGCCGAACGGCTGCGATATCTGCGAAGGATTCGATGACCTGGCCGATATCGATGAGGACGGTGTACCTGACGGTTGTGATAACTGTCCCGATCTCGCCAATGCCAATCAGACTGACTTAGATGAAAATGGAATCGGTGATGCCTGTCAGGCAGTCTGCGGTGACACCAACGGCGATGGCGACCCGAATGTCGGCGATGCCGTTTATATGATTTCCTATATTTTCAAGAGCGGCCCCGCTCCCGATCCGGTTTGTGCCGGAGATGCTAATGGTGATGGCAACCCCAATGTCGGCGATGCCGTCTACTTGATAACTTATGTTTTCAACGGAGGTCCGGCGCCGGTGGAAAGCTGCTGCGCCACGCATTAGTTAAGCACATCCAGCGAAGATTGGATCGGTTGTCCGGTTCGGTCCTCGTTAATATAGATGATGCCGGGAGGCGCCGCGATCGTCTTCCGGCATCGCAGATGAAACATCCCTCAACAATGTCTATAGAGCAAAAGTTACCGCGGCACAATCGATAGCACAACCGATGGCTGTCGCATAAGAAATAGCCGCGAGTTAAAAATATCCGGACCCGCGGAGGCGTACGAAAGCTTCATTAATTGGAGATGCGGAGCTTTCGGTAACTTTGCCTCGAGGACCGGATGTCCATCGGCAGTTTTGTTTGGATCCTCCCACGGCTGTCGGTGGATAGCATTACCGCGCTTTCCGTTGCAAAGGCGGAGTTATGCGGCTCAGTACCAACCGCATGGCTCCGCCGCCTTTTTTTAAAATAAAACCGGTTCACCAGCATGCGAGGCAATCCGGAACAATTGGTTTTGTTGAAAAGTTTTTAGGAATTAAAACTGAAAATCGAGTGTCAGCGACATCGACATAGCTTCATAATCATAATATGGATGAGTTGAGTTATTATCGATATAGGAAATGTTGATCGTCGGCCTTAGTATTCGGCCGTTACCGATCACGATCGGACGCTGAAGCGACAGAGAGGTTTGCATCCGATCATCTTCACGCGTCTGCAGCGAATACGACTCGGTCTCCCCGGTATTATCCAATTCCAGGGCATCCATAAACCGGGCCTGCTGATACCGTACACCGGTATTGACAATAAAATTCGGAATTATAAAACTCTTCACCTCGGCCGAGATCGCCTGACCCTCCCAAAATGCTGTCCAGGGAGAAAGGTTATCGAGCGTGAGACCGTAGGTGACGACATTTTCGCTGCCGATAAACGACCGTGCAGCATATTCGACGGCGATTCCGGTATGACTGCCCAGAGGTCGTGAAAGCCGGACGCTGATATACGCCGTCTGTAAATCGTTTTCTATATCGGTATTGGAACTGGAGCTGGTATTTCTCCATCCCATGACGCTGGAACTGTCCAGGCTTTCAAAGCTGGTGAAATCGACACCGCCCTCGATATCAATTGTATTGGAACCCCAGAGTCCGCCATTGACACCCCCGAAGGCGCCAAAACCATGATTATCGCCGGTTACCGAATTATCGAAATCATTCGATGAAAAAGCTCCCCCCAGCTTCAGGTGGAGTTTCGGGGACAGACGGAAACGAGTTACCGCAGAAAAACTGCTTTGCATGGCGTCATAATCGCGGTATAAATCGCCATAACGCCGGACAGTACTTCCGGCCGACAGATAGAATGAGATAGGCCGATTATCCCCGGCGCTCACATAAGTGATCGTTCCGCCGGCGTTGACGGAACTCAGATCGGCTGCCTCGCTGAAAGCGGTATAGATACCGGAAAAACTAATTTCAATGGAAGACGATGGATAAAAGCTGACCCCCAGGTAGGGCGAAGTATAGGAATCGGTGACACCGGTAGAATCATTAAACAGATTATCGGTATACCCGGTGCCGATTCCGAACTCGGTCGCCGTTTCCGCTCCGATTGCCGGCAAACTAATAAGAAAAACCAACCCCAGGATGATCGCCGCTCTAATCACTGTCTTCCTCCGATGAATAAATTAAGAGGCGGAAGGACAGAGAGGTACCCTTCCGCCCGCACAGGGGACAACCTACTTGTTGCCGCCATTCTTTTTACCCTTAGGGCCGGTACCGTCGCAGGTGCCGGTACCCGTACCATTACCGTCCCCGGTACCATCGCCGGCGCCGGCTTGAACTTGCTGACGAACCTGGCTCATCGTCTGAGTGCGGGTAAAGGTCTGGGCCTTGTTCTGGAATTTCTGCTTGTCTTCACCCTTATTCTGGTTTTTGATGGCCTTCTTATACTGATTGCCGGTGCCATCGCCTTCACCAAGTTTCTTGGGTTCGCCGGTTTTGCCCAACTGCTTGGCTTCACCCTTGTTCTTGGTCTGAGTGGCGGTACCGTTCTGGTTTTTATGCTGATATCCGGTGCCGTCCTCGGGCTTGATCCAGTCCGGATCCTGACCGTTGGGGATACCGTCGCCATCATGATCGGGCGCGTTATCATTTATTCCGTCACCGTCGAGATCGACGAAATTGTTGCCATCGCCGTCACAGGTCTGAGCGGTGGCGGTTCCGGATAGCGCGAAGGTCAGGCCAAGGGCCAGGACCAGCGCCATAAGGGTTTTCATGATTTTGTTCATCTTCACACTCCTTTGTTGTCGAATTGACTGAGGTTGTTTGTCATATTCATACACCGGTAGTTATCATTTTCCATGCCACAAATCAAACCTTCCCCAACTCATTAATGTGCAACAGATTACCTCGGCACCGGAACTCCCTGAAGAATTCTCATGTGTTCCGAGAGGTACAGTGTAGGTTTTGTTGTCCCATTTGGGACGGCAATTTTGACCCTCTATTAATGACTGAAGCATGGAATCGAGCTTACGTTCCAACCATTATCTCATATACTATCATCAGGTGATTGCCAGAAAGTGGCCTTCGTCACCACGACAGCATAAAAGTGGCCCCTGCCACCGTAACAGCCTTAAACGGGCCCTGCCTATTTCTACCTGCCCTGGGTGCCTCGTCCAGTTTTTTTAGGCACTGTTGTCAGGTCAACCTCGCGACAGCCAAAAGCAGGCCCCTGCCTGGCTGTTTCATTTTGGAAGGATTGATCAGGCCTTGAACAAACTATGGCTCGTTTCCCATAGGTTATTGATTTTCTCCCATATTTGCCCGATTTTTCTCCATTTTCGATTTTAGTCCCTTTTTGCCAACTGGCATGTTCTGTTATCCTGCAGCAACTTACGACCGCCAAACGCTAACCTGTAATTTGGCCAGCGCGGCATGAAGATTGATCTATAATAGTACTGGATATTAGTACACGGGCGGGTTCTGTCATTTCTTGCACAGACTCCGATCTTTGATGGAAGCGGGAGGCGGGAATACCGCCGTTCCGAATTTTTCGCGAAAGGAGGCACCATGAAAAACCAGGTTGTCATTATACTGGCGGGGTTGCTTCTGGTAACAACGACTGCCGGCGCAGCAAACTGGCATGTTTCCCTATCGGGGGATGATGGGTCCGGTGACGGTAGCGCCGCCAACCCTTTCGCATCTATTCAGTATGGTCTTGATGCCGCTGTCAGCGGCGATTCTGTCCTGATCGCGGGCGGGGTCTATACGGAAAATATTAATCCGGGCGGGAAAAACGTCGTCCTAATTTCAATTGAGGGCGCCGAAGCCACCTTCGTTGAATCTTCTGATGCCTCCATCCCGGTTATCAGTTTTGTTTCCGGCGAATCGGCCGGTTGTATCATCGAAGGTTTTACAATCATGAATTCATCGGGCGCTCCCGGTATTCTCTGCGACGGTTCATCTCCAACAATCCGATACTGCATCATCCGCGACTGTTATAATAATGGCGATGGTGGAGGAATTGTTTGCACTAACGGATCGAACGCCTCGATACTATCCAACGATATCTGGGATAATGTAGCCGATGGCGATGGCGGCGGCATTTATTGTAAATCGAGTAACCCGATTATAAATGGCAATGCTTTCGTCTCCAACTCGGCCCGCGACGGCGCCGGGATGTATGTTTTCGACAACGCCTATCCCGAAATTTTATATAACCTGTTTGTCTATAATTATTCCTCACGCAACGGCGGCGCGATTGCCAGCCTCCGTCAGAATACACGGTCACTGATTATCGACTACTGCACCATGTTTCAAAACCGGGCCGATGGTTCCGGTGGTGCGATCTATTCTGAAATGTCGTACTTGATTGTCAGTACCTCGATTTTATGGCAGGATATCGCCTCAGTCACAGGATCGGAAATCGAATGGACTCCGGGAGCCCTGACAGTGGTTTCCAACAGCGATATTTCCGGTGGATGGCTCGGCGCCGGATCGGGTAATTCCGATGTCGATCCGATGTTCTGCGATATTGCCGGTGGAGATTTTCATCTGCAGGAAAACTCACCCCTGGCCGCCTATCCGTTTGTCAACGGTAACCCGATCGGCGCTATGGAATCGGGATGTTTTGAATTCAGTTGCGATGATGCCGATGGCGACGGCGTATGCGACGAGGACGATAATTGTCCGTTCACGATCAACCCCGGACAGGGGGATATAGATTTTGACGGTATCGGCGATTTGTGCGACAACTGTCCCTACATAGCCAACATTGATCAAGCTGATGCCGACGGCGATGGTTTTGGTGACTTATGCGACAACTGTCCCGATATCGCCAACACCGATCAAGCGGATACCGACGGAGATGGCTTCGGCGACCTATGCGACAACTGCCCTGATATAATCAACGCCGATCAAGCTGATGCTGACGGTGATGGATTCGGCGACTTATGCGACAACTGTCCCGACATCGCCAACACCGATCAGGCTGATGCTGACGGTGATGATTTTGGTGACTTATGCGACAACTGCCCGACCGTTGCCAATGCCGATCAGGCTGATGCCGACAGTGATGGCTTCGGTGATCTATGCGATAACTGCCCTGATATCGCCAATGCCGATCAGGCGGATGCCGACGGTGATGGTTTTGGTGATTTATGCGACAACTGTCCCGACATTGCTAACATTGATCAGGCTGATGCCGACGGTGATGGTTTTGGTGACCTATGCGATAACTGCCCTGATATCGCCAATGCCGATCAGGCTGATACCGACACCGATGGTTTTGGTGACTTATGCGATAACTGTCCCGACATCGCCAATGTCGATCAGGCTGATGCCGACGGTGATGGTTTTGGTGATTTATGCGACAACTGCCCCGACATCGCCAACACCGATCAGGCTGATGCCGACAGTGATGGCCTAGGAGACTTATGCGATAACTGCCCCGACATTGCTAACATTGATCAGGCTGATGCCGACGGAGATGGTTTCGGTGATTTATGCGACAACTGCCCCGACATCGCCAACACCGATCAAGCGGACGCCGACGGCGATGGTTTTGGTGACTTATGCGATAACTGCCCCAACATCGCCAATGCCGATCAGGCTAATGCTGACGGTGATGGTGTCGGTAATTTATGCGACAACTGTCCCGATATCGCCAACGCCGATCAGGTTGATGCCGACGGTGATGGATTCGGTGACCTATGCGACAACTGCCCGACCGTTGCCAATGCCGATCAGGCCGATGCCGACGGTGATGGTATCGGCGATGCCTGCAACCAGGTTACCGAAGGCTCAATCGCCGGTTATGTTCTGGTCGAAACGACAGGTCTCGCCGATGTTTACCTCGACCTGATCGATGGTGAGGGAGTCAAGCTGACCTCGACCACCACCGATGCCGCCGGTCATTATCATTTTGACGAATTGAAGGCCGCCACATACAGCGTCAATGTTTGGCCCCCATTCGGATACGAGACCAACGAGGAAATCAAAACGGTTAATGCGATCGGTCCGATCGATAGCATAAATTTCCTTCTGAGTAAAATCGAGTCAAAGGGCAAATGGCGCGGCAAGGGATATTGGATGCATCAGGTGAGCTGTCACCTCTATGGCCGCGGCCATGCCCATGAATCATATGAGGAGATGTGTCACTATATGGAGCGGATCAGGATTTATTTTAACCAAAACTCCGAATTCCCAATTTACGCCTTCACCATTAACGACGACGACGACTGCAGTCAACGCCTGAGTGACCTTGAGAAAGTCTTGCGCATGAAGAAAATAACGATGCTCAGCCAGGCTCGTGCGCAATTTGCTGTCCTGCTGCTCAACCTGGCCTCCGGCAAAATTCCGCCGTGGGCCGATGTCAACGGCGACTACACCGATGACCCGGATGGTGCTCTCCGTTCAGGCGGCCCCGGTATAATCGTCGCGCAGGCGGTGGTCTGTTGCGATATACTGATCACCGACGGCAACGCTGATAATGATCCCATGGCGTATGATATCGCGCATAATATCAACGAGGGCGAACCGGTGGATTACGAATGGATCGATCCCGAAACACCGGTGATCGACTTCCTGGGTGTCCTCGATGCCGACAATGACGACCCGGCCCTGCCGGGCAATTTCGAGTTGGGACAGAACCGCCCCAACCCATTCAACCCGACTACGGCCATATCATTCTATCTTCCGAATGAGGCTGAAATGTCAATAACTGTCTACAATATGCTCGGTCAGCCGGTGCGAACATTGGTTGATGAAAGCAAGCAGGCCGGATTATATGAGATCATTTGGGACGGCACCGACGATCGCGGCGAATCAGTCGCCAGCGGAATATATTATTATCGACTGGTCGCGGATAATTTTACTGACTCGAAAAAGATGATGCTTCTCAAGTAACCTCCCATGCACCAAACAAGGGACGAGCCAATTAATGACCCGTCCCTTTTTTATGTAAATCAGTTTTTTGATTTCGTAGAATTTTGATTTCGCAGAAATTACTACTCGTACCGCAGCGCTTCGATGACATCGATCTTGGCCGCCCGGAAGGCCGGATACAATCCGGCGACGATACCGATACCGCTGCAGATTGTGATACTGTAAAAAATCCAGACCCACGGCAGGATCAATTCCGTCCCGACAACTAACTGATTGAAGGCCGTTCCGCCAAGAACCCCCAATGCTCCGCCGGCGACACCGAGCACCATCGACTCGATAATAAACTGGATGATAATCATCGTCCGGCTGGCTCCTACAGCCCGGCGGATGCCGATTTCCCTCGTGCGCTCGGTTACCGATACCAGCATCACATTGGCGATACCGATCCCCCCGACAACCAGCGAAATCAGGGCAATGATAATGATAAAATTGGCCAGCTCGGTGTTGGTTTCCTGAATCGTTGACAAATAAAAATCCTGCCGCCGCACCCGGAAATCATTCTCGGCATCCGGTTGCAGGCGGTGATTGCGCCTCAGGATATTTTCGATATCAAACAGCGCCTCATCATAATCATCCGATGAGGCCAATTGAGCCAGGATCTGACTCAGATGATCGCGCCCGAATAATCTCTCCTGAGCCGTCGTCAACGGAATAAATATCTGATCGTCGGGACTCGACCAGCTTTCCCCCACCGTTTCCAGCAAACCGATCACTTCGAACCGTTTCGAATTTACCTGAATCGCCTGCCCTATCGGCGACCCATCGCCAAACAATTCCTGATTAACATTGGACCCCAGAATACATACCCTTGAACGGGCGACCACTTCCTCTTCGGCAAAATAATTCCCCAGAGCAAATTTTAGATTATTGACCGCTGCATACGATGGTGTCGTCCCGGTCACTCGGGCGTTTTGATTCTTGTCCTGGAATTCCAGCATGCTGTTGCCGGAGAAAACCGGCACCGTGATCTCAATTACCTTTGATGAGGCCGATATTTCCCGGGCATCGTCCCAGGTCAGATTGACGACACCTGCGGATGTGCGCACCCCATGCCTATGGGCATGCGCCGGACGGATTATCAACACATTAGAACCCAGCGATTCCAGTCTCTCATTGATCCGTTTTTTGGTAATTTCGCCGAGAACGACGACATACAGAACCGCCGCGATTCCGACCGCGATCCCGACCAAAGTCAAAATCGAGCGTAATGGGTTGGCCCTCAGGCTCTGCAGTCCCAATGATAAATTTTCCAATAATACCATAACAATTCCGCCGCCGGGAGTTTATTTGCCTTTCGCCTTGGTTGTATTACTGCTGGTTCCAAAACTGCGGCTGCTTTTTATCCGCTGTTCCATCCGGTCGTTTTCCGCCTTTAGCCGCGACATCATCGGCACGCCCAGGAGATCACCTTCCTCGAGGCCGGAGAGGATGACCGTCTCCCTGAAATTGGACAACCCGACTTCAACCTTACGAGGTACGAATATTTCACCTTCCTTGACCAATACCTTTCGCATATTCGGATTTTTATTTCCGCCTTTTTTCGGCATCTCCAATGCCATGCTCGGGGCCAGAAGAACATTCTCCTCGCGGACGATAGTTATTTCCACCGTGGCGTTCATGCCTGATTTCAGTTTCCCTTCCGGGTTTTCCACTTCGATAATCACATCGAATAAAGTCACATTCTGCTCAATCCGGGCCTCCGGTGCGATACGGATGATCTCACCTGAAAACGCCATGAGCGGAAACGCCTCCGCCTTCACAGCCGCGTTTTGCCCCATTCGAATCTTACCAACATCGATTTCGTCGATACCGGCTTCGACATAAATATATCTCATATCGGCGATATCGGCAATCGGCGTTCCGCCGCCGACATTGCTGATCCCCGAGGCGATAATCTGCCCGACCTCGACATATTTCTGCAGAATGATGCCGTCGAGTGGCGCCCGGACGATCGTTTCGCTGAGCCGAATCTCATTACGATCAAGGGCGGTGCGGGCGCGAATCACTTTCCCTTTAGCCTGAGCAACATTCAGGTTGGATAGATCCCGTTCCTCTTCGGAAATCAGGCCCTTTTCAAAAAGTTGTTGACGGCGGCTAAATGTATTTTCGGCCTGCTTCAGTTCCGCTTCGGCGATATCGAGATCGGCTAGAGCCTGATCGAAATCGGCCTGAACGTCGGTTTTGTCCAAACGGCAGACGAGAGCCCCCTTGGTGACAAAATCGCCTTCTTCGAACGGCAATTCTTCGATCCGGCCGCTGGCTTTCGATTTAATTTCAATTCGATCAATCGGCCCGACCACGCCTCCTGCCGAAACCATAGTTTCGAAGACGCCTTGCCTGACCTCGAATTCCTTATAGCGAGGACCTTCCCCCGATGTTTCTGTGGACCGGCCGTTGGTGTAGAAATAAACACTGGCCGCAACCGCGATGATCACGATAAACCCGATGACATACCATTTGGAAAGTTTCATATTATCCCATTTTTATCTTTGTACTAATCTTAATCCTGCCAGGAATATACCCAAATCCCGGCCTATACACAAGCACCGAGCCGCACCCCGGCGTCCTTCTATCGTTTTATTTTAGACAAGTGAGTTTGAAAAAAGTCTAATCTGGCCATCGCTTCAATATCTTTTGGGGAATAAAAAATATCAGGCGGTAGTCCCGGGATTATCTTTCTGCAAATGATATGCTTTCATTAACCCATTCCAGGTCATCCTCGCGATCGCCCAAATGTCGCTTCTGCGACTTGGTGCCGCACCGCTTGCGGTGCGAATTCTTATTACCCCTCATCCTCCGCTTCAACCCCCATCGCCTCGAAATATTGCAACACCCGCTCCCCCCATTCCGGCAATGGGCGCAGACGATCCGGCGGCATCAAGGCACTCATCCGGTCTTTGATCTGCTCAAGGTATTCCTTGTCGCCACGCTGGTATGCCACATCGGCTATCCGGAGGAAGCTGGCATAATAATTAATCGCAATCGTTTTGGTCGTCGGGTCGATGATGACATTTTCATCGGCAAAGCCACGATAGGAATACTTTTCAAGGAGGTTGACCGTTAACAACTCTTCATTGGGTGGCGGATTCTTGATCGGGGTCAGGCGATTGACCAACCCCTCGCTGTTGATATACGGCTGCAGCCAGCCGATCCCGCCGGTTGCAGCGATATATATCGGCCGTCGCCACTTGTTATGCTGAATCAGATTGAGGATCAATTGATCGGAAATCAATATGTATTGATTGGCTACTGTCGGCGGAATTTCCAGATACATCGAATCGGGAATCGTAACGTCGGCCGTCAAACCAAAATCGGATGGTCCCCCTTCGACCGGAATGACAACTATAGTCGTATCGGTCCAGGTCTTGACTCTCAGGCTGTCAATTTCGGAGATATCGACCCCCAATGGCAGATCCGGCTCACGTTTCAGGCTCTGTCGGATAAACCACGAGGTATTGAGGAGGCTGTTGTTGAGCACCGTGACGTCAGGTCTGATCCCCTCGACGATCTGGAAATGCCACAATGGAAAGGTATCATTGTCGCCAAAGGTGATCAGGATAGCGTCTTCGGGAAGGTTGTTCAACATATTGAGGGCATAATCGGCAGCGAAATAGTTTTTGGATCCATTGAGTCTGTCAAAGTTGTTGGCGATCTGGTAGCCCGGAATCAGAATTAGCAGAAGCGCAACCTCGTAATAGACCAGCCAATGCCGTTTGGTTTGAGTCTTAATGAGCCAGATCAGAATCTGCCCGATACCGAAGGCGATCCAGACGGAAAAAATGACAAACGACGGCATATAATGCCTGAACAGCGACCGGAAATAGTTGGCCGGGATATTGAAATAGATTATGGCACCCAGGCTGGTCAGCAAAAACAGGACAATCATTCCGAGTGCAATCCGACGATTACTTCTCCATATTCCGATCAGGCCGAACAAACCGAAAACTCCCGGCAAAAAGCCGATTTCAGGTATCGATCCTTTCCACGAAAAGAAATTGGCCGAAAACGCCCTGAGGTAATCCATCACCTGAACATCCCAGAAGGCCGCATTGCGAGGATAGAATTTGACGAGGAAACCGCCGCCGAGTTGTTTTAGAGTCACATAATCCCAGAACGACGACCATGTATCGGGAGAATTAGCATTCAAAAACGGCTTGGCTGCCGCCATCGGGATGATCAGCATATGGAAGGCCAGCCCGGCAATTAACCCGGCTGCGCCGTAGGCCCATGTCCGCCAGGATAAAAACATGCGGGGATTGATGATCAGAATCCAGACAATCAACCCCGGCGCCATCAGAAGATTGGTCCGATGTACGCTGAAGTCTAATCCAAACAGCAACGTGATCACGAGTATCCAAAAAGGGGCCTTTGCCCCTGCCCCTGCTCCGGCGAGTTTTATCATCGCCCAGACGATCAGGGCGGTGAACAGGACGGTGAATATATAAGGAGTGAATTTGGTCGCGTAGAGCCAGAAGGTCTCGGAAAAAGCCAGAGTCAGGGCACCGATGACAGCCCCGGCAATCACCGCCAGCATTGTCCGGCCACCGATCGGCAGGGCTAATGGGAAATTTTCCCGGCGCAGAGAACTTCCGGCTGTCAGACCTACAATAACGGCGGTCACCGAGGCGATCAGCCCGGCAAAAAGATTGAGCGAAAAAGCAATTGAGCCGCATACCGCCAGTTTGGTCACTATCCATCCCAGGATCGTCCCAAGCAGGCATCCGGGCGGATGCATAACCCCGAGAGACGCCGCCGCCAGAGTAAATTCGCCGCTGTTCCACCAGGTGATCGTCCGGAAGGCAGTCTGGTAATATACAAGAAAAGATAAAATCCCGACCGCCACTGTGATTGATAATAAACTCAATCCTCGCGGCGAGGTCACGGAGGGAGATTTAATCGTCATGGACGATCCTTGTTTAAGGAATTATAGAGGTCACTTTTTTTGAGCCACCACCGCCAGCCGTATCGTCTTACGGTCCGGTTTGGCGAAGGTAAGACATTCATATATTTTGACCGCCTTGAATCCCGATATTTTCAGCACTTTTTTAATCTCGGTGATGCCATACCCGCGCTCGGCATGATTTTCTTCGAACCTTTCCCACGAACTCCCCTGCCGGACAAAGAAGGTCGCTTTGATTTCGGCCCGTTTGAGTTTGGGAAAATAGCAGTTTTTCCAAATCCAGGCGACATTTTCGGTTTCGTCGGCATACACCTGCGATCCCCAGAGGACCTTCATCGCTTCCGGAGTATTGACGTCGAAAATAAAATAGCCGCCGTCATACAGAGCCCGACGGGCCGATTTGAAGCAGGCGGTCAGATCGGACAAGGTCAGCAGATAATTGAGCGAATCGAAATAGCAGGTGGCGAGGTCAACTTTTTTTGCCATCGTGAAAGAGGTCAATTGCTGACGGGAAAAGGAAATATTCAGACCGTTATCCCTGGCCTTTTTGCGAGCCACAGACAGCATCTGCTCGGAACCATCAATGCCGTAGGTGACGACATTGTTATCGGCCCACATCAACGCCGCCGTGCCGGTGCCGCAGGCCAGATCGAGGACTGAACGGGGGCGGTAATCAAGGCGATTCAACAATCGCTGTGTGTAGCGAAACATTTTGGCCGAAAACTGGTCCGACCCGATTCTGTCATAGACGCTGGCAAACTTACTATATACTCGCATATATTCTCCCGCTTATCAAATAAGCGAACGGCGCTGTGAACGCAAGCGAAATTATTTTCGGAGTGCGATTCTCACCCTCAAAATCGCCTCCGGAACTCCAGAAGTGATCATTTGGGGCATGCGATTGTTCAAAAAAAGAGCAGAAATGTGAAAAAACAATAATTTTTTTAAGCTCTTGCTATAAAGGATATTAAGAATTCACCGATATCCAAAGCAGATTGCTAAATATTATGATTTCGGCATCCTTGCCGGAATCGCTGCTTTTTACAAACTCATGAAAGGAGTTACTAATGGCGACACGGCGTAAAGTCAGAAAGACTCGTCCGAATTATCGTAGGGTTATGAGCAAGGTTGCCCGCGTGTGGACCCGTCCGGAAATTTCATTCCTGCGCAAATACTATCGCAACCACGACACCTCATGGTGTGCTCGTCAGCTCGGCCGTACGGTCTATTCCGTACGCTACAAAGCCAGCAACCTGAGCATCCGCAAGGCGAATCCGTCGATGTGGAAGACCCCGCCGAAACAGAAATTTGTCTTCGGTACTTCCCCCAAAAAGCGTCCGACCACTCGCCCGAGTGTTCGTCGCGCCAAAAAGCCGGTTCGTTGGGCTCGCACTCGCAAGAACAACCGTCGCACCAAATGGTAAGCCGACAACTATGTTGTAAAAAACGGTCTTAAGAAATTAAGACCGTTTTTTTTTGGGGGGGGATTAGTCTTCCAAGAGTACTGCTTTTTCTTTGCGGCGGACAGCGCGGTCACAGGAGGCGATGGCAGGGAGGAGGGATTTACGAATTCTACTAGATCGTGATTTCTTGTATTCAGCTACCATTTTCACCAATGCCTCATATGAATCCATCATATCAAGAGGTTGAGCAGCATACGTGTAAAGCGACTCAGAATTGGTGGATTTCATAATGTCTATGAGCGGTTCAATAGCATTGTGATCTTTGACAAACAAGAAGACACACGCCAGTTGCTCCTGTAATAATTCACTGGTGGTAGATTTCAGCATTTTGATATATAAAGAAGAAGCCCGGCTGGACTGCAGTCCAACAAGTGCCATAGCTGCAGCTCCTCGTACTGAACGATCAGTAGATGTATTAACAATGTTGATTAATGGTTCTACTGCTTGATCAGAACGGAGAAACATTAAGGCAAAAGCTACATATTCCCTGATTTTATCGATAGTAGTACATCTAAAAAGTTCAATTAGGGGTTCAGTAGTCAGATATGGTTTGAGGAAATGAGTAGCATAACATAGTCCGCTAAAAAAGTTTTCATTAGTATAAGAAGTTTTTAACCAATCAATGAATATTTTTGTAGCTTGGTTAATATCAATTTTGGCCAATGCACTTATCGCAAATGCATGTGAAATGCCATCTGTGGTCTCTTTGATGAAGTCAATGATCGGCTCGATGGCTTGGCCATCCCTGATCTCCCCTAAAGCGGAAACAGCTGTAATTTTAACATGATCATTGGTTGGGAATTTTAAGAGTTTAATGAGTGGTTTTACCGCACGCTCATTTTTTATGGCACCTAGAGAATATGCTACAGCACCTAACACGTAATCAGTAGTAGCCGGTCTTAAAAGCGCCATTAATGGCTTAACGGCTCGTTTATCTTTGATTTTACCCAGGGCATAGGCTGCCTGGTATCGGACTGAATCGTCGGCAGTTATTTTTTGCATAACATTGATTAGCGGTGCCACTGCCTTACTGGATTGTATTGTTCCTAGAGCTTCCCCAATGCTCTCTTTGACATAGTCGTTGGTCGTTCTTTTCAAGAGATCAATGAGCGGTTCAACAGCCCGTTCATCATTTAGCTTCCCTAAGGCAGGCACCACACTCAACTGGATTTCAACATCAGTGGCCACTTTTAGAATGCTAATAAGCGGCAAAACGGCCCGGTTATCTTCAATTTTCTTTAGTGCATTTATTGTATTTCTTACTACATCCAAATCCACATCATTTAGGGCATTTATTAATGCCGGAACGGCCAAAGGACTGCGAATTGCACCCAATATTCTTGCTGCTCTTGAGCGCAAGTCACTATCCCCCTTACTCAAATAATCAACTAAGATATTGAGAGTATGTTTGGATGTTAGCGATTCTAGAACATATTCAGCTCTCGCGCGTAGCTCACGGTCTTTATCTGCAACTGCCTTTAACAAATGTGCATTTACGATTGATTCGTTCATTCTAATAAGAGCTCTGGCACTATACATCCGGATATCAATATCACCATCATTTATGCCCTCAATTAGAATTGGAACCACATCATTTCTATTCAACAATGCTAACGATTCTGCCGCTATACCCCGAACACTTGGATCGATTTCGCGCTCCAAAAAAAAGGAAATTAGAGGTAAATAGGCACGGTCATCTTTGATGAAACCAAGGGCCTGTGCAGCCAGTCGTCTGATTTTCAAATCATTAGATTTATTCAGCAAGCCAACAAGTGAATCGGTGGCCCGAAGTGCTGTCATTATGCTAATCGCGTAATCAAGAATATAAGGCTTTTTTAAATCCTCATGGCATTGTCTTAATATATCATTGCCCAAATTTTGGGAGCTCTCGTCAATTTCCCGCAAGCACAAAGCCGCGAGGCGGAGGTGGTCGCGATAAAGAGTTAACGATTTGCGCTTGGGAGTCTCAATTAACTTCTTAACCAGTATTTCCGCCTTATCGTCAGGAAGTATGCCAGCAAGGAAGCGGAGCGATTCTTCCCAGTCGGGATGATAGAGGTAGGAATCTATAAGATCGAAATTGTAATCATGCCTTTTTAAAAATTCGTGAAGGTATTGCGCCGCTAAGAACTCCTGAAAAGAGCGATGGCGGAAGGCCATGACATTGCCGGGTTCCAAAATGGTAACAAGACCCCGTCGTTTTTCCAGCCTTTTTATTTTATCTTCGCCAAGAATTCCTATTGCCAAGGTTCGGGGAAATTGCCCCGGCGCTGTGTCGGGATCGGCCATTGTTCTATAGGCGAGGAGTTTTAAGTCTTTATGCACATGCCAGGTATCCGTTTCGCCGGAGGCGTCCTTGTCTTCCTGCCGTTTCAGCAAATTGGTAAACATACGGTTATATAAATCGGCCCGGTTCTTTGGCGGAGTTCTGCTTTCTGCCGGCAGCCAGTGTTCGGTGACAAGCTTGAGCAAAATTGGCACGGCCAGAAAATCGTCATCAATGATATTTTTGATTTGCCTAAGATTATCCTCACCGAGATATCGTTCCCAGCGCCCTTGATCAAATTGCCGAATTTCGAGGCGGTCATATTTCCGCATATGACCTTGAACACCGTCCCATACATTGGGCCTGACCGAAACGACTACACGATTAGGAGCAAAGCCATTATTGCCCAGACATCCGACCAACCGGCTTCGGTTACCGGGTGTCATTTGATCCAAAGCATCGATGAGGAAAACGAAATTGCCGGCATCGAATTGCTCGTCGACAAATCGTTCCACCTGCTCCCGAGTATAGCTAGTCATCATGAAAAACTGACGTAATCGGTCGCGGATATTATCCTCGGTACAAGTCTGGCCGCGACCATGTGGCCATAATACTGGTATTCGCGAATGAAGATTGTAAGCATTGGCAGTTCTAAGAAATATTTGTTGTAAAAGGGTTGTTTTACCATATCCCGAATCTGCAATAATGGCTGCATTGTTATGGTGATGATGCAAAAAATAATCGCCGATATCTATTTGTTCAAATCGTTCTTCCTCCTGTTTTTCCGCCCCCGGTCGATCCAATGATGGCGGATGGTCAAAACGGCGTCCGAATTTCTCTTTTTTAATTTCTTTTTCTATTAAAGGATCAATATAGGTTACGCCTTCGCCCAGCAATTCCTGCATTTCTTCGGTTATTTCGGATATTTTTTTATCCAGATAACTTTGGATAAGGTTGTCTTCTTTCCCCGGCATGAGGCTGGGGTCGATACGCTGGAGAATTTTTGTATTCAATAGAGGCTGCAATGAGGGATAAGATTGTATGTGTGTATGCACTGATTCGACAAAAGTTTTTATGGTTTCTTTATCAGCGGGTGTGGCCGAATATCCGGGATAAATTTCCTCCAGATCACCGGCAATATTGTCAATATCGATTTTGCCGTCGGCAGCAGGATCAAGCAGAGCGCGGAATAATGCTTTCGGCGTCTCCGTACTGATTAGCATACTGCGATCAATTTTGCCTTTTCCTTTGGTGTCGTACCCCGAATCCTTAAGATCATCCAGTGCCTGAGTTAACGCCTTTTTGAAATCTCTTTTCTGTTGTTTGGTATCGAGAAGCTGGTCTATTTCACGGCCCAATATTACACCGACACCGAATTTCAGAATTTCCAGTAGTGATCCCGTCATTATTATTACTTCCCAAACAATTGACGCCTTGATGTACAGTTGTGTGTCCCCAGCGCCATGTTAATTTACACAAATTTATCCATAAATTCAACCCACAACATTTGCGTTCCTGGATTGACATACATACCTCCGAATACTATATTTGGCATACATACAATATTACAAGAACAGGAATTATCCGCCCGTTTCTAACGAGGAGTATAATCATGACTGAATCCCGCCTTTTTATTTTTGGAACGCTTATGCTCATTATTCTTATCGGAGTGGCGCTGACCGGCTGTTCCGATGACGACAAAGCCACCGGGCCGCAGGGAAGCTGGGTCTATAAACCACTGGGTGACGGTATTGCCGGAAGAGTTAATGCCATCACTAATTTCAATAGCAAACTTTATGTTGGCGGAAATTTCACCACCGCGGGGGGCGAGGCCGCGAATTATATTGCCGCGTGGGATGGCACCCAATGGTCGCCACTCGGCGAGGGTACCTCCTGGCCGGTGTATGCGTTTGCCGAATATGATGGCAAGTTGATTGTCGGCGGATCGTTCGGGTCGGCCGGCGGAATGCAGGTAAACAGGGTCGCCGCCTGGGACGGATCCTCATGGTCGGCGCTGGCGACGGGTATCCCGGGGAATTCTGTCGTAAAAGATATGTGCGTACTCCGCGATACTCTGTGGGTGACCGGCACGGAATATATCAATACTGATGCGAGGCGATTTATTGCCGCATGGGACGGGACAACCTGGACCATGCTCGAATCCGGGGTTCCGGGGACAGGTGTCGCCATCGGCACCTATTCCGGCGGATTGGTGGTGGGCGGCACCAGTATCATTGGCGATGTAAGGGTTCCTTTCGTGAAAACAATCAGTGGCGGCGAGTGGTATGATTGGGACAGTACGAGCCTGCCCGGTAGTCTATATGATATTGCTTCTTATGATGGCTACACCTACATGGGTGGCAGTTCAACTTTTCCGGTTAGATATATGTCTGTTTCATGGCATAATGCGAATTCCGATCAATTCGTTAAAGCTGGCGGCACGCCCTACGTGAGGGCGCTCTGTGAATTCGGCGGGAACCTGATTGCCGGCGGGGAATTCGATTCTATCGGCGGCAAAGTGGTGAACAATCTTGCCTCCTGGAACGGTTCCGCCTGGTCACCGTTGGGGAGCGGTATCACTATCGACCAATTTGGAATAGAAGCGTTGGGTGTATGGAACGATAAGCTCTATGTCGGGGGGTCGTTTAGCCAGTCCGGCAGCGGAGTGCCTGTCAATAATATTGCCGAAGTGAGTTTTGAGTAACTCAGGCGCTTGCGGTACCTGAATGTCAGGAGCGCAGGGCTCCGAACCTACTCAAGACTGTCTGCATCTTGTTTGGGGCGTGGCAGAATTTGAAGAGAATTAGAACGGCGTCTTATTTAGGGCGCCGTTTTTTTACTGATCGACTGATTTCAAGACAGCGGAAGTTTACATACTCGCCTTTCCCGCCCTTGACAGGAGGTCTTGTCGGTTGTTATATTATTCATAGATTAAATCATCCGCGAAAGACAATTTATATCGCCGCCTGGAATGGTTCGGTTTGGTCGAATTTGGGAGCAGGCATAACAAATGGCACGAATGTTTTCTGCATGGCGGTCTGGAATGGGGATTTGTATGTGGGCGGATCGTTTACCGAAGCCGGTGGGGTGCCGGCCAATAATATGCCGTTTGGGGTTTTGAGTGAATATGGCAGGTGGATAAAGTGTCTCCTTGACATATTTGTCCATTATGTTATCTTAAAAGGGCAATACTTTTGGTACCCCGGTCCGATGACATGGTCAACTGAGGGGAGGAACGATTTGCGGTTATTTCTACCATTATTCTGTGCATTTTTATATGCGTCAGCATCATTGGCCGGCACCATTCATGTTCCGGGTGACTCGGCCACCATACAAGCAGCCATAAATGGCTGTAATCCCGGAGATACGGTTTTGGTTGCCGAGGGGACATATACCGGGGATGGAAATTGGGATATTTCATTCGGCGGCAAGGCAATTACCGTCGCGTCCGAGAACGGCCCCGAACTCACTATCGTCGATTGCGAATATACCGATCTGCACCGCGGTTTCGTCTTTGAGAATAATGAAGATTCGCTGGCTGTTTTGGATGGGTTCACGATCCGGCATAACGGGGTCCAGCCCGGATTTTTTGGCGGGGGGATTCTGTGCGAGGGCGTATCGCCAACCATAAAAAACTGTATTCTCACCGAATGCAACGCCTATGCTGGTGGCGGGCTGGGGTGTCGGGGCGGCGCCCCGACCTTGATAGGCTGTCGTTTTATCCAAAATCACGCATGCAATGGCGGCGCTGTTGCGTTCTGGAATGTGTCGTCGGCGATGTTTATAGATTGCATTTTTGATGCAAATGTCTCGGATGATTATATGGGTGGAGCAGTTTATTGCGGAAACGGCATGTTTGCATTTATCAATTGCACGTTTACGTCGAATACGGGATTTGCGACTATAAATTATCTTCGTGGCGGCGCGATTTATTGTGACGGGGGTGCAGTGTACATAAACGGATCTGTTTTTGCCGATAATCGCGCCCAATCCGGCGGGGCAATTTTTGCTCACCAGGGGGCATCGGTGGACGCGGCACAGTGCACGTTCAGTCAAAATGGCGGCTATTCAGGAAGTGCGATATATATTGCCGATACAACTTCCGCGAGCATCCAAAACAGCATCATTGCTTTTGGTAAGATTACCGCGCCTGTCTTTTGTGACGGTGAATCGGCAACTGTCGATCTGGATTGTTGTGATATTTACGGCAACGACGGCGGAGATTGGGTTGGCTGTATCGCCGGTGAGGCCGGGACAGACGGGAATTTTTCGTCGGATCCTCTTTTTTGCGATACGTCATCATATAGTTATTATCTGAATGGGAGCTCGTCCTGCATTCCTGCCCACAACAGCTGCGAGGCCTTGGTCGGCGCATATGAAGTCGGGTGCAATTATAACTGCGGGGACGCCAATGGCGACGGGCAGGTGAATGTCGGCGATGCGGTTTTTCAGATAGCCTGCATTTTCAAGGGCGGCGCTGATCCCTCGCCTTTTTGTGTCGGGGATGCCAACGGCGCTGATGGTTTCAATGTCGGTGACGTTGTTTACCTGATCGCCTATGTTTTCAAAGGTGGGCCGCCGCCGGTGGAGACATGCTGTCGGTAAGAACGATTGATTTGACAGCGGGCTCTGACCAATAGTTCTGCATCGCATATGTGTAGCCCACCCAGAGTTCCGCCTCAAGCGGGACGTCGGGTGGGGATTTTAGTGGCGTCAAAATATCGGAAACAAAGACCGCCCAGTTCCGTTTATACCTTTGGCCTCAAGACCTCTTGACAGCCGGTTAAATAAAGTTATTTTGAATATGGACGGGGTGTCGATAGTATAAAGAGTGACAAGTGTTCTTTGACAAGTTGACTCAACGTCAACTTCTTTCGAAATTATGGGGGTGACCCGGTTTCGACGGGGTTGGCGGGGAATTGCCAGCGCGCCGAGATTGTCGGATAATCTCGTAAACTATCCGGCGACTTAAGTAATTGGCGAATATGATTACGCCATGGCTGCCTAGTTAATTAACTAGGCGCTCGTCCTCCCGAAAGTTCTGCCTTCAACGTTCGGATCAGGGCGACGGAAAAGAAGGCTCGGTTGTCATGAGCCTGGCATGACGACTTAAACTAAACAGGCTGGCCCTTTGCTTTTTGCCTGCCGTTCGGCAGAGTGTTGGGCGAGATTTAATGGACGGACACGCGCGTAGACGGCGATTTGACGCCTTCTTCGGACGGGGGTTCGATTCCCCCCACCTCCACCAATAAACGACGGTTTATGGTTCGCTTATTTGGTGATAAAGCCGATATTTATTACACTACTACGAGGCAAAACGAAAGGTTTTTAGATCTTGATTACAAATGTTGAACAATTTATTATTATCACATGGTGTAGTAGTTCATCGTCTCAAACTAAAGATTAGGTTCTGACCAATGCTTCAAAAGATGGAAATAGATAAGAGGTATTTCCCCTCTCTTAGCAGAGTCTTTTCGCCAATAGTGCTGAATGACCTTATACGACGAGGCCGATCGAACTACCTCGAAGAAGTTGTTAAGAATAGTGGCGTTGGGGCAATGATTGATATGTCACAACATATGCGACATTTCTTCGATGAGCTTTACAATTTTCTCACGAGGTGTTATTGTAGCGAATATGTTTATAAAAACGCTCTCACTGAGCAAGTGTATTTGGGCAAACACTTCGAAAACTCCCATATGCTCACTGAGCTTCGGGTAGCCTCCTGTAAAGCTGATGTCGTGATTCTGAATGGAACATCCAGTGTCTATGAAATAAAGTCAGACCTGGACTCTTTTGATAGATTGGATGATCAGATATCGGCCTACACATCTTTCTTTGACCGAATAAATGTGATTACTAGCTTATCGCAAACTGAAAGAGTGCAAACTCGGTTGAGTTCTGATATCGGTATAATGGCTCTCGCCCCGGATAATTCCATTAAGATCATAAGGCAACCACAGTCCAACAAATCGCGTGTCAAACCATCGATCATTTTTGGCTCACTCAGAAAAAACGAGTATCTCCATATAATCGAAGAAAATTTCGGCTCCATTCCGGATGTGCCCAACACCAGAATCCACCAAGCGTGCTCTGAGCTCTTCTGTGAACTGTCACCGGAAACAGCCCACGACGCCATGTTGGGGGTGCTTCAACGTAGGGGCAACACTAAGCAGTTAAAGGACTTCGTTAATAAAGCTCCATTATCTTTAAAAGCATGCGCTGCAAGTTTTAGCACAAATGAGCGGCGGATTGGCAGATTTATCGATTTGTTAGAACAGAGTGCTCACTCTGTTATTGCGCATAGCACATAATAGGAGGTTAGGTGCTGTACTATCCATATTTTAGAGGCAAGCAATTTGAACTGATACTTCTGCGAGATTTTGCCGAATTTTTTGCGACTCATGACATCTGTCCAATAATTGAACCCGTGAGAAGCAATTTGTCACCGTTACGCCGCACTATTGAAAGCCTAACAGAGGAAAATACCAATTTCATTCTTGTGGTGAATCCACAGGTTGGAGATTTCGCAAAGAAACCAGATGTTGATCAACTACTGGACGAAGCGCTAGGCCACTCTATTCATGCTACACCAGCCTTCATCGTTAATAGAGACAGTAATGTCGATAACATCAAATCCCGTATTGAATCTCGACCGGATCGCGTGTTCTCAATAATCCACTATGGCTTCGAGCATGGCAGGGAATTGGCCGCGGCGGTGAATGAATTACCAAATGTCAGAGAGCATCTTTTCATTGAAAGCTACACAGGCAAGTTGTATCAGAGGTATTTTCGGAATGGGGATGCACAGCGTATCCTAATTCGCAGTTCCTTTAAGACTCAGAAGAATGCTGATTATGAAGAAAGTGAGCATTTCTCTGATTTGCATGTTACTTTTGAAGATGAAGGTATGGATGGCTTTGGGGACTATCTTATTGTTGGAGATGAATACTCAGAGACCGGGGGACCGGCTTACGCAGTTGCAATACACATTACATATTTGAATCCAGAAGAAGATATGTATGTCTATCACTTTAAATCAGATCAAAATGCCTCCCCCATTGATCCTGCTGGCAAGTTTAGTGAAGCTCTTTCGAAATTGGTTGATAAGTATCGAGAGCCTGAATCCAAAATCTTCAGATCACGCGCCTGTAACCAGTTTGTTGAACTTTTCAATGAAGGGCACTTTCCGGGGCTTGGCAAGGTTAAACAAATTTCAATGCAGCATCACATTGAACTTATTGCCGATTATCTTTCAAGAGAATAGTATGTTTTGTTGTGCAAATTGTTTTACGGACTCCTTTTTGCAAAGGCAAATTAGAGCTGAGAGCAAGCAGCGGGGTAATTGTCAGTTTTGTGGAAGTCTTGATGTTGAGTTAGTTGAGGCAAATTCTCTATTGGAAAGCTTCACACCGATACTAGACCTATATGTAATTGACAACAGTGGAAAGGATTTGAGTTCAAATATAATTAGTGATTGGGGCATTATTGGTGAGTTAAAGGAAAACAAAATAAACAAATTACTAATTGAAATTTCAGGTAATCCCTTGTTGACCGAGGGAAAATATAAAAGCAGAATCAAACGTGATCAGGGTAAACTTAAACAATGGCAAAAATTCAGCGAGGAGTTGAAACATGAGAATCGATACTTCCCAATGCTGGGGCCCAGCCCTGACTATCTTGAGAAGTACTTTGTGTTTCTATCCTTACCGCCTGAAAAGGCCTCTACCACTCTATATAGAGCGCGGATAAATGCCGCAAACATCCCGTACGCCATTGATGAAATGGGTAAGCCGCCTCAAGAATTTGTATCAAACGGAAGGGCTAATCCAATTGGGATTTCTTATCTTTATGCTGCTTCAGATATAAAGACGGCAATCTCAGAGGTCAGGCCTTCTATCGGTGATATTGTTACAATTGTAGAATTTGAAGTAATGCAAACCTTGCCGTTAGTCGACCTAAGAGATCCGAAAAATACGATCTCCCCATTTGAGTCCGTGGATGATTTAGACGATATATATAGAGATATGCCCTTTTTGAAACTGCTTGGCGACGAATTATCTAAGCCAATTGTGCCTCGCGCGGCAGATCTGGAGTATCTCCCAAGCCAATACTTGTGTGAGTTTGTCAAGCATATCGGCTTTGAGGGTATTGTCTATCGGAGTTCCCTTGCCGAGGGTGACAATTACGCCATTTTTGAAGAAAACAAGTTGACTCGCAAAAACACATCGAACCATAGGGTCGAAAAAATAGATATTTCTTACTCTGATGCTTGATGGGTTTGACTCCGTCTTCGGACAGGGGTTCGATTCCCCCCACCTCCATTTAATTGTGCGACAATGGGTTGTGCGAAAGACGGCCACTATATCCCCCAATAATACTGAATAACGTTCAATCATTTTAGTCACGATTTGGTTACCGGGCATTTTGGGATCAGGAGAACACTCAGGTTAAGCCAACTCTTATTTGAGTATTTCCAGACATTTGTGCATCAACGATTCAGACTTTCTTTGATTGCACTGTTGTTACCAGCCACTAATACGATGCCAAACATCAATGATTTCTGTAGAACCATCGGTAACATAATAACGGTCATGCATTGCGGTTGTTGCACAGGCATGGTTTGGTAAGATACAAACCAAGCTACCAACCTCAAACTGTTCACAATCTAATCCCTTGCCTCCACGGCTAGATATAATTCCGTGCTCTTGATTTGTGGACGATACAATCAGATCGTTTAGTGGCTCCCCGTCGATATTGCATACTAAACCATACCCCTGGTCTACTTTTTGTGCAGCAGTTCCTCTATCACGTGAAAGTGCCATCCAACCCGCATCGGTTATCACCCATCCCTTCCGTTTTTGATGACCAATAATCGATGTCAGGACTGAGACAGCAATATCTTCCGTTTTACAAACACCTAATCCTGACATCACCAGGTCATAAAACATGAAGACGCCGGCCCTGATTTCCGTAATCCCGGCGAGATCTTCGGCAAAAGTTGCGGTAGGAGTTGAACCAACACTCACAATTGGGCAAGGCAGGCCGTTTTGACGCAACTTTTCGGCACTCTTCACAGCGGTATCACGCTCAACTGCTGCAAGTACGCGAATATCTTCAACGGATTTACATTGGTATGACTCACCGGCATGGGTAAGAACTCCAGCTAAAGTCACACCACTCTCACTATTCAACAAGTAGCCAATATCCAACAACAATGAATCACCTAATGTCACACCTGAGCGGTGTCCATCACAATCAAGCTCAATAAGAACTGGAATGATCAGGCCGTGTTGTCGAGCCTTCGCCGCAACAAAATTCACCTGCTCAATCGAATCAAGGATAATGGTAACGGCGGCCCCTTTTATTATGAGGCTGACAATACGATCGAGTTTCACAGGTGCAATACCAACGGCATACACAATATCCACAATACCGTGACTAAAATAATACTCTGCTTCCTTAAGAGTTGATACCGCAATGCCGCCAGGTTGGCCAGCCAAAACCATATTGATGATATCAATGTTTTTCGCTGTTTTGCCGTGTGGTCTCAAGTTGACCTCAAGATCCCTCAGGTGGCTGTGAAGATTGGAGATGTTCTCCTTCGTCTTCTTCTTGTCCAGAATCAGGCATGGTGTATCAAGCTGCAAGAGATTCATTGTTACCCCTCCCAGATCAAGAGTTGATGACTGCTGCGATGGCATCGATCTCGATCTGATAACCAAAGTGCAATTCCCGAGTAGGGACTATTGCCCTTGCAGGCCGGTGATCTCCAAAGAAACGTGAATATACTGAATTGACCTTATCCCAAAGTGCAATATCAGAGATGTAAACGGTCACTTTCAACACGTGATTGCTGTCACTATTGGCTTCTTTCAAAATCGCTTCGAGATTCGACAATGCTTGTTCTGTTTGTTCCTCAATACTGCCGACATGCCGTTCATCACTCTTCGGGTCAATGGGAAGCTGGCCTGACACATAAACGAGTCCCTGATGTTCTATGGCCTGTGCGTAGTGGCCAGCAGCTTGTGGTGCATCGTTCGTCATTATTACTTTCATTAAATTACTTTCTCTGCTTCGTAGTTTATAATGTACTCATTTACGTCAGGTGCAGGAGTCTACCAAGTCTACAAGATCGTACATTGCAACATTTCATCTTGAACTGCCAGTAAGATAACAGGATCGGTTGGGTTGTTCAACCTTTTTAGAATAATTTACAGAGATGGTCAGGGGTTCGAATCTTCTGCCATCGCTTAGACAATGAACGATAGATTCATCCCAAAAAAAGGTCACAATATTGTGTAAATCTTACTGCTCCTTTGTGCCGGATTTGTGCCAAATTGAGGCCAAAACAAACAAAAACATACACAAATAAATAAAACCAAATAAAAACTGGAGTTTAATGGAAATCAAGAAGTTGCGGCGTAATATGATGCACCACTAAGGGTTACAGAGACAACCCATTTCGATTCCCCCCACCTCCATATTATTGTGCCCTTGTCGCTTTCCAAACAAAAAATCAGACAATGAATATTTGTTGAATATCTATCAACTCATCCAGTATATAAGGTTGAAGGAGAGTGAATGAAACTACTTTCAAGTATCCTCATCCTCTTGCTGTCTACCCTGGTGTTTTCATCCTGCTCACCAGAAACGCAGACTCTGGAAGAGAGATTGCAGGCTATCCTCGATGACGGCATAGAGGACATTGATGGCAGGGGTGTTTCTGCTGCTATCATCATACCCGGGAGACCCATTTGGAAGGGTGTTGCCGGGATATCCCACGACACAGTGAAAATATCTCCGGACATGCTTTTTGCCATTGGCAGTGTGACGAAGAATTTTGTCGCCACACTTACTCTAAAACTTGTAGAAGAGGGCAAACTTTCACTTGATGATTCATTGCATAATTGGCTTCCCGCCTACACGCATATTGACAGTAACATTACTATCAGGCAATTGCTTAATCATTCCAGCGGAATCTATATGTTCTGGAGCAACCAAGATATCTGGGATGATCTGAAGAAGGACAGGACAAGAATATGGACGCCTGAAGAGGTGTTGAGTTATATCAAGGAGCCTTACAGTTTTGCACCCGGGGAAGGGTTTCGCTACTCAAATACAAACTATTTATTGATGGCAATGATCATTGAGAAAGCAACCGGCTCAAACCTTTCGACTGAATTCAGAAAACGTTTCTGGCAGCCATTGGGAATTGAGAATGCCTATCTTTCAATCGAAGAAGAAATTCCTGATAATCTGGCCCATGTCTTTGGAGATAACTTCAATAATGATGGCTCAATTCAGGATTTAACTTATCTGCCAAGAGCATCGCACGAAAGTATTGCCTATGGTTCTGGCGGACTGTTTATGACTGCTGAAGACTTGGCCTTATGGTGCAATGCGCTATTCGAAGGAAAAGTATTGCAATCTCAATCGCTGGATGAAATGCTTGAATTCAGGGAAATTGGTTTTGGCCGAAAGAAAAGGGGTATCGGTCTGGGTGTGGAGCGTTTTGTAAAAAGAATATCTTCCGGTGAGACAGCTGTTGGCCATAGTGGGGCAAATATCGGGACATCGACATATATGGTTCACCTGCCTGATCACCATATTTCTGTTGTGGTTATGATAAATAGTTTCAATCATGATTGCTCACAAGCCATCACAACAGATTTGATTACAACGGTGCTTAAAGAAAATAACGTGATAGGCATAATTCCCTATTTCGATTTTATCCCTTATGGTGTACTAATGATTGCTGGAACCCTGTTTATGATAATAATGATTGTACTATGGATAAAGAAGAGGCGCAGAAAAGAAAGGTGTATACTATGAATAGAATCAGGAGTACTTTTTCGCTATTATTGATTATCATTTTTATGAGCATAAACTGTAATCGCTTTGCTCCACTTCCGGATGTTACTATTACCGATGAAAAAGTTATTGCTATAGAAGAATTGATGGAACGCTTCTATGAGAATGAACAATTCTACGGCACGATTCTGGTTGCAGTCGATGGAAATATCCTCTATCAGAATGCAACTGGCTATGCCAATCGGGACTCTCTGATCCCGAACACCATAGATACGAAGTTCCGAGTCGCATCTGTTACGAAGCAGATTACAGTTATGCTCCTTCTGCAATTGATGGAAGAGGGAAAGCTTAGGCTGGACGACAAGCTAACAGACATTCTGCCGGAATACCCAGAAGACAAGGGGCGGGGGATTACTGTGAGGCACCTGTTAACTCATCGATCAGGTATTATCGGGGGGCCTCGTGTGCCTGCTCTGGATAGTGTCGAACAGGTTCACCGCTCGCGAGACGAGATGCTTGAACTGATCTCCAGTTTTGAACTAGCTCCCAAACCTGGAGCGAGATATGAATACAGCAACTTTGGATATTATCTAATCGGAGCAATTATTGAGCGAGTGTCAGGAAAATCATATAATCAGCTACTTCAGGAGAGGGTCTGCATCCCGATCGGGATGGAAAACACACTCCCGGATGTGACCGGTATGACTTATGAAAAGAGAGCCACAGGCTACCATTATAATTACTTCAACGGTCCTGAGCTAGCCCCACATCTCGATATGTCATTTGCATTCGGTTGTGGTCATCTTCTTTCGACAGCAGAGGACCTGTATCTCTTTGATCAAGCTCTTTATGGTAGTGTATTGCTAAGTGTTGAAATGAAAGACCTATTCTTCAACAAATACGGTTGGCATTATCAGAAAGTAGCTGTTGGCAATGATGGATATATTGCAAAGGCAAATCTTATTTGCGCCAGTGTCAACGGTTTCAAAGCTAATATGCTACGCATCACCGATGACGAAGTGTTCATTACTCAGCTTACTAACCACAAGGAGCAGAACCAACATATCCTCCAGGGTTGGGGCAATGTTGATATTACTTCTCGCATCTTAGCAATACTATATGAAAAGCCATATGACTTACCACGGAAATCAGCTGCGTATGAAATATTCCGCGCTCTGGTGGATTCAGGCGAGGTTGCCGCGGTCCAAAAGAACTCCGATCTGTTGGAGAATCAGCAGGACAAGTTCTGGTTCAAAGATGAGGAGTTTGAAATCTTGGCGCACGAACTATTCAACGCCAGTATGTTTGATGAAGCTCTAGCTTACTGCGAAATAGCTCCTATCACTTCAGAAATAAAGGAACTGACCAAGATCATTCAGGAACAAGCGCACTAGAATTAGCGACGGTCCTTCAGTGCCACAAGTCACGAAAAAAACGGTCACAATTTGGTCACAATAGGGTGTATGTTTTTGTGCCACAACGCGAGTATGGGGTTCGATTCCCCCGCCTCCACTGCAATCCATGCAGATTTCTGCTGTCGCCAGGGTGGCCAGAGTAATTATATTTTAAGTGAACATAAGATCTTGATTCAGGGCAGATGTGGATTCGCCACGGCGAACCGCCCACATAACAGTTACTCCTAAGGTATATTTTAATTGTTTTTGGATTCTGTTTTTAAATTCTCAATAAGCTCTGTTGAGACCCAGAAAATATCTTGGCCAGGTGTATGACGCATAAAAAATAAATATTTTCCTATTCGAATCCATATTCCCCCCCTCATTATTGCTAACGAACCTTACTTTTATTTAAATCCATCCTTACTAGCTTACTGATCATCTCATTACACACACCTTCAGTAAAACCCCATTCACATGAATTTGTAGCTACAATATAAGCTCTATCCAATGCGGGGGTAACCATAACAGAAGAATGCCATATCCCATTACTACCCATATGCGAAAGAACTATTCCTTGAGCCCATTCATGCTTTGCAACTCCCCAACCTCCTGCATAAAAACCAACAGGTTCGATCAGTTTATTCAAAAACACACTATCAAGAAAAGTGTTTTCACTGCCTAATTGTAAAGATAGAAATTTAGCCCAATCTTCCAAATTGCAATGTACATCACCGGCAGGACCGCCAGCTTCTGGATAATAAGACTTACTTGAACTCCATTTAGTCCAAAATCTGTCGTGCCCCCAAGGTTGGTCAATAAATCCATTTTTATTTGGGTCTCCAAATCCGGCAGTTGTCATACCAAGCGGTTCAAACAAACGCTGTCTCATCAAAACTTCCCAGCTCATGCCTGTAATATTTTCCGCCATACAAGCTGCGATCATGATACCAATATTTGAATAATGGAACTCACCAATATCATTTGAAGCAGCTAACACAATATTATCTTTTAAGATTGCCAAACGTCTCTCTATGATCTCCTTATCAGTATGTGCTGACTCATCAATTGGATTTTTAGGAAGACCTGCACGATGTGTAAGAAGTTGCCAAAGTGTAGTGTTCTGAAAATCAGGATGGATAATTTTTTCAAGCTCTGGAATGGCTTCAGTCAATTTCATATCCCAACTTAGCTTTCCATCAGCTACCAAAGTAGCAAGCATTGTACTGGTCATCGCTTTACCGCATGAACCAAGATGTACAATATCGTTACAAGTAAAAGCAACATCAGATCCAGCCTTACGAACACCCGCAGAAGCAATATCTATAATGCCATCACTTGAAATAATAGCCGCGATTATTCCGGGAGCCTTACCTTCTAAAATTATATCCGCTAAGTCATTGTGAATCACATCAGATATTTTTGTGACCGGTATTTTTTGGGCGAATTTAGCATTATTAGAGTTTATAGATATATTCATTAGTATTACCATTAGTAATACCAATAAAAATAAACCTACAAACCAATGATACCTTTTTAAACGATAAATCATTTTATAGTTTTCCTTAATCGGTTAATTTTTTACAAATATTGTCCATCCCATTCTGATGTAAAGTCATACTTTCGACTTCTCCAGCTTCATTTATATTAAATGTAAGTTGAGCCTCCACTCCCTCTATAACAAATACATTTTGGGATATTGGGATTATGGAACCTTCCCCTTGTCCAGTTAGTTGCACTTTCAATTGACTATCATATTTGGTAATAGTCAGGATTAAGCCCGGCGCTAATTCATATTTACCTACATAACTTTCCAGAATGGTATCTTCAACAGGCACCTCTATGACCACCTTTTTCGGTTCAGGTATCGCATTTAACAACAATCGTCCTACCATATTATAAGAGGGAGGTTCCATAATGGCATTTTCAGTTACAGGAAAACCTGTCATTCCTGCTTCTGATTTCTGGCCTGTTTCTGCAACAAAACTGATATTTCCATTTTTATCCGGGTGAATATAAAATAAAAAACATGAACCTAGGTAGGTTGAGTAAAGGAGTTTACTATTTTTAATATCGATAACTGAGATAAATGACTTCCTACGGCCCAAGAAAGTATTATTAAAAGTCTTTTCCCCAACAGGGTAGTCTGAATATAAGGCATTTTCAGTAAGCGGAAAATCTGAAGAATTTGTCATTCCTCCAATAACAATCGTATCTTTATTAAGAAAATGTGCATTCATAATATTATCGACATCGCTACCTCCAAACAGAGTAGTGTATTCTAAGGTCATAGTTTCAGAATTAAATACCGATATAAAGCAATTCCGCACACCTTCCCCTTTTTTACTTATAACATTATCTGTAACTGGCATACCTTCTTCCATAGCGCTGGCACATACCATCAATCTGTTTGGCTTTGTCCACTTTATAGATGAAATCGGAAATCCTCTACCTGCGAAATAGCTTAAATACGAAATTTTGTTATCTGTTCCGTTTATTTTGGCAATATAATGATCCATTTCTCCCTGATCTTTAGGAATAATAATTTCTTTTCGAACAGCATTATCAGTTACTGGTAAGTCTGCTGTAAAAGTACCGCCCATTATATAAATATTATCCTTGTCATCAATAGCAAGTGCACCAATCCCGTCCAATGGGCTGCTTCCAAAGAAAGTGGAAAATAAAAGCTTTTTACCATCGGGACTAAATTTTGAAAGGAAACCATGCATCTGAGTAATCTTTTTGTCAATGACACCTATTGTTAGAGGAAAGTCATGAGAGCGGGTAGTTCCTGCAATAATAATATTTCCTTTAGAATCAATCTTAATATCTTCTGTTCCTACTGTTTCTTCAACTTCACCTCCAATAAATGTAGAAAAAATAATTTCAGTTCCAGTTGGGTTTAATTTAGTTAAGAAAACATCGCCAGCCCATACTCCTTCACCATTGAAACTTGTGTCATAGCTTCCTGGTGTAACAGGGAAGTCGGAAGAATGAGTTCCTCCAGCTATATATATATAGCCCGCCTCATCAACCGTTATTCCTGAATGATGTTCTCTTTTTGTACCTCCAATTAATGTGGCAAATACTATTTTACCTTCGGGTGTAAATTTTACGACAAAGACATCTGCCTCTCCTTTAAGTTCTGTTTGATAAGCTCCTTCAGTAGCTGGGAAATTCTTATCTCTGGTATTACCTGAAACATAAGTATTGCCCTCTGCATCTGAAAAAACATCAAAACCAGCTGCGAATCTATCAGTATGTGAAAGATAGGTGGAGAATCCAAGTGTATATACCGTGCTGTCTGAATGTTCATTGGTTTGAGCTTGTGTTATTCCCAAACTAAGAAAAATTGCGGTTATAATTAAACTAAGTATTTTTAACATAATATCCTCTTTTCTTATTGTTTGTTTGTTTTGTGCTCAATTTCAATTTTCAATTGCTTTTAATGTGATTTCTTCATCACATTCGTAGGGCATATAGCTTGGGTCAAATATCTGCCCGCCATGCGTATCAAAATTCGATACAATTTGGTAATCGTTGCTTCTTGGAAGAGGATAGTAGATAAGTTGCATATCCTCTCCGGTTTTTACTTTTTTAAATTTGACTTTCAATGTATAACGATACTTCTGATCATCGTTTGTTTTTGTATGCACATGATTACTCAGGTACAATACAAAAACTAAAATCAATAAACTTATTACATAATTACGCAAATTTATAACTTCCTTATTTTTACACATTGCTACCAACCGTATTTTTATTGATAATAGCAGCGTTGTCTTCAATTTTCTAAGTACTCAACCGTAAACTGAACCCAATCTTCTACAGATTTGTCCAGATAAATGTCAGGTTGAATTCCAATATTGTCGATTGGATAATCAAGAAGACTTATGGCTCTCCATGTTGGCAGAAGAAGTTTGTAATTATCGCAACCAAATTCGAAATAACGAGTTGAACCGTAATCCAATGCCCCGTAGGTTGGTGTTCCAATCACCTTAACTTTTTTACTCTGTTTCATACGAATGATGAAAGCCTCACCTGAACTGGCCGTATTCTTATTAGCTAAGATAATAACTTGCTCCGGACTATGTTCTGCAATTTCTACCTCGGTTATGTTAACATCAGTAGTATCTGTATTTACAAATTCACCTAAATTTTCCTTAAAGAGCTTAATCCATCTTGTAACCATTTTCTTGTCTTTCTCATACTTTTCCTCATTTGGTGTTATATCAATCCAATGTTGTAATCCATCAATTAATGTCGGCGTTGCTAAGAACTCAATCCCCAATGATCTAATCGAATTTGTACAAATATAAGGAAGTAGGTTTTCGTAGGCATTATCAGTTCCTCCATGATTGTTCCTCACATCTATAATTAGATTATCACAGTTTTCGATTAGTTGAATATTATCATCAATTAACTTTTCGATGCGTTCAACATAAGTATGCTCAAAACTGGAAAGGCAAAGTAATACGGTTTTATCAGTTAGAACTTTAAAATAGAAACCTTCGATTTCGTTCAATTTTATTTCAATTTCTTCATGCGTCAACTTTGGTTTAGGAAGCTCCTTGAAAAATACAGACTTGGTATCTTTAAAAGACAAAATACTTCCTTCAAATAGCTCATAGTTATCCTCTTCTAATGAATGGTTGCCCATGTAGTAATTAGCCTGCCCGTTTTCCATCAAGCGAAACTTGATTTCATTGGCTTTCCAAGAGTTGTTATCAGCTTCAATAATAAAACCCTGATATTCATCGTTTACTTTTATAATACCTACCTTGTAATATGATGATTTCCAGACACCTTCAAGTTCATCTTTAGATTTTGAAATATATTTATTAAAATCGTCAAGAGTAATATCAACTTTTGAATAGGTTTTACTATCCTTTTCCTCAGTTTGGGCAACTCCTTCATCATTGGCTTTCGTTAGATGAATATGACCATCCTTAAAATATTTTAAATAGGTTTTCAATAAATCAAGGCAATCCGATTCTTGAATGCTTTGCGATTTAATTATTATTCCTTCCTTAAAATTGCTGTAAATTATTGTATCTGCTGTTTTTTCTTTAAATCCGGGATATTCACTTTCCATTTTCTTAATTAACAGGTTTAACGATTGTTCGCAATTGCAGTTCTCTTGCGAAAAAGAGGATGAGGATAAGGACATAACTAACATTAGAAATGTAATGATGCTTATTTTCATGTTGTACCTTCTTTCAAATTACACTTTTAAGTTATGTAACATACATAAGTAGACGATAGAGTCGCATTTTAGTTTCAAGAATATCATGCCTAGCTAGAACGAATAATCAATTAGCTTTAGAATATTGTGCCGCTCAGCATCGTTTTCGGCCCATTATGTTGACAACGGCTACAACAACGGTTGGATTAGTACCGCTCTGGATTGGCGGAGGTATAATGTGGGAACCTAAAGCAATTGGAATTATTTTTGGATTACTCTTTGCCACAGTTCTTAGACTACTTTTTGTACCCGTGATGTATAAAGCGTTTTTTTTAGTTAGTTATAAGAATTACAATATTGAAGCAAATCTATTTGTGCCATATTTGTGCCACCTTGGGTTCAAAACAGTTAAAAACAAACACAAACAAACAAAACTAAATAAAAATTGGAGATTTATGGGGATCAAGAGCTCATACTGTAATTTGATGTGTCTCGGAAGGTTAGGAAAACAGCTTATTTCGATCCCCCCCACCTCCGCCATAAGCAGAAGCTTGTTTTGGGCTGTCGTCAGAATGACCACGAATACATGGAAATCCATGGAGAATTTTAAATCAAGATGTTGGTCTTCTCTTAAATGAAGAAACGACGAAAAACAACCACCCAGACAACTAAGCCCAGCCCAAAATTTGTATGATTAACGAGACTGGTAATAATATAGGGTGATATTTTTGGTGTTTTCGAAGCCAAAAAACCAATCCCCATACTTGGGTATAGCCATAGCCATGGCAGGAGCACCGTTGCTAATCCAAATATAAAAGGCATCCACAGTTGATCGCGAATTGTCGGCTCTTTTAATTCGATGAAAAGATAGATCCCCGCCAAAACGATTCCGATCACATAATGAGACAATAGTGCCGCTGATTTTTCATTATTCAATGCCGGTGTTTTATGAATATTCTTATGTATGAATATTCCTCTAAACATATAAAGGGTCCATCGCCCGACAATTTGAGGTTGTATGGGCCCGTGAATAATTTTTAATTTACCAAGAATAATTGCCATAATATCCATAAACAAAGTAGCCAAAATACCCATCAAAATCATTTCTAGAAAATTGATCATTTTCTTTTCCTGATAGAAAGGTGAATGAATATAGACTCTTGTCTTGAATTTAAGATACGGGCTGCAATACGTCAATCAGTTTTTCATCGAGCGCATAGAAAGATTAAGGTCAGAATCAACACACTTCTGGATCAAGCCGAAAACAACAGTCACAAAATGGTCACATTAGAATATAAGTCCTTTTGCCACATGGAAAATAATGAGTTCGACCCTTCTCGCTATCACTTGTAACATCGCGTAAGATAATAGCTTACAAATATTATATTCATTTAATGTTATGTTTGACATGATCGGGCCAAATGCAGATATTGTTAAGTCATGAAATCACGAATTTTGTATATTGTTTAGAAAGTAACCGGAGCAGTTGAAAGAATCATCTGTTTGGGGAGGAAGTAGAAATGAGAACATTAAGCACAGTAATATTAGCATTGATGATCTTTGCTTTTGTCGGCTGCGGAAGTCAGGATGAATCGTCCGAGCAATCAGCAGAGACACAAACAACCTTATCAGTTCCCAAAGTAGACCTTCACTCGGCTATAGTCTTAGGGGATATTGAAGTCATACGTCAGCACATTGAGGCCGGTTCTGACTTAAATGTTTTGGAGCCCTCGCGTGGGTCCACCCCCATGCTCACGGCAGCAGCACTCGGCAAGACTGAAGCTGCCAAAATCCTGATAGATGCCGGGGCTGACCTGAACTACCAAAACAACGATGGATCAACCGCTCTTCACACTGCAGCCTTCTTCTGCCGTGTAGAGATAGTCGAAGCCCTGCTGGAAAAGGGTGCCGATAAAACGTTAAAGAACACGGCGGGAAAAACCTCGCTTGAGATTGTTGAAATTCCATTTGAAGATGTTAAAGGTTTCTACGATGCCATGGGGGCGGCATTAAAACCGGCAGGAGTAGTGTTGGACTATGATCGTATTAAAACTACCCGGCCCAAAATTGCGGAGATGCTGAAATAGAAACAGCCCAAAAATGAAATTGCATGATAAGGAATAATCTGTATGAAAAAAACGATTCTCTTAATTTCGCTTTTTTCATTATTGTATGTCAGTTGTACACAAGATCCTTTTAGTCAATACACGTATCGTCCCCCCGAAAATATTAATGATGGATTTGATGTCGGCTCTTTGGATGAAGTGAATATTGATTCGGTATTGATCGAAAAAGTAGTGGATAGCATATACCAGGGCAGATATAAGGAAGTACATACTATACTAGTTTACAAGGATGGGAAACTGGTATTCGAAGAGTATTTTAAGGGCCATAAATTCAACTATGACAGCGCTGACCATCACGGTGCATTGGTAACCTGGGACAGGACTTTGCCCCACAGAGTTATGTCCGTAACCAAAAGCATTACCTCGGCCTGTGTTGGAATCGCGGCAGATAATGGTTTTATAGAGAATGTCAATCAATCCATATTTGATTATTTGCCGGAATATCGGCACTTCAATAAAGACGGAAAAGGTAAAATCACTATCGAACATCTGCTGACCATGACTGCCGGATTAGGATGGAATGAGTGGGCTGTGCCTTATGGCAATCTTAAAAATGACATCGTCATGTTGTGGCAAGTCAAAGATCCGATAGCTTATATTTTGAATAAGCCCTTGAATGATGAACCCGGGAAAAGCTATAATTACTCCGGCGGCAACAATGTACTATTGGGTGAAATCATTAAGAATGCTACAAACATAAATATCGATGAGTTCTCCGGAAAATATTTATTTGGGCCTTTAGGAATCGATCCGTATCACTGGTCACAATTTAAAAATGGTGTGTTCGAGGCAGCAGGTACTGTAGAAATCACACCAAGAGACATGGCTAAAATAGGGGTGACTTTTCTAAATAAGGGAATTTGGGAAGGAAAGCGAATTATTTCCGAGCAATGGGTCGATAAAAGCGCCACTTCATTTCCGGGCAATAGCTGGATGAATGATTGGGATGATCATTATGGAATGAAAGGCTATTCCTATTCGTGGTGGACTCATCATTTTGTTAAATCAGGCAAAAAAATGGATATGTTTTATGCTGCAGGATGGGGAGGACAGTATATTATGGTCATCCCTGAATTAAACACGGTAGTTATTTTCACCGGCGGCAATTACTTATCATATAGACCTCCTTTTGAGATTTTAAAAAACTATCTTTTACCGGCTTTTAACTAAATCATGAAAGCGATTGTATGCACAAAATACGGGGCTCCTGAGGTTCTTCAACTCAAAAACATGGAGAAACCCACTCCCAAGGACAATGAGGTACTAATAAAAGTACATGCTTCGACAGTAACAGCTGGTGATGTAAGGCTTCGAAGTAGTACTTGGGCTCCCTGGTTCTGGCTTCCTGCGCGTATAATGTTCGGCTTTACGAAGCCTAGGAGGTCAATACCAGGTAATGAACTGGCCGGGGAAATTGAAGCTGTAGGAAAAGATATAAGCCAATTTAAAGTGGGCGACCAAGTTTACGGAATTACCTGGACCGTAAGTTTTGGAGGTGCAAACGCCGAATATATCTGTCTGGCTGAAAACGAAGTGGCGATTAAGCCAATCAATATGACTTATGAAGAAGCCGCTGCTTCTCCGATTGGAGGATTAACCGCTTTTGTTTTGCTTAGAAAAGGTAAAATCAAGAAGGGGCAGAAAGTTCTTATATACGGAGCTTCTGGGAGCGTAGGTACTAACGCAGTACAACTTGCAAAGCACTTCGGTGCGGAGGTATCGGCAGTATGTAGCACTTCAAATATTGAATTGGTGAAATCACTCGGGGCCGATAAGGCCATTGATTACACTAAAGAGGATTTTACCAAAAGCGACCAGATTTACGATATCATCTTCGACGCAGTTATGAAGGCTCCGTATTCACGATGCAAAAATATGCTAAAGCATGGAGGAATGTATATTACAGTTGATTACCCTCTTC
>DAOUTW010000121.1 GCA_030668485.1 Candidatus Zixiibacteriota bacterium
CCGTTCGGAGTTTGGCAATCCTGTGAACGGATCGGGCGAACTAATCTACTCAACAGGCTCTTGGGCCTGAGGTCAAAAACAGTTTCATCCCGATCCGTTCCAATTTATAATATTCCTTGTGATTAAGATACAAGGTCGAAATCCCTGCGGTTTCGACACCCAAATCTGGGGTTTTTCGTTTGAAGCACCCAACTAAGCCCATCCTCGCGACAGCCAAAAACAGGCCCCTGCCTGCGTGCCTGCTCCCCTCTCCCGTGGGAGAGGGGCTGGGGGTGGTATAAACCGGTATCATGGTTTACAGAATAGACCGGGAACATGGTTTACATTTTTACATAAGCCTTGGGGCTTGTTGATAAACCTTGTTTCTCAAGGGCTACAAAGTGGCCCTGTCATGCTCGTGAAAACGGGCATCCAGTGAGTGCCTTAAAGATATGGATGATGTGGGCGGCAGACGCCCTCGTCTGCCCCAGCGTTCACAATAGTAATTAATTCAGTTCATCCACGCGCCTGTCCGCCGCGGCGGGACAGCATAAAACAGGCCCCTGCCTGTGGCCCATGCCACCCCACCTTCTGCCGGTCATCGCGAGGAGGCCCGAAATCCCGAACAGAGTGAGGGTGGGGCCGACGTGGCGATCTCTCGGTAATTGCAGCAATGAGTTAAGACGTTCACTCCAATATTTACATCTGAAGTATCTCACTGAAATGACCTTTATCAACACGCCCTTTAGAGGCGGGTTTATTCGGTTTACATTTTTACATAACCCAGCCTTGTATCCCCGGGTCTAAAGACCCGGTCATCCCGCCGTAACCACAGCCTTAGGGCTTGTCGACAAACCTTGTTTCTCAAGGGCCGCAAAGTGGCCCTGTCATGCTCGTGAAAACGGGCATCCAGTGAGTGCCTTAAAGATATGGATGATGTGGGCGGCAGACGTCCCGTCTGCCCCAGCGTTTGCAATGGCAATTAATTCAGATCATTCTGGCGACAGCATAAATCAGGCCCCTGCCTGGCCGACGAAGCGATCTATACTATCCTTACCTCGTGCTTTACTTATTCTATAATTGTCGCCCCAACATCGCATCGGGGGCAAATAACTCTAATTTTGGCATTGATTTATATAGAAATTGATCTATATTTCTTTTGTCGCATGGGAAGTATACGCATCCAACGGCATCAACACCGTGACGAATACGGATAACCCACAGCAAATCTGTGGAGCGACCGCAGGGTAATAGAAATGGATAACCATAGTGAAAATAGAAAATAACAATCCATTGAATACAGGGATTAGAATTGTTGAAGTTCGAATTCTGTGGGCGGCAGACGCCCTCGTCTGCCGCCTGCTTATCTTTTATCCTCCAAAGTCCTCCGGTAGGGAATCCACTATATCCACCGTTTCCAAACTCACGCGGATGACCTGGCCGACGAGTCTGACGATGTATTCAGGATCATCCGCATTATTCGGATCGGACACAATCCCCGACCGCTTATCTTCTTTTATCCGATACTGATCGACCACCCATTCCAACGCGCTCCGGTTACCCAGTCGATACTCGAACGCTTTGGCCGGAATACCGTCGAGCGTCAACGATGGATTGACCGCCAGCGATTTTTTATCCCGGTTCAGCCGCATCTTGTCTTCGACTTTGAATGACAGCGGCAGGTCTTCGTCTTCGATATATTTCAGCTTATATGGCTCGACCTTTTCATATTCCAGATGCCACTTGGCCAGTTTTTTGCCTGCTTTGGCGAAGGCGTGGAAATCGGGGGCGTATGGTATTCGCGGAAGTTCTCGTTTGAGACAGTCGCCGTATTTTTCGCGGTATTTCGGATGATGCAGCAGGCCATAGACATAATAGAAAACATCCCACTTGCTAATTTTCTTATCTTTGTATTGTGTTCTGAACTGTCCCAACGCCCAATCGGTGATATTCTCTTTCCAGTTACTTCCATCTTCGTTGTAGGTGTAGAAGGGGAAGCATTGCGTTTTTTCCAATATGTCCAGGCTTGGGATAATGTTACAAATCAATGAATGAAATGGTTTGTTGCTGCCAATGCCGGATACACAAATGACTACATTTTCATCTTCAATTTTTATATTAGGTAGACATTTGCCAAATTGGCCAAGCTCATCAATCATAATATCATCGAAAAAAAGATGTTTTTTTGTAAATGGCCTATATATTCCATGTCTTATTTTTCTTTCACAAAATTCAATATATCTCCGCTTTTTTAGTTCTCGCTTGAGGTTTCGACTCCATTTAATTTTGTCATAAGCGACAAAATCGTCCAGACTACCTATATCACCTGTTCGATTAAGGCGATCCACCTCTCCGTTATAATTATCTGCAAACTGGCGCACGCGATCAAGTAAGGTCGTGTCATTGAAATCATAAACAATGCTATCGCGGTTGGTCGATACCCCAAGTGAATATGATCCAAATACAACATTTTTATTATCTTTGCTCCTTTTAATCCCCAAAGGAAGGAATGTTTCATATTCCGCAGTCTGCGCGGAAACCAGCCAATTATGCTTTCGGTCGGGATTAATTATTTTCCAATCAATATTTTTGATTTCTTGCTTCTCAATTAGATATTCATACTTTTCTTCTTTACGCCAATCTTCAGGAACACGGAAGTACCTGATTTGTGTATTCTTGTGTTTCTTTTTTCTAACAGCAACTGTAATTCCCACGCCAACTTGAATGCCAAAAACATTATGCGTCGTTCCGCTAAGCTTGGGATTTGTCCTTACATTTCCATGCAAATCTATATGGTATATATCTGTGAAATCATTGCCCAAATGCTTTCGCATACTATCGAATGCAATATTATCTATAAAGCTATTGTTGGAGACAAAGCAGACAATGCCGTCCCGACCATTCAGTCTATCAGTTGCCCAACGGAAGAACTTAACATAAGAATCATATAATTTGCTTAGCAACGTCGCCTTTGAGTCCTTGGCATATGTATTCTTCACCCGATCGTCTACTGTTGTATATTCCCGATTCTTGTTGTTATCATTCTCGTTTAATTGCCCGACATTATACGGCGGGTTGCCGATTATGACCGTAATCTTGGTATTCCTCTGCCGTTTCACCCGCTCGGTATTCTCTTCCGTCATGAAGCCAAGTTCAGTCTGAATATGCTCGGCCATATCCAGCGTATCGACAAAACATATCCCCTCAAACGGTTCGTATTCGCCGGTCCGCTCCCAGTACTCATGCTCGATATTCATGGCCGAGATATAATATGGGAGTAGCATGACCTCGTTGGCAAAAAGCTGTTCACGATACATGCGCGGCAAATCCTTTTTGGGTATTCGCCGGATAAGATTGACAATAAAATTGCCGGTGCCGGTGCAGGGATCGAGGATATTTACGCCCTCATCGCCCAACCCCAAACCGAATTCGGTTTGCAAAACCTCCACCACGCTGGCACACATGAAATCGACAATCGGCTGAGGCGTATATACAATCCCATGCGTATCGGCCAGCTTGACCGAATACCCCTGAAAAAACCGCTCATAGACGGTATTGAGGAAATGCTGTTTATCTTGGTAATCATTGAGGTCCTGCCCAGCCCTTTCGATGGCGACATAGAAGCGGTCGAGCGATTTCAAAAACGATTTACGATTGAAATACTTGGTTGTCAGGGCATCGATCACCTTCTCCACTTCAACCGCAATTGCATTTCGCCGGGTGAAATCGGGATTATCAAACAAGGTGCGAAACAACCGCTCGGTCAATAAATGCTGAACCAGCATCTCATCAACCGCCTCGACGCTGATATTGGGATTGAGGGAGTTTTGGCAGAGCTTGAAGAATTCATCGAAGGCCGTAATAAACTTTTTATTGTCTTTGTGCGCCTTGTCAATTTTTCCGACCAATCCTTTGGCCAAATCGGGAATCTTGGTTTTAAAATCCTCAACCGCTTCCTCAAACCCTTCTATATTCGGCGCCTGATAGTCAAAATATTCATTGACGAGGCTGACCAGCTTTTGCGGATCGGATAAATCGACCCGCATGATCTCACGCCCCGCCTGATACAGCACCCCCGTCTGGGTGTCCTCGAAAATAATATTGGTTAAGGGATAACCCTTTTTGATTTTCTTTTGGATTTCGTTGTCGAGATTATCCGATGAGTCTTTGGCCTCCCAATATCCGCGCGGGAGATTATATTCATCCCGGATAGTGCCGTCGGGAACAACTCGCTTACCCGCCACTTTCTTGCTCAGTTCGGGAATCAGTGTCCATTTGCGTTTCCTGGCGGTGTCGGCCAGAAGGCTTTGGAAAGCCGACCGCACGGCCATTTCGTGGAAAGCATCCTGCTGGCGGAGTCTATCCAGCGCGGTATAATAATCTTTGACTGCTTTGTGAGTTGGTTTTAGCTCGATGCCTGTTCGTGCCATAGCGTATTTTCTCTAAGTGGTTGGTTTGATTTATAATAAGCAGCCCAATATGGACAGGCAAGCATTTTTTTGCCGCGGGATCATCCGCCTGTGGCGGCCCTTGCCTACAAAAACAACATAGAATCGCTGTTAATCCCTAGGCCGTCATATTAAGTGAACATGAACGCGAAAGGTATATATATGAAACAAATCACCCAGAGAACCAGTCCAAATATGACCCCAAATGAGGACAAACCCGGCAAACATGCAAAAATGACGAAACAAAGCCAAATTATCGTTGTGCGACAACAACTTAGTTTTTTACGAACCCATTTCTAACCCATTCTAAGCCATTTTTAACCCATTTTAGGGTAAAAAAGGGGTCAAAAAGGATAAAAAATGGCTTTGTTTATGGCCGATGTCCACATCGGCCCCTTGGCCCAAAAGGACTTGCGCAATGCGATGCCAAAGGCTACCTTTAGACCCGTATGCATGATCAATTCGACAATCATTTCTGGATGCGGATGGCATTGCAGGAAGCCCAAAAGGGGTACAGCCTCGGCGAAGTCCCGGTGGGAGCGGTTATTGTCCTTGACAACCAGGTGATAGGGCGAGGCTTCAATCAAACCGAAAGACTGAAAGACCCGACGGCTCATGCCGAGATTCTGGCCATAACATCGGCCTGCGAGGCAGTCGGTGACTGGCGCCTTGATCGATCAATTATGTACTGCACCCTGGAACCATGCTCGATGTGCGCTGGAGCGACGGTGCTGGCCCGGATCGAAAAGATCGTTTTCGGTGCCTCCGATCCGAAATTTGGAGCCTGCGGATCGATATTCAATATCCCGGTCGATCCCCGATTAAATCATCGCATCGAACTCGAAAGCGGCGTCTTGGCCGATGATGTAGCGGAAATGATGCAAACCTTTTTCCGTGAAATACGCCAGCAGAAAGGAACGGGCAAATGACTCTATCCAATATAGATTTCACCAAGGTCATGATCAAAGTGACTTATATCGGACTTCTGATGAATGTTATCGCGCCGATTAGTATCTTTGCCGCAGTGGTCTTTCTCCTGGGCAAAAACCTTGACAGCGGCACGGGGATGAATCTATCGGGCGACAGCACAGTACAGATCATGTTCTATGCGCTGCTGGTTATAACCGCATTCGGTATTATTGTCACATTTTTGATTCGAAAGAATTTGCCGGAGAAAGCGCTGCGAGCAAGAGGAGCCAATGCTTTTGAACGATTTGAAAATGCCGCCGTCAAATTTTCAATCATCATCTTTGCTTTTAATTTATCATATGCTATTTACGGGCTGGTGCTGATATTGATCGGAGCTGAGTTGCAGGTGATGATGCTGTTTATGGCCTTCAGTCTGATTACATACCAGATTTTCCGCCCACGTCAGAAATTCCTGGAGAGATTTCAGAAACGGGTGGAAGAGGTAAATCTTAATCCGTAACATCCTCGTATTCTGATTGAAGCAGGGGTAGCTTCGCCATTACATCTATTTTCTACCCATTTATAAAGCGCCTTATGGCGCTGATTGAAAATTTCCCTTTACATTGTTGTGAAATTTGATTATTTGTGGAGTCACCTGATCGGTAATCGAAACCGATGAGGAGAATACGGAGAGGTGCCGGAGCGGTTGAACGGGGCGGTCTCGAAAACCGTTGAGCCTTCGCGGGTTCCCTGGGTTCGAATCCCAGCCTCTCCGCCAGAAAAATAAACCCACATACAACTTCTTTATTGACAATCACTTAAAATTTAGTATATTAAAATCGAATGTCGCTGTGCCGAATCTGTGCCATTTCAATCGAGGTTTTTATGGCAAGAATCTATAAAAGAGGAAGAAATTGGTATCTTGACCTGTCGGTTAAGGGCAGGCGAATCCGAAAACGACTTGGCCCTTCCAAAGAGATAGCCAAGCTTGCATTGAAA
>DAOUTW010000015.1 GCA_030668485.1 Candidatus Zixiibacteriota bacterium
CGATGCCTGAAAATGAGCAAACAAAGCCAAATTATCGTTGTGCGGCAACAACATCGCTTTTATTTCAAAGCCATTCAAAGCCAATTTAAGCCATTTTTTGGGCATAAAAAGTGCTGTTTGGTATCATTTGGGGACATCTGACGCGTAGACCGCAGGGTCATCCGCCTATGGCGGACCCTATCGGGAAGGACCCCGCGGAACACAGGATGATCGGAATTGGTAGCTGTTGTAGGCGCTGGGGCAGACCGGGAGGTCTGCCGCCCACAAAATGATCGGAATTGGTAGCTGTTGTAGGCGCTGGGGCAGACCGGGAGGTCTGCCGCCCACATATTGGTAGCTGATGTAGGCGCTGGGGCAGACCGGGAGGTCTGCCGCCCACAAAAGCATATTGTCGTTCCCGCGGACGCGGGAAGCTGGAGTCATTTTGAAGTGCAACAGTATAGAGTAAAATACCTCTGCCGGAATATGGAATGGAGCGGAAAGGGCCCGACAGGGCCAAAAATCGCTGGAAAAACCGGCGAGCCTGCCGATATCTTAAATGATCAGGTGGAATACAACTGAGCATTTTACGAAAGTAAAAACAAGGTATGGATTTAGCAACTATAGGCGGACTGATCCTGGGAGTCGGGGCGATAGCTGTTGCCTTTGGACTCGAGGGGGGAAATATGGGCGCCATTACTCAGGCCCCGCCTATGATTATAGTCATTGGCGGTACCCTGGGAGCGGCGACTATCAGTACCTCCTTCAGGACAATCAAAAATATCCCGACCTACCTTAAAATCGCCTTTTTCGGAAAGTCTCCGGATCACTTGAAGACTATCGACCAAATCAGCATCCTGGCCGAAAAAGCTCGCCGGGAAGGTGTTCTGGGTCTTGAATCCCATCTGAAAGATATTAAGGAGCCGTTTTTTAATAAGGCGGTGCAACTGGTTATCGACGGCACCGAGGCTACCGTACTGCGGCAAATCCTCGAAACCGAGGTCAATTATATCGCCGAACGACACTATACCGGCATCGGCTTGTTCAAATCTCTGGGCGGATTTTCGCCGACGCTGGGAATTATCGGAACCGTGCTGGGACTGATTCATACCCTGTCCAATACCGATGATGCCTCCCGGATGGCTTCCGCCATTGCCGGCGCTTTTATCGCCACCCTCTGGGGTATCGGTATGGCCAACCTCTGCTACCTGCCGATAGGAGATAAACTAAGGATGCGCCATGAAGAAGAAGCGGCCAACCTGGATCTGATTATCGAAGGTGTCGGCGCCATTCAAACAGGTGATAATCCTCGAATAATCCGAACCCGGTTGATGGCTTTCATCCATCCGGATATGCGTCAGGGAAAGTAATTGCTGTTCCGTAAATCCAAAAAATATATCCCGCAGGACAACCCCGAACGGTGGTTGTTGACCTACGCCGATTTGATTACTCTGTTGCTGGCCTTCTTTATCGTGATGTATTCGATGTCCCGAATTGACGCCAAACGATTCGGCAAAGTGAGCCAGGCGCTGCATGGTATCCTCAAAGGCGGACCGTCCGTGCGCCATCTTCCCAAACTGGAGACACTCAATACCGGACATGGTCTGTTAAAGGTCGGTGACCTCAAAATGCTCCAGACCGAGGTCCATTCCGAGATCGAAAAGCTGGGACTTAAGGGTGACATCATCACCGAAATCAATGAACGGGGCCTGATTATCCATATCATGGAGTCGGCCATGTTCGATGAAGGCCGGGCCAGATTAAAACCTAAGGCGATCGAGGTTCTCGACCTGGTCGCCAGCGATGTTGTCAACATGCCCAATCATATTCGGGTCGAGGGTCATACCGACGACCGCCCGATCAATAATTCCGATTTTTCCTCCAACTGGGAATTATCGACCGCTCGAGCGACTTCCGTAGTGTGTCATTTCATCGATCAATACGATTATCCACCTGATCAGATTTCGGCGGTCGGTTTTTCATCATTTCGGCCTTATGTGCCCAATACCGGTATAGAAAACCGCGCGCTCAATCGGCGCGTCGATGTGGTCGTGCTGACCATGGAATTATCGGCAGCCGAACCGTCATCGCAGGTGAACCGTTTTGCCAGGCAGGAAATGGATGTCCTGCGCCAATTGGGGCGGGAAATAGATTCCCTGACTCAGGGGAATAATTTTCCCGATTCAACCCAGGTCGAAGCTCGCTAAAAATTCTTATCGACGACTCAACACATTATTAATCAACGCATTACCGGCTGCGATACGGTTTTGGCATCGGGCTTGCTTATTAGCCGGGTGGAGAACTGTATGGCTAATGTGATTAAAACAGCCCTTTGGGATAAGGTCGGCGTCAACAAGTTCAGCAAGCTGCTGGATTTGACCGCTTTCCGGCACAAGCTGGTTTCGGGAAACATCGCCAATGCGACGACGCCCGATTATGCCGCGAAGGATTTCGATTTCAAGGATGAAATCAACAAAGCGCTCGGCACCGGCCCGAACCTGACGATGAAGGCGACCAGTTCCAAGCACCTCGAAAGCAGCGGTCCCAACCGCAATATTAAGGTGATCGAAACCGGCGCAGAATCGGATGAGGATCTCAACGGGGTCGATATCGATACCGAGATGACCAATCTGGCGATAAACCAGATGCGGTACACAATCGGAGCCAAGATGCTGCAGAGAAAAATGGGTGCTTTGAGCAAAGCGATCAAGGGTAGATAGGGTAAATTTATGGAAGGCGTATTTTCAACAATCAAAATTTCCGGATCGGGGATGTCGGTTCAGCGCCGCAAAATGAATGTGGTGGCGGAGAATATCGCCAATGCCGAAACGACCTCGACCGAAGAGGGCGGCCCCTACCGCCGCCGGCGGGTCGAAGTTGAATCGGCCTCGGAAAAACTCCCGTTTCAAACCGTGCTGAAAAACAGCCAGGCGACCCTGACGCGGACCAGCCGCCGGCATATAGCCGGATTTCCCAGCAGTATTCAGAGGCAGGAATCGGTAGCGGTGGCAACCGGGAAGGAAGTTGTCGATGGTCCGGATGCTTATAAGCTTGTTTATGATCCGTCGCATCCGGAATCGAATGATGAAGGGTATGTCAAGATGCCCGATATCGAGATAATCAACGAAATGGTTGACATGATGTCGGCCAATCGCGGGTACGAGGCGAACGCTATGGCTATTTCAGCATCGAAAGAGATGCTCAAAAGCGCGCTTGATATTTAGGACAGGCGCGCAGGAGGAGAAGGACAGTGAGGATTAATACGGTTCCTGTTGAGGCTTATCGACAGGCAAGCAAACAATCCAGTACGAAAAATGAGGCCGCGGCCAAAGACGACCTCTCGCAGGCGCAGAAGATTACCCTTCCGGGTATGAATGATGCCGATGCGGGGAGTATCAAAGCGCCGCAGGCGCCATCGCTTCTCAGCGGGGTTCTGTCATCGGAAGAGACAACCATGCTGGTCAAACATTTTGCCCGTTTAGGTGACTCTCAGGAATCTTCGCAGATGTACGGCACCGACGCCCGCGTTCGGGCCGGGGCCCAAACCGGTATAAAACTGGATGTGAAGGGATGAGCGGAATTAAGATAACACCGCCGATTGTCGCTCCCTCCTTTCCTCAGGCGCCGGCCGGCAAGATTCCGGCAGGTGACAAGGAAGGATTCGGCGATATGCTGAAGAATGCCATCGAAAGTATCAACGGCCTTCAGCAGGAATCGGGCGTAGCACAGGACGAATTTATTAAGGGGGAAGCGGCGGAATTACATCAGGTAATGATCGCCGCCGAGAAGGCCGGCATATCATTTGATTTACTTCTGGAAATTCGCCGCAGGTTGGTGGAAGCTTACCAGGATATCATTCGGATGCCGATTTAATTGTCTGATATTCGTTTCAAATGGGATTTGACATGGAATATCTCAAGCAGGTAGCAACTCATTTATCGGAAATAATCAGAAGGATGTCGGTCAGCCAGGTCGTCATGCTGGTGGCCATAGTGATCGGCGTAATTATCGGCGGAGTAACCGTCGCCGGGTGGGTCGGTAAGGTAACTTACCAGCCATTGTACTCCAATCTGGATCCGGCAGAGGCGGCCGACGTCACTCAGTACCTTTCCGAACATAAAATTTCATATCAGCTCAGCAACGGCGGTTCGACCATCGAGGTGTCTGAATCGGATCTTTATGAGGCGCGGCTGGCGCTGGCCTCGCAGGGCTTGCCGAATTCGGGTAGTGTCGGGTATTCGATATTCGACGAATCGAATCTTGGGATGACCGATTTTCTGCAGAAGCTGAATTTCCGCCGGGCGTTGGAAGGGGAACTGTCGCGCACCATCTCGACCCTCAATGAGGTTCAGGCGGCGCGGGTTCATATTGTGATGCCTGAGGAAAGGTTATTCATCGAACAGCAAAAAGATGCGACCGCCTCGATAGTGCTGAAACTTCGGCATAACGGTGGACTGGGTAAATCACAGGTCAATGGCATCACCCACCTGGTGGCGTCGTCGGTGGAAGGCCTGAAGCCGAATAACATCACTATTGTGGACTACAATGGTAACCTCCTTTCATCCAATACGGGAAGCGACGAACTGGCGGCTCTGACCGGTACTCAGATAGAAATGGCGCGCTCGGTCGAAAGGGGTCTGGAACAAAAAGCTCAGAGTATGCTCGACGGAGTCCTTGGTCCCGGCAAGGGGATTGTCCGAGTGACGGCGGAATTGAATTTTCAGCAGTATTCTCGCACCTCGGAAAATTACGACCCCAATATGGTGGCAGTGGTATCGGAGCAAAGGACCGAAGGATCGAATACGGCTACCAAGAAATCGGATGAGAACAAGGAAGATCGGCAGGATGATCGTAGCGAGGTTACCGTCACGAATTATGAAGTTTCCAAGACAATCGAATCGGTTCAAAATGCAGTCGGGACGATTCAGAGGCTGTCGGTGGCAGTGCTTCTCGATGGTAATTACCGAATGATAGAAAATGCCGATAGGGTTCAGGAAATGATTTATGAACCACGTCCGCAGGAAGAAATGGATCGGCTTTCGGCTATCGTCAAAAATGCCGTTGGGTTTTCCCCGGAACGCAACGATCAGCTTGAAGTGGTCAATATGGCCTTTGACAATACATATCTTGACGAACAACAACAAATGCTCGATCAGCAGTATACACGCGAATTTTATTACGATCTCATAAAAAAGATTTTGATGGTTCTTGCCGCTCTGGCTCTGCTGTTTTATCTGCGCAAGCAAATCAAGAAATTCTTCGCCGGTATATCGCGCATAATACCTCCCGCACCGCGGGCGACAACCACATATCGCCAGCCAGGCAGCGGATCGCCGACGGCAGCGGATGAAGTGCCTATACCCGAGATCGAAATTCCTGATGTTGTTCCGGAAAGGCGTCAGCCGAAACTGGTTGACCAGATGCAGCGGGTGGCCAAGGAAGAGCCGGATGAAATAGCCAAAGTGATTAAAACGATGATGGTGGATTAGGGTGGTTATGGAAACCAAGTATGAAGATTTGACACCGACACAGAAGGCCGCCATTTCGCTGGTTGCCTTCGGTACCGAGGTAGCTTCGCTGGTATTGAAGACGCTCAATGACGAAGACCTCGAGAAATTGACGATAGAGATTGCCAATTTGCGCGAAGTGCCGCCGGATGTCGAGGAAAAGGTTATTGCCGAGTGCCACGACATCTTTATGGCACGGCAGTATATCTCTCAGGGGGGGGTCGATTTCGCCAAAGAGATACTCGTAAAAGCGGTCGGCAGCAAGCGGGCGATCGACATTCTCAACCGGCTGGAATCATCGTTGCGAACCTCGGGTTTTAATCTGCTGAAAAATATCGACCCGCGTCAACTGGTGAACTTCATTCAAAATGAACATCCGCAAACGATTTCCCTGATCCTGACTCAGTTAACGCCTCATCAGGCGGCTGCAGTTATGGCCGAATTGCCGCCGGAACTTCAGTCCGAGGTTGCCCTTCGGGTAGCCGGGATGGAAAAGATTTCACCAGATGTGCTCAAGGAAGTGGAAACTACTTTGGAAGCACATTTTCAACATACGGCCGGGCGTGATCTTTCGGTTTCAGGCGGAGCCAAGTCGATAGCCGAAATCCTAAACCTGATCGAAACGGCCGCCGAAAAAAATATTTTGCAGGCTATCGAGGCTGAAAACCCCGATCTGGCCGCGGAAATCAAGAATATGATGTTTGTCTTCGATGACTTGATCCTCCTCGATGATCGCAGTGTCCAGAGACTGCTCAAGGAGGTCGAGACCAAGGATCTGGCGATATCGCTCAAGGCGGCATCGGATGAGGTTAAAAACAAGATTTATGCCAATGTTTCCGAACGTGTGGGGGTGTTAATCAAGGAAGAGATGGAGTTTATGGGGCCGATGAGGCTTTCGGATGTGGAAGCCGCGCAGCAGCGAATTGTTGAAACCATCAGACGCCTCGAAGAAGAAGGACAGATCGTCGTCGCCGGCCGGGGGGGGAAGGAAGATATCATTGTCTAATATCCGCTCTCTGCCGCTTTCGGAAAACCGGGTTCTTATTGGCGAATATATCATTGATAGTGATGCCGAAAATAAGGCCGAAGATCTGCTTATCGGCTCTCATCCGGAAATGATGATTATCACGACCCCGGAAGGTAAAAAGCAGATTCCGCTTCAGGATATTCTTATTCTCCAGCAGCGTTTCCAGACTGAATTAGCCGCAATTGAAAAAGATGCGTTCGAACGAGGCCGCCAGTCGGGTTATGAAGCCGGGCTGGATAAAGGCAGGGAAGAGGCTCGTAAGGTCGTCGCCTCGTTATCAGGTATGCTAACCGACTTGACGAAGCAGCGCCATGATCTTTTGTCAGAGGCGAAAGAGAATATTCTAAACCTGGTTCTGAAGATTTCGGAGAAACTGACTTTTACAGCTGCAACCCTCGATCCTGAAATTACCAAATCGATTATAACGGGAGCGATTGACCAGCTTCTGGATAAATCGAAAATAAAAATTAAGGTTCATCCCGATCACCAGGCCGAGTTGGAGCAGCATATCGACCGTTTTCGCGGCAATGATACCGCTATCAAGGAATTCCATATCGAACCCGATCCGCGAGTACGGGTCGGCGGATGTTTTATCGAAACGCCGGTGGGTGATATCGACGCCCGGCTGGAATCAATGTATGATATCATCAAGCAGACGATCCTCGAAGGGGAGGATTCGCCGGAGTGAAAATCCCATACGAATATTATGCCGGTAAAATTGATTCGGTACGTCTGGTAAAACAATTCGGAACCGTTTGCCGGGTGGCCGGTCTGGTTATCGAATCGAAAGGCCCGGCGGTACCGATAGGTTCGCTGTGCCGAGTGGAAGTTTCGGAGGGCGGACAGCAGATGCTGGCCGAAGTGGTCGGATTCAAGGAAAATATTATTTACCTGATGCCGCTGGGTGATGTCCAGGGCGTGAATCCCGGATCGATTGTGACCAGTACCGGTGAACGCCTGCGCGTCCCGGTCGGGGATAATCTTCTCGGTCGAGTCGTTAACGGTTTGGGTCAGGTGATTGACGATAAAGGTCCGCTGTTGACCTCCCAATACCGGCCGCTGCATGCCGAACCCCCGCCGAGTTTGAAACGTCGGCCAATTGAAGAACCGCTCTTTACCGGTATCAAAGCGATTGACACTCTTTGTACCTGTGGCAAGGGACAACGATTAGGTATCTTCTCCGGGTCGGGCGTAGGCAAGTCGGTCTTGATGGGAATGATTTCCCGGGGTACCAGCGCCGATGTGACCGTGATCGGTTTGATTGGTGAGCGCAGCCGGGAAGTAAAAGAATTTATCACCAATGATCTTGGTGAAGAGGGGCTCAAGAAATCGGTAGTGGTGGCTGTAACATCGAATGAGCCGGCTTTGATTCGACTTAAAGGAATTCAGACTGCGACATCAATCGCAGAATATTACCGCGACCAGGGAAAAGATGTTCTTTTACTGGTTGATTCGCTGACGCGAGTGGCAATGGCTCAGCGGGAAATCGGTTTGGCGGTGGGCGAGCCGCCGGCGACCAAGGGTTATCCGCCATCGGTATTCGCCATGATGCCCAGACTTTTGGAGAGATCGGGACCCGGCTCGGTCGGTTCCATTACCGGACTCTATACGGTTCTTGTGGAGGGGGATGATTTTAACGAACCGATTTCCGACACGGTCCGTTCCGTTATTGACGGGCATATTGTCCTTTCAAGGCAACTGGCGTCCCGTAACCATTATCCTGCTATCGATGTTCTCGACTCCGTCAGTCGTTTGATGTTGAAGGTGATCTCCGACGATCATAAACAGACTGCAGGTGATATCAAGGAATTGATGTCGATATACCGTGAGGCTGAGGATTTAATCAATATCGGAGCTTATGTCAAAGGGTCATCGGACAAAATCGATCGGGCGATTGCCTGCATCGACGGAATTAATCAATTCCTCAAGCAGGGGATAGAGGAACGAACAGATCCGGTAGAGGCGATTGCGGCGTTGCCGGGATTAATCGAAGCGGCGAAGATGCCTGAGACGGAGGCGGGAAATGTCGCGGTTTAAGTACCGATTTGAGAAAATACTGTCGTACCGCGGCCATCAGGAGAAGCAGAAGCAGCGGAAACTGGCCGAGGTGAGAAAACTGGAACAGGCTCAGAATGATAAGATATCGGGTGTCATGAAAGACCGCTCAAGGACGCAGCGGAAGGAAGCCGAGCAACTAACAGGGACTCTCAATCCTGTCTGCCTGACCGGGTATTCGCGGTATTACCTGAAACTGAAGCAGGTGGAATTGACAGGCCGCGAATTGTTGCAGCAGATCGGGGTTGAAGTTGAAAAAAGACGACAGGCCCTGGTGGAAGCGACGCGGCAGAAAAAAATGTATGAAAAGCTGAAAGAACGCCACCTCGAACGCTTTAATCACGAATATAACCTGGCCCTCCAAAAAGAAAACGATGAAATAGGTCAACAGGTGTTTTTACGCAACAATTAATTCCTTCTCACCTCCTAATAAAAAGCCCCGGTGATTCACCGGGGCTTTTTTTGCTTGATGAGAGTGTATGCTCTATTTCATCAGCATCATTTTTTTGCTCTGGGTGATATCTTCGGTTTTGATTCTATAGAAATAGACTCCCGAAGCGAGCTCATTGCCATCGCGGTCAAGGCCGTCAAAAGTGATCGAATGATTTCCAGCCGGAAGGCTTTCATTTATCAGCCGCCGGATATTCTGCCCCAGGATATTGTAGACATCCATAACCACATGGCTGCGTTTCGGCAGGGCGAAGGCGATTGAGGTGACCGGGTTGAACGGATTGGGATGATTCTGTTCCAGGCTGAAGGCGGCTGGGAGTATATTCTGATTATTATCATCGACAGCGGTTGAAAGATCAATGGAGATATTGCCGGAATGGAACTCCGGATAAATTTTTACATTACTGAAAAGCTGGCCGAGTTGGAAGTAATATCCGCCGAATAAGGAATTGGTGGTATCAACGATTACATCCGAGGTCGTTCCGGTCACCTGACAGGTGAAATGTAGTTTGGCCAATTGACCGCTTCCGGAGGGGAGAAGGTTGCTGTCATCGAATCTGAGAATGACCATCACCTTTTTCTTGGAATCGTCGGCCAGACCCTCGACCACCACGGCATCGGATGCTCTGGTTCCGGCGACCGAGATCGAGTCGAAAACGATATTGTCCGACTCATAGCGGAGTGGTAGACTGATATTGTAAACCGGATGTTGGTTATAGCCATAAACTCCGACCTGGAACCGCTCACCGGGAACAACATCGATATCATCGACCCAGACCGAATCATCGAGAGAGGGAGCGAAGGTGTTATCGACATAACCTCTTTCGAAAATCGGTACATAAGAAGCATCATCCTTGGTGACGAACTTCGCGGCGCGAGTGGTGTCGAACGGAATTAATCTGGTTTCATAGTTGTCAGGTACGGTCAGATGAATACGGGCCAGCAAACCGCTGCCGGGACCGACCTCCTCTTCGCTATCGAAATAAAACCCCCCGATATGACAGATGGCGGCAGTATCGTCGATTTCGACAATGGTTATAAATCTGCTTTCGACACGGCTGCCGACAAATGATACTGAGTCTATCATAAGATCGGGATAGGTGTATGTAAGCGGCAAGTCAAAGCCATTGATAGTATCAGAATTAGTAAAAAAGATGTCAAGGATTGCCTTTTGACCGGAATGGGTGGCTATTGAATCGATCCAGAGGGTGTCGGTGGATCGGTAATCCAGCAGGGTCTGGCCACTGGCGGCAGTGGCAAATAAAAGCAGGGCCAGAACAATGATGTGAGGACTTTTTCTCATTATGCCATCGGGTTGAGGTTATTTCCAGAAAGTCTAGAGCAAATACGATGCAGAAAACCCGGATTGTGCTCTTTAATCTATCGGCAAGGCCTGGCGGGGCCTATAAGTAGTGAATCTGTAATAAGATATCTAAAATCCAAATCCAATATAATAACTGACAGGAAATAGTACAACTGTTTTTTGGGTACCCCCGGAAATTAAGTTCTGCAATTTATTGCTCACATTTCTTGAAGTCTGCTCACCTCCTTTCATCCTTATGCAGCGGGAAGTTTCGGCACCCAATTTTGGCTCAAAAAAGGAATTGAAATTCTCCCAATTCACCGGTGGATTGCAACGGGCGAAGGGAAAGAATTGCTATACCAATCCGGAGAAATCTTCCAGATTTAGCTTTTAGGCGCGGTTAATCGAACCCCTGGTCGCATTTCAATCGCATTGTATTACAACACGTTACGGTGATTATTGGATGATTCGTCGATAATGGCATACCCCTTGCCAAGGTAGAAGCTGGAGGAATATCTATGCTTAAAGGCATATACAAAGCAGCCTCGGGGATGATACCCCGAATGAAGCAGCAAGAAATAAGAGCCAACAACATCGCCAATGCGTCAACACCGGGATTTAAGAAAGATTCGGTCTTTCTTAAGGAGCTCGATGCTGTTCAGCGGTCGACAATGCCGACGAGATCTGACTGGCAGACGCCGATGATTGATCAGGTCTACACCGATTACACTCAGGGCAGTTTCAGCCGTACCGCCAACTCGCTGGATATGGCTATCGAAGGAAACGGTTTTTTCGTTCTGGAAAGCCCGGAAGGGGAGATGCAGCAATATACCCGCAACGGTAATTTTGCAGTCAGTACCGAGGGTTTCCTGGTCAATAACGAAGGCCTGCGAGTACTGGGTGACGGCGGACCGATTGAGGTTGGTAACGGCACCGTTGATATCAGTGAATCGGGGGAGGTCCTCGTCGACGGCAGCGCCGTCGGGCGGGTGCAGATAGTCGATTTCCCCGACAAATCGGCCCTGGCGAAAGTTGGGAGCTCCGGATTTATGGTCGATGAGTCGGTGGAATCGGAACCGGCTGCGGCCTTTTCGATTCGGCAGGGATATCTGGAACAGGCGAATATCAATGTGATCAAGGAGATGGTCGGGATGATCATCGCCCTGCGGCATTTTGAATCGGGCGCGAAGGCGCTGCAATCGCAGGATGAGTCGCTGACCACATTATTCAATCAAGTTGGAAGAACACGATTGTAAATAAAGGATCGCGCTATGATTAAAGCGATGAACACCGCCGCCACCGGGATGGTGGCACAACAGGCCAGCATTGATAACATTGCCAACAACCTGGCCAACGTCAATACCACCGGCTTCAAGAAGGCACGGGTGGAATTTCAGGACATACTTTATCAAAACTTCCGTAAGGCGGGAACGCCCACGGCTATCGGAGCTACTGCGCCGGTTAATCTGGATGTCGGATACGGCACCAGGGCGGTGGCGACCAGCCGCGAATTTTCCCCGGGGTCGATACAAATAACCAAGAATCCGACCGACCTGGCGATTGCCGGCAACGGATTTTTCCAGATTCAGATGCCGGACGGAACCAATGGCTATACTCGCGATGGCTCTTTTAAAATTTCAGCCGATGGGCAACTGGTGACGACCGATGGTTTTATGATGACGCCGGAAATTACCATTCCTGAAGACGCCACCGATTTGTCGGTAGCGATTGACGGTCAGGTATTCATTTTAGTGGTTGGTAACGATGTCCCGCAGCAGGTCGGCCAGATAGAGCTGGCTCGATTCATCAACGCGGCCGGTCTTTCGGCCGTCGGACACAACCTTTACCGGGAAACTCCGGCTTCGGGAAATCCGATTACCGGTACTCCGGGGACAGAAGGGCTGGGGTCGCTGGATCAGGGTAATCTGGAAGCATCCAATGTGTCGGTGGTCGATGAGATGGTGAATATGATCATGGCCCAGCGGGCATATGAAATCAACTCCAAGGTGATCCAGACCTCGGATGATATGTCACAAACGATAAATAACCTTAAGAGGTAATAATGTCGCGCTTGCTGATGATACTTTGTTGTCTGGTAATTTTGGTTCAGGCGGTCCCGGCTGAGACGCTGGAACAATACCTGTCTGATAAAATCGTCGCCGATTATCGACTCGACCCGGAAAAAGTTCGGATAACGGTGGTACGATCCGGTCTTAAGAATACCGAAGTCGATGGCTTTGAAGTCGAAGCTTACCCGGTGACTCATGCGGAACCCAGGGGACGATTTCCGATGAAGGTGGAGTTGTACCGGGATGGTTCCCGTGTGGAAAAAGGATCGGTTTCGCTCGATATCAGGATTTTTGCCGATCTGCCGATTCCAATCCAGAATATCAAGCGTCATGAATTGCTGACCGAAGATATGTTCACCTATAAGCGATTTGATATTACTACCATCACCGAAAAGTTGCTGACCGACCCATCACAATGGGAAGGATGCCGCGCCAAGCATAACCTGACAGCCGATCGTTATATCCCGATGAGACGGGTGGAAAAACTGCCGGATGTGGAAAACGGTCAATCGGTTATGATCGTCGGCAACGGTGGATTTCTGGAGATTCGCGCTCGGGGTCAGGCACTTCAGAACGGGGCTATCGGCGAGAAGATAAAAGTTAAAAATGTGGATTCACGGAAAATATTAACAGCCACAGTGACCGCCCCCGGGGTGGTAGAAATAACCATCTGATTCATAGGAGGATGGGATGAGTTTAAAACGCATAGTAATTGTAACCCTGATTTTGATTCTGCTGCCGTTCACGCTGAAGGTGCAGGGTGGAGATTTCGGGCAGGGAAATTCGTTGTTTTCGGATATCAAGGCGCACAAAGTCGGTGATATCCTGACAGTCAACATTTACGAAAACACCCAGGCAACCAATAAGGCGGAAACCAAGACCGAGAAATCAGGCCAGTCATCCGCCTCCGGAGGACCGGGAAGTGGTTTTCTCGATTTTATTCCGCTCTTCGGCGCCAAAATGGAGAGTAAGAACTCCTTTGGCGGCAAAGGTGAAAATCTGCGCAATCGCAATCTGCGGGCCAAGATGTCGGTGACGGTGGTGGCCGTAAAGGAAAACGGCGACCTGGTCATTGAGGGGACACGCACAGTCGCTATTTCCACCGATAAAGAAACTCTGACCTTGACCGGAATCGTGCGGCAGCGGGATATATCGAGCAATAACAGCATCGAATCGTACCTGATTGCCGATGCCGAAATATCATACCGGGGCAAAGGCTCGATTACCAATGCCAGCCGTCCCGGACCGGTGATGCGCTTTCTTAACTGGCTGTTTTAGAGGTTTTGACATGGATGTTTTGAAAAAATTACTGACGCTGATAGTCTTACTCGCTATCACGAGCGGTGTCTTTGCGGCCAACACCGTCCGCATTAAGGATATCACTCATTATCGCAGCGACGCTGAAATAGACCTGATCGGATACGGCCTGATCATCGGTCTCGACGGCTCGGGCGACGGCAAGGGAACCCAATTTACCATCCAGGCCCTGGTAAATATGATGGAAAGAATGGGTTTGACGGTCAATCCCAAGCAGGTCAAAGTTAAAAATGTTGCCGCTGTAATGGTTACCTCCCGGATCACTTCGGCTCATCAGCCGGGCTCCCGGATTGATGTCACCGTCTCCTCGGTAGGGGATGCTACTTCATTGCAGGGTGGAATGCTTCTGATGACACCTCTGTCATCTCTTGAGGGTATCGTTTATGGCGTAGCTCAGGGAGCAATATCGATCGGTGGTTTCAATGTGCAGCTCGATGACGGCAATAAAATTGTGAACAATTACACTCTCGTCGGGCGTGTGCCCGGCGGCGGCCTCGTGCAAACCTCCCCCCCTGAAGGCGGAGACAACAAAGACCTCTATCTGACGCTTTTGAATCCCGATTATACGACAGCTTCTCGAATTGTAGATCGAGTCAACCTCAAATACGGCCTGGCCGCCTATGCCGTCGATGAAGCAACCGTGCGGGTGAGGGTGCCGGATTCTCTGGCCCATCCCAATGATCGTTTGAAGTTTATGTCAACCGTCGGTAGACTGCGCGTCGCTCCCGATGCCGTCGCCAAGGTTGTTATCAATGAAAAAACCGGTACAATTGTCGCCGGTCAGCATGTCTCCATCTCACCGGTTGCACTGGCTCATGGAAATATCACTATCAGTGTACGAACGACCCCGGTTATCTCACAGCCGAACGCTTTCTCTGACGGTGAAACGGTGGTGACATCGCAATCAAGGTTGACAGTCGAGGAGGAAATGGCACGAGTAGTTCGTTTACCGGAAATCGTAACTATTTCTCAAATAGCGACCGCCTTGAATAATATCGGGGCCACGCCTCGCGATATAATCGCCATTTTCCAGGCTCTCAAGGAGACCGGGGCATTGCGCGCCGAACTGGTAATGATGTAAATGGAAATTCCGTCTGAAAATATCAGCCTGAAATCGCTTCAGCCCCAGGAGAAAAAAATCTCCAAGGGATTGAGCGAATCGCTGGAGACTAAAAAGTATCGTCTGAAGAAAGCGACGAAGGAGTTCGAGTCTTTCTTTATGCTGCATATGCTTAAAGCGATGCGTAAAACCATCCCCCAATCGGAGATGTTCAACGGCGGCCTCGGGCAGGATATGTATACTTCGATGTTCGATGAGGAATTGTCGCGCAAAGTCGCCGGAAGCAGCCCCAACAGCCTGTCGGAAATACTCTATAAGTCGCTGGAGAAACATCTCGAAGCGACTGCGCCCGATGTTATTCCAGGAACCAAAAAAGGCACCGAAGTTCCAACCTCGATAGCAGAAACTCGCAGGATGGAGACCAACAAATTTAATCAGGCGGTATCTTCGCCGAAGGTAACGAAGCCGGTTGAAAAAGAGGAGCCAAAACCAGCTTTGCCGGTCGAAAGAGTCACTCAACCCAAACCTAAAATAACCAGCGATCCGATTCTGAAGGAATTCGGCCTCACTATAGATAAGGCATCGCGAAAATATGATGTCGATTCACGGCTAATATACTCGGTAATCGTCGCCGAATCGGGCGGGAAGCCCGATGCCGTATCGCCGAAGGGGGCCAAAGGATTGATGCAGTTGATCGATAGTACGGCGGTCGAGATGGGTGTGGCTGACAGTCTCAATCCGCACGAAAACATAGTTGGCGGCACTAAATACCTGCGTCAACTGCTCGATCGTTATGATGGCAACCTGAAACTGACCCTGGCGGCATACAATGCCGGACCGGGGACTGTTTCAAAATACAACGGTGTTCCGCCCTATTCTGAAACACGGCAATATATTGAAAATGTATTGGGGCGGCTCCATAGCGCAAAAAAACCGTAATGGATTAAAGCTTTGAGCTAAAGTGAATTATGAAGATAGCCGAAAATAATAGAGTGGATGGAGCCATAGAAAAACTATTGGACAGACTCATCAGTGTCATCGGTGACGAGGCAGTGCTGTTCGAAAAGTTCCTGCAATTGCTGGAACGGCAGCAGCAAGCTCTGATAACCAATGGTACCGATGAACTCAAGGCGGTGACCGCTCAGTTGCAGGAGGTTGTTTCGCAATCGCAGCGACTGGAGCAGCAGCGGGTTGCCACGGTCGATGAAATCCGTGAACACGGCGATTCCGACACCGACTTGAATGTCTCGCAGATTTGTGAAATGGCTGATTCCGCTCGGTCAAACCAGTTGCAGACCTTTCGCGATACGATTCTCGGTTTATATGGTCGTATCGAGGAAACGCGGATGCGCAACGGTTTATTGATCGAGCAATCGCTGGAACAGATTCAGAATACAGTTGAGGTAATCGGCAGGATTCCGGCCCAGAAAGAGACATATCATAAGCATGGAGGCTACTCCAAGGAATTAAATCGCCTTGGGGTGGACAGGAGAGTCTAATATGTCAGGACTTTTTCAGGGACTTGAAATCGGCAAACGGGCTTTATTGACCCATCAGTTGACGATGAATACTATCGGTCATAATCTTGCCAACGTGAATACGCCCGGTTATACCCGGCAGCGTACTTCTGTGAGATCGGCCATGCCGCTTGAGATGCCTCATTATAATATCGGGAATGGGGTGACGGTAGAGACGATAACTCAGGTGCGCGATCTTTTTCTGACTTCGCAATTCCGGCGGGAAAACAAATCGCTCGGGGAATGGACCTACCGCGAGAAATCCTTGACCCAGGTCGAGACTTTTTTCGCCGAGCCGTTCGACGAAAGCCTGGGCGATGTACTCAATAAATTCTGGTCGAGCTGGCTCGATTTATCGAACAACCCGGAATCGTCCGCTGCTCGTTCGGCAGTTGTGGCTCAGACTAATACTCTGACCAATTCGTTTCATTCGCTCGACCGCCAGTTGCGTGAGATGCAGTCAACGGCCGACATGGATGTGGCGGCGCGAGTCGACCAGATCAACCGATATTCGGCCGAGATCGCCAATATCAACCGGATTGTCGTCAGCGAGGAACTGGGGGGACAGACGGCCAATGACCTGCGGGATCAACGCGATTATCTGATTGATAATTTGTCGAAGCTGGTCGATGTGACCACCCGGGAGGAAAGCAACGGATCGACGGTGGTTTGTATCAGCGGACTGGCAATTGTTGAAAATGCCGATAATTTCGAGCTGGATACGGTTGTCAATTCATCGGGAAGCCAAACCAAATTCGATATTGTCTGGAAGAATACCAAAACGACCGCCAAAATAACCGGGGGTGAATTAAAGGGGCTTTTGGATACCCGCGATGTCTTGGTGCCGGACTACCTGAATCAGCTTGATCAACTCGCCTCAACGATGGTGCGTGAAGTCAATCAACTGCATCGGGACGGTACCGGTATGGACGGGATCGGGGGCCGGAACTTTTTTAACGGGTCATTTACGACTGCGGCAACTATCCGGTTGGAGCAGGCGATGGTCCATGATCCAACCCTCATTGCCGCATCTTTAAGCGGTGAGCCGGGCGACAATGCCAATGCGCTGGCGATATCGGAGCTTCGCAGTCAGACGACAATGGCGTTCGGAACTCAGTCGATTACCGAGTTCTACAATTCGATGATCGGCGATATCGGGGTGGCGGCTCATGAGGCCAAGACCTTCAAGGGGAATTTTGAAGTATTAATCCACCAGATCGAGAACTCTCGCCAATCGGTGCAGGGGGTCTCGCTGGATGAGGAAATGGCCGAGATGGTTCGTCAGCAGCATGCTTTCGAGGCCGCGGCCAGACTGATAACGTACATTGATGATGCGCTCGATACCCTGATCAACGGAATGGGACTAGTCGGGCGTTAACAACAAGATAATCATGCTTATTTCACCACGGAGGGTGACGTGCTGATATTGACAAGGAAGTTGGGGGAGTCGATTACCATCGGCGATGATATCAAGGTGACGGTGCTGGGTATATACGGCCGGCAGGTTAGACTTGGTATTGAAGCCCCTCTGAAAGTTGTGGTTCACCGCGAGGAGATCTATGTCAAGATACAGAATGAAAACCAGAAAGCGGCGCGAACCATCAAGGAGGACCTGGTTAACGTGATGCAGGTGCTCAAGGATAAAATCAAGAAGGGCGAGAGCAAGGGGAAGAAGCCGATCCAGATAAAATATAAAAAGGATCACGACCAGGGACCGCACCATCGTGATCGCAGGGAGTAAAGATGTTTTTCGGCAAAAAAAAGAAAGAACGAAAAGATTATGAGGACCCGGCCACGAAGTACGGTCGGATGCTGAGGAACAAGAAAGGCAAATCGGGAGGGTATCGCGATAAGCCGTCGCTGCTGGCCAGGATTTTCGGAGCCGGTCATGACAGCGATTTTGTGTACCATGACGATTAAACAGAGCGGGTGACCTATGCGGGTAACCACCGACATGATCTTCGACCGGACGATGTTCAATTTGTCACGGAACATCCAGCGCTACATGCGTGTGGAAAGCATGCTGTCAAGCGGTCGGAGGATTAATGCTCCTTCGGATGATCCGATCGGGACGCAACACGATCTCAATTACCGGTCGCGTCTCAGCGAGATGTCCCAGCACCTGTCGAATATCAGCCAGGGTATGGGCTGGATGACATCGTATGAAAACGGTTTGGCCGATGTCAAGGATATGTACAGCGCGGTCAAAGAAATCGCCATTACCATGGCCAACGATACCAATAATGACGAGGTAACACGCATCGCGGCGGCCAATGAAATCGAATCGATATTGGAGCAGGTGCTGCAGGTTGCCAATGCCAAAATCGACAGCCGCTATGTCTATGCCGGGCACCGAACCCATACCGAGCCCTTACGGGCTTCGGCCAACGGGGTCATCTACCAGGGAGACCGGGGCATCATCGAAATGGAGATGGATGTTTCGTCAAGAATCGCATCCAATTTTATCGGAGAGGATGTTTTTCTCAATCAGTTTTTGACGCTGGGTGAGGATGCTAACCTGGAAACAGGGGTTACCGCGGCGACCTTGCTGTCCGATCTCAATATGGGCAATGGGGTGGATCTCTCCACCGGGACATTCGAGATCACTGATAATAACCGGGGAATTAATTACACTATTGATCTCACCGGAGCGGTAACCGTCGGCGACGCCGTGACCATGATCAACGCTCAATTGGGTGTTGGCAGCAATCTGGAAATTAACATTTCCGAGGCGGGCGCTTCGTTGGAGTGGAATCCTGCGGCTCCGACGACGAACACGATTGCGCTCAATACACCTTTGAAGAATCTTAATGGCGGTGACGGGGTTGATACCAATCCGGGGACTTTCATATTTACGAACGCCGATTCGAGTATTAGCGTGGAAGTTGACCTGTCATCGGCAACCACTGTCGGTGATGTGCTGACGATTATAAACACCACCTTGCTGGTCAATGGTGTCTCTGGAATTACTATGGGGTATAATGCCGACGGGACCGGATTTAGAGTCAACGACGGCAATTCGCCTCCTCTGGGATTGTCAATCGTCGAGAGTTCGGACGCACAATCCACTGCCTATGACCTCGGAATTCTCGGTGATCTCGATCCGGCGATTGAGGGTCGGGATATATCACCAAAGCTCGATTTTATTATTCGTGATATCGGCACCCAAACCACCGGCGCCGACCTGGGAATTCTTGGGACCGTGGACTCCCCGATAATCGGTCAGAATATACGGCCGTTATTAACCTTGGATACGGCGTTGTCTTCTTTGAATAATAAGGTCGGTTTCGATTTCGGCCAGTTGAAGATTTCCCAGGGGGATCAGATCGCGATAGTCGATCTGGATAATGCCACGATTACAACCATCGCTGATGTCATTGCCGCGATCAACAGCAGCGGACTTGAAATTAGCGCTTCGATTAACGACGCCGGGACCGGAATCCAGATTGAACCGACGGTTTCTGGGAAAACGCTGATAATCGAGAGCAATGATTCCTCGAAAACGGCTCATAGCCTCGGAATTGCCGGCTCATCGGATATGCTGGGATCGCTGATGTTATTGGCCAACGCCCTGAGAAATGATGACCGGGAACTGATCTTGCAGTTGAACGGCAATATGGATCTGGCCATCAACGAATTACTCAGTACCAGGGCTGATGTCGGGGCCAAGATGATACGGATGGAGACAACTCGAAATCGTTTGGAAGCAACGCAGATAAATGTCACCCGGCTGTTGTCGGAGGTGGAGGATGCCGATATTATCTCACTGGTCAGCGAACTGGGCCGTGAGGAAAATCTGTATCAGGCCTCATTGGTGGCGAGTTCCAAGTTAATGCAGATGTCATTAATGGATTTTTTAAGATAACATGATATAGGGGTTAGACATGAAAATTGTCACGTCACGATTCGGTGAACTGGAAGTCAGTGAGGACTTGATAATAAGGATGACCAAACCGATTTTGGGTTTCGAACAACATCGCGAATATGTCATCGTGGAAACTGAGGATTTTGATCCGTTCAAATGGATGCAGTCGGTCACCAATCCCGATTTGGCATTCGTGGTTGTCAACCCGCTGCTGTTTTTTCCGGATTATATGATTGAGGTCAATCCCAAGGAAATCGAGGAGCTGAAGGTAGACGATATCAATCATGTTGTCACTTATTCGGTGGTGACGATCCCCTCGGACTACACACAGATGACAGCCAATTTACAGGGACCGATTTTGATCAATACCAAGACCAATTTGGCCAAACAGTTGGTCCTGGTCAATTCGCATCATGGTATCAGGCATCGACTTATTGATACTAATATCGCGAATGAGATTAAGGCGCAGCCGGTCGAAAAGGTTCCCGTTACGGCCTGACCAAAAATCGGGGGAAGAAAACGGCGGTGAGATTATTGATGGAAGCGATTCGCTGCCGAGGGGGAAGACAGGGAGTGAAAACGATATGGAATATCGAAACACTTTCCGGAATGCAATTTCCAAAACTTTTGATAGCGATGATTGGATGCTCGGTCATTGCCGGATGCTTTGATAACTGACGGAGTGATATGAAAACCATCAGCGGGAATAAGCAGGATAAGAAGCGGTCGAGCATCTCGGCTTGTATGATCGTCAAGAATGAAGAGACCTTTCTGCCGCGATGCCTGGCATCGATTCGCGACCTGGTCGATGAAATCATTCTGGTCGATACCGGTTCCGATGATCGGACGGTTGAAGTAGCGACCGAATACGGATGCCGAGTTTTTAATTTCTCCTGGACGGGAGATTTTTCGGCAGCTCGCAATGAATCTCTTCGTTATGCGGAAAGCGATTGGATCCTGATCATTGATGCCGATGAAGAAATCCCGGCCGAAGAAATCGACTCCATTCGCGAGGCTGTCAATAATCCAGCGCATGAAATAATTTCGATATCGGTATATAATAAATCTCTCGAGAGCGGCCAGGTATCATCGTTTTTGCCCTCGGTGCGATTGTTCCGGAGGCAGCTTGAGTTGAAGTATGATGGAATTGTACATAACCGTTTGATGCTGCCGCGGGACAAACAAGTCATTCGCCGCGATATAAAGCTTTTTCATTACGGATATGATCTGTCGACGCAGGAGTTGGAGCAGAAGAAGAAACGCTCGATAGAACTACTCGAAAAACAATTGCGCGAAAATCCCGATGATGTTTTTGCCAACTTCAATATGGCCCAACTGCTGCGCGGTATGAATGGTGTCTCAGACCCAGATACCTGCCGGCGGATCATCCAGCATGCCACGCAAGTGATAGATCATCCCGATTCGGAATCAACGGGATATGCCGGTTACCGCATCATGGCTCATATTCAAGCGGCGATTGCATATTCCGCGATTGGTCGATTCGAAGAGGCTGAAAGTTACTGCCTGGCGGCCCTGTCTGAACGACCCGATTATGTCGATGCCGCAATCACTCTGGCCAATGTTTATCTTGCCACCGGAAAGATCGAACAAGCCCGAAAATATTACCGGCGATATCTGGATATGCTCGACAGCTACCGGCCGGAAGAGGAAACCTCGGATATTATTCTACATTATCTGGATACTCGTCAAGTTGCCTGGTACGGGCTGGCCACCATCGCCCGAATAAACAGGGAGACCGAACAGGCGCTGAAATATTACAATCGAATTATAAGCGCCGGACATCGATACCTCGATACCTATTATCAGGCGGGAATTATCTATCTGCAGCAAGGCGACCCGCGCCGCGCCCAGGATATCCTGGATCAGGAGTTGACCCATAACGGTGATTCCGTGGCCGCTCATCTGGCCATGGCGCAGGCGTTGTCGGGACAAGCCAAGGGCGATTATGCTCTTCCGCATCTCGACTCGGCTCTTGCCATTGAACCTGGAAATGTGCCGGTTCGGTTATTTCGAGCCAGAATTCTGCTGGCAGCAGGATCGGGGGAGAAAAGTCTGGATGATGTTCGGAAAATCATGAAAGATGTTCCCGATAACGCCGGTGTACTTTTTGAATGTGGGAATATTCTGTTCGCGGCAGGTCGAATAAGAGAGGCTCAAGCCTGCTACCTGAAGGTTAAGGATTTACAGCCCGATCATTGCGAAGCGATGAACAATCTTGGAAACTGCTCTTTTCGTCTCGAAGAATATGACCAAGCGGTGGCAATATATGAGCAATTGATACAGGACTCATCCGAATTCCGGACCGCCTATAGAAATCTCGGAATGGCTTATATTCGGCTGGAAAAAAATGAAAAAGCGTTGAATGTATTGGCCCAGTATGTCGATCATTCACCTGAGGACATAGAAGTTTTTCGTATCATCGGCGACTTGTTATCGAGTCTGGGGTACCACGACAAGGCGATCGGTTGTTACGAAAAGTACTTAAGGCATCACCCAGACGACAGCGCCTGTCTTCTGAACCTGGCTGAAATTTATTTTCAGTTGGGGCATCGGGAGGCGGCTGAAGCGGGATATCGGCAGGTATTGGCCTCCGATCCGTCGTGTCGGCCGGCCCAAAAACGGCTGGAATCGATTTCGGCGACCGAAGCGACCTGTTAACCTGCATTCTTACAAGGGGTTAAAATGTGTCAGGGGGCACAAAAAAGGGTAAAGTCCCGCCTGGATATGCCGATTTATTGAATTAGGAAAATAGCTGAATGCTAAAGGTGCCTAAATCTGTAATGTGGAAAGGAGTGGGCGAATAACATTGCAAACAAATTTTTTGTTTTCATAGGAGTTACCGCCATGGACAGGCAGCAAAAGGAAATCATTGAATGAAATTGCGAGCAAGGATGTTTCGCAATTAGTTCAAGGAGGAATTTTAGATGTCTTTACGTATTAACAATAACATCGCTGCCATTAATGCTCATCGTAACCTGACAATGACTACTCGTGAGCTTTCCGGCTCGATGGAAAAGCTGTCATCCGGTTACCGGATTAACCGCGCTGCCGACGATCCGGCAGGTCTGGTTATTTCCGAACAGTTCCGGGCGCAGATCGCCGGACTGGGACAGGCGATTGAGAACTCGGAAGGTTCCATCAACATGATTCAGACTGCTGAAGGAGCCCTGAACGAGATCAACAATCTGCTCATCTCGATGCGCGAGCTGGCCATTCATGCCGCCAACGAAGGTTTCAATGATGCCGATCAGTTGGCTGCCGATCAGGCGGAAATCGCCAATGCGATTGCCACCATCGATCGTATCGCTCAAAACACGCAGTTCGGTACCAAGAAACTTCTCGACGGCACCAAGGATAATGTAGCCACCATCACGAGCTCAAACTCGGCTGATGTTACCATTCTCAGCAGTGGTTTGTCCACCGGTACGCACTCGATTCAGGCGACCAAAACCGCCGATTCGACCGCGACCCTGAACACCACTTCTCTGGGTGTCGCTCTGGACGGTACCAACGGTACCCCGACCAATCTGACCGAAGGAATCCATAATATCGACGTTCTCCAGGCTTCGGCCGGTGCGGAGAAGGTATCCGGTTCCATCGATATCAACGACGCTTTTGGTAACGGTTTTGAAGTAGCAGCCGTTGCCGGATCCGCCCTCCATACCTCCGGTGCCGCTCTGATAGCTGCCGGGGCTGCAACCGAGGGTGATTATTCGGTGGTTTTGAATTACCAGGAGAATGGCGAAGCCGTGTCTGGTAATCAGACTCTTACGGCCAGCATCGTTGATGGCGATTCTGCTGCCGTGCAGGTTGGCAAGTGGAATACCGCTCTGGGCAACAACACCGCCCTGGCCGGCAAAGTTGAAGCTGCCCTCGGCGGCGGCGGGGAACTTGTCTTCCAGTCGACCAACGAAGGTACCCAGTATTCACTGAAAATGTCCAGCTTTTCCGGTGTCGATACCGCCACTCTGTTTGGCGATTTCGTCGTTGGCAGTGATCGTGGAATTTCAGAAAATGTTTTGAATTTCACCGTCAATACGGCCAAGAATACGGCATTTACTGCGGATGTTACCGTTCTTGCCGGAACTTATACATCGACGTCGGCGCTGGTCTCAGAAGTTAACGTCGGTTTGACAGGCGCTTTTGGACTTATTGGCGCGACTACTCAGCAGGATATCACCGCTGATGTTTCCGGTACAGACCAGGTTAAATTCTGGACAGCCGATGAAGGCTCTGAATACACCATCAAGATGAACTCGTCCGGCGCGGATACGGCCCAACTCCAGAAGGCGTTCGATATGACCGCCGATACGGTTGCCGTTGCTGGTACCGATGCAATTGTCAGTTTTGACAATTACTCAACCTCAGTCACCGCCGTTAATTATGACTCAACCGGAAGCGTTACCCTTTATAACGGGGCTGACGGTGAGTCCGGTCGCGGTTCCATTGATATGACAGTGGCCACGGCCGCCAATGGTATCAACCTCGGCAACCTGTTGCTCGACGTGACGGCTGCCAAGTTTGATATCCGTCTCGATGCCGGTCCGGGAACTTCCGTGACCGCTGGCAAGGATGCCTTTATTTATAACGCCGATCGTACCGAATCGCTGAAGATCAATATTGATCTGACCTCCACCGGCGGTACGGAGACGATCCAGAACACTGATTCTTCACTGGTCTTCCAGATCGGCCCGAATGTCGGTCAGACGGCCAATATCGGTATCCGGAACATGGCTGCCTCGTCCCTCGGTCGCGGTATTGCCGGTAATATGTTCCAGAACCTGTCCCAAATCGATGTGACCACGGTCCAGGGTGCTCAGGATGCCCAATCGGTGGTCGATTCGGTTATTAACGATGTTTCGACCGTCCGCGGCACGCTCGGTAGTTTCCAGAAGAACTCTCTGGAATCGAACCTGCGCAACCTGCGGATTGCCGAGCAGAACTTGACTGCGGCCGAATCGATGATTCGTGACACCGACATGGCTCAAGAGATGTCGAACTTTGTCAAGCAGCAGATTCTGCTTCAGGCCGGTACGGCCATGCTGGCTCAGGCCAACCAGGTTCCTCAGGTTGTTCTGTCCCTCTTTGGCTAAATAACAGGTGGGATTTTCGGGGAGGTTTTCGCCTCCCCGATTCCCCCGTTTTGAGGTAGATAAACGATGCAGATGGAAGAAATAATTTCAACTGCGGGGCTTCATTCCAAGGGGGTAAGCAAAAGCGGCACCAACCGGAAAGAGGATGGTGCGAGTTTAATAGAAGGGCAAGCAAAAACGACCAGACTGGATGAGGCGGTACTGTCGCAAGACGGAATAAATATGGCGGAGTACGACAAAGCCCTGGAAAGCCTGAAGGAGTATGCCGGCTGGGGGAATTTCAATATCGACTTCGCCACCGATGACGAGACCGGCAGTATGGTAATCAAGATAATCGACCGGGATTCCGGCGAGATGCTGCGTCAGATTCCACCGGAAGAGATTCTCAGCCTCCGGTCGCATTTACGGGACGTCCTGGGCATGGTCTTTGATCATATGGCCTGAGAAGGACGAAATAGGATACTTTATTAAATAGGAGTTGACCATGGCTGGATTCCAATCGATAGACGGTCTGGCATCCAATCTCAATACGACCGAGATCATTAATTCCATTCTCGAATATGAACGCCGTCCGGCGATGCTGATGGAACAGCAACAGGCGTTGAAGACGCGGGAGATCACGACCTTCAATGCTCTGGCGGCCAAAATGCTGGCCCTGCAAACCAGTATTAACGCTCTCAATGGCGACGAAGCCTTTACTCAGGCCGACATATTGATTTCAAACGATCAGCTCTTGTCGGCTACTGCCAACGGACGGGTCGGGAACGGTTCATATTCGCTCAATATTCTGTCACTGGCCCAGAATCATCAAATCGCATCTCACGGCTTTGATGATCCTTCCCAGTCGGTGATGGGGACTGGCACGATAACTCTTGCTCTGGGTAACGATAGCCCCACTACATTGACCATCGATTCCGACAACAATTCGCTGGTCGGTATTAAAGAGGCGATCAACGAAGCCGGTATCGGTATCACCGCTTCAATTATCAACGATGGCTCTCAATCGAATCCTTATCGGCTGGTGGTGACCGGCGAAGAGACCGGGCGCGAAAATCAAATTTCGATTACCAGTTCTTTATCAGGCGGGCTTGATATCGACTTCGAGACGGCCGCTTTCGATAACCCCGAGATAAACAGTTTCTCCAGTCAGGCGACATCGCAGGTTTCGCTCGGGGCTGCAGCCTCATTCAGCGGATCAACCAACAAGACTTACTCCTTCACCGTGGCCGGTGCCGGAGTTCAGACCGTCGGGGCGGGAAATATTACGATTAACTGGACCGACGGCGAAGCCAGCGGTTCGATTGTGGTTTCGCAGGCAGATACCGAAGTAATCGGTCCGGACGGAATGAAATTATCATTTGCCGACGGTGACCTGGTCGCCGGAGATACCTTCGACGTAAGTACTTTTGCTCCGGTTTTGCAGCAGGCTTCAGATGCCAGGGTGTCCATCGGTTCCGAGGCCAACGGCGGCTCGCCGCTGGTGGTTAGCGCCTCCACCAATCAAATCGAAGATCTTATCCCGGGGCTTACTCTTGATCTTAAGGGGGTCACCACCGAGTCGACCGGACCGGTAACGATCAAGACCGGTCTGGATACTGAGGCGGTCAAAGGTAAGATACAGACATTTATCAACGCCTATAATGATGTCAAGGATTTCATAGATAATCAGAATAAATATGACGCCGATTCCGAAGTGGGTGGAATTCTTCTTGGCGACCTGACCTTGATGTCGATTCAGTCGCGCTTGTCGAGACTTGCCAGTGAACCTGTGGCCGGAATCGACGGCTCCCTGAATACTCTCTCGGCGATAGGTATCAGGGCCGGGATGGGCGGCAAATTGTCGTTGAGGGACTCCGGGAAACTGACCGAGGCGCTCAATAATGATTTAGATGCGGTGCTGCGCCTCTTTGCCGACGGCGGAACATCGTCCAACAATGGTATATCGTTTATCAGTACCTCGACCGAGGTGGTGGGCGGTTCGGAATTCGCCATTGATATAACTCAGGCGGCGACCCATGGATATTTCCAGGGACAGAAACTGCCCGATCCGGGTGACTCCAATATTACCCTGACCGAAACCACCGATACCATGAAATTGCGTATTGACGGCATCGTCTCGAATGATATCGTCTTATCGGCACGAACCTATGCCTCGGGCGAAGACCTGGCCAACGAATTACAGACCAGGATCGATGCCGATGATAAGGTCGGTAAACTGGGCGTAGTAGTGGAATGGGTCGATCTCGGCGGGGAGGGTTATCTCAAGCTGACATCGTCCAGTTACGGCACCAGTTCCAAGGTTGAGATGATCACCTCAGTGTCCAATTCGGCGTTCTCGTCGCTGGGACTGGTAGGTGATGTTTCCTTGCATTTCGGTAAGGATGTTGCGGGAACGATCAACGGTGAAGCTGCGACCGGCAAGGGGCAGGTATTGACCGGAGATGAAGATAATAAAACTACCGCCGGGGTAAAGATGAAAATTACCCTGACGGAATCGCAATTGAATTCAGGGGATGAAGGTACGATTACGATTACTCGGGGATTCGCTTCCGTGATGGAAGAGGGCCTCGATTATATCACGAAATCCCAGGATGGTGTCATCGCTCGTAAAACCAACGGCCTGAAGGGACAGGTAGACAATATTGCCCAGCGGGTAAAAGAATTTGATGAACGACTGGCCTTGCGGCGCGAGTCGCTGATATTAAAATGGGCTGAATTGGAGACGGTGTTGTCTCAACTGCAAACGGAGCAGGGATTTCTTGAATCGCAGTTGGCGAATATCGATTCCAATTGGTCCCAGATCAGGGGGAATGGCTAATATGCAACGGGGTTTTAACACTTACAAGCAAATCAATACCATGGGCATGTCTCAAGTCGATTTGATTCTGACCGTTTACCGGGGAGCAATCGGTTTTCTGTCTCAGGCGCAATCCGACTTCGAACAGGGACGATTGACCGAAGGGCGGACAGCCTGCGATAAAGCCCGCAAGTGTATCGTCCATCTTTATACCACTCTGGATATGGACAAAGGCGAGGCGATTGCCAATCAGCTCGGTCAGTTGTATGCGTTTATGATTCAGCAGATCGACCTGGCCGTGGCAAGCAAATCGTGTGATCTGCTTGACGATGTCAAGAATATTCTGGGAACCATCAAAGAAGCTTGGGAGGGTCTGAAGGAGCAGGAAACCGTCCCGGCTCCCGCCGACCCGAAAGAAACGGAAGGTGCGCAGGTTGATGGCAACGATACCGAAGCGGCGCCATCAATGCCGTCCTCCAAAGGACAGAGGTTAACCTTTTCTGCATAGGAATTGATTCGTATGGAATATAATGCCATCAGCAACTTGGAACAGGAACTGGTGCGGGTGCTGAAAGAAGAGTATTCCTTCTACCAGTCGTTATACATCCTGATTGACAAGCAAAAGGATTTGCTAAAATTCGAGAAAGAGGAAAAGCTGCTCGATATTTACACAGAAATCGAACGCTGTCATAAACGAATACTGGAATCGGAAGAAAAAATCGCGACGCTTCGCAAGAGCAATCCGAAATTGTTCAATCTGGCAGCAACGGCTCCTGAAGTTAAGAAAATTGCTCAAAGTATAATCACCTTAATCAAGAAAGACATGGATCTGGTCCGGCAGAACGAGGATTATGCCTCCAACCGGTATGATCGTGTCAAGCAGGAACTCAGAAAACTGCAGCATTCGGATAAAATTGTCAGGTATATCAAGGACCTGGATAATACGCCGCAGTTCGTGGACAAGAAACATTAGATTTTTCTAAAGAATCGAAATTTCACCGTCGATAGGATTAATAGAGGTGAAAATATGAAGATAGGACCTTTAGACAGCGGAGACAGGCCGCAACGGCCTGATGAGGATGAAAGGCGAAAGGCTGATGTAAACAGGGATGCGAGACAGCAGATGAACCAGACCGACAAGATAGAAATATCTGAGGTCGCACGCTCGCTTTCCGAAAAAGTATCGCCGAAGTCCGAGGAGACCAATGAGGTATCCTCGGTCGATAGCGCCGAGGTCTCGAATGAAGCAGTCGAGTTCGAAAATCGCCAGGAAATGATAGACCAGGCGAGACAGAGAATCGAATCGGGCTATTATAATTCGCCCGAAGTCAGAAGCGAGATCGCAAGACGTATCGCCGATGATTTTGCCGGGTAAATGACCGGCATTCAGGGGGAGCAGGATTAACATATGACTACTCAGGTGGACTCCAGGGTTCGGGGGCAAATTGAAAGTGTAATCGGCGGGGTGCAAAATCTTCCCACGCCGCCAATCGTCTTTACCCAAATCCAGAAAGTTCTCAACAACCCCAACGCTTCGGCTTTTGATATTGCCGCCATCCTCCAGGAGGATGCGGCGATTTCGGCCAAGGTTCTCAAGATGACCAATTCGGCCTATTACGGCCTGACCCGGGCCATTGAATCGGTGCGGCAGGCGGTAGTCATTATCGGTCTCGATTCTATAAAGAACCTGGTGCTGTCCGCCTCGGTTTTTGAAATGTTCGCCAAAGATCAGATCGACGCTGAATTTCAGGATTGGTTCTGGCGTCATTCTCTTGCCACCGCCTTTGCGGGGCGGATGCTGGCCCGCAACCTGAAATGTAACGTCGGTTTCGACCCTGAAGCCGGATTTTCCAGCGGTTTGCTCCATGATATCGGGAAAATGATTATTTCCGTCTTTATGACCGAGGAACGCCAGAAAATCAAAGATTTGAGAGAACAGAAACCGGATTTAACCGATCTGGCCGCTGAGTCGGAGGTGCTGGGATACAACCATACCCAGATCGGCTCGCTACTGGGCGCTCAATGGCAATTGCCGGCCAATCTGGTTGAGGCGATTGAATTTCATCATTTTCCGCAATCAACGCCGACTGAAGAAAATAACCTGCCATACCTGACTCATATCGCCAATTATCTGGCCAAACTGGCTTTTGAAGTCGATCCTGACGAAGATGAGGTCGTTATCGAACCGATGCAGTCGGAGGCTCTCGACCATGTTGGAATCACCGAGCAGGATATAATGGTCCATGTCCTTCCTCTGAAAGAGGAATACCTCAAGGCGGAAACCTTCATGGAGATGGCCAAAGGGATGGGGTAGAGTTTAGTTTGCTTCACCGAAAAAAGGCATCCGAAGATTTCCCACTATCTTAAAAATTCGCTTGACATTTCCGATATTTTATAATAGATATATAGGCTTGAAAGTTATGGCTATATCACGTTGACATATGGGCGATTAGCTCAGTTGGTTAGAGTGCTTGCTTGACATGCAAGAGGTCACTGGTTCAATTCCAGTATCGCCCACCATTGAAACCTGGGAAACCCTTCCTGAACAAGGGTTTTATTTTTAGAAGATGGCTGAGATTTCAATAGAGCTGCCGGACGGCAGCAAAAAGAATCACCCTGCCGGAGTGACCGGTCTGGAGATAGCCAAGTCTATTTCCGGACGGCTGGCCAAAGAGGCAATTGCGGTCAAGGTCGACGGCCAGGCGATTGATCTATCGCGCCCGATAGAGAAAGACGCCTCGGTCCAGATCCTTACCTGGAATGACCGCGAGGGTAAGGAAATCTTCTGGCATTCGTCGGCCCATATCATGGCGCAGGCGGTTCTTGAGGTGTTTCCGGAAGCCAAACTTGCGATCGGCCCCCCGATTGAGGAGGGGTTTTATTACGATTTCGATGTGGAAAAGCCATTTTCACCGGAAGACCTTGAAAAAATAGAGAAGAAGATGGCGGCGATTGTCGCCGAGAACGCGACCTTCCATCGAGAAGTATGCGACCTCAACGAATTGATTGAAAAATGCCGGGCCCAGGGTGAAATCTATAAAGTCGAAATGCTCGAGGAAATGCCCGAGGGCGAGATTGTCACGGTGTACAAAGATTCCCGTTTCGAAGATATCTGTCGCGGACCTCATATTCCCTCGACCGGCCGGATTAAAGCTTGGAAGCTGATAGCTTCTTCGGGAGCCTATTGGCGCGGCTCGGAAGAAAATAAAATGCTCCAGCGGATTTACGGGGTGACTTACCCGAAGAAGAAAATGCTGGATGAGTATCTTGTAAAGCTGGCTGAGGCGGAAAAGCGGGATCATCGTAAACTGGGCAAGCAGATGGAACTGTTTATGATCTCGGAAGAGACCGGCCCCGGTCTGGTTCTCTGGATGCCGAAAGGCGGGGCGATCCGCCATGAGATCGAAAATTACTGGCGCGAAGAGCATTACAAGGGCGGTTATGAACTGGTTTACAGCCCTCATATCGCCAATCTTGAACTCTGGAACCGTTCCGGGCATACCGATTTCTATACCGAGGATATGTACAGCCCGATCGAGGTCGACAAAGGCAAATATCAGATCAGACCGATGAATTGCCCGTTTCATATCACCATGTTTGCCTCGCGGCTTCGTTCTTACCGCGAATTGCCGATGCGCTGGGCGGAACTGGGGACGGTCTATCGTTATGAGCGGGCGGGGGTGCTCCACGGCCTGATGCGGGTACGCGGGTTTACTCAGGACGATGCTCATATCTTTTGCCGTCCGGAGCAGATGGAAGATGAACTGATTCGATTAATCGATTTTTGCCTGCATGTTATCCGGGCGTTCGGTTTTGAGGATTTCGATATTTATTTGTCGACTCGTCCGGAAAAGGCAATCGGAGAACCGGCCGATTGGGAAGCGGCACAAAAGGGCTTGCGCAAAGCGCTCGAGTTTCATAAATTAGACTACCAGGTCGATGAGGGCGGCGGCGCCTTCTACGGCCCGAAAATAGATATTAAGATCAAGGATGCTCTGGGGCGTTCGTGGCAGTGCTCCACTCTCCAGTTTGATTTTACTCAGCCGGAACGGTTTGATCTTTCGTATGTAGATCAGAACGGAGAGAAGAAAAGGCCGCTGATGATACACCGCGCCCTGCTCGGCTCCTTGGAAAGGTTCTTAGGAACTCTGATAGAGCATTATGCCGGCGATTTTCCGCTCTGGCTGGCTCCGGTGCAAGTCAGGTTATTACCGGTGACCGACAGGGCCCTTCAGTATACGACTGATCTGAAGGAAAAACTTTTCGCTGCCGGTGTACGCGTCGAGTTGGATGAGCGTTCGGAAAAGATCGGCCACAAGATCCGCGAAGCGGAATTGGACAAGGTGCCGATTATGCTCATTATAGGTGATCGCGAGAGTGAGTCGGGCCAGGTTTCGGTCCGCCGCCGTGGTTTGGGCGACATCGGTTCAATGGGCGCCAAAGAGCTTTTGGACGGCCTTGTTGAAGAGATTAGATTAAGAAGTAATATGCCTCTGGTTGGTCAGGGGCAAAAGAAGGAGGAACGGGTATAAAGAAAAACGAGATTCGGGTCAATACTCAGATAAGGGTTTCACCCATCAGGCTGATTGGCCCGGATGGTGAGCAGGTCGGAATTATTCCGACGCGTGAGGCTCTTGAGCGGGCCCGCGAAGCGGGTTTGGATTTGGTGGAAGTATCGCCAACTGCCCGTCCGCCGGTCTGTCGTATCCTTGATTACGGGAAATATAAGTACAATCAGGCGAAGAAAGCGGCTACTTCGCGCAAAAAGCAGCATAACGTATGTATCAAGGGTATGCGTTTCAGACCCAAAATTGAAGAACACGATTATCAGTTTAAGAAAAAACATGTGCTGACGTTTTTGGAACAGGGCAATAAGGTTAAGTGTTTTGTTCTGTTTCGCGGACGGGAAAAGGCACATACCGAGTTTGGGCGTAAAATCCTCGACCGGTTGGCTGAAGACTTGAAGGAAATTGCAACGATGGAAAACAGGCCGAAAATGGAAGGGCACAGCATGAATATGTTGCTGGCTCCCCTGGCCAGTGCCATCAAAGTACCGGCCGAACCGCCGTCCAAGAAATCCGCCAAGCCCGACAAAAAGCCGGTCCCATCGGAGCCCGTTGCCTCGGATGAACAGGTCGACGGAAATTAGTTAGCTGGAGATAGATTATGCCGAAGATGAAAACCAATCGATCCGCTGCCAAGCGTATAAAGAAAACCGCAAGCGGTAAACTGAAACGATTTAAATCGATGCACAGTCATATTCTGACCAAGAAGACGACCAAGCGCAAACGGAATCTACGGAAAGCTACCATGATTGCCCATTCCGATTTAAGACGATTCAGCGTAATGCTTCCCAATTGATTGAAGCCTGAATTAATGGGATTGGAAGTTTTTACGCAGTAATGCAGTAATAAGGAGAAAGATCAACATGCCACGCGCGAAAAATAACGTTGCCGCGAAACATAGACATAAAAAAGTTCTCAAAAAGGCCCGAGGCTACTACGGCGGCCGTAGCCGCCTGTATCGCACTGCCATCGAGACGGTGCACAAAAGCCTGAAGTACGCCTATCGTGACCGGCGCAACAAAAAGCGGGAATTCCGTCGTCTCTGGATCACGAGAATCTCGGCCGCGGCCAAAATGTGCGGCGTTAATTATTCTTCCTTTATGGATCGCCTCAAGAAATCAGGAATCGATCTTGATCGCAAGACGCTGGCTGATATTGCTGTCCGCGATATGAGTACTTTCGAGCGTCTGGTGGAAATGACCAAAGCCTGATTTCACAATGGATATTGCCGAACAATTACAAAAAATCGGACAAACCGCCAGAGAAGAGATGTCGGCGGCCGATTCGGCTGATGTTCTGGAAAAACTCCGTGTCCATTATCTGGGCAAAAAGGGAGAACTGACATCAATCCTGCGCGGCCTGAAAGACCTCTCCCGAGAAGAGAAGCGGGAGGTCGGCGGACAGGCCAATAAACTCAAGACGGAACTCGATCGGATTATAGAGGACCGCCGCGAGGAACTCTCTTCCGCCATTTCCATCGACAGTTCTTTCGATTTCACTTTGCCGGGGCGTCCCCGTCATTACGGCCACCGCCACTTGGTTACGATCGTTATGGACCAGATCAACGGTATTTTTCAGAGGATGGGGTTTGAAATCGCTGACGGTCCCGATATCGAGAGCGATTACTACAACTTCGAAGCGCTGAATTTCCCTCCCGATCATCCGGCTCGCGACGAGCAGGATACTTTCTATGTCGAAGGCGGATCGTTGTTGCGGACTCATACCTCCGGCGTCCAGATTCGCGAATTTGAGAAACGTAAACCACCGGTCAAAATTATCGCTCCGGGCAAAGTCTTCCGCAATGAGGCGGTAAATGCCCGAAGTTATTGCGTTTTTCATCAGGTCGAAGGTTTTTACGTCGATGAAAACGTTACCTTCGGAGACCTGAAAGGGGTTCTCGAGGCGTTTTGTTACGAATTCTTTCAGGAAAGCGTCCAATTGCGCTTTCGGCCCAGCTTTTTCCCATTCACCGAACCATCGGCCGAAGTCGACGTTCGCTGTTTTCTCTGTAACGGCAAAGGTTGCAGCCTGTGCAAACATGAAGGATGGCTGGAAATCCTGGGTTGCGGTATGATCGATCCCGAAGTGTTCAAAGCTGTCGGATATGATTCTGATAAAGTGACCGGATATGCCTTCGGCATAGGGGTGGAGCGTCCCGCTCTGCTGAAGCATCGGGTCAATGATATCCGTCTGCTATTTGAAAACGATATCAGATTTATTAAACAGTTCCGTTGACATATGAAACTTACGTTTAACTGGTTAAAAGAAAAATCCGGTGTGGACTGGTCTGTCGAAGAGATGGAAGACCGTCTGACTCGCTCCGGAACGGCAGGGGTTGCCCACAAAATAAATCCCGACCATTTCAAAGAAGTGGTTGTCGGGCAGGTTACCAAACTCGATAAACATCCCAATGCCGACAAGCTGCTCGTGACCGAGGTTAACACCGGCGATGCGACTCATACCATAATCTGCGGGGCGCCTAATTGTGCGGTCGGGCAGAAAGTTGTGGTAGCCTTGCCGGGGGCCAATCTAAAAGGCGAATTCAAGGTCAAAGAAATAAAAATGCGCGGTGTTGAATCGGCCGGGATGATCTGTGCCGAGGATGAACTGGGGCTTTCCGACGATCACTCCGGCATAATGGTTCTCGACGACGAGGCGCCTTTGGGCCGGCCGGTCTTCGACTATCTGGCTCTTGATGATGCCGTCATCGATTTCGAGATCACACCCAATCGGCCCGATTGCCTTTCAGCCGTCGGAGTCGCCCGCGAGATCGCGGTTCTGGCCCAAAAAGACTTTATTGTCAAAATTGATGAACCCAAAGAGGTAGACAAGAAGGCCTCCGACTATATAAAGGTGGTTATTGACGATCCTGATGGATGTCCGAGGTATACCGCTCGAATTATTGAAAATATCACCATCGGCGAATCGCCCTGGTGGCTGCGTAAACGATTGCTCAATTGCGGCATCCGCCCGATCAACAATATTGTCGATATCACCAATTATGTTATGCTCGAGACCGGGCATCCGCTCCATGCTTTTGATTATGATCGTTTCGGGTCCAAAGAAGTCATCGTCCGCCGTGCCAGAGCGGGTGAAAAATTTATTACTCTCGATAATCAGGAACATGAACTCGACGACTCCATCCTGCTTATCACCAATGGGGAAAAAGGTGTTGCCGCCGCCGGTGTCATGGGCGGACTCGAATCCGAAGTCGAAAACGAGACTACGACCATTCTTCTCGAAGCGGCCTACTTCAACCCGACCGTAATCCGACGTTCGTCACAGAAACTCGGTATCTCTTCCGAATCATCCTATCGTTTCGAGCGCGGAGTCGACCCCAACGGTGTCGTGGCAGCGGCCGATCGCACGGCCGCCCTGATGGCCGAACTGGCCGGGGGCCGGGTCTTGGCGGGGGTGGTTGACAATTACCCGAAGAAAATATCACCGGTCAAAATTGAGCTGCGTCCCGAACAGGTCAAACGAATTCTGGGGGCCGATATTCCGGTCTTGTTCATGGAAAAAACTTTGCGCGGGCTGGGCTTGGAAGTTGAGACCGGATCAGCCCTCAAGACCTTAGCACCGACCAATCGCCCCGATCTGGTCCGTGAAATCGACCTGGTCGAGGAAATCGCCCGTATTTACGGTCTGGACAAAATTCCTACTGCTAGACAAAATGGCGGTCCTCTGTTTACACCTTCGCATCGTCGCGATACCATCAAAGAGGATTTACGCCGGATCCTTAACGGTTTTGGTTTCGAAGAGACACTCAGCAGCGGGATGGCTCATGCCGGCCGTCTGGAAAGAGTCGATTCCACCCTTGATCCGATCAAGGTGACCAATCAATTGTCGGATGAATTTGCCGCCATGCGCACCAGGATACTATATTCACTTCTGGTTTCAACGGGGAATAATATTCGTCACCGCAATATCGATATCAATATTTTCGAAATCGGCCGCGTATATCTCAAAGAAAAGTCCGGCCCGGTCGAGCCGACATATCTCGGGCTTCTGATGACCGGCCAGACCGAAGATGTATATTGGAAAAGCCAGGCGGCACCATCCGATTTGTTTGAGGTCAAGGGAATAGTGGAGGCGGTCGCTGACAGCTTGGGACTGAATTCCCCGGTTTTGAAAGCAATCGCGATACCGGGATATGACAAGCACTATTCGTACGAAGTGCTCATTGACGATCAGAAGGTAGGTTCCGTCGGCCAGGTTGACAAAAAAGTGGCTCGATTGTTCGATATCAAGCAGAATTGTCTGGCCGCCGAGCTGCATGTGGAAAAACTGATAGAACTGTATCAGGGTCTCAAAGAATATAAGCCGTTACCCAAATTTCCGGCTTCTTCACGCGATATAGCCGTTATCGTCGATCTGTCGGTACCGGCCGCGAAAATCCGGGAAGCGATAATCGCATCGGGTGGGGAGCTATTGGAATCGGTGAAGATATTTGACCTGTTTATCGGTGAAGCGGTGCCGGAAGGAAAGAAATCGCTCGCTTTCGGAATTAATTTCCGATCGGCGGAAAAAACACTGGAGGACGAAGAGGTCGATAAAACCCATGGCCAAATCGTCGCCCATCTGGAAAAAAGTTTCAATGCCCGGCTGAGGGAGTAATGAGATGGAATTGGATGCACTTAACAAATTGGAAGAGCGTATCAGCAGAGCGATTACTCATATCGAAAAGCTGACCGATGCAAAAAAAGAGCTGACAGATAAAAACGAAGAGCTTTTGTCCAAAATCGACGAGCTTGAAAAAGAATTGAAAGATAAAGAGTCAACACTGCGGAGTCTGGAGAAACAATCGGGCCAGATCTCCGAAAAAGTCAAGGAAAAGGTTGAGGGATTGCTCAGTAGAATAGAGAATTATGAGAAAAGCCTGACCTAATTTATCCTTGACAAGGTATTAAATTCTGGAGTATATTGTAAATCGTTGAAGAAGAGTGAGTTATTCCCTGATATAGAGGATTGAACATAGGGCTGGTTGAAGATATGGATTCGCCGAAAAATCGTGTGCGTGTTAACATATATGGTGAGGAATATACTGTCCGTTCTGACGGCGACGAGGATTATATCCGTTCGGTGTCCGATTATGTAGATCGTAAGATGCGTGAAATATCGGATAAAATCACGAACAAATCGCCAGCACGTGTGGCGATTCTGGCGGCGCTGAATATCACCGATGAATATTTCAAAGAGAAGAAATTGGAAAATAAAGACATTTCCTCCTTTGAAAAGCGCGCCAGCGATATAATCACCATGCTTGATGATAAGTTGTCGGATACGTCAGAATAGAACCTCCGGCCCCAAGTCCACATATCCTCTGTTTCCACTCTCTTCATTTACAACATAGATTTCAACATAGATTGCCTTGAAGGGCGAGGTGAAGAATCATGGAAACTACGAGCATGGTTGTCCTGATTACCCTTTTGGCTGTTATTATTTCATCCGCGACCGCTTGGTTCCTTTCCCGCCGGATCGGTGACCGGAAGCTGGCCAATGCTGATGAATTTGCCAAGAAGATAATCGCTGAAGCTGAAAAAGAAGCTGCCATAAAGAAAAAAGAAGTGGCTCTGGAAGCCAAAGATGAGTGGTTTAAATCCAAGGCCAATTTTGAAAAGGAAATCCAGAGTAAAAAGGCGGAACTGGCCAAAAGTGAAAAGCGAAGTTCCGAACGGGAGCATGATCTCAGGCGGAAAACCGAAACGTTCCAGGGCCGCGAAAAGAAAATTGAGGAAAAAGAACGGGTGCTGGCCGGCCGGGAAAAAGGGATCGATATCCATGAGAAGGAGTTGGAACGACTGATCGGCGATCAGAATATTCAACTCGAAAAAATATCGGGTATGTCCTCGGAAGAGGCCAAACAGATCTTGATCGAAAATATGATGGGCAAGGCGAAGATGGAAGCGGCGGCATTGGCCAAGGAGATCAAGGACAAAGCTGAGCGTGAAGCCGAAAAAGAAGCCAAGGATATCATTATCCAGGCTATCCATCGCTGTGCCGCCGATCATACGGTCGAGTCGACCGTTTCGGTCGTGAACCTGCCCAATGATGAGATGAAAGGCCGGATTATCGGCCGCGAAGGACGAAATATCCGTTCCTTTGAAACCGCTACCGGTATCGATGTTATCGTCGATGATACTCCCGAGGCGGTTATCCTGTCGGGATACGATCCGATCAGGCGGGAAATCGCCCGGATGTCGCTGGAAAAACTGGTGGTCGACGGCCGAATCCATCCGACGCGGATCGAAGAGGTGGTCGCCAAAGCGGAAAAAGATATGGACGTCATCATCCGCGAGACCGGCGAACAGGCTGCCTTCGATATCGGGATCCACGGCCTCCATCTGGAAATTATCAAACTCCTCGGCAAGCTCAAATACCGTACCAGTTACGGTCAGAATGTCCTGGCTCACTGCTGCGAGGTGGCAATGCTGGCGGGAATTATGGCGACAGAACTGAAACTCGATTCGGTATTGGCGAAAAGGGCCGGGTTGCTGCACGATATCGGCAAAGCGGTTGACCGTGATACCGAGGGTACCCACACTCAGATCGGCGCCAAAATATTGACCCGCTTAAATGAGAACCCGATCGTGATCAATGCCGTCGAGTCGCATCATGGCGACGTTCCCAAAGAGACGGTTTACCCGGTGTTGATCCAGGCTGCCGATGCCATCTCGGGATCGCGGCCGGGTGCCCGAAGGGAACCTCTCGAAAGTTATATCAAGCGCCTGGAAAAATTGGAGGATCTGGCCGACAGTTTCAAAGGTGTGGCCAAAGCTTATGCCATCCAGGCCGGTCGTGAAATCCGAGTTATCGTCGAATGCGATCGGATGGATGATTTGGCGTCCTCGATTCTTGCCTCCGATATTGCCCAGAAAATCGAAAGTGAAATGGAGTATCCGGGACAAATTAAAGTCACCGTCATTCGCGAAATGCGCTCAGTGGAGTATGCTAAATAATGGCGATTAGAAAAGTGATCTTTATCGCCGATGTGGTCGGCAAGCCGGGCCGCAATATCCTTGCGAATATGACCCGGCGGTTGAAATATAAGTATCAGGCCGATTTTGTCATCGCCAATACCGAGAATGCCGCCGGGGGATTCGGGATCACACCGGAGATGGCCGGCAAGGTGTTCTCCTATGGCGTCGACTGCCAGACCTCCGGCAATCATGTCTGGGACCGGCAGGGAATCGGGGACTTTATGGTAGGGGAACCGCGGTTCATCCGCCCCGCCAATTACCCCGATGCCAAAGGCCGGGGGTGTTATATACATACCGAAGGGGAGATGTCGATTGCTGTGGTTTCGCTTATGGGGCGGACCTATATGAACAATATCGAATGCCCTTTCCGGACCGCTGATCGAATCATCGAACATATTCCGGAAGAGATCGGCGTCGTCATCGTCGATATGCATGCCGAGGCGACCTCGGAGAAAGAGTCGATGTGGTTTTACCTCGATGGACGGGTTTCGGCTGTGATCGGTACTCATACCCATGTCCAGACGGCCGATGAACAGGTCTCGGGCCGGGGAACTGCCTATATCACCGATGCCGGCATGACCGGTCCGCATGATTCAATCCTCGGAATGAAAAAAGGGCCGGCGCTGAAAAGATTCTTGAGCGGTCGGCCAATCCGTCTTGCAGTGGCTGAGGACAATGTGAGGATATCCGGGGTCGTGATCGATGTCAATATGGATGACAAGGGGAGAGCGGTGGCAATTGAAAGATTCTGCATGGCGGCCGATCTGACCATGCCCTTCAAAGATCCAGAAGAGGAGACTATCGATGCCGGCGAAACTGATTGACGGTAAAGCGATCGCTAAGCAGGTCAAGGAAGAACTTAAATCGGATATAGCCGAGCTAAAAGAAAAAGGTATCGTCCCGGGACTGGCAGCGGTTTTGGTCGGGGATGATCCTGCCTCGCATATATATGTCCGTAGTAAATCCAGGGCTTGCAAAAAACTTGGCATCTACAGCGAGGTCATCGAACGCCCTGCCGATTTGAAACGGGAAGAATTGAACCGGCTTATCGATGAACTGAATAATCGCACCGATATTCACGGTATTCTGATACAGTCGCCGTTACCGAAACATCTCGATGAACTGGAAGCGGTTCTGTACGTCAATCCACACAAGGATGTCGATGGTTTCCACCCGATGAATGTCGGGTACATGCTTCTGGGTTCGCCGGTGTATCTGCCCTGCACTCCTTTTGGAGTGATTAAAATGCTCGATGCCTCGGGAGTAGAACCGAACGGCAAAAAAGTCGTCATTCTGGGCCGGGGTAATATCGTTGGAAAACCTCTGGCGGCGATCCTGATGCAGAAATGGGAAGGATGCAATGCCACGGTCACGATCTGCCATACCGGAACGGTCGATATTGCAGCCGAGACTCGTCAGGCCGATATCATAGTGGCGGCGATGGGCAAAGACCGTTTTGTGAAGCCGGATATGATCAAAGAGGGTGCGGTTTTAATTGATGTCGGAATCAATCGCGTTGATGATGAAACCGCCGAAAAAGGATACCGTATCTATGGCGATATCGATTTTGAAGCCTGCCAGGAAAAAGCGTCGATGATCACTCCGGTACCGGGCGGAGTGGGGCCGATGACAATTGCCATGCTGCTTTACAATACTGTCAGGGCTGCAAAAATATTGACCTATGAAAATAAGTGATTACGGCAATTATTTAAAGTAATACATTAAATATTGAACCTTTTCTCATAATCTCCCGGAAGCGGCCTTTGAGAGCGACTCTGGTTGCACTCCGATTTAAATCAGTTGATTTATTTTGCCTAATAAATGCATTGTAATGCATATAGAAAAAATAGCCCATTTAAAAAATGTTTTATTCCTTCCCGATCCACTCATGGGGTGATTTTAGCATTGTCATAACAGACTGTTTTCTATGGCATTAAGAGGGGCTGTGAGCAGCTCTGGGGGGATTCCACATTATATACAACTTGATCGATTCCTATGTCCGATTCAGGGCATACGATTTGCTTATTCAAGCTCTCATATGGAACCGTTATACCTATTGGGAAATATGGCTCGAAAACTAATATATATGGTAATACTCGGCCTGATTGCCCCGGCTTTGGCCCTGGGGCAGGAACCGGGGATAACTTACCTGGATGAACCTTATCATTCGGTGGTGTCTCTGGATCAGTTCTCCCGTCCGCCTGTCCCAATAGAATTGGAGAATATTACCGATTCCCTCTCCGATTATATCGTCGGTCATGACGCCGTTCATCAGATCGGTTTTCAACTCCCTTACTTTGAAGGTCAACCGGTTGGACTGTTGCGCGGCCGCCAGGTTGTTGTCACTTTTCCTCAGGAATTTGATGTTTCGACCATACATTCTGTTTCATACCGGGATACCGACGATGATTCCGCAGATCCGAAAATTGCTTGGATATTCATTTACGCCAATTCGGTTGTCGTCAGGTTTAAGGATAAAGTCCCCGGTCCGGAAGATCCCCATTTTGCGTATTTAACACTTCGTTCCGTCGATAGCCCAAATATTGCCCGCAGCTATCAAGTTGTGGTCAAAGTCGATAATGTTCTCATGCAAACCATCGCCGGACCCGACTTCAGCGAACCGTTCACGCTTCTTCCGTCTCAGGCACAATCGTTGGAAATCGAACCTGATGATGCCATGACACTCCGCGCCGGCGAGGGTATTGATTTTGAGGCCACGGCGGTCGATAGTTACGGCAATGTGATTCCAACCGATATGATTGAGTGGTCGATCGATCCCGAATTTGATCCGATCGGGACTATGTACGGCTCCTTCTTCCAGGCGACGACCACCGGAATCGGCAGGGTTCTAGCTTCGGTCGATGATCTTGAAGCTTCCTCCGGATTGATCACTGTCACCGCCGGTGATTTCGCCGCCCTCGGTATCGATTTGCCCGAAACTCAATTTATCGGTCATCCCTTCATCGGGGTAAATCCTAATTTATTCGCCTATGATCAGTACGGTAACCGTGTTGCCGATTTTGACCAAACCGGAATAGAGATTCATTTGAGTTCTCCATCGGGAGCCATAACTCCCGATATGATTTCCGCCGCGGAGTTTGTTGATGGTATCGCCGATTTATCCGGTTTTACATATTCAGGCGACCCCGGTGCAGTTACAATAACGGCCGAGGCCGATGGGGTCGAAACTTCAACCGAATTTTATGCCAACGGTGTCCATGCCATAATCGACGAGGGATATAATTTACCCGCCTGGCTGCTGACCGACTGGTATTTTTACAATCGTGGATATATCTGGAATCCGGCGGATCAGACGCCTGTGCAATTGATACTCAGCGCCGGCTTCATCGAAGGTAATGCTCCTGATCCGCGAATTACACAGGTACGGGATTGTATTCCGCAGCCGTTCAACGGCGAATCATGCCGCTTCTCAGTTACTCAGGATGCTTTGATGGATCCCGGGGCTTATGAATACCGGGTCACCATCACGGCGGTCTACGAATTTGAATCGGAATTGATCAACACCGTATCGGCTTATAGCCGGGAGATGCCTGTTGAAGAGTTTATCCCATTTGCCTATGAAGCGATAGATCTTCCGACTATCGGCCGGGCGATACAATACAGTGTTCCTGCAAGTGTAAAGCTGATCAATGAAAACTCATTTGAATTTTCCCCGCTGTTGCGAACCTTAATTGGAATTCGATCAGAGGAAATGACTGCAAGTATGAGCGGTCTCAGTTACAGTTTCAATTGGGAACCGGAGAGAACAATTGATTTGTCGGTGGAATTTAACGATTATCTTATACCCGGAGATTATATTTACTTCGTTAAAACCGATGCCCAATATTCCTCGCCGGAAGGTGAATGGCGTATCGGCCATCGGGACGACTTCTTCCTCTCTGATAGTTTGGTAATTTCGGAGGCCTCGTACCCTACAGTAAAAATTGTCTCCATCAACAACGATGCCCTCAATACCCCTTATGTAAATACTGGCCAGGAATTCAATATATCGGCCTTGCTCAGCAATCTTACCGACTCGACCATTGGCGGGCCGTTCACTGTCGAATTGATCACCGATGGACAGTCGGAAGTTCCTCCTCCATATATCATCCCCGAAATTCCGGCAACCGATACACCGTTCGTAATAAATTTCGCGGTCACGGCCGGAGCCGAGTCAAATCCGATCGAGGTTTTCATGCTTCGATTTACAGATGTTCCCGATGGGGTTCAGGTCCTTCCGGGAGAAAATAGCTACGCGACGGTAATTATCCAGACGCCGGCGAATATATCCGTCGTTGCTGAGATTGTCGATCATCCCGGAGTGGTAGCCTCGCTGGGGTACAGCGAAGAGTTTGAAATCAGCGGCGGCTTTGAAAACTCTGGTATGGCACAGGCTGATGGCGGAACGGTAATTCTGAATTATGCCGGAAGCGAAGATTTCGGAATCGACCTCCCGGCGGAAATGCCATTTGATGCCATGGAAAACTGGCTGCTGACTGCTCCGGATTTCGATTTGTCATCCAATTTTACAGTCAGTCTGGGCGAAATCCCGATAGACCGAAACACCGGCGAACCGGTGATAATGACTGGCAATTCGGTTTTCCTGGGCTTTGAAGTCCAGAGATCGCAAACCAAGCTTATTATCGAAGCCGGCGGATTCGATACCCGGCCGTTGGAACGGGGTGTCTCCAGCATGCTGTTCGAATTAACCATGCAGAACAACACCATCGATCTGAGAAATACCCTGGCGCTGGAACTGCTGCTGATCAAAATGGTTGACCGCGACGGAAACCCGATTGATGCGGGGTTGCTGATTGATGAAGCAACCGATGACGGTACTAATTTTTATCTCAATGGCAATCCGGTCGGCGAAAGATCGCCCCTGACCGGTGAATTGATTTACAGTTTCCCGAATCTTAAAATTCGCGGCGGAGAGGTGATTACTCTCGAATATCGTCTGAAGCCGAAGGCGGATGCCAATCTCGATTTCTTCAATATGAGCCTGAGTGGTGATAATATTGTAGCGCGAATTGTCGAAGGTCCCCAGGCAGGGCAACGGGTGCCGGTCACTGGTCTACTCGACCGGTCTTTCGAGGTCAATCTGCCTCAGTCGATCATCCCCGAAGAATTCGCCGCCTCGTTCAAAAATTATCCAAACCCGTTCAACCCGACGATCAAGCCGACTGAAATCAGATATAATCTGCCGTCTGCATCCGATGTCGATATATACATCTATACCATGACCGGGGAAGAGGTGCGGCATATGCACTTCGAGGCCGGCGCCAACGGAGGCAGAGAAGGTCTGAACGCCGGAATTTTCTGGGACGGTTATAACGGCAACGGCGAGATGGTCCTCAACGGTATCTATGTCGCCTACATTGAAGTCGCTTCCGGCGGCTTGACAGCTAAGGTGAAAATGGCGGTGGTGAAATGATACGGCGAGCGATTCTCATATCGGTCCTGATCATGCTCCTGGTACCGCTGAACCTGGCGGCGTCCGACGATGGTGGCACCGAATCGGTTTTCAATCTGGGAGCCGGCGCCCGCGCTATGGGAATGGGCAACGGTTACACTGCCCTTGTTGAGGACGCCACGGCGGTCTATTACAATCCGGCCGCCATGCCATTCTTGCCCTCGCAGCAAATTTCATTTCTCCATACCGTCCTGTTTGAAAGCACCGTCTACGACTTCGCGTCCTATGTCTATCCCCTCAGTGATTTCGGAGGCTTCGGTATTGCCGCCATGAGGCTTGGCACCGACGATATCGGCCGCCGTGACGAAAATACCGACCTGGGGCGTTTCAACGCCTCCCGCATGCAATTGCTGTTGTCGTACGGACGGCGCATCGGCCAAAGATACTCCGCCGGCGCGAGTCTCAAACTGGCGCATCAGTCTATTGACGATTATTCGGCTTATGGTTACGGTCTCGATCTGGCCGGTCGGGCCGAGATAACCGATAAACTGCGGGCCGGAGTACTGTTGCAGGATATTATCGGCTCCCGTATGAAATTGGCGACTGTCAAAGAACGAACGCCGTTTACTTTCAGAGCGGGACTGGCCTATCTGGTCGATCTTAAAAATTCCCCGTTTTCCGGCACGGCGACTTTTGACCTGGAAAAACCGGAAAACCGCAGTGCCAAGCTGCGTACCGGTGTAGAGATCGCTCATACCTCGGGACTGGCCTTGCGCGGCGGTTACGATCGTGACAACGTTACTCTCGGAATGGGTCTGGTGTATCAGCAATTGAATTTCGATTATGCTTTTAAATTTATGAAGCACCTCAGCGACAGTCATCGTTTTTCCCTGAGTTTCAGTTTCGGAGAAACACAGGACGATCGACAGGCGAGCCGGATTGAGGAAGAGCAGAGAAACCGAGACAATTACCTGCAGGCCCAACGTGCTGACGCACTGCGACGAGATTTGAAGAAAGCCGATGCCTGGTTCAACTCCGGCAAACTCGACTCCGCCCTTTCCGCATATTATCGGGCTTCCACTCATGCTGACGATCCTGGAACCGAAAAACATATAAATACCCGCATCACAGGAATCCTGCATATGCAGGAGGAAGCACGCCCGAGTCAGGCCGATGGCGAGGCTCGCGCTATGCTGGTAATTCATCAGGCGACGGACATGATGGAGAAGGGTGAATTGAAGGCGGCCCGCGACATTATAGATGCGGCCATTGGAAATAAAATCGACGCTACCGAACTTTATCTGCTCCGGCGAGAAATTGTCTTCAGGATGGACGCCAACATTAAAACTTTTCTTGATGAAGCGGAAAAGTCTTTCGATCATGGCGATTACATCGAAGCGTATAACAAATACAACAGCGTACTGACTCTCGATGTCAATAATCCCCATGCCCGTGACGGTTCTCGCGCGGCCAAGATTCAGATGGATATCGCTCAGCTTATGAAGATGGCAATGGATTACTATGATCAGGATCGATATATTCTGTCGCAACGTGAATTCAACGCCGTTCTTCTTCTGGACCCCGGTAATGAGACGGCGCGGAGGCATCTGCGAAATATCGACGATAAGCTGCGTGACTCCGGTACCCAGACCGAGAAGGACCTGCGCCATGACCAGGAACTGTGGCAGATTTATCTGGATGGTGTCGAGGCATATCGCGCCGGTGATTTCAAAAAGGCGATTGAACTCTGGGATAAGGTTCTGCGGAAGTATCCTAATGACAAAATGACCCTGGAAAACAAGAAACAGGCCGAGTTAAGGGTTAAGGAGTAATTTTATCTGACAGGTACTGGCCATGTGAAGCTACCTCGATAAATATATTGAAATGATCGGGCCGACCGGTTTTATGCCGGTCCGGCCGATTTTTTTGTTTGCGAAACTCTGATTTATACTAAATTGACTGTATGTTTAAGAAACCGATAAGAGAGACGGTGGCTGCCTTTCCGGCTGAAGAAAGCCAATTGGCCGGGCTCCGGAAGACGGTCGAGGAAATATGTTCGCAGGTCAATCTGGCCCCCAAAGAATTAAATAATATTATCCTTGCCGTCGAAGAAGGAGCCACTAACATCATCCGGCATGCCTATCTGCTCGGTGATGGAGAAATCCGTCTCAAAGTTGCGATCTTTAAACATTCCATAATTTTATCCCTGTTCGATACCGGCAAATCATTCCAGCCTCCCGACAAAACCAAACTCGATTTGAAAAAAATGGCTGACACCGGCCGCAAGGGGGGGCTCGGTTTTTACCTGATAAACAAGGTTATGGATCATGTCGATTATTATTCCCTCGAGGGGGAAAATGAACTGCGCATGACCAAGTTCCTCACCGATAAAGGAGAAAAGGAACTGGAGTGGAGCGGCGGGGTTTCGCTGCGCGTAAAATTCTCGGCCTGGACTTTTTTGATTATCCTGATTTTGGTCGCCGGAGCCTACTTGTACATCGATTCTCAGTCGAAAAACTATATCCAGTCGCGGCTGGATAAGATGGTCGATGCGCTGTGCAACTCCATCGCCTCCCAGGCTTATGGGTATATAATCAACCAGCGTTCGGATGTGGAGTTCGACGAACTGGTGGTTTCGTATCAGCGCGCCAATGATGTTCTGCTGTCGATTGTCATTATCGATAACAAAGGGGAGGTCCTGGCCGATTCCCACGATCCCAGCCAGTTGCATACCATCTATGATCCTCAAAAGCTGAAACTGATTATGGAAACCGGCTTCCCGGAGGCGAATACTCCCCATGGCAATTATGCTTTTGTAACACGCAAAGTCGGTCTGAGCGGCAATCGGCTCGGAAGCGTCATCATGGAATATTCATCCGAGAGTATGGAATTACAACTCAGACGTGCGCGGCAGATCATCCTGATAGTAACCGGAATTGGTCTTCTCATCGGCATAACGGGAATTTATCTGTTGTCGACCTATTTCGTACGCCCTATCGGTCGGATTGTCGATCGGGTGCGTCGTTTCTCTCAGGGGGATCTGGACAGTCAGTTGCCGCTGGTCGGGGCGGGCGAATTTTATGAAATTTCACGAGCCTTAAACGAACTGATAATGCGCATCAGACGCGACCGCAAAAATATTATAGAACGTGAGATCCTGCACAAGGAAATGCAGATGGCCGAGGAAATCCAGAAGGCCCTTATTCCCAGCAGCCTGCCGACCGTCACCGGATTCGAGATCGGTACGATTTATAAAGCCGCCCGGATGGTCGGGGGAGATCTGTTCGATATTGTCCAGATGGATGATCATACCTTCGCTGTAGTGGTGGCCGATGTTTCCGGTAAGGGTGTCCCGGGTTCATTAGTGATGTCGATGGTCAGAACCGTCCTGCGGCTGGAAGCGAGGGGAAGTCGCTCCGCACGCGATATCCTGATCAAAGTAAACGATTTTGTGGCCGGCGATATCAAGCAGGGGATGTTCGTCACCATTCTCCTGGCGGTAATCGACTCCCGCTCCCGAAAGATAAATTTCGCCTCGGCCGGTCATAATCCGATGATTTATTATAACAGCCGAAAACGGGAGGCCAGGTTCCTCAACGCTCCCGGCATGCCGGTCGGGATCAAGGCCGATCATGTCGATTTCGCTAAGGCGATGAAGGCGGCCGAAATCAAATTCGAAGAGAATGATTTTCTTTTGATTTATACTGACGGTGTTACCGAGGGCCGAGGGCAGCATGAAAACGCCTATGGCACGGAACGGATAACTGATATGCTGACCGAACATGATGATAAAACCGCCATGGAATTGGCGGAATTGATAGAATCTGATATCATTCGCTTTATCGGCAAAGCTGACCAGCATGACGATATCACCATGGTAATTCTTAAAAGTAACCAGGCGATTGCAGGCCGAGATAGCGACCGAACTGCCGATTCTGAAAAAGATGAAAACCCGGACCGGCAGAATATCGATTCGGTGACTCTCAAACCGGGTCAGGATCAATCCCCGGAAGAATAGGCCTTTTTAACTTCTCCCAATTCCGCATATGTTATTATCCCTCAATGTTATGGCGGTAACAAAAGGCATCAAATCGGTTATTTGAAGCAAAATGGCAGATTTCCGGCTGAAGATTTTTATTGACAAATTTCAGGCTTGTATTATCCTGATATTAGAAAAGTGTAGCCTTTCACTTTCGTTCGCTGAATGCAATTGTACTAAGAGGGGAAATAGTGGAGAGCCTGATTGTAAATATAGTTCTTGTAATTCTAGTTATTACCCTGACGATACTACTTTTTTTGCGACAACGTCAATTAAAAGAGGCGCGGCCGCTGGCCGATCTCGAAAAGGTTCTGGAAAGTCTGAAAAATAATCTTTGGGCCAGTCGGAATGACGGGAAAATACAGGCCGTTGCCAGCAATCTCTCCGATATTCTCATAAATAACCTGGGATCGGACAAAATTCTTTTTTTCCGCAAGCAGTCCCGGTTTATGGAAATGAATTATGTTTACGGGTTGAAAAACATTCAGCGGGCCAAATTCAGAATTCGGCTGACCAAAAAGTTAATGGAGAAGCTTGTCGAAAATGATCTGTTACGGCATCCCGAACAGCTTGAGGGATTGTTAAACAACGATCTTCAGGATTTGATGCGGCGAGATCATTTCAACCTCGTTTTTCCGATTTTCTGGATGGGCAATCTTTTCGGGGTTTACTTTATCAGCACCAGATTGAATGTCGATCACCCGATCATAAAGACCTTTCTTTTATTCCTCAATCAGAACTTGTCGGTCGCCTATCATATCACCCGTATGGAATCGAACAACCAGATTTTGAAAACCAAGGTTGATAATGATCACCGCAAGATCAGGCAGCTTGAGGATGAAAAGGCCAAACTGGCAGAGAAGGAAACGGAAGACGATCCCGGTCATCTGATTGAAATGTTCGGGCATCGTCGAGTGGATGAATTGGTTACCGGTCTTTTCGACCGCGTCAAGGCTGGGCTAAAGGCCGAAAAATTGATGTTTGTCTCACGCCCCGATGAAAAGAACAAAAGCAATCTCAAGTATATGCTTGGTGTCAATAGGGAAAATATCATCCTCGATGGTGAGGAATTTCAGAATGTGTTTGGGAAATTAAAGAAGCATCAGGTCTATAAGGTCGGACATTTGCAGGATATTGAAGTCAGTAATCGATTAACGAAGCACGTCGAGCGGGAAAAGCTGGATCAATTTTCGACCTTTTCGCTGGCCGACGGTGAGCAGGGATTGTTGTTCTGGGCCGGTCGGAATAATGACAAAAAGGCGGAAACCCGTCTGCTGGGCCGGCTGGAACAGGTAGCCTGGCGAGCTATGGTAAACGCCAGGGAGTTCGAAAAGGTTGAAGAGAAATCATATACCGACAGCCTCACCAGCCTCTATAACCACCGCTATTTCGTAAAGCGGCTCAATGAGGAAATCCAGAGGGCGGTACGGTATAATCGCACCGTCGGTTTGCTGTTGTTTGATATCGATGACTTCAAATTATACAATGATAATTTCGGCCATCAATGGGGCGATGAACTGTTGCGGAGAATGGGGCGGACTTTGGAAAAATCCCTCCGGTCAATAGATATCGTGGCGCGCTACGGAGGCGATGAATTCAGCATAATTATGCCGGAGGCCGACAAATCGACCTGTGGTATTTTTATGGATCGATTGCGTAATGCCATTTCCGGGACCGATTTCCGCGACCGGGCCAACGGTTTCGAGGGACGGATTACGATCAGTATCGGAAGCGCCATTTTCCCCAATGATGCCGATAATTCGGAAAAACTCGTTTATTGCGCCGATATGGCTCTGTTCCAGTCCAAGGATATGGGGCGAAATCGGAGCACTATTTTCGATTCCGAGTTAATCAAACAGAATGGTAGTCGTTAGCCTCTCTTTTCTTGTTCAATTTACAAAATCAGACGTATAAATACAGACGGAGAAAGCTTGGTTTTTTGGCTGTGAATTGCTCTTGACATAACCTTTGAAAGCGGTTAAATAGTTGTTAATTAATGGGAAATGAGGTCGATTTTAGTAATGATGAGGAAAATTCGACCGTATTTTAAGGATAGTTTTATGTACAATCCGACCAGGCTGACAGGGAATGTGGCTGTCATGCTGCTCGCCATGCTGATCTTCGCCGGCTCGCTGTTGGCCGATGAATATGTTATTGGTCCCAATGATGTTCTGAAGATCAGTTTCTGGCAGGACCCGGAACTGGACCAGGTGGTAGCGGTCAGGCAAGATGGGAAAGTCACCTTGTCGATTATCGGCGAAATTATCGCTACCGGAATGACCAGCCGGGAACTGGCTGATAAGATCGGAAGGAATGTTGCTCTGTACCACAAGCAGGTTTCTCAGGCGGCGGTTACTGTCGTAGGTTTTAATTCCCAGATCGTTTTTGTCACCGGCCAAATCAGCGAACCGGGAAAGAAATCATTTGAGGTGATACCCGATCTCTGGACGGTGATCAAGGAGGCGGGAGGCGCGACCGAATCCGGCGATATGACGAGGGTAACGATTATACGATCCGAAGAAAACGGTAGTGAGAGAATCACGGTTAATATACTTGAGGCGATCGCGACCGGAAAGGTCGATAAACTTCCCAAACTCAAGCGGGGCGATACGGTGGAAATTCCCAAGATGGCCGGCGGAGTTCCCGGACGGCAATTGACGGATGAATTTACTCAGCGGAAAAATCTGTATTATGTCCTGGGCCAGGTACGGATGCCGGGCAAAATACCATATGAAAATGGCCTGGATATCTATGACGCGATCGGATCGGCCGGTGGTGTGACGGTAATGGCCGATCTGAAAAATATCAAGATCATCAGCAAAATCGGTGATGGTTCGACGGTGATGAAAGTAAATCTAAAGAAATATCAGGCCGAGGGTCAGGCCCGACGGATTATGATCAAACCGGAAGATACGGTTCTTATCGGCGAGAAAAAACAATCGATCTTAAGCTGGAGTCAGGTTCGGGATATTGCTGCTGTCGCCGGTACGATTATCTCATTTGTTTATCTAATCGATCGAAGGTAATATGGCTGAAAACGGAAAAGAAACTACCCTTGATATCAAAGATGCCATGGCCATACTGCGTCATCGGAAATGGTTTCTTATTCTACCGCTTCTGCTGGTGACGGTCATTGCCTTTGGCGGTTCCTATTTGCTGGAGGAGCGCTACCAGTCATCCACCATGGTCATGATCGGCCAGAAGACATATCTATCCAAGCAACTACAGGCGATGGTTCCGGGGCAGGAGCAAAATCGTTTCTCGAGCCTGCAGCAAAAGAACCTTCTGATCGCGATTCACAATGAAATCCTCTCCAGTACTTATCTGGCCCGCCTGATCGACGAGCTTGGTCTGGCCGAGGATCCTGAGACTGTCAGAGACGCTCAGAAGTTGCATGTCAAGCGGCCTGATATCCCGGCCCGGGATTTGCTCTATCGCATTTTGATCAACGATCTGCGCAAAAATATCGAAGTCGATTTCAACGGCGAGAATATTATCGAAATCACCTCGGAATCGTCGGATCCGGCGCGGGCAATGGGGATCGCCACCAAAATAGCCGAAATCTTCAAGGATGAGAGACTGAAACGAGAGATGAGCGGCGCTCGCGGAGCGCTTGATTTTTCGGATGAGCAACTGGAGATTTATAAGGCGAATCTTGAAGATGCGGAAAACGACAAAGCCGAGTTCGCAGCCGAATACCTTCGAAACCAACTCGATGAATCGGTAACGGCTGCCGCCAACATCCGTTCGATAATGGCTGATATCGATAATATCAAGCTGATTATCGACGACAATATGACCAATCAGGCGACGGTTCGATCCCGGTTATCGAAATACAAAAAGTCCGAATTGAAACTCGATTTAAGCGACGAATACAACACTCTGAAGAGTAATATTTCCAATGAAACCGAACGTCTGGCCGACCTGATGTTGAAGTATACCTGGTCGGATCCAAAAGTACTCAATGCCAACCTGAGAATAAGCAACTGGGTTAAAGATATTGAAGACCTGATCAAGCGCTCGGTGGAGAGGCGATTTGAAAACGCACCGGCGGTGGAAGAGGATGACCTGAAAGAATTTTTTGTGCTCCAGACCCGCGAAATGATTCTCAGGGGCAAAAAGGATGACTTCGAGGTGGCTCTTTCAACCCTTCGAGACAGGATAGCCCGCCAGCCGCAGTACGAGATTCAGATGAGAAACCTCGAAAACGAGGTCGCCTCGGCCCGCGACATTTATGAAAAATTCAAAGATCAGGTAACCGGGTCGGAGATATCGCAATCGCTGATGAGGGGCGAGGCGGAATCGAAGTACCGGATTATGGAACCGGCCTCGGTACCGCTGGTTCCGGTCAAGCCGAATCGTGTAAAAATAACCGTTCTCGGCGCCATTCTGGGGCTGGTCATCGGAGGTGTCGCTGCCCTGCTGGTCGAATTGCTGGATAATTCATTCAAGAAGGTGGAGGATGTGGAAGGGTATCTAAATATGTCGGTTCTGGCAACCATACCGAATATCGCTTCCATCAAGGGAAAAGTTAAAGTCGGATAAAGGTGAATTATGGAAAATTATCGCCTAAAAAGTAAAGTTGCTGTCAATGATAAGGAATATATGGTCCAGACTGTCAACGATGCCAGCGAAATGTCGGTGGTTTCATCGCTGTTCGTCGATGGTCAGATCCTGGAGGTGACTCGTTTCCCTCACCCGTCAGAGGTGTCGGCCGAGGATATCCTTGGCATGGTAAAAACGACTCATCATGAGAAAAAAGGCGAACTGGAAAATCTTCTGGAAACCTATTCCAAAGTAATCAAATCCGGTGATGTCGAACTTATGCATCATTTGGGGACCGCTTTTTATTATAAAAGGATTTTCGAAGAGGCGGTCTCGCTTTTCAGCACGGTTATCCAGTTGAAACCCGAACATCATCAGGCCTACAATTATCTGGGATTGACTCTGCTGGGGCAGGGGAAATGTGATGAGGCGGTCAAAGCTTTGGCCAAAGCGGTAGAAATGCGGCCGAATTTTGCCGACTATCATAATAATTTCGGTGAGTCTTTGCTGGAGGCAGGTTTCTGCCGACGGGCGGTGGAGGAACTGGAGACGGCGCTCAAGCATAACATCTATTACGCCGATGCCTATTTCAACCTCGGTATCGCCTATATCGTCAATGCCGTCAAAAGGGAAGATTTCGACCTTTATTCAAATCTGCTGGACAAAACCACCGATTTGTTTGATCGGGCTGTTCTGATCGCGCCTGAATTCAAGAATGCGCAGTTCGACCAGGCTTTTGAAGTCCTCCGCCAGGGTGATTTACCCCGGGCCTATACGCTGTTCAAGGCGGTACGCGATTCAAAACGTGAACGGAGTCGGCAGGAATTTTCCAGTTTCTATCTCCGCTTTCTGCTGCACGCCGACCGCCCCAGCGAAAAAGCGATTGCCGATAGGATTAATTACCTGGAAAAAGAAATAAATAAGAATCCGACCTATGTCGATCTGCATCATGAACTGGCCTTGTGTTACCTGCAGCAGGCACAGTATTCGTGGCAAAAAGGTATGAGCCAGTTCAGGAAGACCATCGAGATCAACCCGAGGCTGGTGAAGGCAAAAAATGGACTTGATAAGGCCGCTGAGTTTGAATCTTCGCTCAACCATGTAGTCTCGGAAATTGTCAAAGGCGCATAGGGAAAGCGTCTTTTGATATCAAGGGAGTGACGGAGTGAAAAGAAACAACGGGATAAATCTGGTAGATTACTTTGACCAGGAATCTCCATACGCCACCGAGTTCAGGCGGCTGTTGCATAATATCAATGGCGCCGATCCCGGCCAGGAGAAGAAAACGATTCTGGTCACGTCAGCTATGCTCGCAGAGGGCAAATCTACGATTGTCTCATTTCTCGCCATGACCGCAGCCCGCCAGAAACGGCGAAAAACGTTGCTGGTCGATTGCGACCTGCGCCGTCCTACCCTGCATTATCTCTTTGGAGTACCCCGCGAAAACGGTGTGGTCGAGGCCTTGATGGGGGGCAAAAGAGCTAAGGATGTCATCAAGAAAACCTCTGAGCCGCATCTCGATATTATTACCGCCGGCAAGTCTGTCCTCAAGCCGACTGAGGTTTTTGATTCCGGCGCGATTCATAAACTTCTCGAAGAAGTGCGTTTCTATTACGATCTGATTCTGGTCGACTGTGCGCCGATTTTACCGGTGTCCGATCCCATGCTTCTTGCGCCCGATATGGATGGCGTGATTCTCGTGGTCAAGGCCGGAGCGACTCAGCGCGAAGTTGCCAAGAGGGCGTCACTCCTGCTGAAAAATAATAAAACTCGATTCCTGGGCGTGGTGCTCAATAACCTTTCCAATATCCTGCCGTACTATTACAGCGACTCATATTACGGCTATGAATATAAGCCACGACCTGAGAAGTAATTCCCAATGAAAAATATTCTGACGGTTGACCTCGAAGACTGGTTTTCAGTTGAGGCTCTTAATGAGGTGCTCGGACCGGACCTGTGGGACAAGCAGGAGTCGGTGGTTGCCAGAAATACATACAAAATCCTCGAACTTTTCTCGGTAAATGAGGTCAGGGCGACGTTTTTTGTCCTGGGTTGGATCGCTGACCGGTATCCCGAACTAATACGCGAAGTATCGGCCGCCGGACATGAAATAGCGTGCCACAGTTACCATCATCAGATGGTCTCGTCGATCACCCCGGAACAATTCAGAGACGATACCAAAAGAGCGGTTGATGCCATCATCGACGCCGGGGGACAGGTACCGGCCGGATATCGTTCACCCAGTTGGGGGATGAGGCGCGATATGCAATGGGCCTTCGACATCCTCGATGAGCTCGGCTTCTCTTACGACTCCTCGATTTATCCGATCCGCCATGATATCTATGGCGATCCCGATGCCCCGCGATCGGTCTTTACCGTCCCGCTGTCATCAGGGTCATCGATGATTGAAATACCGGCCACCACGGTCGAGGTCCTGAAGCGCCGAGTTGCCATCGGCGGGGGAGGGTGGCTCCGCCAATTTCCATACTGGTTTACCCGCTGGGGAATAAAAAAACTTAATCGACAGGGAATGCCGGCGATGGTATATTTCCATCCCTGGGAACTGGACCACGATCTGCCGGGAAGCGGCTTTATAACAAATGTTTTGAAAAATAAGGGGAGCCTGAAAAACTGGCTCAGGCAATATAAGAACCTGACAACCATGGAAACCAAGATCGAGAAACTTCTCGATGACTTTGACTTTATTCCGATCAGGGAATATATTGAGACATTAAACACAAAGACCGATGAGGCCCAAAAATGAAATCAAAAGTCGCCATCATAAAAACTACTCCGGAAACCGTCGTTGCCGATTATCATCGCCTGTGCGAGCTGGCAGGATATAAATACGGGCTTGATTTCTCGGCTGACTGTATCCTCAAACTGAATCTCTCCTGGACCAAATACTTCCCTGCCTGCTCATCGCAGCCGTGGCAGGTCGAGGGTCTGGTCAAATCGCTTCTGGACGATGGTTTTCCGAAAGAGAAACTTATCCCGGTAGAAAATAAGACCGTAGTGACCAATCCGATCAAGGGAGCCGAGAACAATCTCTGGATGCCGATCCTTGAAAAATACGGCCTGCCGTTTTTGCCGTTGCCGGATCAGGAATGGATTACATATAAATTCAAGTCGAAACTCCTGAAGCTCAACGATATCTTCCCCGAGGGGATCGAGATTCCCAAGCTTTATGTCGGCAAGCAGATCATTCATCTCCCGACGGTCAAGACTCACGGCCATTCGATAACCACCGGAGCGATCAAGAATTCCTTCGGCGGACTGCTCAAGGAAGTGCGCCATTATGCGCATAAGTATATCCATGAGGTGATGGTCGACTTGATGCTGATGCAGAAGGAACTGCACCCTTCGGTTTTTGCCGTCATGGACGGAACCGTGGCCGGCGATGGAGCGGGACCGCGCACGATGATTCCACGCGAAACCGACTATATCCTTGCTTCGTTCGATTCGGTGGCGATCGATTCTACCGCGGCGAGGTTGATGGGTTATGACCCGATGGATATCCCTTATCTGAATATGTGCGACGATATGGGGCTGGGGCATGCCCGCAAGGAGAATATCGAAATTGTCGGTGAGGATGTGGAAGGAGTCAATTTCCATTTTCAGACAAAAAAATCGCTGGTTATCTGGGGCGACCAACTGCTTCGCAAAGGGCCGCTTCAATTTTTGGAAAAAGTAGCCTTGCATTCGCCGCTGGTGGTATGGGCGCCTTTTGCGTCGAATGTTTACCATGATATGATGTGGTATCCGACCATTGGCAAATCGATTATCCGCAAGTTCGCAAAAACTAAATGGGGAAAACTATTCGACGATTACAAATCCGGCAAGTTTGCAGGCTGATCGAATGACATATCATCTGCCGGATCGGCATATATGAAACCTTTGAATTTAATATTCGTTTAATTGATTATGACCGCTGAGACAACCGCCATACGAACCACCAATCTCTCCAAAAGCTTCTGGGGAGGCTTGCGCGGACAGGAAGTAAAAGCTCTGTGCGACGTCAGCCTCGAAGTCGCTACCGGCGATATTTTTGGCCTCCTCGGCCCCAACGGTGCTGGCAAAACCACCATGATCAAAATCCTGCTGGGATCACTTCGCCCCTCGTCCGGATCGGCCTCAATAAGCGGCCTCGACTCAACCAGGTGGCGGGCGCGGCAGCGGGTCGGATTCCTGCCGGAAAACCATCGTTTCCCGCTTTATCAAACCGGCATGCAAATGATGTATCATTTCGGCGGCCTCGCCGGTATGTCGCGGTCGGACATTAAAACGCGCGCTACCGAGCTTCTCGAACTGGTCGATATGTCTCGCTGGCATAAAACCAAAATCAAGAAATATTCCAAAGGGATGATGCAGCGCCTGGGACTGGCGCAGGCAATGCTGTCGGATCCCGATATCATTTTCCTCGATGAACCGACCGACGGCGTCGATCCGATCGGCCGCCGGGAAATCCGCGATATCCTCCTCAATATCAAAAAACAGGGGAAAACGGTTTTTCTTAATTCGCATCTCTTGGCCGAGGTCGAGGCGGTTTGCGATCATGTCGCCATTCTCGACAAGGGAAAAATGATTAAGACCGGCCCGGTATCAGGCCTGATCGGCGGCAAGCCCAGCTACAAAATCGAAACGAAACATCTGTCGCCCGAAGTAGCCGACCGGGTTTCACATCTCTATCCGGATTCAAAGATAGTCGGACATCTGATCAGCATGACTTTCGACGACGCTCTGCAGGTCAATGCGTTGATCGATCTCTTGCGGCAAAACGGCGTCGAACTGATATCGGTCTCGCCGCGAAAGATCAGCCTCGAGGACAGCTTCATGCAGTTGATCAAGGGAGAGGCGGCCGGTGAATAAATTCAAAGCGATATTCATCGACTCCCTGCTGGAGGTGCGCGACAGGAAGATATTCTACCTCTACCTCGTGGTGACGTTGGTGGTCGTGCTTATGCTGGTATTACTTCCCAACTTCAAAATCGACGATGTCGATCTTTTTGAAAGCGGGATCATACCTCCTGAAATGCTGAATGAGGCGGTGTCTCGCTTCTTCGATCAGTTCTTCGGTTTTATGATATTCCTGATGGTCTTTGGATCGGCAGGGCTATTGCCGTCATTCCTCGCCAAGGGCAGGATAGAACTGACTCTATCCAAACCGATCGACCGCTACCGCCTGCTGTTGATGAAATTCGCGTCGGTATTTATCATCATGTGTGTCATTCTGGCGATCCTGACCACCGCTATCTGGCTGATTTTATCCTTCCGCCTGGGAGGATTGTCATGGTATTTCTTCCTCGGACTGCTTTTTGCCTTTGTCCAGTTTTTCGCCGTCTATAGCATCGTATTCCTGCTCGGAGCGTCTACCAATTCGGCTGCAGTGGCGATTATGGGCTATTTCATTATACGGGTTGCTACCGGTCTGCTGGCCGGACGGGAGGCTCTTTATAAATTCCTCGGGGAATCGATCTGGAAGAAACTCCTCGATGCCGTCTATCATATCCTGCCCAAAATCGGCGAAATGGCGGATAATTATGTGCCACTGATGAAAGGGCAGGGGCTGTCCGAGACTTATCCGGTATACTCGACCCTTGGCATTTCGGTTGCCTTAATTCTTCTGGCCTTGCTGATTTTCAGCCGCCGGGATTATTAAACCTCGGTACTTTCAGCCGGCAACTCCGTCAAAACTCATAATTAAATAAAAGATAACCTACTGCTTGAATTCTCGTTTCCCCCTGCGTATATTCGGTAATTACAATTTACTTTAGAGGGAGTTAAACTATGGGTCCGTTTGAATATCTGAAAGAAAATCAGGATAAATCGCTGGAACAACTCAAGGATTTCTTGAGAATTCCCAGCGTCAGCGCCCAATCGGCGCATAAAGACGATATCAGAAATTGCGCTCAATGGGTGTCCGATTACCTCATAGGCCTCGGCCTCAAATCGGAACTTTGCGAGACCGGCGGCCATCCTCTGGTGTATGGCGAATATCATGTCTCCGACGATGTCCCGACCGTTTTGATCTATGGCCACTATGACGTCCAGCCGGTCGATCCGCTTGACCTCTGGAAAACCTCGCCGTTTGAACCGATTGAGGAAGACGGCTACCTGATCGCCCGTGGCGCCACCGATGACAAGGGGCAATTGTTTGCCCATCTCAAAGGAACCGAGGCGTACCTCAAGACCGTCGGTAAAGTCCCGGTCAATCTGAAATTTATGATCGAAGGCGAAGAGGAAGTCCAGTCGGAAAACCTCGACACCTTCATCGAAAACAACAAAGAGAAATTCGCTGCCGATATCGTCGTCGTGTCGGATGGCTCCATGTACGGCCGCGATCTTCCCGCCATAAACTACGGCCTGCGCGGGATCGCCTTCGTCGAAGTCAAGGTCACCGGCCCCGACCGTGACCTGCATTCCGGCTCCTACGGCGGCACCGTCGCCAACCCGATCAATATCCTGGCCAAAATGATCGGGCAATTGCATAACGACGACGGGCGCATTGCTATCGACGGCTTCTATGACAACACATATCAGATGACCGATTGGGAAAAAGAACAGATCACCAAACTGCCATTTGACGAAAATGAATTTAAGGCCTCGACCGGCTCGGTCAAACTATGGGGCGAAAAAGGCTTTATGCCGCTGGAGCAGACCGGTTCTCGCCCGACACTCGATTGCAACGGTATCACCGGCGGGTATCAGGGTGAGGGAGCCAAGACGATCATTCCGTCATGGGCCTCGACCAAGATTACCATGCGGCTGGTCCCGAAAATGAAACCGGGCGAAATCTGCGACAAGATCGAAGCTTTTTTAAAGAAAATCTGTCCCGACACGGTCAAGCTCGAAGTTATCAAGCATGGCGGCGCCAACCCGGTTCTGGTCCCGACCGATGGTCCGTGGCTGGATGCGGCGGCGAAGGCGCTCAAGACGGCTTTCGACAAAGAACCGTATTTCACCAAAGAAGGCGGATCGATCCCGGTGGTAGAGACATTCAAATCGGCTCTGGGCATCGATACCCTGTTGATCGGTTTCGGGCAGCATGATGATAACGCCCATTCGCCCAACGAACGTTTCCTGGTCAAGGATTTTCATCGCGGCTGTGTGACATCGGCGGCGTTGTTTGAAGAATTATCGAAAGTGAAGGCATAGACGATGAATCTCGGTCTTGATAAAAAAGTCGCTCTGGTGGCAGGCGCTTCGTCCGGTTTGGGATTCGGCGCGGCCAAAATCCTTTTCGATGAAGGAGCCTCGGTCGCCATCTGTTCCAGTAATGAGGAACGGATAGGCAAGGCAGCTAAGGCGATTTCAGGCGATGACAACAAGGTTTTCCCGGTCGCCTGTGATCTGACTCGCAAAGATGAAATCGACCGACTGATCAAAACGGTTGAAGAAAAGTTCGGGCGGATCGATATCCTTGTGACCAATTGCGGCGGTCCGCCGACCGGGCAGCATGACACTATCGGTGAGACCGAATTGGAACTTGGTTATAATCTCACCTTCATGTCGGCTATTCGCATGATCCAGGGCGTCCTGCCGGGGATGAAGGAAAGGAAATTCGGACGGATTATCCTGAGCACCTCAATCTCGGCCAAACAGCCGATTGAAAATCTCCTGCTGTCCAACACCTATCGCGCCGGACTTCTTGGCTATGCCAAAACGATTTCGATTGAACTCGGCCCCTTCGGTATTACCGTCAACAGCGTCCTGCCGGGATTTACCAAAACCGAACGGCTCGATTATCTGGCGGCCGATATATCGGGGCGTACCGGGAAGTCGAAAGAGGAGGTCGCCGCCGGATGGATCGGTAATATTCCGGTCGGACGGTTGGGAACGCCGGAGGAACTGGGTAGCCTGATCGCATATCTTGCTTCGGACAGGGCCGGATTTATCACCGGGACAGCGACCACGGTCGATGGCGGTCAGAATGCCGGACTGCTGTAATTCAGGCGGTGGTCGGTGACGATAGCTAAGCGGCCGGCACTGGGACTTCTGATTGCCGCCGCTTTTGCCCATCAGATATTCGGGGGCGGAACCTTTGTTTTCGCCCGGTATGTTCTGCTGCAAGCCGATCCATTTGTCGTCGCCTTTCTACGTTATTGCATCGCCGCTGTGGTCTTATATCTGATAGCCCGGCGGATGAGTAATCGCCCGGGCGCTCTCACGATAACATCAGCCGACAAGCGCAAAATCATTACCCTCGGTCTGGTCATAATAATTTTCAACCAGACGCTTTATCTCTATGGGCAGAAGTTTACCACCGCCGGTCACGGATCATTGCTTTTTGCCACCACTCCGATTTTTGTTTATCTGATGGCGATGAAGCGCCTGGGGGAGACCTGGTCGAGAATGAAAGGGATCGGTATCCTTCTGGCGGTTGTCGGTTCGGGGGTAATTGTCTTTGAGACCGGGCTGGAGTATGATTTTGCCATGCTCAAGGGCGATCTTGTTATTCTCATCGCTGTGGTAGCCTGGGCCTATTATACCGTATGGGGCAAACCACTGGTGGAGAAGTACGGTGCCTTCCGAGTTACGGCTTATTCGCTGGCATCCGGAGCTATTGTTTATTTTCCCTTCGGCCTCTATCGCTTTATCATAGCCGACCTGTCGCAGGTAGATACGATGGGATGGTTTTCGATTCTCTACATCGCCATTCTGACCTCGGTGGTTGCTTATTCGATCTGGTACTGGCTGCTGAAATATATGGAAGCCAGCCGCCTGTCGGTCCTGACCAATTTCCAACCGGTAGTCGCGGGGATACTTGGCATCTATATTTTGAATGAACCGCTAACGATTCCATTCGTAATCGGCGGCCTAATAATCCTCGCCGGCGTGACGATTACACAGAGAGCATAATAAAATTCATTCCCAATATAAACTAGTGAGCCACCCGTCCATTCACGAAAGCCATTTTGTACCCATATTTGACCCCTTTTGAGCCCTAAAATGGCTTAAAAATGGCTTATAATGGCTTAAAATGGCATTGTGGAAAAGGTTATGTTGTTGCCGCACAACGATAAAGTGGCTTTGTTTCGTCATTTTTGCATGTTTTTCGGATTTCTCCTCCTTTGGGGTCATATTTGGACTGTTTCTTGGGGTGATTTTTTTCATAGATACACCTTTCTTGTTCATGTTCACTTAATATGACGGCATCGGGATTAACAGTAGTTTTATGGTGATTTTGCAGGCAGGGGCCTGTTTTTGGCTGTCGCGTAGATGACCTAAGATGGGAGCATAGGATTGTCGAAACCATCCTTCGCAATAGTATGGGATTGTCGAAACCACAGGGATTTCGACCCACAGGCAGGGGCCTGTTTTTGGCTGTTCCGCCAGAGGCGGACAGGCGTGGGCATGACAGGATAACACTCTTGCGCGTGGGAGACCGGAGTTTTTCAACAAACCCCAAACTGTGGGGCACCCGGCCTGCAGGGGCAACAATCACGCGAAGGGCGTAGATAGTTTATTTCCACCATAGATGTGGGTCACCTGCCAAATTTTATGGTGGGATATAATAGGCCGCAAAATAAAATGATAAACCCACTTTGCGCCCGTCAAGGGCGATCTAAGGTGGGGTACAAAGCCTTTTGGCCTTGATTTGATGTTGATATTGCTATATCTTGACGACGCAACTGGGATATCCTGCAATGCATCGCGAGAACACGGGCAGATTAGGAACATAGATGAAAATGAACAACGCGGGGGAACGGATCTGCTGGTTTTCGGGTTGATTTATGGGCGGATCGGACCATTATCGCCATATGCTACAATGCCGAAGAGGAGGTTGTCTATGGAAAGCAAGCAGATGCATTTTCATTGCATCATAATATTCCCGTTCGGTGGTCTGAGAAAGAAAAGCAAAGGGTATGAGCTTTTCGATAAATTGGTACAATTATGTTGTGATCCAGACCGAGGGAGGAGTCTGGTTGTGGTTTTTGACGCCAAATCTATAGATGCGGGAGAAAACAGGGAAATACTCAATGGATTACGCCCCAAATGCCGTGAACTGCTTCGTGCATGGTCCGTCGACACGTGCCAAGGCTGGCTGACAGCATGGGGATGTATCTTTGATAGAGATCTTCAGGGTAGCGAGGCGAACCACCGCATAATCTTGCTTCCGGGAGATCTTGAACAGGTAAGCGATGAGACGAAATTTTTCCGAAATTTGGATGCTTTTATTTCAAGCCAAACAACTGATTTTCTCATCGGGGATTTTGAAAGCATTAATCGCGTAAGCTCTAAGGAGCTAATTGATACATATGGTGTTTATCCGCTAACTGCCAACTGGTTTCCTGAGGCATGGCAGGCGATTGCTTCTCTCAAATTGAAAAAAGTCAGATCAGAATTCCTCAATATCAACGTCCCGACGCTTCGCCGTCTATTGAAGAGCCGCGCATTTGCGTACGAACAAACCTTAAACATGCTGATTGTAAATTGGTCCTGGTGCCTGCGAGAAGCCAAGTATAATATTATCGGGGCAGGCGATTTATGGCGTCAACACGTGGGAGCATTTGACATCGGAACAATTGACGATAATCCTGATGCCAGACATTATCGGGGCGCGATAGATCAGATTGAACGCACTGAACGGATGTTGAGAATGTTGTGGCGTGAATTGAATGATTGGAATCCCAACCAGGGTATTGACGTGTTCAAAAGATTGGCTGCCGATTACGAACTCCTCGACGGGCGCTCAACTCGAATTCGCGATGCAGCTCGCATTGCTATTTGGGCACAGTTAAGTACAATAAGCAATTGATAGGTTGGGTTCACTTGAATCCGACACATCAAATCCCGTACTTGGAGGATACCCTTGATCGTTTGAGGTAAAAACAACCGAATGATCAACTTTGGATCAACCGCGGATCGACCGTTATCTTGGCAATACAGGATAGGATTCAGGTTGTTGTTCGAGCATCCTCTTTATTGATCTTCGGCCAGTTCCCCGAAGAGTAGTTTTGCAGCGTAGCCACAAAAACGGTTTCCACTTCTTTGATCCTTATAAATCTTAAATGCCGAAGAATTATTACAATCGCGAGGAGGTATGCCGATGCAAGTACGAATAATTCGCGCGCCGGAATCACTAATGCTGCGGTGAGCACCAGAATAAGGGAAATCAAGAGAGCATAGAACATGCTGGCGACGTAACGCGTGAGCGCCTCAGCGGCGTAAACTTCGAGGGCACTTCTTTTGTCCACCGCGTTGATGATAGTCTTGCAATAGTTGAAAAACTCCCTATTACCTGCAGCCTCTCTCTTTCCCCAGAACTCGCAGTAAAACTCCTTGGCGTCTCCTGGAAGTTTGTTGGTTGCTACCTCTTTAATGTGTTCGAAATATGGAAATTCCTCTAGGTAGGCTCTTCCGTCCTTGAATTTAATCTTGGAGATGAGCCACCCAAAGTATCCACTCCACCTATCTGGTGCTCTGGTTTTGAGAAGGCGCAGGAGTATTCCCAGCAAGTACCCGAAGCAAACAAGCACTGCAAGACCCGGAATAGCTTGCGAGGCAACCGCCGTAATGAGTTGCTTCGTGTCGCCTCCGGTCGTGGGCCACAGATAGACAATCCCAGTAATGTTCAGAAAGAGAAAAGCACCGGGAACAAAGATATCAAAAATTCCTCTTGTGCCGCCAACTGAGGGAACCTCAGTCATCACGCCACCCCTTTCTTCTGCGTACTTGGCCCAAACCTTGCCCGAATTATGATTTAATGTAATGTCATTGTAGCATGTTGTCAATTGTATTCTGCCAATTGTGTCAATGGGTGAGCTGTGGTTTTTTGGGTTGTACCTGTCTCCGTATCAATCCCGGAAATCTGGACATAAGAAATCGAGTGAATCTATATTATAATGTTTGCGTCAAAGGCGATGAGGTACTCACAATGAAAAGCTATCCCGTGAGCAGGCAATGTCTACATCATGGTTTTAAGGTAGGCAGCTAGCCCGTTTGCCAACTACAAAGCCTAATCAAAAAGGGCAGACCATTACTGCCTGCCCTTTGGATATTACGTCGTTAATTACCCGACCTACTTCAGAAGCATCATCTTCTTGGAGGCCATAAAGTTATCGGCCTGTATGCGATAGAAGTACATGCCACTGGCAACCGCTCTTCCGTCAGGGTCAGTGCCATTCCAAATAATTGAATGCTCACCGGTTTCCATTTGGCGTTCCACCAGTGTCGTTACAATCTGTCCCATAATATTGTAGACATCCAACCTGACCTCAGAGGTACGTGGCAGGCTAAAGCATATCTCGGTGGAGGGATTAAATGGATTGGGGCTGTTCTGATGTAAGGCAAAGAATGCAGGCAGGGCTCCGTCACCACCGGCTACGCCAAAGCCCTCGACCTGGACCGTGCGTTTATACGGCGGGCAGAAATCCTCATCGGACATATCATCGCCCATACCGCCGACGGCATCGATGCAGGTTACCTTCATGCGACAAGTGCTCGAAGGCGGTCCGGTAACGGTCCAGTCATATGATCCCGGATTTCCTACCAGAGTGTCTTGAGGTATCCAGGTATCTCCGCCATCCCAGGAATAATCGACAACCGATGTAACAATTCCGACATTGTCCGAGGCATCCCACGTCACGGTTACGATTTGCCCGATATAAAACACCTCACCTCCGTTGGGATATGTAACTGTTACTTCAGGAACATAAACCGCGTCGACAGCCTTATACAGATTTATCCTTCCCGAACCCAGCAACCCGACATAGCTTGGATTTTGAGCGTCAATATTGTCAACGTTATTGACGACGAGATCAAAGATTTCAGACCATGTCAGGCTGCTGTTCTGCGATTTAAGTAATCCGGCTTCAGCGGTAACGTGTGGCGCGGCCTGAGAAGTACCGTTCATCCAGGCAACATAGTTGGGGTTATAATGCAGTGAATAGGTGCTGTAGATAGTAACACCGGGTGCGGCCACATCGACCCAGGTGCCATAGTTCGAAAATGATGCCTTGACATCACTGGAATTGGTGGCGCAAACATCGATAACATCCGTGCGAGTACCCAGGTAATCGGGAACGCTGCTGTTACTATTCCCGGCGGCGGCCACGATGAAGACGTCATTGGCAACGGCATAATCTACGGCAGCTCCCAGTCCGCCGGAGTTCGATGAACCCCAACTGCAGTTGATGGCCGTGGCTCCGTTGTTGGTGGCATAATACATCGCCTGGGCGGCGAAGTCCATCCGCACATAACCAACCTCCTGGCCCCCATAATCGGATGACCAGCCAATACGGCAGGCCATGATCTTGACTCCGTTACCGGGATCGCCGCTGTTCTCAATCCAACCACCGGCCACACCTGCGACAGCGTAACCGTTGTTAGTCATAGCACCCATAATTCCAGCCACATGAGTGCCATGGCCGTTGAAATCGGTTGGTTCATTATCCGGTGTATAGGCATCTTCGCCCGGCCAGGGATTATAGGCACCATGGACAAAATCCCAGCCAATCCAGTCATCGATAAATCCATTACCATCATCATCGACTCCGGCCGAACCGTTGTACTCAATCCAGTTTATCCAGACATTCCCCTGCGTATACGGCGACAGGCCGCCCAGATCCCGATTGTTGTACTGTAAACCGGTATCGAGATCGGCGAGGATAACGGCCGTGTCGCCGGTCTCATGATCCCATACATCCGTGGCGTCGACATCATTGTCTTCGGCATCATATAAATTCCATTGGCTCGTGAAATAGGGATCATCAGGGAATCGCTCGTAAACCGGGTGGATTCCGATTGGCAGTGCAAGTTCGACCGCATCGCAGGCGGCATAGGCGTCCATGACGTCTCTCAGAATGTAACCTTTGCCGAATTTCAGCACATAGTATTTTGACAGGCCCAGGGACTCTGATTCCGCCGCCAGATTCTCCGGCACCGGATAGACCTTCAGGTCGGGGAATTCCCGGTTAAATTCAGTAACTTCAAACTTCTTATTCAGGGCATCGAGAGTTACCGATCCGGTTACGGCAAAATCAGGACCATTATTCAGAGATTCTGCCTCCAACGGGTCATTCAGTTTCAACACCAAACCATCGGGCACATAGTACACGGTGGGAGGCGGTGCATGAAACGGTACTTTAATTAGTTTCGGATCCTCAGTGTCCGAATACAAATCACTGCTTTGGGCGGCTACAATTGTAGACAGCATACACGCCGCGATTAGAAACAATATCGATTTTTTCATTTTCTCCTCCTAAATGATTAAGTAGACACAACTTTGTTATTATAGATATTCAAGGAGAATTGAATGCTCTTTGTGTTATCACCCCCTCTCCCAAATGGCGTTGGTTTCGGAAGGCTCACATTTACCTGTCATAAAAGAGATGCGTTGCCGAGTAAATTGGATTCGGCAGAATACATCCAAGTGATACTGATAAAAATATATTCCAGAAGATGCCTTATTGGAGTCGAATCCAAAAATACAACCATCGGGCCGCTTTGGCAAGCCTTTTTGCAGGAACCGCACTGCTTTAACAGTATGTGCCGGGTGCCCGGGATCGGCATATTATTGTGTGCCCCGGACCTTTGGGCGGGAATTAGGCCTTCGCAGTGTGGACTATGTATTCTTTCAACAATAATGCGCAAAATCAACAGTACTTTTCTGTAAATCCTGCCAATTCCCTAATTAGTAAAAAGCCCATTCAAGGAGATATTCCGATGTGCATCACCCAAAAGAAAATCAAATACAAAGCCAAATATGCGAAAGACCATAGTTGTGTAAACCGAACCTTAACCCATTGCCACACAAGTATTATATCATGACAAGAGTCAGAATGCTATACTGGAAAAAAAGAAAACTTTAAAAATGAGCAAACAAAGCCAAATCTCTCGTAAGGCATTGAATATCAATCATATCGGAGGTCGGTTTTGATGAGAGGTGTATGTTAAAAACATACAGACATCATATCTATCGGTAGGGGCGACCGGCCGGTCGCCCCTACCATTGTAACTTGAATAACTATTACCTGCCCAGCGCTTTGGCGGAGAAGGCCTTCTCCATGCCCTTGTCGACGAAGATGCCGTTTTTGCGGAACAGCTTGCCGTCGAAATAAATCTCGCCGCCGCCGTAATCCTTGCGCTGAATCTGAACCAGGTCCCAATGCAATGAAGAGTTATTGCCGTTGGGAGCCTCATCATAACAGGCGCCGGGAGTGAGATGGAACGATCCGGCGATCTTCTCGTCAAACAGCGTATCCTTCATCGGATGGAGGATAAACGGATTGACACCGATGGCAAACTCACCGATATAGCGGGAGCCTTTGTCAACATCGAGGATCTGGTTGAGTTTCTTGGTATGCCCATCACAGGTGGCATCGACGATTTTGCCGTTCTTGAACTCAAATCTGATATTGTTGAAGGTGATTCCATCATGCAGGGAAGGAGTATTGTATGTGATATGGCCGTTGATCGAATCCCTGACCGGAGCGGTATAGACTTCGCCATCGGGAATATTGCGCTCACCGTCGCATTTGACTACCGGGATACCCTTGATCGAGAAAGTCAGGTCGGTTTTGGGGGCTACGATCCGCACCGTTTTGGTCTTTCTCATGATTTTAGCCAGCGGGTCCATCGCCTTCGACATCTTGGCATAGTTCAAACAACAGACATCATAATAAAACTTTTCGAACGTCTCCTGGCTGGTTTCGGCCAATTGGGCCATAGCGTTATTCGGAAAGCGCAGCACGCACCATTTAGTTCTCTTGACTCGCTGCTGCAAATGAACCGGCTTGTAGAATATTTTCTGATTCATCTGCATCTGTTTCGGGCTGACATCGGCAAGGTCAAACGGGTTATCCGAACCGCGCAGGCCGAGATAAGCGTCGCATTTTTTCATCAGCGAGAGATGCAGCTTGGCCGCGGCTTTGAATTGAGCTTCTTTGGCTCCCATGACCCAGTTACGCATAAGGGACTCATCGTTGTAATACCAGAACGGTATCCCGCCGACACGGGTCGCTTCCTTGATGATTTCCTTGGCCAGTTCAAGAGTTTCCTTACCCTTGATTTCGATCATGATCGTTTCGCCCTTTTTCAGACGGCAGGAATAATTGACCAGACCTTTGGCCAGCACTTCGTTTCTTTTATCTTTCATGAGTATCTCTCCTATTTTGGCGATTATTATAGCACAAAATTCATAAACGGGCAACTGAAATATGGATAACAGGGGTGATATATGGGTCTGTCATCCGTATATTAACTAAAGATCAATAATCACTTATCGAAACCGGAGCGTAAATGAACAAATTAATTTTAACCGTGATTTTCGTGTTGCTGGCCCTACCAACTGCCATGGCGCAGCGAAACATACAGAAGGACACCATCCAGGGGCATATAATGTACTCGGTCCTCAAGAAAGGGGATATCCCCGGAATCTATAATCCGGAGTACTATGATGCTGCCAAGGCCGCCGAGGTTTACTTCGATGAAGAGCCGATCATGGTCGTCTCCGGTGAAACATCATCGCACGCCTATTCGACCTGGCATCTCGATCATCATGAGATTGTCAATGATCGTATCGACGGCGTCGCCCTGGCTGCAACCTGGTGACCGCTCTGTTTTTCCGGCATAGTTTATGTCGCAAAAATCGATGACAAGGAACTGACCTTCGAAGCCTCCGGCAAACTCTGGCAGGATGCCCTCGTCATGGAGGATGACCAGACCGGTTCGCTCTGGTCACAGATAACGGGAGAATGTATCCTGGGTGAAATGCTGGGCAAAAAGCTGGAATTATACCCGGCGCAGTTCAGCACTTTCGGGGCCCAGAAATCAAATCCGCAGGTTCAATATCTGGTCAAACCGGAGAAAGGGTCGGCGGAGTCGGTATACAAGAATTATTTCGAAGATCGCGGCAAGATGGGGATTTTCGGAACGATATACAATGACACCCTGTTGGATGGGAAGGATCTCGTCTATGGTATCCGGACCGATAATCACCAGATCGCGGTGCCAAAGATGGTTTTCGCCGAACCGATTGCTCATCTGGTCAGTATTGATAGTCTGCAGCTATTGCTGATTTCGGGGAAAGATACGGATGTCTCTTGTTATGTCCTGCCAACGTCTGAAAAGAAAGATTACAAACTGAAAGAAGGCGATAATATCGTGACGGTTTCAATCGGTGAAAATGGCGCACGGCAGATGAAATTTGAGAATGGAATTCAGATCGAAGGTGAGGCATTGGAGAAATTCCCGGTGATTACAGTGTTCTGGTTCGCATGGAAGGCATTCTTCCCGACCAGTGAAATATTTGAGTTATAAAAAAAAAAGGGCCGCAACCCGGTTTTTGACCTCCCGGTTGCGGCCTTCTGTCAAACCCTTCTCATCTCTAAGACGATGTTTTGAGGAAAAAAGTTGCCGGAAATTTCGATTTTATATTATTTATTTTGAATCTTAACATGAAAGGTCAAAAATACGTAAATCTGATAGAACAAATCGTTTCCGGATTCAGACTATTCTGCAGATCGGAATATTAATTCAGAACGAAAGGACAGAAAATGGCCCTCAATACCATTTGCCATATCGAAATATCATGCCGAAATGCCACCGGGGCGGGGCAATTCTATAACGAAATGTTTGGCTGGAAATTAAACTCGGATATGGGCGATGACTACATTTTCTTCCAGCCGGAGGACGGGGTGAGCGGCGCTTTTTCCAAGGTGGAGGATTTTGCTCCCGGAAACAGTGTTATCTTTTATGTCGAGGTAGACGATATCGATGCCTTTCTGAAAAAGGCGGTCGAACTGGGCGGGAAATTGACCGTTCCCAAAACCGAAATAACTCAGCATGGCTGGTTCGGGCATTTTACCGATCCCGACGGTAATACTATCGGATTATTTACCGCTTTGCCCAAATAAAAGATATTTTTGCAAAAAAAAGGTCCCGCAGACGCGGGACCTGTATTCATAAAGCTATCGGACGATTTATTCCATGGGAATCCTATTTCTATTTCTGTACCTTTTCGGGTGGCTATTTTTTTAATCTTATTTTCATGGCCATGTCGATGCTGATTAAATGCTCATACGCTATTGTTGGTTTGGCATCGACCCTGAAAAAGGTCGGCCTATAAATAATTCCTATGCTAAAATGTTCACCCAATGTGTAGTAGCATGGAATAATGATCCCCAATGATTTGCTATCTTTCATAACCGGCGGTCTGGTTGGCGGAGGAGGATCAAAATCATCATAATATCTCAAATCCCAAATATTTCTTCCATAAGATACGCCATAGCCTATTGTAAATCTTTTGATTTTGTGATTATTAGATAAGCTGAGATAGGTTGAGCTCATCAATTCAACCTCTCCACTATAATCTACAGCAGCCGGAACAGGAATAAATAAGTCTATTACGGCGCTTGCGGAAAAATGTATGAACTGATTTTGGGAGTGATAATAGACCACTCCCGCACTGATACCCCAAAATCCCGTATTTACTTTGGCGTTGGATTCATTTTGAGGTTGAAGAAAGAAACTATTAATGTGTGGAAGAGATAATTGAAGGTGGAGTTCGCCCTTATTCTTCGGTTCCATAGATTGACCTGATATGGAGGTACACAGGCCAAATATAAATATACCTAAAATCAGATGTGTCGGTCTAACCATAAATTATCTTATGGCAGGTGGATGTCCACACATGCTCTTTCCTTGTTTTTGGCCGCTGGTGTTTCGGCGCTATAAAAATTGCGTCTGTCCAAAACGCTCATTTCGGGTCGGACGATAAAAATCCTCCTATTTTATTATTACCAGTTTTCCGATTTGTTCGCCCATTTCGGATTCGACATGCCATAGGTAAATACCGGTCACTATCGCCTGAGTATTGCGGCTGATAACATTCCAGACTTCTTCCTGCGAGCCGGGTCCGGCCTCGGGGCGATAATGGTCGATCTGCTTGATCAGGTCGCCGTCAATCGAGAATATCCTGATGGTGCAGACCTTGGGAAGATTCGCAAAATGAATAGCCCGGGACCGTTCGGCCGATTGCCGCCTGTCGCGGTTCTCGTATCCGGCAGAGGCATATCCTCCATCGATCCGGTAAGGATTGGGATATACGATAACCTCCAAAGCTTCTTCTTCAACCGTTTCAGCCGAAGGCAGCGGGAATTCCTGGACCGCGTTGATCAGCGGTGAGGATTCCAGGGCTCCGAGGTCGATTTTCAGGGAACCGTAATCGAACGCGGTAACGGAGAAATAATAAGGCACCGAAGGCTGCAGATTTGGAATTTCATATTCGTATTCATAATAACGCAATTGCCCTTCCGCAGTCGTGTCGGTGACGTCGCTTCTGGAGGCATTGGGGTATACTTTGTGAATAAGGTTAGGATTGCTAAGGTCCGACTGGTTCCAGTCCTGAGGAATAAAGTAACGCAGCTTGCCGGTGTAGGGATCGGTGTAATAGTGAAATTCATCATAATAGTCATTGGGATCGAAATCCGGTCCATATAACTTCAGCAGACTGGCGCGAGTAACCGGCAGGCTGATCTGTTCCCAGTAAAGCGTATCATACAGTTGAACAAACTCCAACACTTTGTAGTCGTCCAGATCGAATGAAGTCAACATTACATAATCCGACTGGCGGTTACCCAAAGCGTAATAGACTCTATACCCTTCAAAATCCTTGGCGTTGGAAAATACATCAATCGCGTTTTCAGATTCTTGGCCGTTCCAACGCAATGTCACACTACCATACCCGGGGATCACTTTGACAATAGGCGGGGGAGGGGGAGCGGCGCCGCGGAAATCAGGGATACCGTCCCCGGCATAATACATCTTAGTCGTATCGCAAGGGACGATTGTGTCGATTGAGTCTATCTCAACTTCGTTAATGAAGAAGGTGTCAAATATGGTATCGTCGTCACAAGTAATGTTCCAGCAGAATTTGCCGGAATCGCCGTCGCCATCGGTGTCATATCCGGGATTATCGAACACCCAGCTTGCCCAGCGGGCGTTGAAGCCAAAATCATCGAAGTTGAGCGCATTATAAAAAATGTTGGGATTCAAAGCGTCGAACAGATCATCGAAATTGCTCGGTGAAGTATGGAATTCATCTCCCGCAAGGTAGGCTAAAGTGATTGGCAGGGTATCGCCAGGATCGACATCAAATGGCCCGAATGATAGCAGATAACGGGTATCGTAGCCGTCGGCGAAGTCGGAAGCCTGTGAGGGGCGAGGCGGGCCGAGATATCCATCACCGGTATGCGATACGGCGGTGAAGAGCTGATCGTAATCGAATTCCGGGTGGGACATGATATAATATTTGGTGCGGTCCCCGGTTGGAGTCCCGAGGTGGGAGCCGAAGGATCGAAAAGGATCTTCTTCCGTACCGGCCAAACGGGGGCCGAAATCGTACACGGCCGAGGTATTCGATATCCACCAGTTAAAGCTGTAACTCAAGCCGTTTCCGTCGTCGCCGTTATCCGTGGACATAGTGTCGAACGGCGTCCGGACTACTCGGGTGCCGGTTACCGCATAGGGCGAAGTAAAACTCCAGTTGCCATCGTCAGTCGGATCGCCGTCATTGTCGGAAATCCAGGCGATGTTAACTGTATCTTCATCGATGCACCATCCCGGAGGCATGGCAACCGTCCGGCGAAAACCGCAGATATCGTCCGAAGCGCCTTCAAAACCGGAGACGCCGGCATGATGAACATCGGCATCAATATACATCCCCATATACAAGTCACGGATCGGAAAGCGACCGATATTGGTGATCTTGTAATCAAAGAGGATAAAATCCTCGGAATAATCGTAACTCCAGGCATAGCTGCTCTGAGAAATGGAGACGTTCAGCGGAATATGATCGCGATTGTCGTTCTGGTCCTGACCCGAAAGATCCGGGAATGTATCTGTGAACGTACAGATAAAATCTTGTTCTGAAATAGCATCTTGGTGATAGTCGGTCCTCGACTTAAGATTGGAGCGAGAAATTATGTTGCCTGCTTCGCCGCCATCGGGCCAGAGCTCGGGGGTCGATTCTGCCCAGCCATCGGCGGCGCCGGATACCAGAGTATCGCGTCCGACTACGGCCCCGATCCACATTGCCCCGGTAAAAAGATAGCTGAGATCGGAATTGATCGGATATTCGCATGACGGAGCAATCTCGCCGTCAACAACGTCGTTGGTAACATAACCGGTCCCGAAAGCTCCGAAGTTGGTTATGCTCATGGCTATCTTTCCGATATTGTGGACGTCGAACTGTTTGATCGGAATATCACTGAGGGTCGGCTTTTGAAAACCATTCCATTCCTGATCAGTGGAATGCGCATCGTATAGCGATCTGGCGCCCAGGTGTCCATATAGACCGAGGGCAGTAACAACCCCAAAAACCAGGATAAAGAATTTTGCTTTACTTGCGAATATTTTATTCACTGCCTTACCTCTCTTTTTTCGCATGCCAGGTTTTGACAGATTGTCTTCTTATCCGGCTATCTTAAAGACCTTAGGCTAATGTCCGGGACGATAAAAAGCAAGGCCAAATAATAAAAATCCCAGACGGAAAACTAACTTGACCCCAAAAATAACCGCAAAACCATAATTATAGGACGAGCCATTATCTGCTAATATGCAATCTGATTATTAAATTTTGTCATAATATTTCGGCAAGGCCGAGCTTGAATCAGGCGGCCAGGGGTTACTTGATTATGACCAGTTTGCCCAATTGCTCGCCCATCTCCGATGCGACCTGCCAGATATAGACACCGGTAACCACTGCCTGGGTGTTGCGGCTAATAATGTTCCATGTTTCATGCTGCGATTCGGGGCCGCCTTCAGGGTGATAATGATCTATCTCGCGGATCAAATCACCGTCGATGGTGAAAATCCTTATTTTGCAGACTCGAGGCAGATTGGAAAAATGAATCGTCCGGGACCGCTCGGCCGATTTGGTGCGGTCACGATTTTCATAACCGGCGATAGCATAATTCCCATCGATACGATAAGGATTAGGATAGACGATGACATCTAAACCGTTCGCCTCGACCTCATCAGCCGATGGAAGAGGATATTCCCTTACAATGTTGATCAGCGGCGATGATTCCAGGGAACCGAGGCTGGTTCTCAGGGACCCGTAGTCAAACGCCGTCACCGAAAAATAATATGGCACCGACGGCTGAAGGTTCGGGATTTCATAGGCATATTCATAATATCGCAAATGTCCCTGCTCGGTGGTGTCGGCCGGATCGTGCCGCGAGGCGCCTGGGTATATTTTATATATCAGGTTGGGATTGTTGAGGGATGATTGGTTCCAGTCCTGCGGTTTGAAATAAAGGATCCTTCCGGAGTATGGATCGTTGAAGTAATGGAAGTCATCATAAAATTCATTGGGATCGAAATCGGCGCCATAAAGGGCTCTCAGGCTGTCACCGGTCACCGGAATACTGACCTGGACCCAGGAGACGCTGTCGAAACGCGCAACGAATTCGTAAATTTTATAATCCTCAAGATCATAGGATGCCAGCATGACAAAATCCGACTGGCGTTTATCCTGAGCATAATAAACACGATATCCCTCAAAATCCTTTTCATCGGAAAAGACATCGATGGCGTTTTCGCTCTCCTGTCCGTTCCACCTTAGGGTTACCTTTCCGAATCCGGGGATTACCGTAATCTCGGGAGGCGGTGGCGGCGCGGCGCCGCGGAAATCAGGTACGCCGTCCCCGGAATAATATGTTTTGCTCGAATCGACGATGAAGCTGTCAGAGGGATCAGTCTCGCTCGTGTCGGCCCAGAAATAATTCCAGCAATATTTCCCCGAATCTCCGTCGCCATCGGTGTCGTAACCGGGATTGTCAAATATCCATTCGGCCCAGCGAGCATTGAGGCCGAAATCGTCAAAATTCAATTTATCGTAATAAGCCTGCGGATTGAGCGGGTCATAGAAATTTGCGTAGTCATTCGGATGTACATGAAAATTATCCCCGGCCAGATAAGCCAGGGTTATCGGTAATGAATCACCCGGTCTGACCTCAAAGGGACCGAATGAGAGAAGATAACGGGTATCGTATCCGTCGGCAAAATCGGTCGCAGCATCGGGCCGGGGAGGAGCCAGATAGCCCTCACCGGTGTGAGATATCGATGTGAAGAATTGATCGTAGTCGAAATCCGATTGCGACATGACAAAATATTTATTTCGATCACCGGTTGGTGTTCCGAGGTGTGAACCGAAAGAACGAAACGGTTTATCGGCCGTACCGGCCATTCGCGGACCGAAATCAAGTGAGGCGATTGAGTTGGATATCCACCAGTTAAAACCGTATCTGAGATTATCATTTGGGCTGCGAATAACGCGTGTCCCAGTTACTGCCACCGGAGATCGAAAATCCCAGCCGCCATTGACCGGATCACCGTCATTGTCGGCAATCCAGGCGATATTAACCGTATCCTCATCGATGCAAAAATCGGCCGGCATCGCCACCGTTCGCCGAAAACCACAGACATCATCTTTGAAACCTTCCGATTCAATAGATTTGTGATAGGCGACGGCGTCGACATAAATGGCCAGGTACAAATCCCTGATTGGAAAGACGCCGATATTGCTGATTTTATAATCGAAAAGAACAAAATCCTCGGCGTATTCGTAACTCCAGGCGTAACTGCTCTGACGCACTGCGACATTCAGGGGGAGATGGGGACGATTATCGATCGGATCTTCGCCGGTCAGACCGGGATCGATAAAAGTATCGGTGAAGGAGCAGATCATATCCTGCTCGGAAATCGCCATCGGATCATAATCGGGATCGTTTTTCAAATTGGTGCGGACCACGATTTCGCCAGCAGCTCCGGCATCGGGAAAAAATTCCTTGATCCCAAACCAGCCTTCGGCGGCGACCGAGACCAAAGTATCACGGCCGACCACGGCTCCGATCCACAAGGCTCCTGTAAACAGATATTCTATCCTTGAATTTATTGGATATTCACAGGAAAGGGCTATTTCCCCGTCAATTATCGTGGTCCCCAGTGAACTGGTGCCGAAAGTGCCGGAGTTGGAAATCGTCATGGCTAAGCGGCCGATATCATGAACCGCAAATTGCAAGTTGGGGGATTCACTGATAACCGCTTTGGCCGTCGAACCATGTTTGGTCTCGACTGTGGCACCGCTGAAGAGAGCGATAGCATGGGAGGTCGATACCGAAACCAGGGAAATCAATACTATCGTCCCCCAAATTAGGTTCTCTCTAAGGCTCATACCTACCCCGGCTCTGCGATAAACCTGCTATTTCGGTCTTTGCATTTTTCCGGCCCTGCGCCGGAAAGATTTATACATTTGTGCTATTGTTATTTCCAATATAATCAGAGGCGACAATAAGGGCAAGTCACCAGGACCAATAAAAAAGGCCGGTCTCTGAAGCGGCCGGCCTTTTTTAAAGATTCTGCGGAATATTATTTCATGATAACCAGTTTGCCGAGTTGTTCACCCATCTCCGATTCCACATGCCACAGGTAAATACCGGTTACGATCGCCTGAGTGTTGCGGCTGATGACATTCCAGACTTCTTCCTGTGAGCCGGGGCCGGCATCGGGACGGTTATGCTCGATCTGCTTGATCAGGTCGCCGTCGATAGAATATATCCGGATCGTGCATACCTTGGGAAGATTCGCAAAATGAATGGCCCGAGAACGCTCGGCCGATTGCCGCCTGTCCCGGTTCTCGTATCCGGCTGCGGCATAACCACCGTCGATTCGATATGGATTGGGAAATACGATGACCTCCAGAGCATCTTCTTCGACCTTCTCGGCCGACGGCAGCGGAAATTCCTCCACGGCA
>DAOUTW010000070.1 GCA_030668485.1 Candidatus Zixiibacteriota bacterium
CATGATCACCAATATCCTGATGTGCGATAAGCCCGTGATTTGCCGCGTGAACGGTATGCGGATCGCCGGTGGTCAGGAAATCGGAATGGCCTGTGATTTCGCCATTGCCAGCGATATGGCTGTCTTCGGGCAGGCCGGACCACGGCATGGCAGCGCCCCTGATGGCGGCAGCACTGATTTTCTGCACTTGTTTGTCGGCATCGAACGCGCCATGCAGAGTTGTCTCCTGTGCGAAATGTGGTCGGCCTATGAGTCCAAAACCAACGGATTGATCACCGATGCTATTCCGGTCCTGAAAGTCGACAACAAATTCGTTCGCAATCCCTTGATCGTCACCAACCGTTGGCTGGATGATACCGGCGATGTGGTTTACGGCAGGAGAAAATCCGGCGATGAATACAAGGCTGGTAAGGAAATGATGGCGAATGGTACCATAGACCTCACGCCGCTGGACAACATGGTAAATTCCATGGCGACCAAATTTCTCTATCTGATGCCTGACTGCGTCAACAAGACCTTGAACAGCGTCAGAAAAAAGAAGCTCGAACACTGGGACCGCAACCAGCAATCCAACCGCGACTGGCTCGGTCTGAATATGATGACCGAGGGCAAAGCCGGATTCCGGGCTTTCAACGAGGGCACCAAAGAGACCGGACGCGAGGCCAATTTCATCAAGCTGCGCCTGATGCTGGCCGAGGGTCATCCCTGGGATGACGAACTCCTGAACGCAATTTTGCCGAGGTAGACGTCATGGCATAACCACTAATAGCGTGGTACACGGCAAATAGTCGGGATTGTAAGTTGATGGAGTAGAATAAAACGGCTATCACATAGCTGGCATCCCTCAGCTTTTTATAAGTTTGGCATAATATATTTATGGCCATATGCGTATTGATATAATTAAGGGGATTCTGTATGTATGGTATAAGAAGGCTTAGAGTCTCTATAAGAAGGCTCTTAACAAGGACTCGGATGGACTGGAAAAACCGTAGATGGGTTTGGCCGGTAGTCTGGGCAATTTTGTCGGTTGCTTTATCTTACGCATTTTCAATGATTCAATGGTTATTAATTGGGTCTCCCATTGCAGTATTGTTTCTTATAATTCAGCATGATACAAAAGTAGTTAGTCAAATATTGGCAAATAGAATTAAGGTTGACATTTGTTCTATTTTCTTGGCAATTATTCTGGCGGAGTATTTCATTATTGTAGAAGGGAAATCTCTACAATTCACGCCTTATATTTTGCCATTTGGCATATTGGGTATTGTCCTTGGAGCTCTATTCCGCAGATCGATTGGGATGATGATATACCAGTCAGTCACGGATAAACCCAATCTTGGGGCTAAGGCCGCGGCGGCGGCGATTTGGACGACCATCATTCTATTTTTCCCTGTTGACTCACTCCCCGAGGCAATTCCTCACTTCATCTTTGGAATCGCACTTGGGATTTCAATACACAAGATCCACAGATATTGGCATGAAAAACAAGTCGCTGGATTTAGACGTCTGGAGGACGCCGCTGATATAATGCCAAAGGGTGATCAAGCAGTCAAAAAGGTGAGACAAGCTTTAGTACTGCTTTATGACGGACTAGACAAAGAATTGCGCCAACTGCTAAATGAAGAAAGAGATGTACCGGTTGGAAAAGATTTTATTGGGCTATTCGCAGGTTTAAAGCAGTTAGCTCTTATAAGTGCAGTGCTTTATAGGAACCAAGGGAAATATGATGAAGTTATAAAAGAGGTTGATAACGCCACAGGCGGCAAGATAAGAGAGAAAATGGATGCTCATTTGATTGTAATTAAGGCATTGTGTCTTGAAGATCTTGGTAATATGAGTTTGGCAGAAGAGACTATAGATTTGGCGCTAAAATCAGATTATGGAAAAGGCTGCGCATTTACTCACTCAACAAAAGCAATGCGTGTTGCAGAGCATGAAGTGGAAAACGCATTGTTTAAAAAGGGCAAAAGAGCGGCAAGCACTGAGGCTCTCAAATTTGCACATGAGGCTCTTCGTTTGCGTCGAAAAGAGGCTTATAGAAAAATCGAGCGGGATTTTTGGGCAACTGAAATTGTCGCAAGGAATGTACCTCTCAGTTCCACTATGTTTTTAGATGTTTTGGGGTATTCATATTTAGCTGCTGGACATTGGTTTTATGCTCGTTGCCTAATGGAACAATGTATTACAATGGATCCTTCCTATATAGCTGCATACCTCCACTTGGGTGACTATTTCTTGCTTAGGAAGCGTTCGGAGAAGCGTGCAGACCAAATGGCCCGTTATGAGTGGCATGCTGAGCTATGTTATCGCGTTGCCTTAGAGTCTGAGAGAAATCCAAGCAGCAAAATTTCTATGAAGGCAATTGAGCGACTAAATGGCTTGCAAAAACTATAAACCACTCATATTTTGAATCGATGTCAGAACAAATCAAATGTCATCTACTTAGATGGCTGTTTTAGCGAAGTAGTAAATTATGGGTAAATAGACATTTTGCCGAGGTAGATACCATGGCTCAAAAAATCATAATCGAACCTTTCCATGATGGACAGGTTATCCGAGTGACCTTGAATGCGCCGAAAGCGAATGTGCTTGATGGCGAGATGATGACCGACATCCAGGAATTCCTGGATGTCTTACCGAATCAGGATGACGTTAAGCTGGTCCAGTTCATCGGCGCAGGCGACAATTTCTGTTTCGGCGCCAGCGTGCCCGAACATACCAAAGAAAAAGCCCCGGAGATGCTGAAGCATTTCCACCAGTTGTTCTACACCCTCGCCGATCTGGCTATCCCTACGGCAGCAATCGTGTCCGGCCAGTGTTTGGGTGGCGGATTGGAACTGGCCCTGATGTGTAATTTCATGTTCGTCGATAAATCGGCCAAGCTGGGACAACCGGAGATCATGCTCGGTGTTTTTGCACCGCCGGCTTCTCTGATTTTGCCAATGAAAATCGGGCAAGCCAGAGCGGATGAAATGCTTCTTACTGGAAAAATCATTTCAGCCGAGGAAGCGGTGCAGATAGGTCTGGCAACTCGGCTATTCGACGACAAGGAATCAATGCTGGCCGAAGTTGATAAATGGGTTGAAAAACAGATTCTGACCAAAAGCGCCGCATCTCTTAAATGTGCCGTAAAGGCCGCACGCCTGGAGTTTAACAGCGTCATCAAAAATAAACTCCAGAAGCAGGAAGAGCTTTACATCAATGAACTGATGGCCACGCACGATGCCAATGAGGGCATCCAGTCATTCCTGGATCGGCGCAAACCGGAATGGAAGAATCGGTAGTAAGTTAGGCTTGACCAAAATATTCTGCACATAAGAAGCAGGAATCCCGGCAAAATTCAATGGGATTCCTGTGGTTATTGGGTCATTGTAGGTTTGAATTTGCCATGCATTAATAGTAATATACCATATGAAGTATATTCTTTCTAGAATTACCACAGTATCGACTATTTGAGCATTTCTAGTCTTTGCATTGCTCTAGAAGAGCTCCCTCCATAAGGATATTTTGGTTTTAATGCTATTAAGTAACACAATTCGGCATGCCATTTAAGTCTGTTTAATTCTTCCCTATAGTCTATTAGAGGCTCTTGGATTGCAGTAAGGTGGAAGTAATCACCAAGGTGAAGATATAGAGGTGAATAAGAAGGATCAGTATCAATACATTGTGACAGAAGCATTCGTGCTTCTCCTAAGTAACCTGCAGCGAGATAAGAGTAGCCCAATACATCCTGTAAAAGAACAGATGCTCCTGGTTCAACCCTGTCTATCATCTTTGGCAACCAATCGGATTCTGATTTTGATCTGGACATCTTCAACTGCAATTCCCTTGCCTTCATGGCATAACCTAATGCAACTCCTGCTCTATCCTCAGAGGAGTTTTTCTTTAGAACATTATCAAGCACATCTTCCGCAACCTGCAAAGCTTTGGCCAGATACACACGTGGATTATTCCTGCCAAACTCTGAACTTAGCAATGCGTCTATCGTTTGATTTGATATTGCATGCTCATTCATATCACGATAGCTTAATGCCTTAATTACAAATAAGTGTGTATCTATACTTTCAACTATTCTTCCCTCTGTGGCACCCTCGATCTCATTTATTGCGTTATTGTATTCCCCCTCAAGTCGAAAGCGAATTGCATTGATTAATGCAGAGAGTTTTGTATTGTCACCGTTCTTTAATTTCTGGTATTTACCCAATGTAATGATCACATCATCAGCAAAGCTCATAGAACCTATGGTTTCGGCGACTCTTGTATTGCGCCGATGCGAGGCAAAGCCCTGAATAATCATTCCCATAGGTATGGATACGGTATAAAATGGCAGAGACGCATAATTATTGGAAAAAGAGAAGAGCAAGATCATTATGGTCCAGATTGAGGCTGTGGCAATCATCGTCCCAAAATTGGGATTGTCCTTAATTGTATTATAAATACTATCTCTTGTATACTTGCGAAACATTATGCCGAGTACAAATCCAAATATGATAAAATTTATGGATTCAGGTGAGAATTGACTTGGAATCTCTTGTGCAAACCCAAAACCAGCGGCCAAATACATTACTGATGCAATAAGTGTAATATCAATCCAGTTTGTTTTGACGAAGAGTTGGCTGAGAACCTTTGCGTCGGTTTGGATTATGAGAAAAAAAAGAGCCAAAGGCGGCCCGATAATAAGCCATTGAATCTCACTGAAAACAGATGATACAATGGTGGATAGACCCACTAATAAGGCCGGCACAAGCCATCGCTTCAATGACCACTTAATCTTTGGCCTGAGCAACATATGCCTTAAAAGCGGAATAGGCCTTAATTGATCCGTTTCAATTCTTTGCACAGTATTTCTCAAAAACGTGTGCATTTTTCCACTACGTCCATTCTGAATCCGAATGCGGACCAAGAAAAAGATCGCTAAAATAACAGGGGGCAATAAAACCAATAAAAAACCAGGGTATTCTAATGTCACCAAAACAGTCGATGTAATGACCGTGCCCAAAATGCCAACGGCTACATAAAATAAAAGCCATTGCCCCAAGCGAATTACGGCACTGCTGATGGTCTTTTCTCGAAGAAACACAAACGATATAGGCAAAGGGAAGATCCTCATCAGTCCCCCCTACTTGCTAGATAAGTACAGTAAGTACCGCGACTAAGGATAGCGACAAGTATCGATAAATCGGCACCTTGGAATAAATAGTCAAGGCGGAGTAATCCAAGTAGTTCGAAAGTTTCGGATCCATAGTAATAATACAATTGCATCTGAATGATATATATTCCTCCCAATATTATGCTTACAAGCAAGACATGTGCAATAAACTCTAGGCTTGCCAATAACAAGCGGCGCAGAATGGCTTTAATCCTGTCCTCTACAGCCAGAGCTTTATTATTGTCTTTTTCCATATTTAGATATTTACCACTAAGTCCTATGACGCCATATTTTCCGGGGCCGGGCATGATTAAATGCCAAATTTATCACATGCACATTCAAGAATCTAATATATTAGAATACAAAAAACAAGAACTCTTAATGTTATATTGTGTCAGGTCTTGATTCGCTCGCCAATGCTCCGCCGCGGCAAAAGACCAGATGCTGTTTTATTCTAGTTGCGTCGGGTCTTGATCCCGCTTTGCAGGACTATAACCCGACGCCATCTTTACGCGGGTGGCCCGGGTCTTTAGACCCGGGGTTGCATTAGATTGATCGGCAACCTAATTCTGATCTTGTTATTATAACCAGCCAAATATCCCTGCGCCTAAAGACGCAGGCCACCCATGGAACCGGCAATCATGCCTTCGACCAGGCCGTCCCCGGCTTTTCCAGAGAATAATAAACCTTAATCTCTTCCAGTTCATCAAAGACCTGCGGAACCACCTGAAGATCCATACCGATCTTAATATCTTTGTCAGGGATTGTGTCCCCGATCCAGGCCAACAGCCGCCCGGTTTCCTTCAGGTCAACCACACCAATCGTGTATGGCACAACATCCTCAAACCCGGTCGGTGCGGCATGAATTACGGTATAGGAAAGAAGTTTCGCCTTCCCGCTGAATTCTATAAATTCAAAATCTCCCGACAGGCAGTTGTTGCAATCGGCTCGCGGAGGAAACGATTCCTGCCCGCACTTTTTGCATTTGGAACCCATCAGGCGCCCATCCTTCAGGTGATCGGCAAAATCGGTGACCTTGGTGTAGGGAGAAAAATTTACTTTTCCAAACCATTTAAACATAATCTTAATCCCTCCTGAGGACATGGACAAAACAGTATTGTCCGATGCCACCGACGTTATGCGTGAGACCTATATCGGCATTCGGGACCTGGCGTTCTCCCGCCTCTCCCCTGAGTTGTTTCACAACTTCAACTGTCATAGAAACTCCGGTGGCGCCGATCGGATGTCCCTTGGACTTAAGGCCGCCGTCGATATTGACCGGTGTCCGGCCTTCGAGGTACGATTGTTTTTCTTCTATGAATCGCCCGCCTTCGCCTTTCTTGCAAAAGCCCAGGTCTTCATAGGCCATGATTTCAGCGATGGTGAAACAGTCGTGTACTTCGGCCACCTTGATATCTTTGGCGGTCACTCCAGCCATTTCGTAGGCGACGTGTGAAGCCTGCTCGGCGCTGGGGAGGCCGACCAGGTTGGGTCTTCTGAGTACAGACATACTGGCCGTGGCGCATCCAAGGCCGTCCAGCCAGACGACCGGCTTGGATGATTTTTTGGCGATTTCTTCAGATGCTAAAATCACACAGGCGGCGCCGTCGGCGTTGGCGCAGCAATCGTAAACCTGAAGCGGATCGGATACCGGTTCGGATTCCATCGCCTTTTCCATGGTAATTTCTTTTCTGAATAATGCGTTAGGATTCCTGGCGCCATAGAAATGATTCTTGACCGCCACTTGAAGCAACTGTTCACGAGTCGTGCCATATTCGTGCATGTGGCTTTTTGCAAACAGTGCATAGTAAGCCGGGAATGTGGTTCCGAATACCGACTCCCATTGCACTTCGCCGACCCGCCCCATTAGGGCCAGGATTTCCGGCGTGGAAAGCTCGGTCATCTTCTGACAACCAATAACCGCCATCAGTTTGTGCGCTCCCGACTGGATTCCCATCCAGGCCGTGCGAATAGCGGCGCTGCCTGATGCGCAGGCGACTTCGGTCAGCCAGGTCGGCAGAGGATTCAGTCCCAGGTACTCCTGAACCACTCCGGGAAGTGAACGCTGTTTATGATATTCCGGAACCGATCCGATAACGGAACCGTCAAGATCCTTGGGATCTATCTGCGCATCCTGAACTGCTTCGCGATAAGCCTCGAAAGCCAGTTCCTGCACGGTGGCGTCGCTTCTGCGGCCGAATTGGCCATGTCCTATACCTATTATCCCTACTCGGGCCATATCGGCTCCTCCTAAATGTATTGACCGCCGTCGATTTTAAACACTTCACCGGTGATGTGGCGTGACTTGTCCGAACAGAGAAAAGTCACCAGATAGGCGACATCCTCCGGGGTGGCGATACGTCCCAGAACGGTTTCGTCGACCGCCTTATTGAGAAATTCGGCCGGTATGTTACGGGCCATATCGGTCATGACCATTCCCGGAGCGACAACATTGACATTGACATTGAACTTACCCAGTTCTCTGGCCAATGCCTTGCTCATCGCTATTTCTCCGCCTTTGGATGCGGAATAATTGGTCTGTGCGAACTTGCCCCTGAGACCGTTAATCGACGATATATTGATGATTCGTCCGCTCTTCTGGTCCTTGAAAACCAGGGCCGCAGCTTTGTTGTAGTTGAAATAACCTTTAAGGTTTACATTTATAACCTGATCCCATTGTTCTTCGCTCATCTTCCAGATCACGCCGTCCCAGTTGATACCGGCGTTGCAGACGAGAATGTCAAGGCCGCCAAATTCTTTAACGACGGTATCGACCATCTTCTGAGCATCCGCATGACTGGACACATCCGCCTGTATAGCCAGACCTTTCCTTCCCATGGCCGTAATCTCTTCCACAACTTTCTTCGCCTCGGTATCATGACGCCGATAGTTGATGGCCACATTGCAGCCCTCACGGGCCAGGTCCAGAGCGATGGCGGTTCCGATTCCCATGCTTCCGCCGGTTACGATAGCTCCTTTACCTTCCAGACCCAGATCCATTCTATTGTCCTCCGTTGAATGATGGAAAGAAATGCATGCGTACCAATATATAACCTGTGTGAATATATGGTTTCATCCCAAAAAATCTTTGAGCTAATATATCGACCAAGACCCCAAAAATCAATTGGTTTTTATACTGATCCGGCACTCTTCGAGTCACCGCACCCCTTAATGATAGAACGATTACATGCTTTTCGATCGTGAGGGACATGCTTCAACTCCAAATCAAACCGGCTTGACATTACCGGCTCATTGATTATATTTTCGCCTGTGTCGAAGACCAATAACCGGGCGAACTATGAAAATTACAGGCATAATACTTGCCGCCGGAGCTTCATCGCGCATGGGTTCTTCCAATAAACTCCTGCTGCCGTATCGAAACCATACCATCATCGAAGAAGTCCTGGAGCAATTATCGAAATCCGAAGTCAATAATATCCTGATTATCATCGGTCATGACAATACCAGGGTGGAAAAAACGCTGGCCGGCTATCGGTCAGACAGGGTCAGTTTTGCGCACAACCCCAATTATCGCCTCGGACGAGCGGAATCAATCAAATGGGCCATAAACCTGGTCAGGGAGAAATCCGATGCCGCCCTTTTTATGGTGGCTGACAAGCCCGGAGTTACCCACGTATTAATTAATAAAGCCATTGACCAATTCAGGAGGGAGCAACCGCCTATTCTTTATGTCGAATCTCCCACCGGCCGAGGACACCCCATTATATTTGCCAGGGAACTCTTCAAGGACCTAATGCTACTAAGAGGCGATTGCGTGGGAAATGAACTGGTCGCCAAATACAAAAACGGCGCCATCGTGTTAAAGGATGCGACACCGCAAATAGATATCGACACCGAGGGCGATTACCGCGCACTATTAGAGAATGGAATGAAAAAATGACTGCACCGGATATTTTTGAAGAGATGTATAAACGAAGTATGGCCGGTCAGCCGTTTGTGCTGGCCACTATCATTAGAACGGCCGGAGCCTCACCCCGCAAGGTGGGCGCCAAAATGCTGGTATTCCCCGACGCGACCATATCGGGGACAATCGGTGGCGGTAATTTCGAGAAACTGGTAATAGATGATTGCCTGGAATTATTCAAAGCGGAAGGCGGCCATCGGTTGAAGAAATATAACTTTTCCAAAAAGGGCGAGGGTGCGACAGGGATGTCCTGCGGAGGAGAAGCCGATGTCTATATGGAAGTGTCTGCCAGACCGAAAAAACTGATCATCATTGGCGGAGGGCATGTCGGCCGCGAACTGGCCCGGCTGGCTGTCGGTTCCGATTTTATGACTACCGTTATCGATGATCGGCCGGACATCCTGAGCAATTACCTGCCACAGGTTACTACCCTTCAGACAGATCCTGATTACAATGACAATTTCCCCTCGCTGGGCAACGACTGTTTCGTGGTGATTGTCACTCGCTCGCATGTGATCGACTATTCGGTATTGCAGCGAATCCTGGATGAAGATTGTGCTTATATCGGCATGATAGGTTCAAAGGGCAAGGTCGCCAAATTATTCGCATCGCTGGAAAAGTCAGGCGTTGATCGGGCAAAACTGGACGATGTCTACGCGCCGATCGGCCTGCGCATCAAAGGCGAAGGTCCCTTTGAAATTGCCGTCTCTATCCTGGCCGAATTAGTAGCCGTAAAAAACGGCATCGTGCGCTCCAGCCAATGACCCGACCGCCGGTACAAAATCGGATTGTCGTTCGCGGCGCCGGTGATGTTGCCTCCGGAGTAATTTGCCATTTATGCCTGGCCGGCTTCGAAGTCATTGCCCTTGAGAAACCATCCCCTGAATGTGTCAGACGTCTGGTCTGCTTTGCTGAAGCTTTTTTTGAAAAGAAAATATCGGTCGAGGAAATCACCTCTGTTCTGGTTAATTCAGTTGATGAGGCGGTCGCCATCGCCGATGGTTCGACCGTTCCCCTACTGGTTGATCCTGATGCAGCACTCCTGTTCGACCTGGCTCCCATGGTAGTGATTGACGGACGGATGCTCAAAAAGAATATTGATACCCATCTCAATATGGCTCCGATTGTTATTGGTCTCGGTCCCGGTTTTATCGTCGGAGAAAATTGTCATGCCGCTATCGAAACCAATCGCGGCATAGACTTGGGGCAAGTAATCTACGACGGCTCTCCGGCTGCGGACACCGGGATTCCCGCCTCGGTCAACGGTGTCGGCTTGCAGCGGGTTCTTCGGGCTCCCGCCGATGGCAAATTCATTGCTTCGTGCAATATTACCGATATGGTGAAATCGGGCCAGGCTGTCGGCGAAGTTGCGGGAGTGTCCGTCGCAGCCGAAATTGACGGAGTTATCCGGGGTCTTATCCGGAATGGTTTGGATGTGCGACTGGGGCAAAAGATAGGCGATATTGATCCGCGAGGCCTAAAAGATTTTTGTTACAAAGTTTCAGACAAGGCTGATGCCGTCGGCTGCGGGGTACTCGAAGCCTTAAAGGTACTGCAGAAGAAAAAAGCCAACCGATAATCCGGAAGCTTCCATAGCGTCAATCCCTGGATTCCTGAAGTTTTTTGCCAAGATCATCCCTTGCCCGAAAATATTTGGCGGTGGCTTCCGCGACAATATCACCGTTTTGATTTACTGCCCGCCCCTTGGTGGAATATACAGTCCCGCATTCCTCCGTTTTCCAGCCTTCAAAGTGTAGTCTGTCGCCGGTAAAGACCGGTTTTTTAAAGCGGACCGTTATTTCGGCTGTGACCGAAAGAATATCTTGAGCCAGCAGGGCCTTTATCATAATCTCATCCAGCAGGGTGGCAACGATACCCCCGTGGAGTATATTTTTATAACCGGCAAATGCCTCTGAGGCATCGATATCACAGACGGCCTTTTCCCCGTCCCAGAAAAAACGGGCCTGAAGCCCGTTTTTATTTTCCTGTCCGCAGACAAAGCAGCCGGAGTATAGTGGAATCTCTTTCATTGAATCACAAATCGCAGGTCTTCCCGGTCCGTTATTCCTTTTTTCCGCGATACATACCGCCAATAATAGACCGCATCGCTTCGGAGGTGCCTTCGTAAATCCGGGTAATTCTTCCATCTCTCCAGACCCGTTCGGCGTTGTAATCCTCAGTGTAACCATACCCGCCGTGAATCTGAATACTCGAGTCGGCCACAAAACTTGCGACTTCAGAGGTTTTTAATTTGGCTTTGGCCGCTTCCAGTGAAAAACGCTGCCCTTCACTGGCCTTGCCCAGAGCATAATACAGTAAATATCGCGACGCATCGATCTCGACTCGCATATCGGCGAACTTAAACTGAGTAGTCTGGAAACTCGAGATTGTCTTTCCGAATTGGACCCGGTTTTGGGCGAATTCGACAGCCTCATCAAATGCCTGTTCAGCTATCCCAAGGGCTATACCGGCCACTCCCAGACGTCCGTAATCCAGAACACTGAGAGCAACTCTGAGTCCTTTACCGAGCGGCCCAACTATATTTGCGGCCGGCACTTTTACATCCTGAAAATGCACGCCGCATGTTTTTGAAGACCTAATCCCAAGCTTTTTCTCCGGGGGACCGACCGAAACACCACCATCGTCGCGCTCGACAAGAAAACCTGTCGGGCCTTTTTCGGTCTTGCAGAAAACGACGAAATACTTGGCAATATCTGCGGAAGTGATAAACTGTTTCTCACCGTTGAGGATATAGAAATCTCCGCTGGCCTCGGCCTTGGCTTCAATCGAAAACACATCCGTACCGGCATTGGGTTCAGTCAGACAAAACGAAGTGATGTTACCTTTAGCCATCTGCGGTAGATACTTCGCTTTTTGCTCTTCATTCCCAAACATCTCGATAGATTTGCAGCCCAATCCCAGATGAGCGCCGATCAGGGTAGCTACACCGCCGCTGGCCCGAGAAAATTCCTCAATGATATTTATCAGCGAAAACAGGTCGACACCCATTCCGCCGTATTGCTCCGGGATTGAACATCCCAGATATCCCAGTTCTGTCAGTTCGGCCAGAAAATCATCGGGAATTCCTTCCTCGTCGAATTTTCGAGCGACAGGAAACAATCGTTTCTTGCAGAAATCCCGCGCCATTTCGCCAAATTCACGCTGCTCATCGGTCAATCCAAACAAACTCAATTTATCCTCCTTTAGCTTTTCGTTCCCGCACATATTTTTCTAAATACCAATTTAAGGTGTTTTTCATACCTGACGCAAGCCTAACCTGTGATGAAATTAAGATTATCCGGATTAATCACACCGGGGAGACCAGAAATCAAGATTTCTGCTTGAACCGCATATACAGCTTTTGCCCGGCCGAAAAGGGGTCGTCCTCGCCGGTCATTATTTTGGCTGCCACCTCATCAAGAATCGTATCGGTTAGAATCGTTGAACTCAGTTCGCCCTTTATCAATCGCTCTATTACCTGTTCGACTTTTCTCTTGAGCTGATGCCCCCGCCTGTATTTCAGATGCCCACTGGTCTCCAGATAGTTCTGATGATTTTGGATTTCCACCAGCAGTTGGTCGACATTCTTGTTATTCACCGCCTCGGTGGGCACCACCGGAACTTCCCAGGCCGCCTTTACCGCCTTCATATTCATCGCCGACTTGAGATCGTAAACCATTTGTTCCGATCCCGAACGGTCGGCCTTGTTGACGGCAAAGACATCGGCAATCTCCATCAGGCCGGCTTTTAACGCCTGAATAGCATCGCCCGATTCCGGCACCAGCACAACGACTACGGTGTCGCAGGCATCGATGATGTCCAGTTCCATCTGCCCTACCCCGACCGTTTCGATGATGATAGTATCGAAACCGAAAGCGTCCAGAGCCACAGTCACATTCGATGTCGCCAGAGCCAGGCCGCCCGATGAACCGCGGCTGCCCATAGAACGGATAAAAACTCCTTTGTCCTGGGGAATATCCTGCATCCGTAGCCGGTCGCCCAGCAAAGCGCCGCCGGTAAATGGCGAACTGGGGTCGACACAAACAATGGCCACCTTATGGCCCTGGTCCACCAGAAGCCCGCCCAGGCGGTTGACTAATGAAGATTTTCCACCGCCCGGAGGGCCGGTCAGGCCGATCCGGTAAATTCCATTGGTTTTGCGGTAAAGACGGGAAAGCAATTCCTGAAAGCCGTCGCCGCGGTCTTCGATATGAGTGATTATCCGCGAGAGGGCGACGACTGAACCGTTTAAAAACTTATCATATAACGACATATTCTACGGTGCATTTCCCCTGGGAATATGGCCGCTGTCGAACCTGATGTCCTTAACCCGCAACTGAATTCGCGCGACACCATTCCAATGATTATACTCAATGACATAGGTCATATCGATTGTTCCGGCACGCATCGATAACGGCCGCACAAGTTCTCCGAATCCGAAGCCGATCACATCGAGAGTCGTATTGCCTTTGCGAACCCTCATTTTCAAATGATTTTTGCCGACCTTGTAAGGCTGTCCGTACACTTCCAGATTGCGGGTCAGAAAAACCGGGCGCATATTCATCGGCCCGAAAGGACTGAACATCTCAAGAATATCGACGAATCCATTGTCGATCTGATCCAGCTCGATTTCGGCATCGACGAACATTTTGAGGACCAGGTCTTCGTCGGTAAGCATTTCTTTGGTGACCGCCTTCATCTTATCGCGGAAACGCTCTACGTTCTCCGGCTTGATCGTCAGGCCCGCGGCATATTTATGCCCGCCGTACCTGATCAATGTATCCTCACATCTCCTTAAGGCCTCGAAGAGGTGAAAACCGGGAATGGAACGGGCCGACCCTTTCCCTTCGCCATTGTCGATAGCGATCAGTACCGTCGGCAGATGATATCTTTCCACCAATCGCGAAGCGACGATTCCGATTACTCCCTGATGCCACCCTTCGGAGGCCAGGACAATCGCCTTGTCGTTTTCAAGATCGCAGACTTCTTCCAATTGCTCAAGAGCCTCATTGAGCGTCGCTTCGTCGATACTTTTACGGCGTTTATTTTCGGAATCAAGAGTGCGCGCTATTTTCGCGGCAAGTTGCTCATCTCTGGTTGTCAGAAGTTTAATCGCCTCCTGAGCGTCTCCCAACCGGCCGATGGCATTTATCCGCGGAGCCAGAACGAAAACAACCTGCCCGGTTCCGATATCCTTACCCATCAGACCGGATACGAATGTGAGCGATTTCAGCCCCGGTTTGGTGGTTCGCACGATTTGCTGGAAGCCGAAGCGAGTCAGGGTCCGGTTTTCTCCGAGCAGCGGGACGATATCGGCCGAGGTACCGAGAGCGACAAGGTCGAGATGTCGCTCCAGTTCCGAATGATCCTGCCCCAGCTTCTGGTATAAGGCCTGGGCAACTTTGAAGGCTACACCGACCCCGGACAATTCCGCCGCTTCATACGGGCAGTCTGCCTGCTTGGGATTTACGATCGCCTCGGCATTGGGCATCCGGTCGCCGGGTTCATGATGATCGGTGATGATACATTCGATGCCGTTTTTCCGGGCGAATTCTACCTCATCGACGGCGGTTATGCCGGTATCAACCGAAATAATCAACTGAATCCCTCGGCTCTTGGCAATCATTATGCCGCCTTCCGACAATCCGTAACCCTCTGTCAACCGATTCGGCAGATAATAATCAACCTGAGCCCCCAGGCGATTGAGAACCAGGAAAAGCAAAGAGGTGGCGGTAATCCCGTCGACATCATAGTCGCCGTAAATCAGTATTTTTTCATTCTTCTTGAGAGCGTCGGTGATCCGATCGATCGCCGCTGTCATCCCCTTGAGAATGAAAGGGTCACCTAAGTCCTCGAGTCGCGGATTGATAAACGCCCTAACCTTTTCAGACGTATCGATCTTACGATTCATCAGAATTTTAACGACGGTTTTGGGGAGATCGACTTGTGAAACAATATCATCAACTACTTCACTGGGAGGATCTAACGCCAGAACCCACTGCGGGGGAACACTTTTATCACCCCAAGCCATGTGCGTGATTCCTATTGATGTAGCATAAAGCAGGAAATAAGCCGGGTTCTGTCAGCCATCACTGGCGAACGGTCATCTATCTGGGAGCATAGTTACCCATGCCCTCATGCGGCCTACCCGGAAGTCATAAGAGGCGAGCCAGCCTCATCCTTCCCTATTTGGCCTTGCTCCGAGTGGGGTTTGTCCGACTATCCCGTCTCCGGCACAGCCCGTGGTCTCTTACACCGCGTTTTCACCATTGCCGCTGTTCGCCTGAACGAACAGGTAGGCTGTTATTTTCTGCGACACTTTCCGTCGGATCGCTCCGCCCCCGCGTTACGGGGCACTCCGGCTCTGTGGAGCCCGGACTTTCCTCATTTCTGACTACGTCATAAAATGCGACCGCTTATCCTGCTTTAAAGCTACGGTTAATATATTATTATCAACACTTCTTTTCGTTATCATGGGCGCCAGCGGATAATTTTTTCGGGTCTGCTGAAAACTCCGACACAATTCCGCCAGACTGACTTACGCTACCATAATTCTAATCAATTTTAGTGCGTAACGCAATTCTTTAAGCCCTGCGAGCGCAGATATTTCCCTCTTTACATCTGCTGTCGCAACCGGCCTTATTGAATCATAGTTCCCATATCGTATACCCTTATGCCTCATGAACTTACGGCATTATTTATTACTAACGTCGGTCCAGATCAACATTCGCCCGCAACTATCGCAGGTAATAATCCGTTCGCCCAGCTTAATTTCCTGAATTCTCTGTGGCGGCAGAGCCTTATAACAGGCGCCGCAGGCTCTTTTCTTAACCGCAACCACGGCCGCACCACCTTTGCCCTTCCGTATGCGATCATAAGTTGCTATGACTCTCTTATTTACCTTAGAGACCAGATCCAGGCGATCTTTTTCCTTAGACAGAATTTTGCTCCCGACCGAATCAATTTGTTCCTGCAGGCTTTTTAACTGTCCGCTGTTGATATCTGTGATACTGGCCGTCTGAGCCTTGAGATCGTCAAGTTCTTTCTCGTATTTCTCGATCTCCCCCATCAATTCAAGGGTTCGAGTCTCCAAATCCGAAATGCTTTCTTTGATTTGGTCGATTTCACTGACCAGAGCATCATACTCTTTATTGGTCTTGATAGCCATCATCCGGTCCTGGAGCACTTTTAACTTTTCCTGCTTCTCCTGAAGCTGCAGTTCCGCATCCTTTTTTTCCAGGCGATCGGTCGACAGCGCCCCGGTGACTTCCTGTAATTTAGCATCGGAGTCTTTGATTTCACGCTGGAGGTTTTCCATCATGTCCGGGATATACTCTTTTGAGCGTTCCAGTTCTCCCAGATCATAATCAATGCTCTGCAACTTCAGCAGTAGTTCCAAATCACCGTTCATTTATTAGCTCCTTCGGCCAAGCCATTTACCGGCTAAAACATTTACCAGATAAAACATTATCCGACAAAAAAAGTGCCTGCCATTTTCACAGCGGGCACTTGTTTATTTTCTTTTCTATTCTCGGCGCACATTTTTATACATTTCTGAAAATGTTGTATACGCCGGAAATTGTCAGTTTCTCGTTTACGCACCAATATAAAATCTCTCATGGTGGGCAATACTGGATTCGAACCAGTGACCTCTCGGATGTGAACCGAACGCTCTAACCAACTGAGCTAATTGCCCATTCCCTTATATTTCTACCTTCAAAGATCAAATGGGCCCACCAGGACTCGAACCTGGGACCCGCTGATTATGAGTCAGCTGCTCTAACCAACTGAGCTATGGGCCCGAAACATACTTCAGCCTTATATTTTACACAAATTCAACCCCATCGTCAAGCCCTTTTTCCCGGCATAACGCCGGTCAAGGCTAAGAAGCGCTTGAGACACGTTTCGGTAATGGAATATATTACAGCCGCTCTTTGGGATATTTCTATTTTGCCCTGATAGTATCATTTATAATCCTAAATATTTCTTGACAATTACTATCCAAAATAGTATAATCATACCAAGTCTAAGGGAAAATCAACACGCATCATCATCGACTTTAGAATTATATACTTGCTGGATTAATGCCTTACGGTCAGGCTAGTACTACTTCTGGAGCCGCGCGCAATTATGTGTCTTTAGTCAGCAGCCAGCGGATTGCAGGAAAGAAATGGGATATCCCTTATCTCAAAATCTTTCGGGCAGAAAGTGGCCGCGGTGTTTCTCGATCAGTTGGAAACCGCTGTCACACCACTATCGTCAAATGTTATATCGCCATATAGATAGTCTGTTTATCGTATCTCGGCATCTCTTATGGGGCGAATATTAAACATCTGGTGTTGGCCTACGAGAGACAATATCCGCAACGGTGCCGGCAAATTGGCTTAAACAAGAGGTTGTAGTTTGAATCCACTCTTGACACAAGCCGTAGAGCCAGGAGGTAAAGATGAGATGTAGTTCAAGGTTGCGGGGGCCGGATCGGATTGGGTCGCTGTTGCAGCGCATTGCGATCACTCTGATTGCAATTGTCATCGCGGCAGCACCGGCTCCAGCCGAGGAATTCGACAGAGCGACGTCCGATCCGAATTTCTCTCTGGAAAAGCTAAATCAATTCGGGTTTGACTCCACTGTTCCTGAAGAGGTGTCGAAAGCAGCGGAAGAAGGGCTCGACCCATTTCTCGATGCTATTCCCCTCGATCAGATGGAACGCTATGGTTTTATGCAGGGGAGTGGTTTTGCTGACGTTTCGCTGGGAAACCCGTACCGGGTGATGACCGTCGATCCGCAGGTTATTATGAATTTCGATATCAATGATGATATCAGAGCCAAATTATTGCCGACCCAGTTGTGGGTTTTTCCGATTCTGCAAAACGGCGAACCGAGAGCCATTCTGACCGTTGGCATTCTGGAAAACATTTGGCAGGCTGTCGCCATCGGTCATGCCGAATTCGCCCGCGACTTAATCGGCCTCGAAAGAACATGGTCAGATGAAAAAGACTATACCATGACTCTGGTCCGCATATATCAGGCAACATCGGATATACTGTTGCTGACCAACAATGACCGCATTGATGTATTACCGATGGAATCAGCCAGAGTATGTATGAATCTAGGTAGTGTCGATGGTGGCGCCCCGGAGCTTTATTCTGCTTCGGACATAATTGAAAAGTTGGCGCCGCTGGTAGCCAAAAACATAGAAATGAGTCAAGATTAAGGAGGCCCGCTGTGCAGATTAAATCAAGTTTTTTGATAAGTCTGGTGGTACTGGCGGGCTTGTTTATGCTGACCATACCATCGGCTGAAGCGCAAGTTACTCTTCTAAACGTCCCTCAGGAAAATCAGGAACAGAATATGTGGTGCTGGGATGCCAGCTCCAAGGCGATCATCCAATCTAAAACCGGGGTTACGGTAGAACAAAGCGATATCGCCAACTGGGCATTCAACCTCACCAATTGCGGAAATCCCGCCTTTGCGCCGAACTGGCCCTGCAATCAGGGTAATTGGCTTTATTTTGGCGCCAGGAGTTGTCAGGGGGTACTGGCCAATTGGGGTGTCGACTATGTCGGAGTCAACAGTGCCCTCACCCGATCGGAACTGGCCACCCAGATTGGTCTATTGAATCCGGTCATGGCCCGTTTTGATTGGTGGGGGGGCGGCGCTCATGCCATCGTGCTTCACGGATACAATATCTTAACTGATAACGTTTCCATAATGGATCCATGGCCGACTCACGGTTCCTATATCGCTCGATACGATTGGGTGCTGAACACTACTCCGCCGGACCCGCCTAATGCCATCCCTGATCATACCTGGACGCGAAGTCTGGGCGGACCGACGGTACCTGCTGGCGGAGTCGACGTGGTCTTCCTGGTCGATGCGAGCGGAAGCGCAGGAAGTGTCCGTACCCAGTATGAGCAGGCCATCCGAGGTCTGGCGCTTGTTTTTGAGGCTCATGCTCCAGGTTCAAGGTATGCGCTGACCTATTTTATGGATTTCCCTTGGGCTCCGTACGGGAGCACTGGCTATAATGATATAGCCTATTCCGTACAAACCAATTTCGTCGCCACACCGGCTCAACTTGATCCTCATATCACCTCTATCCCCAATGGCTGGGGCGATGACGGTGACGAAAGTCAGTATACGGCTATATACCAGGCCATCACCGGCCTCGGGCTCGATCTCAACGGGGACGGCAGCTATGTCTACGTCGATGGTGATATTTCACCCACTCCGTTGACATATTCAAACCCGATGAGAGCGTACTTCATGTTTACCCATCCGGCTGATCGATTCCATAACAGTGATGTCGAGTTGAGTTACCCCGTTGTTCATTCGATGCCGCCTCCTTGGAATGAAAATGCAGACTTTGCATGTAGCCGATTTCAGGCACTGACCGAGATGGATAATTTAAACACTACCGGGATGCTTTTTGGATTTACGATCAGCGATACTCCAAAAGACGGTTCTCAAAACCCGAAACCTGGTGAAGCGGAGGACAAAGCTGATAAGTCCTCGTCGATGGCCCTTGATGCCAACGCGGCCACCCCGCTTCATGAACTGGCGGAGGCTTCCGGCGGAATGGTTTATGAACTGGTGGAAGAACTGGTCGATTCGCTGGCCCTGGAAGCATATGATTACTTTATGGACAGCGTCGCCGCCCCGATCCAGCCGTTTGTGATCAAAATAGAAAAGACTCACAATACGCTTCAAGGACATTATGCAAATGTTGCGGTCACAGTCGAAAACACAGAGTTGGAGATGGGCGGGTTCGACTTCCTGATCGCCTATGATGCCTCCGCGCTGGCCTTCACGGAGGCCGAACCGGGACAGTTGCTGGAGGATTGCGATTGGGAATACTTCACATATCGCTACGGCGTTCATGGGAATTGTGGCGACGCCTGCCCCTCCGGCCTACTACGGATAATCGCCATTGCCGAGATCAACAACGGCCCCAACCACCCATCCTGCTACGGTCCGCCGGATATCGACCCTCACGAACTGGCGACGTTGACGTTTTTTGTCACCAACGACAGGACCTATGATTGTCAGTACGCGCCTATTTATTTCTTCTGGGACGATTGCAACGATAATTCCATTTCGAGTGTCGATGGCCAGATACTGTATATCGACCTCGCCATCTATGATTTTGAATACAACCTGATATGGAATGAGGACGACGATGATGAGTTTCCCGAGGATGAGCGCATTCCGTTTGTGGGGGCGCCCGATTACTGTCTGAACCCCGATCCGGATAAACCATCGGCAACGCGGTATATTCATTTCGTCCGCGGCGGTATCGATATAGTATGCTCCGATTCTATCGATCTTCGGGGTGATATCAATTGCAACGGTCTTCCCAATGAAATCGCTGATGCAGTGATGTTCACCAACTACTTCATCAGTGGACTGAGCGCCTTTGGCGATCATGTCGAAGCTTCGATTGCTGCCTCTGATGTCAATGCCGACGGGGTCGCATTATCGGTGGCCGATCTGGTCTACCAGGTGCGCATCATCACCGGCGATGCTCCGCCATATCCGAAATTGACTCCTTATGCTGAAGGCGTATCGGTCCACACCTCGGTGAACCATTCCGCCTTCGGAGTATCGACCAAGGCACCGGTGGATATTGGAGCCGGATATTTCGTCTTCGAATATTCGGGATATGATATCGGTGATCCCCAATTGATTAACGGCGCTTCCGATATGACCCTCAAGTTCAGCAACGCCGATGGCATTCTGAAAGTTCTGGTGTTCAGTATGGAGAAGGGAATCAGAATCCCTGCCGGTTTGGAGAGTGTTTTCGCCGTTCCGATTGCCGGAAACGGAACCATCGAGCTGGCGGAAACGCAATTGTCGGATTACTATGGTAACCTCCTTGAGGTAACTATCGACAAGCAGGCAGCCATGCCAACGGCCTATGCTCTGCATCAGAACTACCCGAATCCTTTCAACCCCATTACGACCATCATGTACGAATTACCGGCTCCCTCGCATGTAAGGATCGAGATATTCAATATTCTCGGTCAGAATGTCGCGACTCTTCTCGACAGGCAGGAAGAAGCTGGAATTCACAGCGTGCAATGGGATAGCAATGACGAATCGGGAAGGAAGGTTTCCAGCGGTGTTTACTTCTACCGTATCACCACAGCCGAATTTACGGCCGAAAGGAAAATGATATTGATGAAATAACGCACTCTACAGCCCCTGGCGGCAACAACCAACTTTGCCGCCGGTTGGCTGAAAATTGAATGCAAATCATTGATATTCAACACCGGGCGAGGCGGTTTTTATCTTCCCAAACCTCGCCCGGTTTTTTAGATTAGACAGAAGGCCGACAAAATTATCAAAAAAGCCTTGACAATAAATCAATAAATCACTTATTATTAGTTACCCAAGGGGCGTTGTCCTTATTTTGTGAAATGCACTTTTAAGGACATCGCGCGATTATGGCTGTTGTCTGAGTTGTAATCGGGAGGAGGAAAGTAGTCTAAGAATCAGATTTTGTGATTGACTGTTTGGCATCAGTAAATCAGCAGAGAACTTTCCCGATCCAGAAACACCGCCCGGAGTTGTAGTATTATAATCGCCGGGTTGTTTTGCAATGATGATATTTGGCTTCGGCAGGACATCGTTTCCGCAGCAGCATTCGCTTAATGCCGGCCGGTGTACAGGCATCGCATGGGATGGCGCATGGTGTTTATAAGTGATAATGGATGCGAGTGCGGGCTGATGGCGATCCCATGGGGGACAGATAACAATCACGTTGGTAGGGCGAGATAAAGCACCCTCCCCGCCCTGACGCAGGGAAAGTTTATTCGTTCTTTGCCGATGGGGCGACTCCGGCCGACTGCGAAGTCGGCCGGAACTTTTTTGCCCTATTTTTTCTTTTTGGACGGCTCCGGGATTTCCTCGGTGATCCCGGCCAGTCGCTGAGCGATGTTGACCTTGTCCTCCAGCCTTGAAAAAGCCTGAATAAACAATTTCGCCCCATCCGGCGACCCGCCGCCGTGCATACACCCCGGCACTCCCGCGCCGATCGTGACCCATTCCACCAGACGCGCCGCGCGCGCCCGCGATTCACCCGACACCGCCGCCTTCATATATTTCTTGATCAACTTGCCGTATTTCTCAGACTTGAAATCGGCATAGGACGGCATACATCCGGTCTCGCCGATCCCGCCGGCGATATCCTGCGCCAGCCGCGAAGTATCATAAGGCAAGGTCGCGACATGAACCTTATTGACATTCGCCAGCAGCATATTCGGCAGCCAGCCGCCCGACGGATGTTTCTGCCCCATTACCGAGGCCGCGATACCCATCCCGAAGGTCGTCTCATTGTTGACATTCATCTGCGCCAGTTTATCCCGAAAGACTTTGGCCGATAGGCCGTTGGCGCGAGCCGTCAAAACCGCCGCACCGATCTTGACATCCCCCTGCCCGGCGACACATCCGCCGATACCCGACCGATAGGCAGCCACGAAGTTGAAGACGGCCGACTGCGTGAATTTGTATTCGCCGCACATAAACACCCGCTCATTGGGAATAAAGACATCTTCGAAAATAAGATAAGCCTGAGTAATCCCGCCGCAAGTGTTGGGGATATCGAAACCCTCGGTTCCCTCGCGACCGTCGCTGGGATGACGCGCCTCGACGATGGTCAGGTTTTCGATATCGCGCGGAATCACGAACGAGACCGCATAGTCTTTATCTTCCTCGCCATAAGCCGATCCCGGCAGGATGAATATCTCATTGGCCGCCGCCACCCCACAGATCATCGCCTTGGCTCCCCGCACGACGATGCCGTCTTCCCGCTTCTCGACGACATGCAAATTCATATCGGGATCGTCCTGTTGCGACGGCTTTTTCGTTCGATCCCCTTTGGGATCGGTCAAGGCTCCGGCGATAGTTATATCGCGAGCCTGCGCATCTTTCAACCAGGCCAGCAGGCGTTGATGATAATCGGTCCCCATCTCCTTATCGCAGTCGAAGGTGGTGATGAACATCGAATTGAGCGACGTCCATCCGACGCATCGCCCGCCGGTGCAGGTGCCGGTCAGATGAAAGGCGAACCGTTTCATCATGCAGTTGGCCATCATATCCTCCGCCGACTGGATGATCGACAGATAACGACTGACCGGTTCGCCGGTCAGGTGCGATTTGGTGGTGACCATGTCCTTGATATTGTCGTCATGTTGCGCCTGAAACAGGCTGGCATGCCCCTCGATGGTATTTTTCGTGGCCGGATTAGTTGTGACATCCTCGATCAACTGATCGAATTTGTAAACATTGGGCCGCATTTTCTTGATTGATTCTTTATATTCTTCATAAGTCTTAAGCGCCATAATCTCCTCCAGACCTGCAAATACGTGGTTGGTGTACGTCCTCGCCGAAGGTCCCGACCTTTCGAGGGATGCACCAACATTATCCTGTCCGATTTGATCCGCCAAAGGCGAACCGAACCCGATCGACTCCATTGTATTCAACAAACAGCAGCATTCGATCCATAGATCGCCGCGTCGGCCTCATCCTCGCTACGCTTGCATTTACGGGCCTCCTCGCGATGGGCATAATAGCCAAATTATGTTGGTTTTTTTGTTTGAACTTATTGGTATTGATAATATTACGTCAAAAGGTATTAAAGGGGTTTAGTGATGGGTCAAAAAGTGGTGTCGTAAATGCGGGGCTCA
>DAOUTW010000127.1 GCA_030668485.1 Candidatus Zixiibacteriota bacterium
GCTAAGAATAGGACATTTCTATTTTGCCTTGACAATGCGGATTAATATCATTGACAAACCGGTCGCAGAGTTTATATTGTTGGGTTACTTAAGAGTATTTGGTGAGAAATATGGATTTGGACTTACAGGGTAATATAGAGCGGTTTACATTGCCGGAAATTTTCCAGTTAATGTCGGTCGGCCGCAAAACCGGAACGCTGGGAATCCAGCGAGACGACAATATCGTTATGGTTTATTTCCAGAAGGGATCGGTTATATATGGATACGGTCCGCGCAAAACCTATCATATCGGCCGAATGCTGGTCGAAAACGGCCGAATAAGTCCTGAGCAGCTTGATGAGTCGATCTCTTTTCAGGCTGAGAATCAGAGCGACGGCAAGAGGCTGGGCCAGATCCTGATCGAAAAACAATACATCGACCGCGCCGACCTTGAAGGGGTCATAAGAAGGCAGGTCGAGGAGTTAATTTTCTCGCTGATGTCATGGGACCGGGGATCATTCAAGTTCTACGAGAACCAGTTCCCGACTGAAGAGGAGATCACAGTCAATCTGTCGACTGAAAATGTGGTGCTTGAGGGTATGCGGCGACTGGATGAAATGACCCGGCTTAAAGATTATCTGCCCGATTTCTCGATGGTCTATCAACTGACGCCATCAGAACCGGGTCAGAAGCGTGACATCAGCCTGGAGCCGGAAGAGTGGAATGTTCTGGCTTTGGTCGATGGACATCGAGATGTCAATGAGATTGTGACCGCTTCCCGGCTGGAATCAATCGAAACATTGAAACATCTCGCCTCACTGCAATTGGCCGGACTGGTATGTCCCGTCGACAAACCTGCCACCGATGGCGACCGGCTGGAGGGTATGGCCGATCGTTTGAGCCAGTTGATCGAGGATTTTCTGACCGACCGGGTCGGACAGACCATGAATGAAACGAAGGATTCTGCAAAAGCCGATGGCTGATATGGCGACCATAGAACGGATGGAATCCCGTCTGACGCAACTGGTAGACGGTTTGCTGGCGAGGAAATCAGATAAGATCGGTTTTCTGGTCGGACTAAACCGTTTGGACGATATCCTGTTGGAGAATCAACAGGGCCGCCCTATAAATGACAGTGTCATGCAATTTTTGTCTGATTACCGTCTCTGGCGAGAGCCTGACTCTCTTGACGCCGGGCAACGAAAACGATTGGGCGGGTTTCTGGTTGACCTTCAACAGAATTTATCGAACAAGCATGATGCCGATAGCTTAAAATTGGCCGATGAAGTCAAGGATTGGCTCCTCGGCTTGGGTGACGGAACGTTTCGATTAACGCTCAAACGGCCGAAAGAGCAGGTCTCACTGATCGAAAAGTACCGGATGATGATCAGCCGGGAATCAGAAGAACTCGAAATGCTTTTGAACCGTTACGATCATCTGCTGACCTGTCTTGATGATATCCTGAAATCGGCTGAAGCGAAAACCGATCCGATGTACCGGCATATGGCAGCATCGATAATCTATTTCCTTCAGCTTGAAGGATACAAAGTCGATCCTTACGTTAAGAGGCTGCGCCATATAAAGGCGGAAACTTAAAGGCATGGAAGCATGTTAAGTAAAGAGGAAAAGGCTTATTGCCGGGCGCTGGAAGCGCTTAGAAATAAAGATTATGTTACGGCGGATAAAGAATTCGTTAACTGCAGCGCTCTTTTCTCCGAAAGCCGGGGATTTAAGCTTATCTCCGAGGCGACCAGGATGCTGGTACAGCTTCACAGAGAAAAAGAAAAACTGTCAAAAATAGAAACTGAAATAGAGGAGGCTGTTTGTCATGGCGAAAAAACAGTCATTTGCGGACAAGGCGAACAAGAAGAAACATTCTGAAACATGCCCCGTTTGCGGTACCGAAATCGCCCACATCAAATTGATGAAGGCGGAAAATCGAGACGGCAACTGGAGATTTACCAACAAGCCGGTCGGGGTTTGTAAATGCAACGAAGCCGAAGTCTACGGCTAAGCATGAAACCCCGGAAGTAACGCCGGGGTTTTTTCTTAAAGCCTATGATTGGTGATTTCCTCGAACAGAAGCTATTCCCCTATGTCGAAAAACCGGCCCGGTATATCGGCGGCGAAATGGGGATTATCAAAAAAGAGCCGGCCAAGCGAATAAATTTCGCTCTTGCCTATCCCGACCTCTATGAAGTCGGGATGTCATATACCGGCGGCCAGATACTTTACCATCTTATCAACGGTAACGACGATGCCTTGTGTGAGCGGGTCTATGCTCCCGGTCTCGATGCCGAAGAGGTAATGCGTAAGAATGGCATCCCCCTGTTTTCTCTGGAATCGCATCGACCCTTAAAAGAATTCGATGTCTTCGGTTTTACTCTCGCCTATGAGATGGTCTATACCAATCTACTCAATATGCTCGACCTGGCCGGGATTGCGTTGCTCTCTGCCGAAAGATCCGAAGATGATCCGCTGATTGCGGCCGGCGGCCCGATCTGCTTCAACCCGGAACCGATGGCCGATTTCATCGATTTCTACTTTATCGGCGAGGCCGAAGAAGCTTTTGCCGAGATGATCGAAGTGCTGAAGGCCAACCGGGGCAACAGCCGCCGGGAACGACTGTTGGCGCTGGCAAAGATCCAATCGGTTTATGTTCCGGCCTTTTACGATCCCGATACACGCCAACCGCTGATTGACGATATTCCTGATAAGATCGTCGCCCGGCACACCAAAAGTCTGGAGCCGCATTATTACCCGGCCCGGCCGATTGTCCCCCTGATCGAAATCGCGCATGATCGGATTTCGGTTGAGATAATGCGTGGATGTCCTCAGGGATGTCGTTTCTGCCAGGCAGGCAAGATTTATAAACCGGTTCGAACCAGGGGAATCAGTGATATCAATCAGCAGGTCATGGCCAATATTGAGGCGACCGGCTACGATGAAGTCAGTCTTTTCTCTCTTTCGACAACCGATTACCCTCGAATCGAAAAGCTGGCGACGACATTGGCCGGACCGTTGGATAAAATAAAGGCGGCTCTTTCATTTCCTTCCCTGCGGCCATCCAGTTTCACCGGCCCGTTGGCCGAGGCGATCAAGAAAAATCATAAAACCGGATTGACCTTCGCCCCCGAAGTCGGGACGGAGCGGATGCGCCAGGTAATCAATAAGAACCTGACCGAAGAAGATCTTCTATCGGCCGTAAGAATCGCCTTCGAAAAAGGGTGGCAATTGGTCAAACTTTATTTCATGATCGGATTACCAACCGAGACTGACGAAGATGTCCGCGGTATTATCGATTTAATCATGAAAACTGTTCGAATCGGGCGCGACACCAAGGGTCAGCATCGAATCAATGTCACCATCTCCCCGTTTTCACCCAAGGCTCACACGCCGTTTCAATGGGATAAAATTTCCAGCCCGGAAGAAATCCTGCATAAGCACAATCTGCTTAGAAACGGTATCAAGACGCGGGAGGTAAATCTAAAATTCAGAAATCCCGAACTTTCCTATCTTGAAGGTATTATCGGGCGCGGCGACCGGCGAATCGGCCGTGTTATCGCCTCCGCCTATCGTCTCGGCGCTCGTTTCGACGGCTGGTCGGAGCATTTCAATATTGATTTCTGGCGTCAGGCCTTTACTGAAAACGATATGACCCAAGATGAATTTGCGAGTGAGATCAGTTTTTCCGCACCGCTACCCTGGGATCATATCGACCGCGGCCAGTCGAAAGAACAATTGCAGAAAGAGCGTTCCAAATCATCGGAAACCGCCTTCAAGAAGACAATAGAGCAAAAAGAAGTCGTGGCGGAAGCGGAAAATAGTAGTAGTGATATGTTCGGTCGTCGTAATAAGAAAATTATCGGCCCGCAGCAAACTCTTAGTCCCACCCGGGGAAAGATACGTCTCAAATGGGGCAAAAAAGGCCTGGTCCGATTTCTATCACATCTGGAAAACAACCGGATTTTTGAGCGGGCGATCAGGCGGTCCGGATTGCCGGTTTCCTACAGCCAGGGGTTTCATCCTCATCAAAAACTATCGTTCGGGCCTCCCCTGCCTCATGGATACAGTTCCGATTGCGAGTATCTCGATATTCAAGTCGAAGGGAATTGTACTACCGAACATTTGAGGGCTTTTTCCGAGACCTTGCCGGATGGATATTTTGTCGTCGATTATAAATTGATATATTCAAAAGCGCCGGCCATTTCGGCACTTCTAAACCGGGCGACATACCAGATAACCGGGCAATTTGATGATGAACAGGCGATTGAATCCCGCCTGAACGACTTAATGCACGAAGAGTCAATCATTGCCAATCGAACCACCAAGGACGGCAGCAAACCGATGGAGATACGTCCCGCCATCTACCGACTCGAACTGCATCGAAACGGATCGACTCCGATAATTGAAATGGAATTGGGTCTGGGGCAGGGAGGATACGCCAAGCCGAATGAGGTTCTTGAGATCCTTAACCTGTTTGACGCCGAAACGGTTGCTTCATTCCATTTTCACCGCAAAGCTTTGCAATACCGGGATGAATCCGGACAATACCTGGACCCTTTGAGCGCAATCGTTTGACCGTCAAGGGGTTTAAATAGTTGATTTTGTGCCGATATAAGATATTAAGAAAAAGGCACCTTGAGAGAATAAGTAGCAACTCCGGCCTTACGGCCGGGATAAAATGGAGTCACCTTGAGCAAGCCCACCCGTAAGAGGTCTTCTAATTATGATCCCGTAAGGGCCGCCTGTGTCATGGCGCTCGATTTGGTTCTTGACCGAGGCTGGAAAAGCGACGACGCAATCAATGAAGTTCTTGGCGGATCGGACTTTAGCGAACTTGACCGACGTTTCTTGTTGCAGTTGTGCCACGGCGTAATCAAAATGCGGCGGCGGCTCGATTTCACATATTCATTTTATCTGCAAAAGCCAAAGGCCCGAGTTGATCATGTCACCCGAAATATTTTAC
>DAOUTW010000081.1 GCA_030668485.1 Candidatus Zixiibacteriota bacterium
ATGGTGATGCCTGGTGATAATGTAACGATCGAGGGCGAGGTAATCACTCCGATCGCTATGGAAAAAGAGCTTCGTTTCGCGATTCGCGAAGGCGGCCGCACCATCGGCGCCGGCGTTGTCTCAGAAATTGTAGAGTAGATAAAACTCTTTTAGAGAAAGATAGACATGGAACCGCAAAAGATCAGAATCAGGCTCAAGGCCTACGATCATTATTCCCTTGATCGGTCGACTAAGGAAATCGCGCGTACCGTATTGCGGACCGGAGCCCGTATAGCCGGACCGGTGCCGCTCCCGACCAAACGAACGGTTTATACCGTTTTGCGTTCTCCTCATGTCGATAAAAAATCGCGGGAGCAGTTCGAGACCAGAATTCACAAGCGATTGATCGACATTTATGATTCGACGCCGCAGACGGTAGATGCCCTGATGAAGCTCGATTTGCCGGCCGGTGTTGATGTGGAAATCAAAACCTGATGGACGGATCATGAATACTCTAATTGGCAGAAAATTGGGAATGACCCGGGTGTTCGACGAGAACGGTTTAGCCAAACCGGTTACCGTTATCGAAGCCGGGCCTTGTCCCGTAGTGGCAGTACGTACAGAGAAGAAGCACGGCTATAATGCCCTTCAGATCGGTTTCGGTGAGAAACGTGCCAACCTGATTAATAAACCGGAACAGGGTCATTTTAAGGCGGGCGGGGTAGAGCCGACTCGGTATCTCCGGGAAGTCCGGGGGGGCGATTGGGGCGATACCAAAGTTGGCGATATTCTCAAGGTCGATCTTTTCAATGAAGGTGAGAAGGTTGATGTGACCGGGACGTCTCGGGGGATGGGTTTTGCTGGCGTAATGAAAAGACACCATTTCAGCGGAGCCAATGCCACTCACGGTCAGTCTGATCGGGCGCGCGCTCCCGGTTCGATTGGGCAGTCGTCATATCCATCGCGCACCTTTAAGGGGCAGCGGATGCCGGGCCGCATGGGCGGCGAAACGGTAACCGTTATCGGTCTCAGAGTAATACGGGTAATTCCCGAAGAAAACCTTCTATTGGTCGAAGGCGGTGTTCCCGGCAAAGCCAATAGTATGCTCAAAATCAAAAAGTCGACTCGCAGGTAAGGTAAGACTATGTCATTATCGGTTATAAAAATGGACGGCAGTCAAGGTTCGACGGTGGATTTGCCGGAAAAGATTTTCGGCGGTGAACCTAATGAGGTGGTGGTCCACAGTTATGTGGTCAATTACCTGGCTAATCAACGCCAGGGAAACGCCTCGACCAAAAACCGCAGTATGGTTGCCGGCGGCGGAGCAAAGCCGTGGCGTCAAAAAGGTACCGGTCGCGCCAGAGCGGGGACGAATAACTCTCCTCTGTGGCCGGGAGGCGGCATTATTTTTGGCCCCTCGCCGCGGTGTTACTACAACCGCATGCCCAAGAAACAGAAGAAGATTGCTTTGATGTCGGTCTTCTCCGACAAAGCGAAAACAGACCGGATCAAGGTCCTTGAAAAGCTGGACTTGCCGGATCATAAAACCAAAAATCTGGCCGCCATGATCAAAAATCTGGGGCTGGACGGCAAGAAAGTTTTGCTTTTGGATGAAGGAAAGAACGAGGCTCCTTATCTGGCTGCCCGCAATATGCAGACAGTCAAGGTGAGCCGGGCGCGTCTGGCCAGTGCCTACGATATCTTGAACGCCGATTACCTTGTCATAACCATGACCGGGTTGAAGGAGCTCGAGGAGGTGTACGGCTGATGGAACCGCGAATGATTATCAAACAATTTTTGGCCACTGAGAAATCGACTATTGCCAAGGAAACTGAAGGCAAGTATGCCTTTTCGGTCGACGCCAGGGCCAACAAGCACCAGATCAAAGACGCCATCGAAAAGATCTTCAAGGTCGAAGTGACATCGGTCCGGACGATGATAATGGCGGGCAAGCTGAAACGGCTTGGCCGTAATGAGGGCAAGACCCCGATCTGGAAAAAGGCGATCGTCAAGCTCAAAGGCGATGCCCAGATAACGGAGTTTGAAAACCTGTAAGAGAAGCGTTGGATTAGATTATGGCTATTAAAAAATACAGACCGACGACGCCGTCCTTGCGATTCAGGACGACTCCGACCTTCGAGGAAATCACCTCGATCGTCCCGGAAAAATCGCTCCTTAGGATTTTGAAGAAAACCGGCGGCCGTAACAACAAAGGTCGTATAACCGCCTATCAACGCGGCGGGGGACACAAACGCTTTTACCGCATTATCGATTTCAAGCGGAACAAGTTTGATATCCCGGCGCGGGTGGCGTCTATCGAATACGATCCCAACCGTTCGGCCCGCATCGCATTACTTCATTATGTAGACGGTGAAAAGCGTTATATCCTGGCTCCCGAAGGGTTGGTCGTGGACGATGTTATCATGTCCGGCGAAAAAGCCGAGATCAGAGTCGGGAACACCACTCTTCTGTCGCGGATTCCGATGGGAACCATGGTTCATAACGTCGAGATGCGCCCGGGCAAAGGTGGTCAGATCGCTCGTAGCGCTGGAGCGCTGGTTCAGTTGATGGCGAAAGAGGGTAAATACGCTCATTTGAAGATGCCGTCTAACGAAGTCCGGCTGGTGCCGATCAATTGCACTGCCACCATCGGACAGGTCGGTAACCTCGATCATGAAAAAACGGTTATGGGCAAGGCCGGCGCCAATCGCTGGCGCGGTCGTCGTCCCAGTGTTCGCGGTGTGGCCATGAATCCGGTCGATCATCCGATGGGCGGTGGTGAAGGACGCAGTTCCGGAGGCCGTCATCCCTGCACGCCGTGGGGCAAGCCCACCAAAGGTAAAAAGACGAGACGTAAAAAGATTTCCGACGCTTTGATTGTCAAGCGTCGCAGGTAGTTAAACACGGAGGAACGATGGCCCGGTCATTGAAAAAAGGCCCCTATGTCGAACCCAAGCTGTTGAAGAAGATCGACGCCTTAAATGAGACAGGGGAGAAAAAAGTGATCAAGACATGGTCACGTCGATCGACCATTTCTCCCGAGTTTGTCGGTCATACCCTGGCTGTACATACGGGAAACAAGTTTATCCCGATATATGTAACGGAAAACATGGTGGGTCACAAACTCGGTGAATTCGCACCGACGCGTACCTTCCGTGGTCATGGTGGTAAACTCGCCGAGCGGTCTTCGGCGGTCAAAAGAGTATAAACAGGATTGATAAAATGCAGGCTACGGCAAGATTAAAATATTTGATGATGTCGCCCCGCAAGGTTCGTCGCGTGGTTACTCTGGTTAAGGGAAAGTCGGTCGACGAAGCCCTGTCGATTTTGAAGTTTACCAACAAGGCTGCGGCGGCACCGCTGGCGAAAACGATTCAATCGGCTACCGCCAATGCTCTGGCGGTTGAGGGAACATCGCGCATCAAGGCGGAAGATCTGTCAATTGCGCTTATTCAGGTCGATGAGGGCCCGCGGGCTAAGCGAATCCGGTTCCGCGCCATGGGGCGGGTATTTCGCTATAAGAAACGGTTCGCACATCTGACAGTGGTTGTCGAGGGCGACCCGCAAGTAGAGGCGCCATCCAAGAAACAACGGGCGACCAAGAAGAAGGATGTGCAGGATACTGTCAAGCCGGCTAAGGAAGCTGGTTCGAAAGCAAAGGCGGCGGCTAAGAAAAAGACAACTAAGAAGGCGGTCAAAAAGCCCGCTGCCAAGAAAACCGCTGCTAAGAAAACGGCGGCGCCGAAAGCCGATGCGAAGACCAAAAAAGCCAAATCAGGCGATGCCGATGAAGGCGAAAAATAAACCGCAAGGTGTAGTGGAGGATAGATTTTGGGTCAGAAAACTCACCCAATAGGCTTCCGATTGGGAATCAACAAAGCGTGGAATTCCAAATGGTTTGCCACCAAAAATGTGGCGGATCTGGTTCAGGAAGACTTGATGGTAAAGAAGTACATCAATGCCCGTCTGGACAATGCCGGTTTGGCCAAGGTGGAAATAATCCGGGCCCCGAAAAAGGTGACGGTTGATATCCATACTTCGCGACCGGGAATTGTCATCGGTCGCCGGGGTGCAGAAGTCGACAAGCTTCGTGAGGAGCTTCAGTTGTTGACCAAGCAGGAAATCTCCCTGAATATCATCGAGGTCAAAAAGCCGGAATTGTCTGCCAGGCTGGTAGCCGATTCCATCTCCAAGCAGCTCGAAGGCCGGGTTTCATTCCGCCGCGCTATGAAGCGCGCGCTGGCAGCGACCATGAAAATGGGCGCTGATGGAATTAAAATCCTTTGCAAAGGCCGCCTCAATGGTGCGGAAATCGCCCGCTCTGAAAAGTATATGGACGGCCGCGTGCCGTTGCATACCCTTCGTGCCGATATCGATTATTCTACTTCTACGGCCAATACCACTTATGGCACCATCGGTGTCAAGGTCTGGATTTGCCGGGGTATGATCATGGATCGAGGCGATTTCACTCCTGAAGGGCGTGAAGATAAAATGTTTGGCGATCAGCCTGAAAGTCGGGGACGGCGTCCCGAAAAACGTAGCAAAAGGAAACCTCAGGGGCGCGTTCGTCGAGATAATTTAGCGGATGGCGGCAGACCTGGCGGCGGCGGCAGACCTGGCGGCGGTGGCAGCGGCGGCGGTGGTCGCAGTGGAGCCCCAGGCGGCGGTGGTCGCAGTGGAGCCCCAGGCGGCGGTGGTCGCAGTGGAGCCCCAGGCGGCGGTGGTCGCGGCCGGCGAGACAACAGGGATCACGGAACATCGTCTGGTGGCGACAAAAAAGCCAGCTAATATAGTCGGAAAGTAAAGAGGCGCATATGTTAATGCCGAAACGGACAAAATATAGAAAAGCCCAGAGAGGGCGTCGAACGGGAATGGCTTTCCGCGGATCAAATGTTGACTTCGGTCAGTTTGCACTTAAAGCCCTGGAAGCCTGCTGGCTGACAAATCGGCAAATCGAGGCCGCCCGTGTTGCTCTGACCCGTTATATCAAACGTGGCGGAAAAATCTGGATTCGCGTGTTCCCGGATAAGCCGGTCACGAAGAAACCGGCTGAGACCCGCATGGGTAAGGGCAAGGGTGCTCCCGAATACTGGGTTGCAGTCGTCAAACCGGGGCGTATTCTCTTTGAGATTGAGGGTGTCAGCGAGGAATTGGCTCGCGGCGCGCTACGTCTGGCGGCCAATAAATTACCGATGAAGACAAAATTTGTCACCCGTCGAGAACTGGAAGGTATCTGATCATGCGGATGGAAAGTCTCAGGGATTTGACAAAAGACGAGTTGCTTCAAAAGCAGGAAGAGATCAGGCTGGAACTGTTCAACCTGAAGATGCGCAAAGGCGTTCGGGAATTGGACAATCCGCTGAAGCTGCGTACGCTCAGGCGTGCCCTGGCTCAGATCGAAACCGTCCTTCAGGAAGACCGGCTGGACATACGGAACATCGTTGACCAGGTCGGATCGCTTCTGGACCGGGCAAACGATAAGAAGCAGTCACAGGATTCGAAATAACGTTTACAGGAGTCACAATAGAAATGGTAGAGAGAAACCGGAGAAAGATGCGCATCGGGCGGGTTGTTTCAGACAAGATGGATAAAACCATTGTCGTGGAAATTGTCCGTACCATGAAGCATCCTCTCTACGAGCGAGTGATACGGACCAAGTCGAAGCTTCACGCCCATGATTCAAAGGGTGACGCAGCGATCGGCGATACCGTCCGCGTCATGGAGTGCCGTCCGCTGTCGAAAACAAAACGCTGGCGGTTGGTGGAAATAACAGAAAAGGCCAAATAAGCTCTATCTCGTTCTGGGAGAGGCAAAGATGATTCAGGAATACTCACAACTGGTGGTTGCTGACAATTCAGGCGCCAAACGGGTCATGTGTTTCAAAGTTCTTGGCGGGTCCAAGAAACGTTACGCTCGCGTGGGCGATATTATCGTCTGTACCGTCAAGGATGCCATTCCGGGTGGAACCGTCAAGAAGTCGGAAGTGTGCAAGGCGGTTGTCGTACGTACGACAAAGGAAATCCGTCGCAAGGACGGCTCGTTGATCCGCTTTTCGGACAATGCGGCCGTGATAATCAACGATCAACGGGAACCGCGCGGAACGCGAATTTTCGGCCCCGTTGCCAGAGAGTTGCGCGAGAAACAGTTTATGAAAATCGTTTCTCTGGCTCCGGAGGTACTCTAAAGGTGATGCAAGATGAATATTAAAAAAGGCGACAATGTATACGTCATCAGCGGCAACAGCCGTGGCAAGAATGCCAAGGTGCTGCACGTTTTTCCGGATAAGGACCGCCTCATCCTCGAGGGTGTCAATATGATGAAAAGACACACGCGACCGTCGCAGCGCAATCAGAAAGGCGGCATCGTCACCAAAGAGGGGTCCATTCATCGTTCCAATGTGAAGATTTACTGCGGTACGTGCAATTCCCCGACCAGGGTTTCCTACCGAGTAGTGGAATCCAAGGGATCAAAAAGCACGTCAAAAGTCCGCTGCTGCCGCCTGTGCGGTGCGGAACTGTAAGGGAGTTGCGTAGAAGATGGCACGTTTGAAGAAGAAATATCTCGATGAAGTTGTTCCCAAGCTGCTCAAGGAGAATAACTATCCCAGCATTATGGCTGTCCCGAAGCTGACCAAAGTAACGGTTAATATCGGTGTCGGAGAGGCGATTCAAAATGCCAAGTCTCTCGACGCGGCGGTGGCTGATTTGCGTACCGTTACCGGCCAGCAGCCGGTTATTACCAAGGCGCGTAAGTCGATCTCGAATTTCAAGCTTCGTCAGGGAATGCCCATCGGTTGTCGGGTGACTTTGCGGCGGGAACGAATGTATGAATTCCTCGACCGCCTGGTTAACGTGGCCATACCCCGCGTTCGCGATTTTCGCGGTATTTCCACGAAGTCCTGCGATGGCAGAGGAAATTTTAATCTCGGGATCAAGGAACAGTTGATTTTTCCCGAGATCGACTACGACAAAATCGATAAGGTCCGTGGCATGTCGATTGCGGTCACTACCACGGCTAAGACTGATGCGGAATGTATCCAGCTCCTGCGCGAATTGGGCATGCCGTTCCGGAAAGAGGAGTAATTGTGGCCAAGAAGTGTTTGGTAGAAAAGCAAAAACGCAAACCGAAATTTAAGGTTCGCGCCTATAGCCGCTGCCGTCGATGTGGACGCCCGCGTGCTTATCTGCGGCAGTTTGGACTGTGCCGTATATGTTTTCGCGAACTTGCTCTGGCCGGAGATCTGCCGGGTGTCATGAAAGCCAGTTGGTAGACCGACCTAAATTTTCGACTGTTTGTGGTGAGGAGTACAGTATATGTCGATGACAGATCCGATTGCGGATATGCTGACCAGAATTCGAAACGCCTCCAAGGCGAGAAAAAATGCGGTTGATGTTCCCGCTTCCAAGTTGAAAAGGGAGATTGCACGCATTTTGAAAGAACGTAAATACGTTCGAGATTACATTGAGCTTCCCGATAGTACAAAACAGGGAATTATCAAGGTCTATCTGAAGTACAGCCGTGAAGACAAACCGATCATTCGCGGTCTGCGCCGGATGTCGCGTCCGGGATTACGCAAGTATGTTTCGGCTGATGAAGCGTTCCGCTATTCCGTCGGCCGGCAAGGTCTAATGATCCTGTCCACATCGTCGGGTGTGATGACCAATGAAGAGGCGGTGCAAAAGAAAGTCGGCGGCGAAGCCGTCTGCACTGTCTGGTAAGGAGATATTGTCATGTCACGCATTGGAAAACAACCGGTTGTGATCGTCGATGGCGTAAAAGTCAAACTGACGGGACTGGAATTAACCGTCGAGGGACCAAAGGGTACTTTGACCAAGAAGTTCCATCCGGATATTACAATAAATGTCGGCGATGACAGTATTATTGTCAGTCGCTCCTCCGATATCGGATTCTATCGCGCGCTGCACGGTATGACCCGCGCCTTGATTCAGAATATGGTGATTGGCGTTACCAAGGGATATTCCAAGCAACTGGAGATGGTCGGTGTCGGATACCGTGGTGAGATTAAGGGCAAAAACCTGGAACTTCATGTCGGATATTCTCATCCGGTACTGGTCAGCCCTCCGGACGGTATTAAAATTGAATATGAACACAAGGCCGGTCTGATTACCGTCTCCGGCATTGACAAGCATTTGGTCGGCCTCACCGCCGATCGGATACGTTCCATCAGAAAGCCGGAGCCTTACAAAGGCAAAGGGATAAAGTACAAAGGCGAATATATCCGCAGAAAAGCCGGCAAGACTGCCGCCTAAATTGTGGAGTGATTAAAATTATGGCTAATAAAATGAAAATCAAAGCGGCTAAGGCTATGAAACGGCGGCGCCGCGTACGGGGAAGAGTTAAGGGAACGTCGGAAATACCGCGTATGACGGTTGCCAAGTCGCTCAAGAATGTCTTTATTCAGATCGTCGACGATACCAATCACGCGACTCTGGTCGGATTGTCTACCAACTCCAAAGCGATGGCTGGCAAATTCGACGACAAGGATACCAAAACCGACCAGGCCAAAAAACTCGGTCTTGCGGTAGCCGAAATAGCGCTGGAAAAAGGTATTAAGAAGGTCGTTTTCGATCGCAATGAATTCCGTTATCACGGACGGATCAAAGCGGTGGCTGAAGGTGCCCGTAAACAAGGTTTGAAAATTTAGACTGTTAATAAACGAGGTGAGAGTTGGCCCGATTTGAAGTAGATAATTTAGAGTTTCAGGAAAAGGTGATTCATATCAACCGGGTTGCCAAGGTGGTCAAAGGTGGCCGGCGGTTTTCCTTTACCGCTCTGGTTGCGGTCGGCGATGGCAACGGCAAAGTTGGTATCGGCCTGGGCAAATCGGCTGAGGTTGCCGGGGCCATACACAAAGGCACCGAATTGGCCCGGCGGGGGATGCTCAAGGTCTCACTCCAGGAAGGCACCATACCCCATCAGGTCGTCGGTATTTTCGGCGCTGCCAGGGTAATACTCAAGCCCGCCTCGCCGGGTACCGGTGTTATCGCTGGCGGTGGAGTTCGCGCGGTGCTGGAAGCGGCCGGAGTGCAGGATATTTTAACCAAGGCCCTGGGTTCTCGTAACCCCCATAACATCGTCAAGGCGACGATGAACGGCCTGATCAGCCTGCGTACCCGTCAAGAAGAGCAGGATTACCTGGAAAAGGGATAAGAGGTCTTTATAAGATGGCGAAGCTGAAAATTACCCAGGTTCGATCGACGATCGGTCGTATTCCGAAACATAGACGGACCATTGTGGCGCTTGGTTTGGGCCGTATTCGCAAGACGGTCATCCATGAGGATTGTCCCCAGATTAGAGGGATGGTCAAAAGCGTTCACTTTCTGGTTGAGGTGGAAGAAATAGCCTGATCACTCAGGCTTTAAAGACGATAAGGACAGGCAATGGATCTTTCGACATTAAAACCGGCACCGGGATCGACTAAGAATAGAAAACGGGTCGGACGAGGCACCGGATCAGGGCGGGGGAAAACCTCGACCCGCGGCCATAAGGGCCAGAAATCGCGTTCAGGCGGTTCTGTTAACGCCTGGATGGAGGGCGGCCAGATGCCTTTGCACTTGCGTCTGCCGAAGCGGGGATTTAAAAATATCTTTCGGGAAGAATACCAGATTGTCAATCTGTTTTCGCTCAAAGATGTTCCGACCGATGAGCCGATTACCGTCGATGTGTTGAAAAAACACGGGAAAATTAAATCCTTGAATAAACCGGTCAAGGTTCTCGGACATGGCGAAATTGAAGCGGCAGTGACCGTTGTTGTCACCGCTTGCAGCAAGACAGCCCGGGAGAAAATTGAGGCAGCCGGGGGAAAGGTTGAGGTAGGCTAGTGTTAGGGACGTTTCAATCGGTTTTCAAAATCGAGGAGCTGAGAAATAGGATTTTCTACACCCTCAGTCTCCTGATCGTTTATCGAATTGGTGGTCATATTCCGACTCCGGGTATTGATGCCAGCGTATTGCAGACCTTTTTCTCCGGATCTTCGGGCACCCTTTTGGGAATGTTCGATATGTTTGCCGGAGGCGCCTTCCAGAAGGCGACTATTTTCGCTCTCGGCATCATGCCATACATCTCCGCGTCCATTATTATGCAACTGCTCGGGGCAGTTATTCCTTATATCCAGAAGCTGCAGAAGGAAGGTGAGGAAGGGCGCCGCAAAATCACCCAGTATACCCGCTATGGAACGGTGGCGATTGCCTCTATGCAGGCGTATGGTACCTCCGTTTACCTCAAGTCGATTGTTGGACCTGATGGAGCCGCGGCGGTTACGATGGGCGGAATGACCTTTATTCCACTGACGATTCTAACCTTCACCTCCGGTACCATCTTTATCATGTGGCTTGGTGAGCAGATTACCGAAAGGGGGATAGGCAACGGGATCTCATTGATCATCTTTATCGGTATTATCGCCCGCTTCCCGCTGGCGGTGGTAGAAGAGACGCAGATGGTTCTGGCCGGGACGAGGTCGATCTTTGTTGAATTAATAATGTTAGCGTTGATGCTTCTGGTAATTGCCGGAGTTATCATCGTCACTCGCGCGCAACGCCGGGTACCGGTGCAATACCCCAAGAAAGTTGTCGGACGAAGGGTTTACGGCGGCCAGACGACTCATCTGCCGCTGTCGGTCAACTCGGCCGGTATCATCCCGATCATTTTCGCTCAGTCGATTATGTTCGCGCCGGCGACGGTGGCCCAGTTGTTCCCCAATGTCGAATGGATTAACAATATTATCGGATACTGGCTGGCTCCTGGCTCTCTGGTTTATTCAATCATCTACGGTTTGATTATTGTCTTCTTCGCCTACTTCTATACGGCCCTGGTTTTCAACCCGATTGATCTTGCGGACAATATGCGCAAAAACGGCGGCTTTATTCCCGGAATTCGACCGGGCAAACGTACCGCCGAATATATCGAAAAGATATTGACCAGAATAACTCTTCCGGGTGCCATCTTCTTTGCTATGATTGCCGTTTTGCCATGGGTGCTGGTGGCGCAAGTAAACGTCCAGTACTTCTTTGGAGGGACCGGATTGCTGATTGTCGTCGGTGTTGCTCTCGACACCCTGCAGCAGATCGAATCGCACCTGCTCATGAGGCACTACGACGGCTTCATGAAGAAGGGTCGGATTCGCGGGAGATCTAACTAATGAATTTGATTTTTCTGGGAGCTCCGGGATCGGGCAAGGGAACCCAGGCGGTGCGCCTGGCTGAAAAAATTTCCGTACTCCACTTGTCTACCGGTGACCTGCTTCGGGCAGCCGTCAAAAATGGCACCGAACTGGGTAAAAAGGCGGAGCAATTCATGACCGCCGGGGAACTGGTCCCTGATGATGTTATCGTCGGTTTGATCGAAGAGAAACAGACCAGCGGAGCGCTTGGCTCCGGATTTATCCTTGATGGTTTTCCTCGGACGATACCGCAGGCGGAGGCGCTCGATGCCATGTTCGGGCGGGTCGGCGCCAAAATCGACCGCGCGGTGCTGCTCGATGTCGATGATGAAGAAATTATTAAACGCTTATCCGGCCGCATGTACTGCAGCGGGTGTCAGGCAGGGTACAATTATCCCGCCAATATGCCCAAGGTCGAAGGCGTTTGCGATAAATGTGGCGGCAAACTTGTCCGTCGCCCGGACGATGAGCCGGACGTAGTTAAGAATCGACTTGAGGTCTATAAGAAACAGACTCAGCCGATTGAAAATTATTACCGAAACCAGTCGGTCCTGTTGGAAATAAAGGGAATCGGTACCCCGAATGATATTTTTGGCCGGATAGAGGAAGGACTGGGTGTGGCATAACTTATGCCGGAATATAAAACCGACAGAGAGATTGAAGTCATGCGCGAGGCCGGCCGGATCGTGGGCGAAGTGCTCGACCTGATGGGTCAGAATATCGCTCCCGGCGTGACCACGGCGGAACTCGACCGGATTGCCGAAGAGTTCATCCGCAGTTGTGGTGCGGAACCTGCCTTTAAGGGTTATCGCGTAGGTGGTAACACTTTTCCCGCCTCGATCTGTGCTTCGATTGAAGATGTCGTGGTACACGGCATCCCTTCCGAGCGCAAATTGGTCGAGGGCCAAATAATTTCTATCGATGTCGGTACGATTAAGGGTGGTTATTGCGGAGACGGTGCCAGGACTTTTGCGGTCGGCGATGTCGACGAGAGCAGGCAAAAACTGATGAAGGTAACGATTCAGGCTTTGCAGGCCGGTATTGACAAGGCTGTCGCCGGGAATCGTCTCGGAGATCTATCTTCTTCGGTTCAGCAAGTTGTGGAACAAAATGGGTTTTCAGTCGTTCGTGATATGGTAGGCCATGGAATCGGGCGGAAGATGCACGAAGACCCGCAGGTTCATAACTTCGGTACCGCCGGAACCGGTCCAGTATTGAAAAAAGGGCTGGTTATTGCGATCGAGCCAATGGTGAATGCCGGTGGCTACAAAATTAATTTCAAGCCGGACGGTTGGACGACCGTCACCGCCGATGGTTTGCCCTCGGCCCATTTTGAGCATACGGTGGCGATAACGGATAATGGCCCCGATATTTTAACGCTGGTATAAGGATTATATGGCCAAAGAAGAAGTCATACAAGTTGAGGGAGTAGTTTTGGAACCGTTGCCCAATGCCATGTTTAAAGTGGAGTTGGATAATGGCCACGTAGTCCTGGCTCATATTTCGGGAAAGATGCGAATGCATTTTATCAAGATTCTTCCTGGCGATCGAGTCAGCTTGGAGTTGTCCCCCTATGACCTGACCCGCGGACGGATTACATACCGCCATAAATAGGGTGGGGATATCTGAAAGGTATGAGGTTATGAAAGTTCGAGCTTCTTTGAAAAAACGATGCGACAAATGCAAGATCATCCGTCGTAAGGGGATCTTGCGAGTCATCTGTACCAACCCCCGTCACAAACAGAGGCAGGGGTAGTGTTAAGTAAGGTTTTGATGTTGAGGAGGTCAAATTGGCCCGTATAGCTGGTGTAGAATTACCGCGTGAAAAACGGATTGAAATCGCCCTGACCTATATCTTCGGGATCGGACTGACGTCTGCGAAAAGTATTCTGACTGAAACCGGTGTTAATCCCGATACCAGGGTGAACAAGCTGACCGAGGAAGATGTCATCAAACTGCGGTCCACCATTGAAAGCAATTACAAGGTGGAAGGCAGCCTGCGCAGCGAGATCGCAATGAATATCAAGCGCCTGATAGACATCGGTTCCTATCGCGGATTGCGTCATCGGCGCGGATTGCCGTGCCGGGGACAGCGGACCAAAACCAATGCCAGAACGCGTAAAGGTCCGAAACGCACCGTGGCCGGTAAAAAGAGAGCGCCTTCGGCGAAGTAAAAAAACAGGTACGCATATTGAGGTATAATTGTGGCTGATCCTAAGAAAAGAAGAACCAAGAAGAAACAACGTAAGGTCGATGCTGTCGGCGTAGTTCACGTCAAGGCATCGTTCAACAACACCATTATTTCGATTTCCGACCCCAAGGGCCGGGTGGTTTGCTGGAATTCAGCCGGCCGCGTCGGTTTCAAGGGCTCCAAGAAATCAACCCCCTTTGCTGCTCAGCAAGCGGCTGCTACCTCGGCCAAAGAGGCCTTGGATATGGGCATGCGCAAAGTGGAAATACAGGTAAAAGGTCCCGGTTCGGGGCGGGAAGCGGCTATTCGCTCCATCTCCGCGACCGGACTGGAAGTAATGAGTATCAAGGACGTGACTCCCATCCCGCATAACGGCTGTAGACCGCCGAAACGCCGCCGGGTGTGATTGCGTTTTGATTTTGAATTTAACTCTTTTGAGATATAAGGGAGAGTGAATGGCTCGGTATACTGACGCAAACTGTAAGTTGTGTCGACGTGAAGGCGAGAAGCTGTTCCTGAAAGGAACCCGCTGCCTGAGCGAAAAATGCTCCTTTGAAAAACGCGCCTATGCGCCCGGTCAGCATGGTCAGAACATGCGACGCAAAGTATCTGAATATGGCCATCAGTTGCGCGAAAAGCAGAAAGTTCGCCGCGTCTATGGTGTTTTGGAACGTCAGTTCCGCAACTACTTTAAGAAGGCGGAGCAGAAAAAGGGCATTACTGGCGCAAACCTGCTTCAACTGCTGGAATGCCGCATGGATAATATTGTCTACCGGCTCGGCTTTGCACCTTCACGCAAGGCTGCCCGGCAGCTTGTCCGTCACCGTCATTTCAACGTTAATGGCCGGATTGTTGATATTCCCTCATACAGTGTGAGAGTCAATGATATTATCCGGGTCAAGGATAAGTCGAAAAGCCTTGACGTCTTCCATATAGCGCTTAAAGAATCGCGGGGCGAAGAGTTGGTCTGGCTGCGCCTGAACAAGGCTGGCCTTGAAGGCGAATTGCTGGAAATTCCGAAGCGAGAGGATATTCCTATCCCGGCTCAGGAACAGCTTATTGTCGAGTTGTACTCGAAGTAATTTCGTCCCAGGTAAGAATACTATAAACCTTTTCGGGGGATATACGAATGAAGTGGAAAAGCCTGCAAATGCCCAAGGAGATCGTCACCGATCAATCCAATCCGGATGAAGGGTATGCCAGGTTTGTCATCGAGCCTCTTGAGAGAGGTTTCGGCGCAACTGTCGGGCACGCCCTGAGGCGCGTCCTCTTATCCTCAATCCAGGGAGCGGCCGCCGTGGCTGTCAGGATAGATGGCATGCTGCATGAATTTGGCGCCATTGAGGGAGTTTATGAGGATATCACTGATATTGTCCTGAATATCAAGAAGATCAGACCCAAGTTTTATGCCGACGAGCGCCGGACCCTGATTCTCAAGGCCAATGGCAAGGGCAAGATTACCGCCTCGAATTTCGAGGAAACTTCGGACATTGAAATTCTCAACCCGGATTTGCACCTGGCTGAACTGACCGATGATCGGGAACTGTCGATGGAAGTCGACTTTGATTATGGCCGGGGATATGTCGTCGCCGAGCATAATAAACGCGAAGACGCACCGGTTGGCACCATCTTTGTCGATTCGTTGTTCTCGCCGGTAATCAAAGTCAAATACGAAATCGAGAACACGCGCGTCGGGCAGAAAACCGACTATGACCGGCTTTTGCTGGACATCTGGACCGATCAGACGATTACTCCCGAGGATGCGCTCAGCTACGCCGCCAAGATCTTCAAGGATCACATGCAGCTCTTCATCCATATCGATGAGGAGATGGAGATCGCCGAGGAAGAGGAAGAGGACGAGGAGATCGTCCGCATCCGTCTGCTCCTCAAGACTCGAGTTGACGAACTGGAACTCTCGGTCCGATCATCCAACTGTCTGCGAGCCGCCAATATCCAGAATCTGGGAGAATTGGTGTCCAAGACCGAGTCGGAAATGCTGAAATACCGCAACTTCGGGCGCAAATCACAGAACGAGTTAACATCCATTCTGGAAGAACTGGGGCTCTCATTCGGCATGGATATTGTGCCGTTCGAGGAAAAGAAATAATAAACCGGTAGGGATTTTCGATGAAACATCAGGTTAAGACCAAGAAACTTTCGCGAACGAAACCGCATCGCGAAGCGATGTTGTCCAATATGGCCATTTCGCTGTTTACATATCGCACGATTCAGACAACCGACGCCAAGGCCAAAGAATTGCGCCGGTTGACCGACCGTCTTATCACGACGGCCAAGACCAATACCATCGCCGCCCGCCGGAATGTTTTTGCGACGTTGCGAAATGAAACCATCGTCAAGAAGCTTTTTGACGAAATCGCCCCGTATTTCACCGATCGTCAATCCGGCTATACGCGGGTTCTGAAGGTCGGAGTTCGTCACGGCGACGGCGCTTCGCTTTCCCTGGTGGAACTTCTAACTCCCAAGCCCGAAGTGACCACCGACAAGAAGGACAAAGATAAGAAAAAGGCCAAGGCGAAGACGAAGTAAGCCTATTTTGCCTGCTTATCGGGTAGAATTAATAGAAGTAATCAAAGGCGGCCGCCAATGCGGTCGTCTTTTTAATTATCATATGATATATATTTCCTGTTGCGTCAATCTCGACAGGCGTTATCTTTACTGTAAATCAACACGTTTAATTGCAAACCTATGCCGGATATTCCGACAGGGGAGGGCCCTCAAATGCTTTTTTACGAAAATAATAAATCATCGGCAAAACGGCACGGTTTTTATGTAGACTATTATATTATATTCTTCACGGTATTATTACTTGCCGCGACAACGTCGGCCGGTTACATCATCAATGTCGATGCCGTGCGGACCGGGTCTTTCGAGCCGGTCGACAGCCTCTATGCCAATGTCGATTACGAATTCCGAATCTGGATCGAAACCGATCAATGCCTCGGGTCAATGATCCTGACCTGGCAAGTATACTCCCCGGACGCTCTTACCTGGGAATGGCGATCGATGCCCGACGGGTTTGGCACCTCCGGGTTCGTAACCAATGTTCCGGGCGCAAAATACTATCCGGTTGAGAGTATTTTCGATATGACTGGCTGGCTGATGACCGAATTTGATACCGACGGTATCTCGCCGGATTCTTTCACTATGGGCGGAGTTAGCATGTTTGATTGTTGGCCGTTCGGCTTTACTCCGCTGGAGCACTTTCTTTCGATGCATTTCACTGTTGGTCCGCTCGATGTAGGAGAAGTACGCACCCTCTGTATCGATAGCATTATGACCGGCCCCGGAGGGGCCAACTTCGAATATAGAGATTGGACTGGGGATGTTTACCCCTGGACCTTTAATGGTCCGTTCTGCTGGCCGGTAACCAGATGCTGTATCATGGGCGGAGATCCCAATGGCGATGGCGGCGGTGGAGTCGGAGATGCCGTCTATCTGATAAGTTATATTTTCAAAGGTGGTCCCGATCCGATCTGTTTTGAAGAAGGCGACGCCAACAGCGACGGAACTGTCAATGTAGGCGATGTCGTCTATATCATAGTTCATGTCTTCAAAGGCGGACCACGGCCGGAATGTCCCTGATTGGGGTTCGAAGTCCGACCAATCCGGAGAAATTTTGGCCGGAGAAACTAAAAAAAACAGTTGCCCATATCCCGGTAGCGTATTATCTTACTTAAACAAAATATTCAAGATATTGGGTAAATGGACTTGGCCGCTGTAAGTTACAGGGCTGAGCTCCCCTCTTGAAAACCTATGATAAACTAACGGTTTAGCCGCAGGGAGGCAATATGGCTCGTTCTAAGGGGTGTACCATTGCGCTGATTGTTTTGGCCGCACTACTTCTCATCATTATTATCGGGGTCGTCATCGTCTGGATCAACAAAGATAAGATCCTTGAAGTCGGAATCAACTATATGACCGAGGCGGTTGAAAAAGAAATTGTTAGAAATCTCCCGGACGGATATACACCGGAAAAGGTTAGTCAGATTATAGCCGATCTCAAAGCCGGAATTAAAAGCGATGAAATCGCCTCGCAGGATATTCAGGGACTGGCTAATACCTTCCAGGTGGCTATGTCAGACAAAGAAATCGATAAGGATGAGGGGCGCCATTTGCTTGAAATGATGCAGGAAGCCCTCGGGCAGGATCCACCGGAGATGATGGACTCGCCGGAGGAAGTCCTGCCTGACTCGATGCAGGCGGTTCCCGATAGTGCCTAGATGAATTCGGAGCCGGGCAAGTTTATCTCTCAGGAAATCGAAGTCGCCCGTGATAACGAAACGGCCGACCCGGTCTCATTTGTCTGGGACGGCCGCGATTATGCCATCCGGGAGATAATCGCCGTCTGGCCCGACTGGGGCTTTTCAGCCGGCGCCCCAAAACGGAAAAGCTGGCGTATGCGCCGCCATAGGAATTTTTATCGGGTGGAAACAAATGACGGTTCCGTTTTTGAACTTTATCATGACAGGGGATTAAAACTCGAGGGTGGCTGTTGGATACTGCACCTGCAGGTATGCTGACAATGCCCGAGCGTAAAGCAGTTCGATGACGTTTTATTTACTTTTCATATCAGCCTATCTACTGGGCGGAATTCCGTTCGGTCTCATAGCCGGTTATCTGGCCGGTCAGGGCGATATTAGAAAAAAAGGGTCAGGCAATATTGGAGCCACCAACGTCTGGCGGGTGGCTGGCCCGATGGCGGCTGCCTTTGTTTTTGCCGGCGATATCGGCAAAGGCGTGGCGGCGGTATGGTTGGCGATAGCATTCCACAATGCCGGATGGCCGCTATCTCCGACCGCGACCTATCTGCTTTTCGGCGTTGCCGCCGTGCTGGGGCATACCTTTTCTCCCTTTCTTAAATTTAAAGGGGGCAAGGGAGTCAATACTGCCCTCGGCGTATTTATCACTCTCATGCCGATACAAACCATGATCGCAATTGCTGTTTTTTTCCTGACGGTCATGTTGTTTCGATATATATCCCTGGGATCGATCACCGGCGCAGTATCTTTGGCCCTGGTACTGTGGATACAGCGAATTGGGATGAACCGGGAAATTGATCTTCTTTATCTGGCCGCCGCCTCTCTTCTGGCCCTTCTGATTTTGGTGACCCACCGGCAGAATATCAAGCGGCTGCTAAATGGCACGGAAAATCGCTTCAAACTTCGAAAGGTATCCGATTGAGTTCTAACGTTACCATACTCGGGGCCGGTTCGTGGGGTATCGCCAACGCCAGTTTACTGGCTGGTAATGGAGCCGCAGTTACCATGTGGGAATTCGACACCGATGAGTTGAATCTTCTGCAGCAAAATCGCGAACATCCCGGGAAACTGCCCGGTATCAAAATTGATGAATCGATAGTTCTCACCGGAAGCCTCCCGAAGGCTTTGGGCAAACCGGATATTGTGATTTTTGCCGTTCCCACCCAGAAGGTCGGTGCCGTTTGCAGAGAGTTGATGACTGTCTCTGCTGGATTTCCTGAACTGGTTGTAAATCTGGCCAAGGGGATCGAAGAGGGCACTCTTCGCCGAGTATCGGAAATCATTTCCGAGGAATGGCACGGTATCGATGCTCAGTCGATCGTAACTCTCTCCGGACCCTCGCATGCCGAAGAAGTGGCGCGCCAATTGCCGACGTCGGTGGTGGTAGCCGGTATTGAGGAAAAATGCAGCCGGACTCAACAATTATACAGCAACGCCTCATTCAGGGTATACCGTTGTCCCGATCTTGTCGGGGTCGAATTAGGCGGGGCATTAAAGAATATTATCGCAATCGGAGCCGGGATTGCTCGAGGTCTCGGATTCGGTGACAATACTCAGGGCGCTCTGATTACCCGCGGACTGGTGGAAATCAACCGCCTGGCGATTGAAATGGGAGCCGATCCGGAAACCCTCGCCGGTCTCTCCGGAGTCGGCGATCTGATAACCACCTGTATTTCGGAACATTCGCGCAACCAGTATGTGGGGTATAATATTGGCCTGGGCAAGACGCTCGAACAGGTCCTGTCGGAGATGGTGATGGTGGCGGAGGGCGTCACCACCTGCCGTTCGGCAAGAGAACTGGCTCACCGGCGAGGCGTTGAAATGCCGATAACTGAGGCGGTTTATAAAGTGCTTTTTGAGAATCTTCCTCCGCGTGAGGCGGTTACCAACCTCATGACCCGTCCGCTGAAGGCGGAGGCATGGCAATAGATAATGATGGTTATGTTTTGATAGATGGAGGTATGTATGGCCCGGTCAAAAGCTCCAGCCGATGAAAAGCTCTACTATTCGATCAGCGAGGTGGCCCGTATAACCGACCTCCA
>DAOUTW010000016.1 GCA_030668485.1 Candidatus Zixiibacteriota bacterium
AGCTATAAAAGTATTGGTCTGGTACTCCATCCCCAGAATTCCGGAATAGGTATGGCCGTATCTTTCATCAATGAAAGGATATTCACCGAACAGATCGGCAAAAAGACCGAGAGTATACGCCGTCACCGACAAAGTATCGAGAGAATTAGTATATTCGTCCGGAAAGACATAATTGTAAATCGGCATCGAGTCGGTTGGGGAATAATGGTAATAATCTTCCCATACGGTATAATTACTGATTCCCAGGCAGACCAGATATGTAGTGATAGGGTAGCGGTGTTTCCAATGCATGGTATGAGTCGCGTCGCCGTTGTCGGTATCCAACATCAACAATCCGTTGCTGGCGGCGGTCACCGAGGTGTCGATAGTAATCCGGATATCTATCGAATCGGCTTTATCCTGCGGAATATCATTGCACGGCCACCATTGGCGCGAATGGTAAGGTTCGGATGAATTATAGACATAGAACGCGCCGCTTCGGCTGCCTATATATATTCCCTCATGACCATCGGGCCCCGGTACCGGCTGGCCATGATATACAACCGTAAAACCGAACCGATCCGCCGGGGTATAGTCGGTGTCAAGATGAACCGTGATATGATGAGCGGTATGAGTGAAGGCAAGCAATCCTGCGGAGCTATAAATCGAATCGACGATCAGCGCATCGCTCAGATTGACCATGACACTGTCAAGCAAAGAGACCGTAGGGAAACCGTAGATACCGACTGCGCCATGAATCGTTTCGGTGGTGTCATTGAGCCGCCAGTCGATGTCATAATAACCGATATCGTATTCCTGCCAGTTGGTTGCCACGGCAGGCAAGTAGAGTTTTTCATAGTCGAGGCGTCTTTCCAATTGCCGGGCTTTGGAGTCGGCCAGTTTCTGGATATGTTCCCGCGGTGAAAATCCGAGGTCCGATTCCCTCTCAGGCATGATAATCTCCTGGGAAAACGCAGAAACGGTCAACATCAGGAGAATAACTACGGGAAAAATGATATTTAAAGTGCGCATTATGGACAACCTTCCCAATAAGGTAAACAGCATTTGAATGTACGTCATGTGAGGCGGGTTTTGACAGTAACCACGAGTAATTCCAAAAAGACGGCTACGATCAATATATGAAAATAGAAGGATATGTAAACACAATTTTATCGATGTCAGGTATTTCTGACCAGCATAACCGTCCAGTCCCGTTTGATTTTAGGATGATCGACGATTTCGAAACCCGCCTGTACGGCGGCCTTTTCGGTGGCGGCAAAGCCTTCGGGGGAGGCGTGTCCTTTTGGCTCGATAATGAGAAATTTCGCACCCGGTTTTAAAGCGGAATATATTTCGGATATGAAATTCGAGGCATCAGGCACTTCATGGACAACATGGATAGCGACGGCAAAATCTATTTTCCCCGTGAGGTCGTTTATTTCAAGACTGTTTTGGTTGCAGGTCCGGGCCTCGATTATATCACTTACTCCGGCTTTCGCGGCTCGCCGTTTCAGAGATTTTATCATTTTCTCCTGAAGATCGACGGCGTAGATTTTACCCTCTGGTCCAACCATCCTGGCCATAGCGAGGCTGAAGAAACCCATGGCACTTCCGGCATCGAGAATCGTCATTCCGGGTCGGACATAATCTCCGAGCATTTTTTCAGGATTTTCAAAAAGGCGCCTCAGTGGTGATGCCAGAAGATAACCGATCCATGGGGGGCAGATCCTTTCAGCCATGATATGTTGTCCTCTACTATTGAAAAACCGGTAGTCATATACTGGTTCGTATATTAATTACGAAGGTTGCCACGAAAATGCAACTAACAACGATTGAGAGGAGGTTTCTCAAAGAAATATATTTAGGGCATAAATATCCCCTGAGATTTATCAACACCAATGACCTTCAACCACAATAAGCTTTATCGCATCCTCTGCCAGTCGGAATCGACCATATGGTCATCCAGTTTCTGCCACAACGCTTCCATGTCACAGCGCATGACAACCAGGTCGTGCTTGACACCGTGGACGTCTTTGACATAATCATGAAAAGTCGTGTCTTTGTGAAATCCAAGTTTCTTGAAAATCGCCTTGGCTCTTTTCTGAGGTCCCATCATTTTGACAATAATTTCTTCGACTTTTTTACTGACCGCCAGTAAGTAAAGCTCACGGGCCATAATTTTGCCCAGTCCCTGATGCTGATAAGGGCGGGCGACGATCAGTCTCAATTCGGCGATATGCTGCTTCCATCCTGCACCCTCGCTTTCCAGCGATCCGTCGGCCACGATCTCATCATCGACGATAGCTATCAGTCGTTTTACTCCGCTTTCCCATCCGGTGCGGATTCTTTGTTCGACAATATCCCGTTTGGTGACGTCGGTTCTAAGATATTCTCGGTCATCTTCCGGCAGCCCCCGGAAGAACGAAATAGAGCGGTTTACATCATCCGATTTCAATTCACGAATGTGTACTTTACGGCCGTCTTTTAATGTTAATATTTTATCCATGACAGGCAGACTCCTTGTTTTCAAATTATATAAAATTATAAATTATTTCTACTGGCGGCAAAAGCGGCGAGTTGTTGCCTGATTTACTCGCATCAAGTTGTCAGAATAATTGCTCTATCATATATACGTGTAGAGAGAGCATTATGACTGAAAAAATCGAATGGATCGACAGGTGATTACACCTGTCGATATCTCTGTCAACATTTTGTGGATGTTATCGTTATCGTAAATATTACGATCACCAGGCGCCGACGATGACACCGATAACGATGAAGCCGACAATGTGATAGAGCACATTGATAGCCGTCAGGCTGCAGGGTCGTTTTTCAAAGGCATCATTGACGCCCATCGTGGCCAGAACAAAACATACCCCCGCCAAAAGTCCGATCACTATGCCGTCGGAGATCGAACCGCGGTTGGTCCAGATCATAATCCGGGCGATACCGTAGGCGGCAATGAAGGAGAAAATCAAACCCAGAACATAATTGACCGGCGAGGCGCCGGCCGTGACCTGTTCCCTGGTTTTTCCGATTCCCTTCATCCAGGCGTTACCGAAGAGCATCGGCGAATACCAGAGAGCGCCGAGTGTCATGTACGCCACCGCGGCGACGATGATACTGAGAAAATTTACGCTACCCATTTCCATGGTTATACCTCCACGTTTAGATGTGGATTGATATCCGATTTTAGCAATTTATATATTGGCAAAGCAACAAAAATATTAATAAAGATTATCTTGGGTCGGGATCGGTGTTTTGGACTCGAGGCGTCAGAGATGTCTTCGGTAAGCGGCGCTTGGTTCACGCATGGCGACTATACTACAATTAAAATCAGACAGTCGAGCGTGCAGTCGTTGCCAGAGAGGTGAGAGTATCGGAAACCTCGGTCATGCTTTGAAGGCGGGAATCGGGATCTTTGATCAGCATTTTAAGGGTCAAATCATCAAGTCCTCGCGGGATATCAGGAGAGTATTGGCGAGGAGGAGGTGGGGCCTGGGTTAGGTGCTGTGCAAGAATCTGTGATGTATCGCCGTTGAATGGTGTCTCTCCGGTTACCATTTCGTAAAGCATAATTCCGAGAGAATAAATATCGGACCGGTGATCGACATCCTTGCCGGCAGCCTGTTCCGGGCTCATGTAACGGGGCGACCCGAGGATAGATCCCTCCCGAGTCAGATCGCTCGAAACCGGCATCTTGGCCAGCCCGAAGTCCGATATCTTTGGTTCAGCATTTTTGGTCAATAGGATATTCCCCGGTTTCAGATCCCGGTGGATGATCTTTTCCTGGTGAGCGTAGGCCATACCATCGGCTATCTTCTGCACGAGGTCAGCGGCATCGATGGCCGAGAAGGTGTCGTGTTCTATAAGATAAGCTGCCAGATCGCCACCCTCGATATACTCAAGGGCCATCCAAAACTCGCCGCGATCATTGATCAGGTCGAAAATTTGAAGGATTGACGGGTGGGTCAGCCGGGCCAGGGTTTTGGCCTCACGTTCAAACCGGGCCAGGTACTCTTTGTCTTCGGTCAGGGAACGGGGGAGTTTTTTCAGGGCGACCTGTCTGTCGAGGACGTTATCCCTTGCCTCATAGACGATGCCCATACCACCACGGCCAAGTTCTTCTCCCAGTGTATATCGGTCGTTTGGGCCGACAGGCTCGTGCTGGGAAGATGATCCTGCAATCCTTGTTACATTGGATGATTTTCCCTCTGGGAGTCCATCATCACTACTTTCTGGAATCCGGGCACGAGAAAGAGCCCTCTCGTAACCTTTAGGAATATGAAGCCAGACGAGGAGAACGGTCTCTCCAACGGTGATCATCCAGAGGAAGAACAAGATCCGGTCATGGGCTGCTTTTCGGGCCGGGTTTTGTTTCTTTTGTTTAACCAGGCCAAAAAGTTTATTCGAGGTTTTCTCAGGGTAGACCAATTTGAGGGTGGAGTCCAACAGGGGTGAAACCAGGAACAGGAGGGCAAGTACCGCCGCGGTAAGAAATATCTGTGCACGGTGGGCGGTCAGCAGGACATAACCCAATATTGCCGGTTCTTTGATTGCTTTGCCGGCCACCGGCGCCGCTTCTCGAATTCTATTTAAGACTGAACTCAGCCTATGTATAATCCAACTTATTATTTTCCACAATTTTTCCATTATTATAGATAGATCGGTATAAACCGTTGATTTATTCAGGGGAAAAGGTCTTGGAATTGTGGCCACAGACGGATTACATGAGAAATCATGAGGTCATCTAAGCGACAGCCAAAAAGCGGCCCCTGCCATCGAGTTCTGCGCTGCCTCTTGACAATGGGAATTTGAGTTTATTGCCTGAGAAATGAGGTCATCTAAGCGACAGCCAAAAAATGGCCCCTGCCATAAAAAAGGCCGGGTATTCACAACCCGGCCTTCTATCGCACAGGGGGGCTAGGAGGGGTTATTTTTGATACCTAAAAACTTTACCACTCCTTCCTATGTCCAGACTATCCTTTGGAGAAAGCGACACTCCTCAGTACAAGCCCCAGGGTAAAAACGGCTACTGTCGCCGGCAGCATATAAACAAAAGTGTAAGGCAGGAAGAAAGTCATCACGAAGGCCGACAGCAACGATGGCAACACTACAAAAAACACCAGTTGAAATGAAAACTTGACCAGCTTGTAAACCAGAAGCAGGACGATGGCTGCTGCCAGCATATAGGCGGCATAAAGCCCGGTTTGGCCGAAGTGGTTTAAAATGTATTGCCTGATCGGGTCCAGGTTCTGGGCCTGGGCGGCCACCGTCTGGGCAATCTCTCCGGTTGGAATTTGGGCCAATAAACTCATAGCATCACCTGCATAGTTTCAATCATTTGACAGTTCATGTTAACCATCAATCCACCGGCTCGATAGTCAAGCTTGATTCACCGACATGAGTCAGACCAACCATTCTGGTCGTCAAGAAGTTTTTAGACGTAATCCATTTCTGAGACAGCTCCATCACCTGTTCCTGGTCGACTTCTTCTTCCCAGTCAAGAATGATGTTATCGAGACGCTGGCTGTTGATGACCACATCGTCCATGGTGAGAGTAAACTTGACCTTCATAGTTTATATCCGCCTGTCGTTTCAAAGTTTCACATTTCCTGAAAGTGGTTCTTTGCAAGGCGGATGCCAATGTCCGTGAAGATTTTTGAAATTTGTAAAGTGTTGAATTGCAACCAGATATGTATGGGGGAAAACCTATACTTGATCGGTGAGTAATTTATGGTAATTTCGGTGGATACAAATTATGGGAGGTTTCCCATTGTCTGTTGGAGGTCTGCGAGACCGATATATTAAAAAAACCTTCCCCCGATCGGATCGGGAGAAGGGTGTTAACAGGCCCTCAGCCAGGGCCAGCTCCCTTGCCCTGACGGAAAAGAAGCTTAATGATGCCCGGCTCGGAGATTAACCGAAAAATCGGCCTCCCCCTCCTACCAGGTCGTCCCCCTCTTGGAAGGCATCAATCCGGCGAGCACAGTATCTCCGGGCTGAGGGTGGTATAGCAGCCCCCCGTCTTTTCCTACATCCACGGTAAAAAAAAAATAAGGCGCACCGGAGAATTTTTCTTCCGAATATCCTGGTATTAAAGGATACCCGGTATCTCCGGCGTGCCTTTCCCATAAAGAACGTCCAAGGCCATCCATGGCCGATTCGTGATTACCTTGCTGAGGTTTCCGTAGCCGTTTCCATGACATAAAGCTGCCATGACTGGGATCGGCTCGGAGAATCGGCCTTCTTCCGGTTCCGTCCGCTAAGAGGCCGGAAACAGACAGCGCCGTTCTCTCAGGATACTGTGGATCCTCTCCCTGAATTTTATCAGAGTCCATCCTGTTTCCACTTAATATTCCAAACGGTAAAAAGGACCATATACAATCAATGCCCAAGTTGCATATGGTGGGGAATTGCGATTGAAACCGAATCACTGGTGGGGGAGAAGAGACCGAGTGAGGTGATCATCTCCTGAAGCGATTCAACAAAAATATAAGCTTTGTCCCATTATTTGTCAACCTTTTTTTTAATAAAAGCAAAAATGGTCGGTATCCTGTGGAATGATAGGAGGCCAGCGGCATGCAACTATTGACCCTTTTTTTCCATCTAAGGAATGGAACCGTTTACGGATTGAGAGGTATAAAAAATCCGGAACAGATAATAAACTTTGCCGCCAGGAGGAGCAAAATGAAGAAAACGACAAAATTAAGCGCACTGGCTGGAGTGTTGATTTTTCTGGTCCTGGTGGTCTTCGGGCCCGCCATGGCCAAAAAATATGATTCAGGCAAGGCCTGGATTGGAGTGTATACTCAGACCATCGATGATGATCTGGAAGAGGCTTTTGATCTTGACCGAAGTGAGGGAGTGGTGATTGTCGATGTGGTTGACGATTCGCCCGCGGACGACGCCGGGTTGCGCCGCAAAGATATAATTGTTGAAATCAACGGCAAATCGCTGGAAGATAGCGATGATCTGGTTGATTTTGTCAGCGATCTCAATGCCGGTGACGAGGCCAATCTGGTGATAATAAGAAAAGGCGAAAAGCAGACTATTGAAATAGAAGTCGGCGAAAGACCAAAATACGAATGGTTCGGTTCCCGCTCCGGCACCTCCTACAAAATGCCCAAAATCATCACCCGCGATTTCAATTTTTCGTTTGAATCCGGCGGTTATATGGGGGTGGCAATCCAGAACCTGTCGGATCAACTGGGCGAATATTTCGGCGTTGAGGACGGTGAAGGGATTCTGGTAACTGAAGTGTTTGAAGATTCACCGGCCGAGGAAGCCGGTCTCAAAGCCGGCGACGTGATCATAGCGATTGATGACGAAGATGTGGCCGAGACCGATGAATTGCAGGAAATTATCGCCGAAAAAGAAGAAGGGGACGAAGTTACCGTTGAGTTTTTCCGCAACGGAAATAAACAAACGGCAACCGTCGAGATCGTCGAAGATGAGCATGGTCTTCACGGTTTCAGTATTCCCGATATTGATATCGATATCCCGAACATTCCGAATTTGAAGCATCTCGACCATTTTTATTTCAGCGATGACGATGATCATGAGTATTTCGAAGTGAAAGAATATAGGCAGGAGATGGAACAGCTCAAGCAAGAGCTGAAGGCCATGAGCCGGGAGTTAAAGGAAATAAAGAAAAAGCTCGACTGATTTGTTATCAGATCGATGACCAAGATGGCCTGTTTTCTGGGCCGTTAAGACAACCTCCCATATCGTATCGTACCCACCCCCCGGGAGCCCCCTTCCCGGGGGGTGACTTATTTTCAAATGAAAATCAGGGCATAAAAAGCAATTGTGATCGGCGAAAAGTATGAAAAAACTGTTAATTCCGCCATTTTTAGCACAAGCACAAGTGTCTTTATGGGGGGAATTATATCATATAAACACCTTTTTTAACTTGACAGATTGACGTTTATTAAATACTATTAGTATATATGGGAGGTGAGTGGGGCTGGAAATAAAGGCCCGTGCATCACTCGCCTGTTGATTTAGTGTACATCGTAATGGCTGGGAATTACCATATGGATGTCGACGTTTATGCCACAAGGCATTATATATCTGTGTTTATGTTTGGGCCTTTAACCATGTTGAAGGGGGAATGCCTGGGTTTTGATTTGCCGGGATTAGGACGTGTTTAATCCTTTTAGGCCTTTTGGTACGCAACCTCAAATCGAATTTCAATGGATTATTTGAGTTTGCGGACGATAAACCTTAACGAGAATTGAATTTTCAACAAACGGTGGAAAACCCTCTCTCGCGGAAAAAAAGTGCGAGGGAAACGATTCATTCTAGTCAGGTTCTAAAAGCGGTTATAGTCGATTTTCCTCAATTGTAGTTCGGGGATGGACGATAACTAGAGAACTGGACGATGATTCAGATTCTACCAGCGCGATAATTGCGCACATTCATAACACCATTCTCGAAGGAGGTTTGTCATGAAGAGGTTAATCGCGTCGGCATTGACCGTCCTTTTTTGTGTCATTTTATTTGCCGTAATTCTGGCCGATGATCCGCCCGAAAACAATTATCCGCCGCCGCCAGACGGTTATGAGGGAATTTGGCCGCCGCCCGAAGGTTATTATATCGATGGCGGTGACACCATTTATGTCCCCACCGATACGACCGCAGAAGGCTGGCCGTGGACTGAGCCGGGCCAATGAGCTAAATTCTGAGGCCTGGAGGCAACTATTTATTCAAGGTTTCTTGAGAAGGGAAATATGCCGGTTTGAAAGAAATTCAGACTTGAAATAGCATCCGCTGTTCGAGGATTGGATCAATCTTCTGGCCGGGCTTGGATAAGAAATGTATAGAACAACTACAGATAGTCTCAATGCGGCCTCAGAACTTCTTGGTGAAAAGAAGTTCAAAGAAGCCATCAAAGCTCTGGGAGAAATCGATGTAAATTCGATTTCTCCTACTGAAAAGGCATTTCACAATCTCACCTATGTCGAGGCCTGCCTATATTTATCCAACTATGAAGTTGAGGATAAATTGAATGAGGCTCTCGATTTCTATAGAAGCAGCGATGATATCGCCCGTTTTGCCTTGGCCAAGTATTTGCAAGGGTGGATGCTGAGTGATCAGGGTCGCCACTTTGATGCCCGTGAAATCCTGATTGAGGCTCATTTAATCTATAAACGAAACGATCTGGATAAACTGAGAGCCAGGGTTCTGAACAAGCTTGGTTTTTTGTGCTTTGAATTGGGCGATATGCAATCGGCGGAGAAGTACGTCGAGAAAAGTATAGAATTATATAGAGCCAATGATGATCAGGTTAATGAATTTATTGTCGCGGCCAACCTTGGTACCGTCTACTTCTATACCGGTCAACTCAACAAGGCTATTTCAAAATATTCACAAATCATTCCGCAGATTTCAACCTGGGACGGGAAAAACGCCGCGCGATATTATATCCAATATTCAATCCCCCTTGCCTCGTGGGGAGATATTGATTTGGCGAAGAGTGTCCTCGAAAAAGCATATCCTAACCTCAATGATTTTGATCATGACCGGGCTATCTATTTTCGTTTTTTGGGATGGATTTACCTCATTGAAGGTCGATTTGCCGAAGCCAGGGATTGTTTTCTCGATGCCATGAATATCTTGCGCGAGAGCATGCGGGACAAAGTACTTATCTCATCTATCAAAAGGCAACTGGGCGAGGCTCTGATCGGACTTAAAGAATACCACAAAGCCCGAATCTACACCGATGAAGCAATGGTGTTAGCCGAAGATTGCAAGGAACAAGTTGGAATTGCCGGATGCTACCGTAATCTTGGCGAATTGCATGCGCTAACGGGCAACAGCGAAAAAGGCCGCGAGAAGTTCCGAAAAGCAATCGACCTTTTCAGCCTGATTAATGCCCGTTATGAGTTGGCATTGACACGTTATAAAGCGGCTATGTCGGGAGCCTATAAAGACGGCGAACGGCAGGCATTACTCTATATGGCATGCGAGTATTTCAAAAAAGAGAACATCGAAAAGTATGTCCATATAGTGGAGCGTGAAATGACCGGCTTCCCGGTCAAGACACCACCTCCCGCGATCCGTAAAAAAGGAATGGTGCCGCAGATAGTCACAGTTGATGACACCATGAAACAATTGGTTTCCATGGCCGAAAATGTCGCCGAATCGGATATGTCGGTTCTTCTGACGGGAGCAACCGGAACCGGAAAAGACCTTTTCGCCCGGTATATACACAATTACTCAAGACGTGCCGGCAAGTTTGTCTCGGTCAATGCTGCGGCGATTCCCGACAGCATGATCGAATCGGAGCTGTTTGGTCATAGCAAGGGCGCTTTCACCAATGCCGATCGCGACAAGGTCGGGTTGATTGAAGTAGCTCACAACGGCACTTTGTATCTCAATGAAATCGCCGATGCCTCGAAGGAGTTGCAGGCTAAATTGCTCGATGTCCTGGAAAACCATAATATCCGCCGGTTGGGTGAAACCAAGGAACGCCGAGTCTCATTCCGGCTCATTGCGGCCACCAATCATGATCTCAATCAACTTATTGAGGCTGGAAAATTCCGCATTGATCTATATCATCGTCTTGGCGAGGTTCCGATGGTGCTGCCGCAACTCAATGAGCGCGAGGGAGATATTCAGGTTATGTTCCTGCATTTTCTGGCCTTGGCCGGAGTAACCGTGGATGAGGACAGCCCCGAATTCACCCGCCTGATTAAATTGTTGAATCGTCGAAATTGGCCGGGCAATGTGCGTCAACTGGAGGCGGAAGCCAAGAGAATGGCGCTATTATCCAAAGGCAGCCTGAAGAGGATGATAGAGTTATCATCCCGGAACACACTGAACGAGCGCGATCAGCTATTCGATCTTCTGCGACAGCATGACTGGAACCGCCGAGAGGTGGCCCGGAAGCTGAATGTCAGTGATACGACTATTCGCCGCAAAATAAAGAAATTTAGGCTCAACGAGAATTAAATCGCCTTGCGACTTCTGCAACCCCCCCCGTTGCAATCAGTGGTCTTATCGTAATATTTTACTTCACAACTTCTTATGATCTCGCAGCCGATGCTGCGCAATATTAATGCGACATATATCAATCGATTTATGTTGTGTTAAATATCTCCGGATGATTGATCCCTTTCTATCTTTGTGGTATACAGCCGTTTGCGAATTAGGGTCGAGTTGTTGATGGACTTGGCATAATACTTGTTATACCGAAAGCAGATAAGAATATATCCTTCACAAATCGGCAGATTCTTGTGATTGGAAGGAAGAGCTTAAGCACCTCACTCCTCTCAAAAAAAATCACATGGCTGCTGGATGCTTATCTATCTGGGCTGGCGTGTAATTTAAGTATTTCACGTACAGCATATAACCGCCGGGCAGAGTGACGAAACTTATGGCAGGTACTGTCTGACTCACCCGGCGGTATTTTTTATCCTACAAGAAAACGGCCCCCAGGCATAAGAAAGTCCCCGGTTTACAAGTAACACGACAATTATATCGGGGAAAATATTTGTTTTCGGGCTGGTCTGCTGTTGGCTTTAGTTTTCGGTTGAAATTGGTTGTATGTTTTTCAGACGTAATGAGTTGGCAACAACAAAAATCGAGGATAAAGCCATTGCGGCAGCGGCTATGACCGGGGAAAGAGTTATCCCGAATATCGGATAAAGCGCTCCGGCAGCAACCGGGATCATGATAACATTATAGAAAAATGCCCAGAAGAGGTTCTGTTTGATAGTCTTTAGGGTTACTCTCGAAACTTCAATTGCCGTAAGGATGGCATCAAGAGACTTTCCGGTAATCGTTATGTCAGATGCCTTGATGGCGATATCGGTTCCGGTACCGAGGGAAAATCCGATATCGGCCGCTGTCAAAGCAGCGGCATCGTTAACTCCGTCACCGACCATCGCCGTCACGCGACCGGTGCGGCTCAAAGATTGGATTGTCAGTAGTTTTTTCTCCGGCAAAGCCTCAGCCTCGAAATTCTTGATTCCCAAGCGGGCGGCTGCTGCTGCGGCTGAGTAATTATTGTCGCCGGTCAGCATCATGGTTTCATATCCCATTTCTTTCAGATGTCTTAATGTCTCCGCAGCCCCGCTTTTCATGGTATCGTTAAAAGTTATCGTGCCCAGATAATTGTTATCGAGGGCGACATGAACTATTGCCGATTTTCGGTCTTTCTCGATATTTCTCATAATCGCCAGTTGTTCCGGGGGGATGGAGGCCTCGGCCATAAAGGATCGGCGTCCCATGACAATATTCCGTCCTTCGATTTCCGCCTTCAATCCCTGCCCGGGAATAATTTCATGCTTGCTTACCTTCAGAAGGCCGATCTGGTCGTGGTTTGCTTTTTCACGTAAGGCGAGACCAAAAGGATGCTCCGAGAACTGTTCGGCTGAAGCGGCGAATTGCATCAAAGTTTCTGCCGTCGTGCCATCGGAAGGGAGCACGGCATCCACGCTCGGCCGCCCCTCAGTAAGTGTGCCGGTTTTATCGAAGATGAAGGTATCGGTGGCCGCTAATCGTTCCAAAATTACCCCGTTGCGGAAGAGTATTCCAAGGCGTGAGGCGCGACCGGTACCAACCAGGATTGCGGTGGGCGTAGCCAGTCCCATGGCGCATGGACAGGCAACCAGAAGAACCGCTACCGGAGCGATTAAAGCCATTTTCGAACCGGGGCTGATCAGCAGCCATACCACGAGGGTTATAAGGGCGATTACAATCACGATCGGGACAAACACCGCCGCAACCCGATCGGCAACTCGCTGGATCGGAGCCTTGTCGTCCTGGGCGTCGCGAACCATGCGGATCATTCGCGCCAGGACCGTCCCGCGACCGACCTGGGTAACTCTTATTTTGACGCCGTTACCGATATTGAGAGTGCCGCTCGTAACCTTATCGGCTAATCCCTTAACCACCGGCATTGCCTCCCCGGTGATCATCGATTCGTCGGCCGTGGTCTGACCCTCCACAACGATACCATCGGCTGGGATTGACTGTCCCGGGCGAACTAGAATGGTGTCTGAAATGGCGAGCTGACCGATGTCTATTTGCTCCTCATTACCGTCTGCGTCAAGACGCCAAACCATCTGGGGAATAAGCGATGACATCCCCTCCGCAGCATCGCGAGCTTCGCGAGTAGCCTTATGTTCAAGGTAACGACCGATCAGAATAAAGGCGATAATCATCGCTGTCGTATCGTAATAAATCGCTGTCCCACCGGCACTTGTACCAAATATTAGATTGCCGGTTATGACCACGGAATAGAGCCAGGCACTGCCCGATCCCAGCGCGATCAGGCTGTTCATATTGGCTCGAAAATGGCGGAGTTGAACCAGTGCGTCGATGAAAAACAGCCTTCCGGAATAGAGAACAGGCAGGGTCAGAAGCAGTTGAAGTAGGGCCGAAACGACAGGCCGAAGGGTAAATAATCCGACAATATGCTGACCAAAATGCAAGCTGAAAATTGCTATCGCGCAGGTAAGTGAGACAATTAAATCGCGCTTTAGTTGTCCATTACGATTAGTTTCGACCCGGTCATCGACATGAAAATCGGCATCGTAGCCGATATTTTTAATGTCGTTGATCAATTTTCGGCGATCATAAACGCCATCGATTAGATCAATTCGGCCGGTTTGAGTGGCGAAATTTACCCTGGCATTGGATATACCGGGGATCTTTTTTAGGCCGTTTTCAAGGGTGTTGACACAGGCGGCGCAGCGAAGATTGAAGATATCAATCACTTCACTTTGTACAGGAATCTCGATCCCCGTCTTCCGTATTTCATCCAAAGCCCGCTCAATTTGCCCGTTAGAACCGCCGGGATCGGTCAGGCAAAACCGGATTATTTCGGATTCGAGATCAATATTAATTTCGGTCAGGCCGTCTATGTCACTGAGACGGTTCGACAGATCCCTCTTTAATCCCGGCCCGACGAGGCCGACAACAGGGATATTCACTACCTGTGAGTCATCATTATTCATCGCATTTGCCGTGTCAAATCGATCAGATATTTTTCCGTTTATCACTCTATCCGGTTAAATATCCTAAATCAAAACCTGTTTTGCAATGACTTTTTATTCCATCCGGCAGACGACCAATAAGCCCAAAAAACAACCGCTCGGTTCCACATTACGAGGACACGAGCGGCCATCTCAAGCTTTGATAGTGTTTCACCCAAAGGCAAACTGGTCGATTCACCGGTCTATTTGATACCGATCGCAATCAACAACCCGGGGCAACGCCTCAGGAGGTCTTTTCTTATTTTTTGCCGGGCTCGATGGAGGTACCAGCGAACCGTCGCTTCCGGCATTTCCATGATATTGGCCACATCATCAATATGGCATCCTTCAATATCGCGGAGGACAAACGCCGATTTCTGTTTTCCGTTCAGTTTTTCGGTTGCGGCAGTTATATGCTCGCGCAATTGACTGGTGCGGAAATTATTCTCCGGATTATCGCGATGGTTCTCGGCGGTCTCATAAACATTTTCCAATGGTTCATGACGATGACGCCGGTGTTTACGCATATAATCTATTGAAGCATTTACGGTTATCCTGTAAAGCCAGGTGTAAAAACGTTTATTTTCATCGTATCGCCAGATGTTCTGCGATGTTTTTACGAAAACATTCTGGGTGATGTCGGCGGCTTCATCATAATCGCCCACCATTTTGTAGGCCAGGGCAGCGACCTGATTCCTATAGCGATCCACCAGTTCGGAAAATGCTCGATTGTCGCCTTCTTTAACTTTTCGAATAATAGCTTTGACTTCCTGCTCATCTTTTTCTTCGGCGACTGTCTTATTTCCGCTGGGGTTCTCCTTGTGATTTGTGGCGGTTTTATTCACAATAATATCCCTGTTTAAGATCAGCAGTCCATATGTTTACTTCATGGACATAAGAGGTTCATTATATCCTTTTAACCATAATCCAAGTTTTTGGTTCCCTTAATTTACCATATTCGCATCAATTAATGTGCTTTAAGCCCTTTTTATACGTTTAGCAAAATTCTAAGGCAAAAATCTAAGATCGAAAAACAATGAAAATTGGCAGGTACTTATAAAATACCACATTATTGACAGGTAGTCAAGTAATTACTCTTAAAAAGGGAGATAAAAAAAGCCCGCCAAAAGGCGGGCTGAAATTTTGCAAACGGTGATATCTATTTGTTAAGTATGTACTTATAGGGATTGACCGGTTTCCCGTTTTTTAGCACCTCATAATGCAAATGAGGGCCGGTGGAGTAGCCGGTATTGCCCATGTAGCCGATTATTTCGCCACGTTTGACCTTTTGTCCGACTTTAATATTGTATTTATCGAGATGGGCATAACGGGTCTTAAATCCGAATCCATGATTGATGGCAATCATTTTGCCGAGGCCGCCATTGACTCGGACCGAGACCACTTTGCCGTCGGCCGTGGCGTAGATCGGAGTTCCCTTTTTGTTGGCAATATCGAGTCCGGAATGGAATTGTTTGAAACCGGTGAAAGGATCCTGTTTGTAACCGAAGCCGCGCGACATATACCCCTTGGCAGGCATAATTGAGGGGGAATGGTCCAGGCGATCACGCTTTTTGGTCAGAAGTTCGTAAACTTCATGATATCGTTCCCGCTCGAACTTGGAGAGGCGCAACAGTTCATCGACATCGGCGGCAACTTCCATTGCTTCGGCCGTTGACGGAGTTATTGTTTGCATCTCGGGATCGGTCGGACCACCGACACCAAGCATACGGGCCTCGGGATTAATAGCCGGCAGATCAAAAATGGTCCTAATCGCCTCTTCCTTAGCGACCAGAACCCCGTAATCGGATTCCAGACTGGCGATCGATTGCTCCATTTCGGCATACTGGTCAGAGAGCAACTGGTTTTCCCAGGTCAGCTTTTCCATGCGGGCCTGGTCGACGCGGGTGTCGAAATAATCGGCAAGCAGGAAGAGGTTGACCAGCACAAAGCATATACCAAAAATCCCCGCCGTCCATAACAGCCTGATAGGGATTGAATATTGTTTAACCTCGCCCCGATCCCGGGGTAACACCATTACTGTAATTTTGTCTTTCCACATAAGCAGTCGTCGAGAAAGGTATCTCTCCCTTATCCTAAAAAAGTGACCAATTATACCGCCCCCAAGTTGCTGTGTCAAGGCAAAAAATTTTAATCTTTTTGGCGCACATTTCGGCATAACGATCAGCCTATTACTTAATGACCATGAATTCCTGCCGAAGAATCTTGTCGATTACCTTGATGAATTTCTCGGCATTCAAACCCTGCAGGCTGTATAGGTGCCAGCATATCTTCCTCGGCTTTTTGTACAACTCCTTTGTCTTCGGGGCCATTTCCACCTGCCTTGCTGCGATATCACAAAGAAGGATAGGCGTACCGATCCCTTCTTCATAATATCGACCCAAAATTACCGTTCTTTATAGGGATTTCCATGCAAGAGTCATGCCTTAATAGGCTGCCGTAGTATGATTTGTAGGCCTTGATGTACGTACCTAATTATCAACAACTTATGAAAACGTCTCATTGTGCAACAATTGAACATTAGGCAGGCGATGTATAAAAAATTATTGTCTCTTTCCCATATTAGGTAGGCTGCAGCCTAATTGAAAGAGATTCGGACAAGGTCTGATATCGGATAGCTGGGAGATATTCCGATCCGATCGACGCCCGGTTTCATTCGGAAGCCGGGAGATAATCGATCAATTCCCATATCTCATAGCTGTCGATGATCCGAAATCCGCTATAGTATTCCATCCTGACCATGCCGACCCCGGGAGCGATCCAGACAGACGAACCCTCGATTGCATCCATGATCCTTGGAATCAATTCCGTATCGATCCGAAAGGCATTGGACTCTTCGAAAGGTACCGATATCATTTCTTCGACCATGACCTGGCTTGTATCAATACCGACATCTTTGCTGAGGGTCCAGTTTTGGCCGACCTCAATGGGGAAGACCAGAATCCGCCAGGGTTCGGCCGAGCGATTACGATAAAATTTCGCGGTATCGCCGACGACACTGACAAAGTCAATATTCATGGTATAGCCGGTATCGGAATAGAGCCAGACATAGGCGAATTCATTATTGAACAGAGTTGTCGTATCAATAGCGAGAACCGATATGGTATCAACTTTGTCCAGGATCGTATCGGTGACGCTGTACACCCATTTATTGCCGACGGCCATAGGAAAAGCGTCCATGGCAAATGGGGCTTCCGATTGTACCGGGTTATCATCGTCGCTGCAGCCGAGAGGCAGCCAGATAGCGACCAGGATTAGAATAATTATTTTGGAAAAAGTCTTCATGATTTTATCCTCCGCCCGAACATGAACCGGTCTTGATTTGAGATCCTTTGCAATACCGGCAGCATATATGATACGAATCAAAATATGTCAAAGTCAATAATTATGGCCGGTCCTATGCCAATGATATGGTGTCTAATCCGCCTTTTCAAAGCCGCCGTGGCTTTTTCATGACCGTCACTTCACCGGCATTAAAAGTCTGAATGCCGCCGGGAGTTTCCATAACCAGGCCGCCGTTTTGATCGATGTCAATGGCCCGGCCGGAAATGATATTTCCCGACATATCAAGATTAACCTTTTTGCCGATAAGATTCGAGTATTGGAGGAATTGCTTTCGGAGATTTTTGAGCCCGGATTTTTTAAACCGGCGATAATCTTTTTCAAAATTGGTCAGAAACTTCTGCAGGAATTCCACGCGGTGAATTTCCTGCCTCAATTCAGCTCGAAGCGATGTTGCCCTCCGGGATATTTCTTTCGGAAAATCGCGGCGCCGCTGATTGACATTGATCCCGACTCCGACGACCACATAATTGGTATGCCCGATTTCGGCCGAAAGTTCGGTGAGTATACCGGCCACCTTGCGGCCGTTGACCAGGCAATCGTTGGGCCATTTGATATGGACTGTTTTCGGTTTATAAGCGGCAATTGTCTCGGCCAGCGATACGGCTGTCATGACAGAAAGCCCAGGCGCTTTTACCGGATCGATTTTGGGATAGAGAATGATGGAAAGGTAAATGCCGGTGCCGACGGGAGAGTGCCATTCCCGACCCAGCCGGCCACGACCCTTGGTCTGCGATTCGGCCACCACAATCGATCCCTCCGGCGCTTTTGCGTCCGCCAATTGTGAGGCGATGGTATTGGTTGACTGAACCGATTTATAAGCATAGACTTTACGCCCGATGACTTTGGTCTTGAGGCGGTTCGTGATTTCGGCGGCGAGGAGCAGATCCGGCGCTGAGACAAACCGGATTCGACCCTCCTTGTCAGATTCGATCTCATAACCGGCTTGTCGCAGAAGGTCGACGGCAAAGATAATATCCGATTTTTCGCATCGGTTCTTTCGGGCCAACTTGTCGATTGCAAAATGGCTGGAAGGGCGACGGCGAATCGCCTCGAGGATTTGGTCCGAAAGTGTATTGAGAGAAGTGCTATTCATCGTCGAGCAGTTTTAACGAGAAATCGGAGGCCGGCGCCGAATGAGTCAGGGATCCAACGGAAATATAATCAACTCCTGTCGCCGCAATTTCCCGGACCGTCTCAAGGGTGACATTGCCGGAAGCCTCCAGCTTGACATCCGATCCTTCCGGATGTTCCCTGGTAAGGCGAACCATGTCGGTGATATGTTCGGAGGATTTATTATCCAGTAGAATCCGTTTGACTCCGCAATCAAGAGCTTCTTTCAATTGATCGGTATCCTCGACTTCCACTTCGATATCGCAACTGGCCGGATCGGTATGGAATATTTTGAGATATTTTTCCGAGGCCAGAAAATCACGCACTCGCTTGACCGCTTCGGTAATCGATCCGACGGCGTCGATATGGTTATCCTTGATCAACACCATATCATAGAGACCGTAGCGGTGATTCTCGCCGCCGCCGGTTGCCACGGCATATTTTTCGATATAGCGCATGCCGGGTGTGGTCTTGCGGGTGTCGAGGATCTTGACTTTGTCATTACCGGCCGCCTCAACCATTTTGTGCGTCATGGTTGAGATGCCCGATAAATGCATGAGGAGATTGAGGGCCGTCCGCTCGGCGATCATGATTGACCGATATCCGCCGGAGACCAGCGCTACCCGGTCACCCGGTACAAAAGGCTGACCATCACCGATCAGCATCTGAAATTCAATTTTGGGATCGACGGTGAGAAAAGTGACTTCGCAAAGAGGCAGACCGCAGATGATCCCTTCCGATTTGGCGATAATTTCGGCTACCCCGGTAAGATCATCGGGGATAGTGGCTAGACTGGTTACATCGCCGGCGCCGACATCTTCCTGCAGAGCGCCGGTAACCTGCTGTCGTAAAATCTTTTCTCTGCTTGGCATAATATCTTTGATACCTATTGTTGAACGGTATGTCAATTTTAATTGGTTGGCCCAAAAATGAATTTGGTCCGGCCCGCTTTATCCCTATATTGGAAAAATCAATGAGGTGATTATGATAAAAAACGAATGCATTACAATTTTGGGTTATGGATCGCAGGGGAGAGCGATGGCGCTGAACCTGCGGGACTCCGGTTATGATGTTGTTGTCGGACTGCGCCGGGGATCGAAGTCGCTGAAAACCGCGCGTCAGGACCGGATAAAAACCGGGCTGATAAAAGAGGTCGTAGCCAAGGCAGACATAATAATAATAGCCATCCCCGACCACCGCCAGAAGGCGGTTTTAGGCGCAGGATTGCTAGGTAGCCTGAATCGAAGACCCTCTCTGATTTTTCTTCATGGTTCATCCATACATTTCGGGCTCGTCACGCCGCCGAAAGATTTTCCGGTGTTGCTTCTCGCGCCGCACGCCCCGGGTTTGGCGGTCCGGGCAAATTATCTCGACAAAACGCCGTACTCGGCCTTTTATTCTGTCTATCAGGGTAACAGAAAACATGGCTATCAAGTCCTGGCCAAATTGGCCGCGGCGGTAGGCATACCCAAGACACATCTGATCAGAACGACCTTTGCCGACGAGGCGGTCGGTGACCTGTTCGGTGAACAGGCGGTTTTGTGTGGCGGTCTGGCGCGATTGCTCAAGCATGGTTTCGAGACATTGGTTGAAGCCGGCTTATCGCCGCAGAATGCGTATCTCGAAGTTGCCTTCCAGATTGATCTCCTTGTGGAACTGGTCAAAAAGTACGGCCTGGCTGGAATGTTTGACCGCATCTCGCCATTGGCGCGGTATGGTTCGGCAGTCAATGGCCCCCGGGTTATTCCCGATAGCGTTAAGGCCAATATGAAAAAGGTCTTGGCTGAGATTGAATCCGGAGCGTTTATCCGGTCGGCGGATAAAACCGGAATGAAGACGAATAAGAAGCAAATGGAAAAGCTGACCAATGTCGCCTTCGACCGGCAGGCAAAGAAATTCAACCGGGAATAGCCGGGTCTATGATAAAAGATAAAAAGAGACGTACGGCGCGAATTGTGGCTCTTCTCAAGAAAGAATATCCCGATTCGGGCTGTTCGCTGAAATTCAAATCGGCTCATCAACTGCTGGTCTCGACTATCCTCTCGGCCCAGACCACCGACGAGGCGGTCAACAAAGTCACGCCGGGGTTATTCAAAAAGTATAAATCGATCGAAGATTTTGCCGCTGCCGACATCTCCGAACTGGAAAAAGATATTGCCACCGTCGGTTTGTTCAGAAATAAGGCAAAGGGGATTAAGCTAACCTCCGTAGAACTATTACACAGGTACGGCGGCGTGGTACCTGACAGTCTCGATGAAATCATCACTTTACCCGGTGTCGGGCGCAAAACCGGTTCGGTGGTTCTGGGAACCTGGTTTGGCAAGGCCGAGGGAATTGTGGTCGACACTCATGTCAAACGGATTTCCCGGCTGTTGGGGTTGACCGAACATACCGACGCCGACAAAATCGAACAAGACCTGATGAAACTGGTGGTCAAAACCGATTGGATCATTTTTACTCACCTTATAATCGATCATGGCCGCGCAGTTTGTATCGCCCGCCGTCCCCGTTGTGACAGTTGTGTTCTCAATAGGTTGTGTCCTTCAGCCGAAAGGATCTGATTATGCACAAGGTTAAATTTATTCCATCGGGAAAGTCGGTCGATATCAAACCGGGTGAAACGATTTATAATGCCGCCGTGAGGGCGGGCATGGTTTTTTATGATGGCTGCGACGGCAAGAAATGTTGCGGCAGTTGCCGGGTCAAGGTTCTGCATGGCCAGAACACGGTAAACAAGCCTTCGGAGCAAGAGAAGACGACGATAGAGAAGTATCATTTTCAGAAGGATGAGCGGGTGGCTTGCCTGACATATCCCAAAGGTGACATCCAGATCACGACCTCGTATTGGTGATCGGATTTACATAGAGTAGTATGTTTTGGAAGGGCGCCGAATTTTCGGCGTCCTTTTTTGTGCATCTGATTCATCGCGGCTGGTATTTTCGATTGTAATATGGACTGAGAATAAGTATACTTAAAAACTAACCGTGATCGTAAAACATTAGCGCTCTGCAGGGGAGGTCTCTTATGACAAGACATCAGATTTCAATGACGAGTCTGGCGTGTGCTGGGCTTATTGTCGGCCTGTTGATTTGTGGTTGTTCGGATGGCAGTTCGACCAATTCTTCAGGGGAAAAGACCTGGGCATGGGGACCGATGGGGACGGGCGCCAATAATTACGTCTGGGCAAGCGGAATATACAACGATAAGTTGGTTGTCTCAGGTGAGTTCGATTCCTGCGGCGGCATAAGTGCCAGCCATATCGCCGCCTGGAACGGATCAGATTGGGAACCACTGGGGAGTGGATTGAATGCAACCGCAATGGCATTTTGTGAATATAACGACAAATTATATACCGGGGGATACATGACCGAGGCTGGCGGAGTGAGCGCCCCATATATCGCATCCTGGGATGGCGCCTCCTGGTCAGCTTTGGGAGATGGTGGTATGAATAATTCCGTTTTTGCTTTATGCACCTTTAAGCATCCATCTTACTTTGAACCCTTTATTATTATTGGGGGGCAGTTTACCCATGCAGGGATCTACGACGACGTCGACTACCCTTATATCGCTGCGACGCACGGTGGTAATTTTCTGCGTCCGGGATCGGGCATGAATCGGGCGGTCCATTCGCTGGTCGAATATGATAGCAAATTGATTGCCGGCGGCTGGTTTACGACCGCAGGCGGTGTTGCCTCAAATTATATTGCAGACTTTGACGGATTACATGGGATGTCGACCTCAGAATGGTCGCCGCTTGGTACCGGGATGGCGGGAGGAACCAATACCGGTGTGTATTCTCTGGCTGTGTACGATGGCAAACTGATTGCCGGAGGTAATTTCACCAGCGCCGGCGGTGTGAGCGCCAATCATATTGCCGCCTGGGATGGTTCAACCTGGTCGGCATTGGGCACTGGTATGGGCGGCACTTTTGGAGGGAATCCGGCGGTTGTCGATTTAGAGGTATTTGACGGCAAGCTTATTGCCTGCGGCAATTTTGTTACGGCGGGTGATATCGGCGTCAATGGCATTGCCTCCTGGGACGGTACGGAATGGGCGCCGATAGGCTCGGGTATGAACGCCATGGTCGAGTCGGTTACATCTATGGGTGATCGGCTTATCGCAACAGGCACGTTTACCAAAGCCGGTGGTGTGGATGCCAATTATGTGGCCGAATGGAAACTGAGATAAGCGTCACGCATCAATCCCAACCGGTATCGGAGGGGATTTATCAATTCCAATGTTTCGCAGGGTCCTTTCCGCAAGGATTCGCCACCGGCGAATGACCCTGCGATCTATCCAACGACCATCCTTGCATCAGCCCAAAACCGGCGTGAGGGGGTAATGCCAAAACCCGGCCCCTGCCGGTCATTGCGAGGAGCCCCGATATTTTTATTTCATGCGCCCAACCTGGATCATTTTGGCGACAGCATGAATCAGGCCTTTGCCTGGCCGACGAAGCAATCTATGAATTGTATTGACTCGATATGAATATTTACTGATATTTGATCATATAATCCAATGTTAATCAGAGGGCATCAAAATGGGTAACGCATCCAAATTAATCGAACTGGCAAAAAAGAAATTCGGCGAGCTGACGGAGGCCGATAAAAAACTATTTACAGCCGTTGCAAATGGTGAGGTTGCGGATTTTAGTTCAAAGATTGAAGAAGAAAACAATCCCGCGGAAGCGGATAAATGGGGTGAGAAGCGGCTTTTAAGTGCCGACCGTTTGGAATGGTTATGCACTGACAAACTAGTGATCTCCGAAGTATCCCGACGAGGTATCCAAGTAACTGGTATACGTATTATGGAGCAATTAAATCTCAGTTTCCTTGCGATACCCTTTCCGTTGGCATTTGCAAGATGTAATTTTACACATTTCTTAATGCTTAGAAATTCAGAGCTTTTCACATTGAATTTGACTGGCTCATACGTGAAGGGAATTCTGGCAAATGGAATGAGTACGAAAAAGGGTCTCTACCTAAGGTGTGGTTTTGCAGCTGAAGAAAATATTGACTTAAAAATGGCCCATATTGCTGATACCTTGGATTGTCAAGGTGCCATATTTGGACTTTGTCGAGATATAAAAACTTGTTCATCTGATACAGGGGGAATAGCCGCAACATTCGATGCTGATGGAATAACCGTTGATGGTCCAGTTTTCTTCCATGAAGGTAGTACCGTATTCGGCGGGGTCAGATTTGTTGGAGCGAAGATAGGGTCACAGTTTGTATGTACCGATTCAGATTTTTTGAATGCCTCCAAAGATGCGCTCTGTTTGTCGAGCGCAAGTATAGAAGGCCAATTGAATTTGACAAATGTCACCATCGAAGGGATTCTAAATTTGGCCTCGGCAAATATTCGGGGTAATTTAGAACTGGAAAAGGGTATTTTTAAAAATCCGGATGGTTTTTCTATAATTGGCGATTTTGTTAATGTATCAAAAAACGTCTATCTGCGGGGCGAAGCCAGACCTGAGGGGGGGGTTGATTTTACAGGAGCTAAAATTGGTGGCGCACTTGTCCTAAAAAATATTTCTAATAATTCAAAGTATGCACTTAAACTCAAGTTTGCTCATTGTATGATCCTAAGTGACGAGGAATCCAGTTGGCCAGAGTATGATAGACTAATTTTGAATGGTTTTATCTATGATATAATCGATCGTGACGCACCGCAATCAGTTGAGAAGAGGCTAAAATGGCTTCAGCTTCAAAAAGATGATGTCTTTTCACTCCAGCCCTACCGCCAGGTAGCAAAGATGTTTAATAATGATGGGCGAAAGGAAGATGCAGAAAAGATATTGACAGCAATGAATTGGGATGAACGGCGTGTAGTTAAACGCTCAAAGCGGTCGAAATTTAAGGCACTTCTTTTTGGTGGGCTTCTAGGTTTTGGGTATAAACCATTGCGCATACTTTGGCTGGGTTTGCTACTTCTTCTCCTGGGGACTGGACTCTTTGAACTCGCTTGCTGTAAAGGGCAGATATATCCTACAAAGTTAAATGAATATAATCAGGTGAACTTACAGAAAAACGCGCAGATAAACATCGAGTATCCAAGATTTTACTCACTTGTGTACTCAGCCGATTTATTTATTCCTCTGATAGATTTGCACCAGGCACGTTACTATGCGCCGAAGAATAATCTATTTTTTCAAAGTTGCATGTGGATTCAGATATTGCTCGGATGGGTGATTACCACTTTACTTATTGTAGGATTGACAGGGAAACTGCGATCTTGATTTAGAACGCCGAGTGGATTCCTGACGGTAGATTGCTTCGTCGGCCCCATCTTCGCTCTGCTCAGTTTTATGGGCCTCCCCGCAATGACGCGGTTTTGTGAAATTGTTTCATAACCATTGCCGGCATCAGCGGAATTCCGGCCACAGTCGGACTTAAATCCGCAATTTCACCACAACATCGCTGTTGATTCCGGCAAAAACCTGTAATGTGAAAGATTCAATTTAAGTTCAAGGAGGCTTCATGTCGTTGATTGATCCATCCAAGCGCTTGCCCGCCTCTGGAGGGCCTGTCCGCCTTTGGTGGAACAGCCACAAAAATCAAGTTTTTGTTGGTGCACTTGGACATATACCAACCACAGAAATGCCCCGCAAGGAGGAAAAATCCGACAACTATGCAAAAATGAGCAAACAAAGCCACGTTGTCGTTGTGCGGCAACAACATCGCTTTTTTATCATAGCTATTCTAAGCCATTATAAGCCACTTTTTCGGCCTAAAAGGGGTTTTTTGGTCTAAAAATGGGGTGTTTCCGGCTCATATTCTGGTCATCCGCGCGCCTGTCCGCCCGTGGAGCGACAGCCAAAATCCGGCTATTGCCGGCCGGTTTTTAGATTGAATAAACGGCAACAATCTGGGTATATTCTTCGAAAGGTAAAGTAAATCCAGAAAAAACGCATGAACCTTTCAATACCGAAGTGACGGAGGTTGTTATGGATAAGGTAGTTTGGGTCTGGCTGGCGGCAGCGGTGATTTTCATCGTGGTCGAAATCTTTGCCCCCGGTTTTGTTTTTGCCTGCTTTGTCGTGGGCGCAATTGCCGCCGGGATTACCGCCCTTTTCACTGATTCACTGGTTATTCAGGGTGCGGTTTTTGCCGTGGTGTCGCTGATCCTGATTCCATTGACCCGCCCGCTGGCCAATAAGATCACCAAGCCTTCGCCGGTGCTGAGTAATGTCGATGGTTTGATCGACAAGATCGGCGTTGTCAAGAAAGAGGTCTCCGAAACCGCCGGGCAGATACTGGTCGACGGACAGGTCTGGCAGGCTCGCGCTGAAACGACTATCGCCGTTGACGAAAAAGTGAAGGTACTCAGCGTCGAGGGAAATAAACTGAATGTCGAGAAGGCTTAAACGATAGATTAACGCGGAGGACAATCATGCAAGGAACTATCATATTTGTAGGTGTGCTGGTATTTTTCGTCTTCGTCCTGGCCGGGATGTCATTCAAGGTTATCCGGCCTTACGAGAAAGGGCTGGTCGAAAGACTCGGTAAGTACCAGCGGATTCTCGATTCGGGGCTGAACGTTATCATCCCCATTTTCGACAGGATTATCAAAGTGGATATGCGGGAATTTGTTCTCGATGTCCCCTCGCAGATGGTTATCACCAAGGATAATGTCGGGGTGGAAGTCGATGCGGTGATTTATGCTCAGGTCACCGACCCGGTCAAATCGAAATATGAAATCGGAAACTATATTCTGGCGGCGACCAAGCTGGCTCAGACCAACCTGCGTAATATCGTCGGCGAACTGGAACTTGATCAAACGCTGACCTCACGAGACCTAATCAATACCCAATTGCGCGATGTCCTTGATGCGGCCACCGATAAATGGGGAGCCAGGGTAAATCGGGTCGAATTACAAAGAATTGACCCCCCGGGGGATATCACGGCGGCGATGAGCCGTCAGATGAAGGCGGAGCGTGAAAAGCGAGCCGCGATCCTTGAGGCCGAAGGTTTCAAACAGGCGGAAATCCTGAAGGCTGAAGGTGAAAAGCGGGCGGCAATTCTTGAGGCCGAGGGTAGGGCCGAAGCGATCAAGCGTGTCGCGGAAGCTGACAAGTTCAGGGAAATCACCGTCGCTGAAGGTGAAGCCAAGGCAATTATCAATGTCTACACCGCTATCCATGACGGCAGAGCGACCGAGGATGTCGTGACGATTAAATATCTCGAAGCGCTGGCGCATATAGCCGACGGCAAAGCCTCAAAGGTATTCCTGCCGATTGAAGCGTCAGGAATATTGGCCTCGCTGGGCGCGGCTGTGGAGACGATTGCCACCGGTAAGGGATTCGGCAAGGGGCTTCAGGCGCAGCAGAGCGGAGGTGGCGCCGGAAGTACCGAAGCGTAAAGAATTTATTCCTGCCAATGCCCTACGTGGGCATTGTGAAATACTTCCTGTAAAAAAACGGTCGATATAGTCATCGGCCGTTTTCTATTAGCGGAAATGGCCGGCCAAAATGTTTGAAAACGTCAAAAAAATTTGCTATATTTTCCTGCCTGTAAGATATCAGGCAGATATAATAATCAGTTTTATACAATGCGGAGAAATGCGAGGGGTGCCATAATGAAATTTAGGGAAATAATCATTTTCGGCGGCGCGTTGCTTCTGATGTTCGCCTCTTTTATCCCGGCTGCCGCTTACGATTCGACCGAAACCGATAATCTACCGGTCCGTTTTGCCATCCTCGGTGATCGAACCGGAGGTCACCTGCCCGGTATATATATCCAGGTGGTCGAGGAAATCCAACGGATGCGACCCGATTTTGTGATGACAGTTGGGGATCAAATAGAGGGTTATCATGATAATGTCGGGAGGCTGAATGCCGAATGGGACGAATATAAAAAGCTGATCGCGCCTCTGACGATGCCGATTCATTTCACTCCGGGCAATCATGATATTTTAAGCGATGTTCAGGAAGAGGTCTACAGGAGCCAGATTGGGGAGCCGTATTACTCGTTCGAATATTGCGGCGTTCATATAGTTGTCCTCAACAACGGTCGCTGGGAAAGCAGTGAAGAGTTGCCAGCCGAACAGATAAACTGGCTGATTAATAATCTTGATACTTTTCGCAATGCCAAATACACTTTGGCTTTTATGCATAAGCCATTCTGGTATAACACCACTGCGGCCGGCAAGCCGGATACACTCCATAGTATTTTCCGCAACTTCGGTGTCGATGCTGTTTTCACCGGGCATTTTCATCAGTATTTTGTCGGCGAGTATGACGGTATTAAATATACCAGCCTGGGGAGTTCCGGGGCTGAAATAGAAGATGGCCCGACCGGACTTAGTTACCATTTTGGATGGGTGACGGTTGATGAATCGGGGATAAATATCACCCCGATCGAATACCAGTCGGTTATGCCGTGGAAGGAACTCACCGCTGATGAGCTTTTAGTGATAAACAAGATGAACCGGTCCGGACTTTCCTTTGAGCCGTTAACGATTGGCGAACAGTTACAGCCGGTTAACGGTCGGGTAACTTTGACTATCCACAATTATATTGCCGGTATCGAGTTGGAAGATACTCTCAGATGGGAAATCCCCGAAGGCTGGACTGTGACGCCGGAGGCGATACCGGTCAAAGTTTCGCCGGATGGAGTTCAGTCGGCAGAATTTCAGGCTTCATACCGAGGGGCGCTTTATCCCGTGCCGACGGCCAAGCTTCCATTCTCCTTTGCCGAGGGGAAAAGCACGACGATCAATGCTCCCCTGCGAGTAGCGCGGACTATCACCTGCAACCGGGCTTCGATGCCGCCGATGGTGGATGGCAATATAGCCGAGCCGATCTGGAAAAACCCGGAAAGAGAGTTTTTTGCCGCGGATGGCGGTGCCATGAATATCGACCCGGTCGATTTCTATTTCAGTTATGACGAGGATTACCTTTACGTTTCGGCCAGGTGTACCGAGACCGTGATGGATTCGATGGCCGCCTCGGTGGTCGATCATGATGGCCCTATTTATGCCGAGGATTGTATCGGTCTTTTCCTTCAGCCAGATATGGGGAAAGAAATCGCTTACCAGATATATTTTAATCCCCTGGGCCGGGCCTTCGATCAGAAGTTGGTTAAGAACGAACATGGCTATATGGATGCCGACCGGGGCTGGGACGGCCAATATGACGTGAAAGCGATACACGGCGCCGATTTTTGGATCGTCGAGGCGGCGATACCTTTGAGTCAATTCGGCACCAAAGGCCGGGCGGGAAAAAAGATGGGACTGAATTTCCGGCGCAAGCAGGCTCGACTGGGCGCCTCGGCCGACTGGCAGGTACCGATCGATTATAATCCGAACAGTTTCGGAATTTTAATAATGAAATAAATAGGCTGGGCCGCGATTACGTATATATTAATGGCTGAACAATAGCAGCGGAGACATTGATGTACAACAGGACTATAATGGACCATTTCCAGAACCCTCGCAATGCCGGGGATATGGAAAATCCTGATGGCGAGGGGACTGTCGGTAATCCCTCCTGCGGGGATGTCATGACATTATATATAAGGGTCGAGGACGACATCATAACCGATGTCAGGTTCAAGACCTTCGGATGCGGCGCAGCGATTGCCTCGAGTTCGTATACCACCGAACTGGTCAAGGGAAAGACGATAGACGAAGCGCTGGCTTATACTCGCCAGGATGTGTCCGACGGCCTCGGCGGGTTGCCGCCGATAAAGATGCATTGTTCCAACCTGGCCCTGGATGCCCTCAGGGAAGCGATCAAGAATTATCGTTTGAAAGAATAGAATACTGTGCGTATCAAACCATAAAGCCTGCCGGGGAAAGCCGGACCTCTCGCAATCGCCCTCAATCACCGCTTGCGCAACGTTTTACATTTGAAATAAGTCAGCCTCCCCCCAGTGAAAAGCTCAACTTGCTTTCTGGCCAGTTTCTATTATATTTCTAATGTTGACGAATTGTGATAAAGATACTCCCAATTACTGCGGAGATAAAAACGACATGAAAAAGATTGCTCAGCTAACTGCGGTTTTTATGGTGCTGGCTTTTGCTGTCGGGGCGACATCCAGCGAAAAGATCACCACCCCTGCCATCCCACAAAAACAGGACGGCCGAGAGATTAAGAAACTCGAATGGCATGCTCCCGAAGGCATTCTCCCCGGTCAATACGCCGAGTATCTACAGATGCATCCGCTTGAAACCCCTCAATTTACAGCAGTCCTGACGGATAAGAGTCGACTCGATGCCGACATCTCTGTTTTGGTCGATCTGTCCCTGTATTCGCAGATTACGGCCAACCTGAATCAGTACATAGCTGATCTTGAGTCCGAGGGCTACACCGTGTATGTAAGTACCATATCAGGCGGTACTCCTCAATCCATCAAGGACTGGGTGACGAGTAGATACACTGCGGGAAGCGAAGGATTTGTCTTTGTCGGTGATATCACTGCCGCCTGGGCCGAAGTCTCCGGCTCGCAGTTTCCTTGCGATCTATTCTATATGGATCTCGATGGCAACTGGCAGGACAATAATTCAGACGGCGTTTACGAGGTTCACACGGCCGGAACCGGTGATATGGCTCCAGAGGTTTACATCGGCAGGCTTTATGCGCATTCGCTTTCCTATGACACCGAAGCCAACATGGTCAACGACTATTTCTCCAAAGCCCACGCTTATCGGCTTGGTCAGTTGACCCAACCCTGGCGCGGCCTGGAGTATGTTGAAGAGGACTGGTATGACATGGCTGTCAATCTCGATCTGGTGTATGAGGACAGCGTAGTTCGGTACGACTATGGTTACTTTACAACCGGCGCAGATTACCTTGACCAGATGGACCTCGGCCAGCATTTCGTGACCGTTTGCGCCCACAGCTATTCCGGTGGCCATCATTTTGGCACCCGCCCCACGGAATCGGCAGCCTATGCCCACGTTTATGTCTATAGCCCAACCGCGCGGGCAGCCAAACTTCTTCTGGGAAGTGACGATGGTATCAGGGTCTTGCTAAATGGTTCCCTCGTATATTCCAACGACCGCTATGGGGGTTGGACCGAAGACGAATTTGAAGTCGACGTCTCTCTACTAGAGGGCTGGAATCGACTTCTTTGCAAAGTCAGTCAGGGCGGCGGAAGTTTTCGTTTCTCTGCACGATTCAGCGATCTTGCCTATGCATCATTCCCTGATCTTGAGTACCAGGTCGACGATCCGGCAACACACCCCATGGAGGAGGAGGCTGAGTTTATCCGGGATTGGCTGTTGAACGGTTTCCATGAAGATATCTCCGATAATTTTTGGAATTATCTTACCACCAATTATCTCGGCTATCCCGAGAGCACTATCAATCCCAGCGAAGGACAGGTAATGGGTGGTCACACCTGGACAACCGCAGGTTCGAGTACTCCTTATGTAGACCTCTCAGCCTACGACGACCATGACTTTGGTGCCTGCTATGCCTTTGTAAGGGTATACTCCACGACCGAGCAAACCTGTCAACTCTGGCTGGGTTATGACGATGGCGCCCGGGTCTGGCTCAATGGTATTGAGATTTTATATGACAATGTTTATGGTGGCTATGAAGCTGACGTCTCCAAGGTTGACGTAAATTTGAATGCCGGTGAAAATCGACTGCTGGTGAAAGTATCCGAATGGATGGGCGGTCATGGATTCAGCGCCCGGTTCAGTCAAACCGATGGCAGCCCGGTGAGTGGTCTGTCATATGATCCGCTGCCTACGCCGATTGCGCACATCGGTTCCTGGCTGATTAATGGACCATATCCCAATCAGGATATCGGTACCCGTCTGGTCATCGATTATCTTGAGGGAGAAGATGTGATCGTCCCCAGTGAAGGGGAGGCCGCTCCCCTGGGTACCTGGGAGGCGAGCTTGAATACAGGGCGTCCCTTCGACTTAGTTACATATTTCGATACAGGCGGCGATTGGGTGTATTCCTCGACTGTTCAGGAACGTGATCCGCCGGTGTTGTTTTACAACCTTTTCTCCTGCGGCCCCGGCCGTTTCACCGACGACGACTACCTGGCGGGTGCTTACATATTCAACACCACAACCGCTCTGATAACAATCGCATCGTCTAAAAGCGGCAGTATGCTCAATTTCCACGACTTCAGCGGTCCGCTTTCAGAGGACAATAAAACCATCGGTCAAGCTATGCTTGACTGGTTTCAGGCCCAGGCCCCATTCGATCTTTGGGAAAAGGAATGGTATTATGGCATGGTGCTCAATGGAGACCCCACCTTGCAGTTGCTTTTCTGCGTCGATGGCGACGGTGACGGTTATGGAGATCCGGGATATTCGGAAAACACCTGTATGACTGACAACTGTCCTGCTGCTTTCAATCCGATGCAGGAAGATTACGATCAGGACGGCATCGGTGATTCATGTGATAACTGCATTGATGTTCATAATTCTGACCAGTTGGATAGCGATGGAGACGGCATTGGCGATGCCTGCGCATATGTTTGCGGAGATGCTAATAACGACGAGGGTGTCAATGTCGCCGACGCGGTCTTTACCATTAATTATGTCTTTAAGGGCGGTCCTGCTCCCGATCCGGATTGTATCGGTGATGCCAACGGAGACGGCAGCACCAATGTTGCGGATGCGGTATATCTAATCGCCTATGTTTTCAGCGGCGGTTTACCGCCTTTGGAAGAATGTTGTCCATGAGATCGGGTACTCTCAGCGTATCAAAAGGATAAACAACCGAGGACAAGGATTGAGTCCAAAGGGATTTGACTGAATATAGATTATGCCGGAACTGCCTGAAGTAGAAACTGTGGTACGCGCTCTTCGCCAGACCATAATCGGCCAGACGATAACCGGCGTAGATATAAACAACTCCGATCGGATTTTTCCTGACAAAAATGAATTTGCCGCGCTTTTGCATGGGAAGAAATTCGAAGGTGTCAAAAGGCGGGGCAAAAATATCCTGATCGACCTCTCCGGCGGCCACACCCTCTGGGTGCACCTGAAAATGACCGGCCATTTTTATTATCTCCCTATCACCGATCCGATTGCCAAACATGACCATATCGTCTTTCACCTCAATAACAACGGTCATAATTTACGTTTCAACGATTATCGCCGCTTCGGGCGTCTGCGGATATACCGAACCGATGAGATTATGCAACAGAAGGGTTTGGTCGAGTTGGGGCCCGAGCCACTGGAGATAACTTCAGAAGAATTTGTAAATCTGCTCAGCTCACGCCGGCGGATGATCAAGCCGGCCTTGATGGATCAATATTTTATTGTCGGGATCGGTAATATTTATGCAGACGAATCGTTGTACCGCACCAGGATTCATCCCCGGAGGTTGACCAATTCGGTTTCGAAACCGAAACTCCGGGAACTGCACGGTCATATTCAGAAGATATTGAAGCGAGCGATTAAGATGATGGGGACTTCGGTTGATACGTTTGCCGGGGTTAATGGTCAGCCGGGCAAGTATCAGAAATATCTACAGGTTTACGGCCGGGAAGGTGAGCCGTGTGCGAAATGCGGCCAAGCTGTGCGCCGAGAAAAAATCGGCAGCCGGTCGGCGCATTATTGTCCCCGGTGCCAGAAAGAACCGAGAAATTGGTGATATTCGTCCCTTTTTCTTGCCGCACTATTGACATCAGGCGCTAATCTGTTAGTTTATAAAATCTACCAACACGACAAGCAGGAATTTCTATTTAATAGATATTGGTAAGGAGCAAAGTATGATACAGAAACTGGGAATTGTCGGATGCGGACAGATGGGTAGCGGAATAGCCCAGGTCGCAGCGCAGGCGGGAATAAAGGTCGTCGCCCGCGAAGTGACCGAGGAGTTGTGGAAGAAAGGTTTCGCCCGTATCGAAAAGAACCTCGCCAAAGCTCTCGATAAGGGCAAAATCGACGAGGCTTTCAAAGATAAAACGCTCGGCAACCTGACCGGCACAACCGAATTGAAAGACCTTGCCGACTGCGACCTGGTGGTCGAGGCGATTATCGAAGATATGGATACGAAGGTAAAAATCTTCAAGGAACTGGATCAGATATGCAAGCCGGAGACGATTCTGGCCACCAATACTTCATCGCTGCCGGTAGGCGATATGGCGGCTGCGACCAACCGTCGCGACAAATTCTGCGGGCTGCACTTTTTCAACCCGGTCCATATCATGAAGCTGTGCGAACTGGTCAGCACCCTCGATACCTCCGAGGCGACTCTCGCCATCGCGAGGGAATTCGCCGAAGGGGTTGGCAAGGTGGTGGTTGCGGCCAAAGACAAGCCGGGCTTTATTGTCAATGCTTTACTGGTGCCGTATCTGCTCGATGCCATCAGGATGCTGGAAAACGAGACGGCCAGCCGCGAAGATATCGATAGCGGTATGATGATGGGTTGCGGTCATCCGATGGGGCCGTTGACGCTGAATGACTTTATCGGTCTCGACACCATGCTCCATATTGCCGACATTATGTTCGAAGAATACAAGGACAAGCATTATGCCGCGCCGCCGCTGCTGCGCCGGATGGTCAACGCCGGTTACCTGGGCAAGAAATCGGGTCGCGGATTTTTTGATTACACCAAGAGGTAGAAAGAGGATTGACGATGGATTATAAAAATATTTCGGTTGAAATCAAAGACGCCGTGGCGGTGATTACGATCAACCGTGAGAAGGCGCTCAATGCGCTCAATGCTGAATTGATTGGCGAACTTCAGAGCTTTCTAGCGCACAACTGGATCAAACGCGATTTTCGCTGCGTGGTAATTACCGGCGCGGGCAAGGCGTTTATCGCCGGGGCCGATATCGGCGAACTGGCGGCGCTGGATGTCAAGGGTGCGGCTCACACGGCAATGATTGGCCAGTACTTGATGAGAAGCATCGAGAATATTCCATGCCCGGTGATTGCCGCCATCAACGGCTTCGCCCTCGGCGGCGGATGTGAACTGGCGATGGCCTGCGATATCCGCCTGGCCTCGGAAAAGGCCAAACTGGGGCAGCCCGAAGTCAATCTCGGTATTATCCCCGGATACGGCGGCACTCAAAGGCTGGCTCGCCTGGTTGGCCGCGGCAAGGCGAAAGAACTGATTTTCACCGGCGACATGATTCCGGCTGCGGAGGCGCATCGGATCGGTTTGGTCGATGAGGTTTATCCTCCCGAAGAGTTGATGGATAAGGCGATGGCGATGGCCAAAAAGATCGCAGCCAAAAGCGCGCCGTCAATCGGCGCCGCCAAGGAATTGATCAACCGCGGATTGGATGTCAACCTTTCGGCCGGCATCGATTTTGAAAAGACACAATTCGCCACCTGTTATGGATGCGCCGATACCAAAGAGGGTCTCAAGGCGTTTCTCGAAAAACGCCCGCCCGAATTCAAGCATGAGTAAATTGACATATCCGGGTGCGGATGATAATATCCGCACCCGGCATTAACCCGATAGCTTACAGGGGGATGTTATGAATAAGCCAACTTGGGTGAAAGTCATAGGTATTCTCGGCATTATTTTCGGTTGCACCGGCATCCTGGGATCATTTCAGTTGATGGTAATGCCCAAGGTATTTGAATTCCAGCAAAAGATTGTCGGAGTTGCGATGGATGAAGCGCGGCACGATGCGGATTTCCCGGTCGGGTTGCGCGAGGTTCTGGAAGGATTTTGGGATCTCCCCGAATGGTTTGGAGTCTGGGCGATTGTTTTCGGGCTCGCCGGTCTGATCGTGGCTGCTTTTTATCTGTTTTCAGCGATTCAGCTTTTGCAGGTGAAAACTTCCTCGGATAAAATGATGATCGGGGCTTTGCTGGCCAGCATCATTCTGGCCGCAATACAGGCTCTGACCATAATCACATCGGGAAGTTTTATGTCGATTATGTTTGTCATGGGGGCCGGTTTCAGTCTCGTGATCGACCTGGTCCTGCTGATCGTGATTCTGACTTCGGACCGGAGTATGTTTAAGCAAACGGCAGGGATGCCTCAGCCGTAGCCTTAATAAGATTAAGTTTCAAGGCCTTTTGGCTTTGAGCACAGGTAGGAAGTGCTCACCTACTTGCGTAAAAACCCCGCCGAAGGATCGTCGGGGTTTTTTTATTGAAAAGGCCGACGTTTTTGTAACAACCATAACCCCTTGCATCGCCTGCCGAAATTGGTTATACTAAAATATTCGATTATTTATGGGGGCATCGAATATTGGAGGCTTATCGATGAATGCCGTTCACATGCATCTGATATTAAATCATATCCCGGTTATGGGAACCTTATTCGGAATAATTTTTCTCTTACTTGCGCTCGCGGGACGAAACAAGGCGATAATCAAGGCGTCTTTATGGATACTGGTATTTGTCGCGATCCTGACCATACCGGCTTACTTCACCGGCGGATCGGCGGAGGAGATGGTCGAAAATTTGCCGGGAATATCCGAAGATATTATTCATGAGCATGAAGAGTCGGCGGAGAAGGCGTTTATTGCCGCGCTTATTCTTGGTCTGCTGGCAGCCGTTCGACTGTTGCGTTATCGGACAAGGAGCCGTGTCTCGGGTATGTTTCTGGCGACGTTGACTTTATTCGCGATTATTACCGGGGTTCTAATGGCCAGCGCCGCCAACGAGGGGGGCAATATCCGCCATCCGGAAATACAAAGCGGTTGGACCGCTCCGGGTAATACCGACCATGATACCCTTCCGGATACCGAATTTGAAGATGAATCTTAAATAATACCCAAATTGGTGATTATCTTCCTGCAAAACCGGGATATCATTCAGCCGATAAAACTTCTGCCTGCGGCACATTGTCAGTGGTGAATTTTGCGATCATATTCTTGATAATTTCCGTATGGATGCTGGAGATGGTCACAAATTCAAAACCGGTATAATAGCATTCCGGTTCTTCCTGTTTTTTGGCCCAGACACCTCTGGCGTCGATTGTCAGCCAGCCGCTCCCATTTATCTTCTCCGGTAATGCGATGCGAAGTTTCTGGGTAACCCCTTTTTTGACCTCCTCCCGACTGATCATCATCATACCTTCAGGGGAGATGTCCATCAGGTGACCCACCAAACGATTGTCGGCTCGGTCGAAAATCGCGAAAAACTGCTTGAAGTATTTCCTGTTTTTCTTGAAATAATCGGCGACGTTGAGACGTTTACTTTTTCGCTTCTTAGGCATAGCTGCACCCTTTTTCTAATGGTTGCCGATACGATTCAATTATGATAACTCTGGTTGAAAGTCAAAGCCTGAGCTGGCCTAATCTGAATGTCCCTGTTGCTTATTCTATATCGGTAAATGTGATTGAAGATTAACAACTGACTCTATTTTATTATCAGCCCTCAGTATATACAAAATCGAGATTTTTTCCTGACAGGTGGGCGTGAAATATTCGTATATTTCTATTATGTCGTTACTGGCTTTGTTTTTCATGTCGTTCTGGGTCGGCTTTTCCGGCGCCCTGATGCCGGGGCCGCTGTTGACGGTCGATATCGCCGAGTCGACTCGCAGAGGTTTTTGGACCGGTCCGATCATTACCGGCGGACACGCCATTGCCGAACTGTTCGTGGTGATCGCTCTGGCTTTCGGGTTGTCAACTTTACTGGCCTCGAAAACCGCCCTGACCATTATCGGTTTGCTGGGCGGAATCGCCCTGATCCTGATGGGCGGAGCGATGCTCCATGATATTATTCGAAAAAAAATAACATTCGATCCCGATCAACCAGGGTCAAGTTCCGGTTTGCTGGTCGGCAAGGGTATTACCGCCTCGCTTTCCAATCCTTACTGGTTTGTCTGGTGGGCTACGGTCGGGTCGGCTTTTTTATCCGATTCTCTTTCGCACGGACCGATCGGTCCGGTCGTCTTTTATTTTGGGCACATTATGTCGGATCTGGTCTGGTATACGTTTGTTTCTTTTATGATCGCCAGCGGGAAGAAAATTCTGGCCGGTAAACCTTACTATGTTTTGATAAGCATCTGTGCCTTATTTTTACTGTTTATCGGCGCCCGATTCATAATCGAGGCGATCTGATATTGTTGCAATAGAGTTTCATTGATTACGGCTTTATATAAAGTTGCCTGACGAGTTGCGATTGGAACGAGGCAATGGAGGAGGGGTCCCATGAATCAGATGTTGTTTATTCGCAGAAGCATTGATCGATTACGAATGAAATTTCTTATCGTTTTGGTATTTGCGGTATTAGTCCTCACTGTCGATCTGGCAGCCGGCCAGGTCGATGACCCGTTCCCGGAGATAAAAACTAAATTCGGCTCCACTGCCGAAAGCTACCGGATGCAGGGTGAGGTTGTCGATTATTTCGGCAAGGTACAGGTTGTTATGGATGAGGGAGACTTATATCGTCGCCCGGAAGATGTCGGATATGATTTCTATTTCCTCGGTTCCGGTCGACTGGAGGTCATCGACACCTCGGCCCTTGGCATAAGCTGGAAAGGTCGTTTTGGGAAGAAACGGAGTATCAAATTCGTGTCGGCGTATATATGCGGACGACGATTTCCGGAAATGTTGATGCTTGATCCGAACCACTGGAGCGAAGCAAAACTGAAGCGTGAAGATTGGCAAAAACTGCTATTCAAACTGACTACGCCGGATCGATTTTATTGGATCAGCCTGTCGGGTGAACTGGGCGTCTGGCCGGAATACGATGTCAGTTTGCCGCCGGTCTGGATCGACCTCGAACTTGCGGACGGCAACCGGATGATGGTTCACTTGTCTCCGGATATTACCGAGCAATTAAATATTTACTATTACGGAATGGAATATAAAAGGCCGTTCCTGCTGGCCGGGTTTGAAGTAAATGATAGGCTCCAACTGGCTCCGATAGTTCTCGATTCCTCAATAATATCGGTCAGACTGAAGGAGACCGGGGATTTTGATGGAGAATGCTCGATCTATTTTGCCGCCGGATCGGACCGCCGGGGGATTAAATTGAATTTACCGCGGCTATTTAAGGTCGATTCAATAATGAATGCCGACGGCATAGATATTCCCTATATCAAGAAAAAGGAAAGGTCGACCCTTTACCTGGGACCGCGCTCGGAAATGGAGGAACAGCCGGATGTGATTTCAATTTACTACCGGGGGAAATTCACCCTGACCCGTTTTGCCGGAGTCGATTTTCCGATCAATCTTACCCGGTGGTTTCCTCATCTGCAATATCGCAATCTGGGCCAATACCGGATCAATTACACTCAGCATAAAGATCTGACGCTGATATCGGTCGGCGATAAGATCGATGAATGGATTGAGGGTGAAGACAAAACGGTCTCCTATACCACCGATAATATCTCTTATATCAGCTTCGCCACCGGTTTATATGATACGCTCAGCGCAGTTTCTCATGATATCCCGATTAATTTCTACATCCGTCAGGAACATAACCGGGGTTTGTTCAATCGCAGTATTCCGGAAAAGGTGATGAACGACCTGGTCGGTGCTTTTTCCACCTTCCATGACTGGTTCGGGCCGCCGCAGGTGCAATCTCTTGAAATGGTCGACCAGCCGATGTCGAGTGGTCAAAGTAGCCCCGGATTGATTCATCTCTCGACCAATACTCTTTTGATGGGCAGGAATCAATCTCGTTTCCGGGCCCATGAGATGGCCCATCAATGGTGGGGCCATACGGTGGTGCCGAAAACCTTCAAGGATGCCTGGCTTTCGGAAGGACTCGCAGAAATCTCCGCCGCCATGTACCTGATCGAAGTCAAACATGATACCACCGAATATCAGGAATTGATCGATTACTGGCGAAGGCAGGTTGTTCAGGAGGGGAAAATAGATGGGTTGTATTCGCGGGGATATCGCGCCGGATCAATCATTTTGGGCTATAAATTCTTGCAAACCTACTCGCCGGGCGATTATATCGCCCTGGTCTATTTCAAATCGGCCTATATGCTGGAAATGCTTCGCTTTGAGATGGACGGCCCCGATTACCGTACCGATTTTTTCCAGCAGATGCTGGGTCAGTTTTGCGGTGAGTATGCAGGTAAACAAGCGACAAGTATGGATTTTATTCGAGTCGTTGCCAGGTATATCGGAGATCAACGGGCGGCGGCGTTTTTCAAGCAATGGCTTTTCCGCTGGCGAGTGCCCGATTTTGAGGGTAGCTATTCGATAAAACCGGACAAGAAGGGCCGCCCGATGTTGTATATCAATATTGAGGCGTATGCTGTCGATACAGATTTTGCGACGCCTTACCCGGTGGAAATCGAATTTGTCGACGGGACCCGCAGGCTGTTTCGAATTGACGGCATCGGTCAGAAAAAGGAACATATGCTGGGGCCGTTCCCGGAGGAAATCAAAAAAGTCCGTTTCGATCCCGATCACATTATCCTCAGCCGGGACACAAAGATGACAAAATCGCAGTAAAACTCTCGCCGACCAATTTAAACCTTGACCGGGGCCGTATTTCTAATACCATAAGGAATGGACACCTTAGATAGAGATTTTTTATGAAACACAGCGGTTTTATACATCTGCATAATCACACCCAGTACTCGCTACTCGACGGCGCCAGCCGGATTGATGATCTGGTAGTTGCCGCCAAGAATATGAATATGCCTGCCCTGGCGATTACAGACCACGGTAACATGTTCGGGGCCATTCAGTTCTACAAAAAAGCCAGTAGCGCCGGGATCAAACCGATTATAGGAATGGAAGCTTATGTGGCGGGGACATCGCGGACCGACCATTTCCGGGTCGCGGGATATCCCGACGGCGGCTTCCATATGGTTTTACTGGTCAAGAACCAGGCCGGATACAAGAATCTGATGAAACTCTCATCGGCGGCATATCTTGAGGGTTTCTATCATCGCCCACGTGTCGACCGTGAACTTTTGACACAGCATCATGACGGTTTGATCGCCCTGACTGCCTGTATGAAGGGGGAGGTCCCGTATTGGCTGCTGCGGGGCAAGGTTGAAAAGGCGGAGGAGGCGGCCCGATTCTATTCTGAACTGTTCGGCGAAGATAATTTCTATATGGAGCTGCAGAATCACAACCTGCCGCAGGAACTGGAACTGATACCGCAGATGGCCGACCTTGCTTCGAGGCTGAATTTGCCGCTGGTATGCACCAACGATTGTCATTATTTGAAACAGGAAGACTACGAGGCTCACGACGCCCTGCTTTGTATTCAGACCGGCAAGCTGGTGGAAGACACCGACCGGATGCGATATAATACCGACCAGATTTATTTCAAGTCGGCTGAGGAGATGCAGGAGATTTTTGCCGATTATCCGGATGCGGTCGAGAACACTATCAAAATCGCTGAACGGTGCAATCTGGAGATCAAGCTTGGTGATTTTTTATTACCCGCCTTTCCGATTCCCGACAAGACCAAAACGCCGGATGAGTACCTGGAAGAATTGAGTTGGGAGGGGCTTAAAAAGCTTTACGATGAAATCACCCCGGAGCTGGAAGAGCGCCTGAAGTACGAATTAGGCGTAATCAAAAGCATGGGATGGGCCGGGTATTTTCTCATCACCAAGGATTTTATCGATCATGCCCGCAAAAACGATATTCCGGTTGGGCCGGGGCGAGGTTCCGCGGCCGGATCGCTGGTATCCTACAGCCTGAGCATTACCACCGTCGATCCGATCAAGTACGAACTTCTTTTTGAACGATTCCTCAATCCCGAGCGGATTTCGATGCCTGATATCGATATTGATTTCGGCGACCGAAAGCGGGATCAGATCATAGAATATGTAATTGATAAATACACCCGCCCCAACGTAACGCAAATTATCACTTTCGGAACGATGGCGGCGCGGGCGGTGGTTCGCGATGTCGGGCGGGTGTTGGCAATGCCGTATTCAGATGTCGACAAGATCGCCAAATTAATTCCGGCCGTTCCCGATATGACCCTGAGCAGGGCTGTCAAGCAGACAGCGGAATTGAGACAGTTGATCGAGTCGGATAAACGAGTCGAAAAACTGATCCAGCTTTCAAAAACGCTCGAGGGATTGACGCGTCATGCCTCGACTCACGCCGCCGGAGTCGTTATTGCTCCCGCGGATCTAACCGACTATGTGCCGCTGTTCAAGGCTACCAAAGGTGAGACGACGACGCAGTACGATATGAAATGCGTCGAACAGATCGGTCTGTTGAAAATGGACTTCCTCGGTTTGCGGACCCTGACGGTCATTGACGATGCCGTCAAGATGATCGCGGCTAACCGGGGCGAGAAGATTGATCTGGAAACGGTCAATCTGGAGGAGAAGGAGATTTACAGTCTCTTCGGCAACGGCCGCACCATCGGTATTTTTCAGTTTGAATCGGGCGGAATGCGCGATTATCTCAGTAAGCTGAAACCGACCTACCTGACCGATCTGATCGCCATGAACGCCCTATACCGTCCCGGACCGCTCGACTCCGGCATGATCGATATTTATATCAACCGCAAACATGGCCGGGAAAAGGTTGTCTACGATCATCCTATCCTGGAGGAAATTCTGAATGATACTTATGGTGTCATCGTTTTCCAGGAACAGGTGCTCAAAATCGCCAACCTTTTGGCCGGTTATACTCTGGGGCAGGCCGATTTGCTGCGCAAGGCGATGGGCAAAAAAGATCCTGAGATCATGCGAGCCCAGAAAAAGCGGTTTGTCGAGGGAGCGGTAAAAAACAAGGTCGCCAACAAGGTAGCCGAAAAGATATTCGACCTGATTGAAACCTTCGCTCGCTATGGGTTTAACCGTGCTCATTCGACCTGTTATGCCTTGCTTGCCTACCGAACGGCTTGGCTCAAGGTCCATTACCCGCATGAATTCATGGCTGCTCTGCTGACTTCAGAAATGGGCGATTCCGACCGGGTTGTGATCCTGATGGAAGAATGCCGCAATATGGGTATCGAGGTAATGCCGCCCGATGTCAACGAATCGCAAGGATATTTCACGGTGGTCGATGATAAAATCAGATTCGGGCTGCTGGCGATAAAAAATGTCGGCACGGGGCCGGTGGAGCAGATTATCAAGGCCCGCGAAGAGGGCGATAGGTTCGAAGTGCTAGCCGATTTTGTCGCCCGGGTCGACCTTCATTCCCTCAACAAAAGAGCTTTGGAATCGATGATTGCGGCCGGAGCTTTCGATTCGGTGCACGACAATCGCCGCGCGATGAGTGAGGTTTTGGAAGCGATGATCGCCTATGGCCATACTGTCCAGGAAGAATCGCATACCGTCGATATGTTCGGCGGAGGGACAGAAGACGCCACTCGCAAGGCGCCCGATTTACCGGCTGTGGAAGACTGGCCGGTGTCGCAAAAGCTAAACAGCGAAAAGGAAATTCTCGGTTTCTACGTTTCGGGACATCCTCTGGCCCGATATCGCCGGGAATTGAGCCATTTTGCCAGCGTTTCAACTGCCAAAATCGAATCTACCGACGATGGACGGGAAGTGCGGATTGGCGGAATTGTCCAGACGATCAAAGTGATGCTCGACAAACGGGGCAACAGCATGGCCTTTGTCACCATTGAGGATTTTGCCGGGAGCGTGGAACTTATCGTCTTCTCCGATTGTTATGAAAAGGCAAAGGATTTTCTGAAGGTCGACGGCGTAATTCTGGCCTCTGGTCGGATTTCGACCCGAGAAGGTCAGGCGGCTAAGTTGATAATTTCCAACCTCTTGCCGCTGGACCGCCTCAGTGATTTTGTCAATTGCCGGCTGGTATTGGCAGTCGATAGAAAAGATTATGGTCGGTCTTCGAAATGGTGGAAGTTATTGGAGGCCAATCGCGGAGACAGAGAAATAGTCGTGCTGGCGCGAAACAACGGAGAAGAATTGCAGATCAGGCCCAAAAATTTGCGAGTTAAACTTGATGCCAAAATGATAGAATCCCTCAAGGAAATGCTCGGTGAATCAAGCGCCTACCTGGCTCCGGCCGGGAACGGCTGACCCTGAAAAGGCTTGATTTTTCACGATTTTTTCGTAAACTATTAAGGCCTTGAGACATATAAACACTTAAATAGGCGATTTAGATAGTCTGCGTTCGAGACTGGAGTGGTATGAAAATAAGAGTAAGCTTCCTGGTTGTACTTTCTGCTTTTTTCCTGCTGGGAATTGTCTGGGCCGATTCGGCCCCTTCCAAAGACAAGACAGAGGGCGAAAAGGGAACATCCCAAAAAGAATCGAAGGCTGCCGCCATTAAATGGCTGAAATACGACGAAGGGATCAAGCTGGCCAAAGAAGAAGGCAAAAAGGTATTTGTCGAATTTACCGCCAAATGGTGCGGTTGGTGCAAGAAGATGCATGCGACGACCTTTATCGAGCCTGAAATTGTCGCCATGATGAATGACAATTATGTAGCCGTCAGCGTCGACGGTGATTCCCGGGATACTCTCAATATTGACGGCTGGATAACCTCGGAAAAAGGCCTGGCACGTGAATACAAGGTTACCAGCTATCCGACCTACTGGTTTTTGACCGCGGAAGCGGAACCGATTGCTCCGATCAAAGGATACCGGGACAAAGCTGCTCTGGGAAATATCCTCGATTACCTCAAAGATGATTCATACAAGAACCTCAGCTTCACGGATTTCATTGAGAACAAGAAAAAGAAATAGCCTCATTCGAGGTATTTGCGAAAAGGTAAACGGATGCTCTTGAAATAGGACTTTTCTCTGATGATATCATTGATGAAATATAGATCGGTTTTGGTCCTGATTATTCTGGCGGTTTTTTCGATCACTGTTCCGGTCGGATGTGGTAGCAGCGAATCGTCCAGTAAAAAGCCGGAGGCGGATCTGTCGGCGCAAGACAATATCCCGGAGCGATTCAATCTGAAAAACATCTACGGCAAGAGATACCAGTGGTCCCAGTTTGCCGGCAAGCCGCTTATTATCAATTTCTGGGCGACATGGTGCGGGCCGTGCCGGGCGGAAATTCCGGCCATGAAGAAGTTGTATTCCGAGTTCCATCCGCAGGGCCTGGAGATAGTGGCTATTTCTCTGGATCAGAAGCGGACCATTGAGCAGGTGGTGCCGTTTATCGACAAGTATCAGATTCCCTGGGTTGTTCTCTATGCCGACCAAAAGACGGTCGATGAATTCAGCCTGGGTGCGAGCATTCCGGAAACGATATTTTTCGATGCCAACGGCAACGAAACCGCTCGCTTGATTGGCGCACAGCCAGAATCAAGATTCCGGCGCGAAATTGAGAAACTGTTTCCCCCGCAAGCCGTGAAATAGCGGATAATCATAGAAAGATTTTGGCCCGACTCTCTATGGAGAGCCGGGTTTTTTTGTTTCCATCCGCTTGACAGAAGGGGAGCCCTATCCTATATTATGACTATAGACTTCATTCAATTCCCTGGGAGTGTATTATGCTCAGAATTATATCTAAGCTCTTGATCATGTTAGCCGGAATCGTTGCTATGATTTGTTCATGTGTCGACAACGATCAATTAATAAATCCTTATGGCCCATCACCGGAGCAGGTCACCGATCTGGCCGTCGTTGATTCCAGTCCGTTTTCAATTACCCTATCGTGGACCGCTCCAGGGGCTGACGGCAGTTCCGGCAAGGCTCAGGTTTATGATATTAGATATGCCGCCGTTTCACCGGCAGAATTCGACTGGGATTCTGCAATTGAGTGCGCCGATGAACCGGTTCCGCAGTTGGCGGGAACGGTGCAATCTTTTGAGGTGGCGGGTCTTTCCCAGTCTATGTCTTATACCTTTTCGATCCGGGCGGCTAATGAGTCGAATAATTGGTCCTATCCTTCATCTCCTGTCACGGCAGAGACCCGGCCATTTTTTGTGGCGTCAGATACCATTGGATCATTTATGTGGGCCAGAGATATCTGTGCCGCCGATCTCAATGGCGACAATAACGTCGATCTGGCGGTGGCGCATGGGAATGGAGTCACCGTATTCATCAATACCGGCAGCGGATTTAGTACGGAGGGTGTAAATTATCTTGCCGGATCCCAGCCCTATTCACTTGCAGCGGTCGATCTGGATGGCGACAATGATCTTGACCTGGCCTGTGCCAATGCAGAGTCGAAAAATGTTTCAATTCTAATTAACAACGGCGACGGATCATTTCAGAGTTCTGTGAATTATGATGTCGGATACTATCCTGTCTCAATAACGGCGAATGATTTCGATGGCGACGATGATATCGACCTGGCCGTGTCGATTTATCAAAATGGTGGCCTGCAGGTATCGGTAATTTTTAATCAAGGCAACGGTACCTATTCGGGATATACACCTTACTCTACCGGAGGAGTAGCGACTCACAACATCTGTTCCTCCGATTTTGATAATGACGGCGATTGTGATCTGGCCGTTTCTAACGCTTTCACCCATAATATAGCTATTCTACCTAACGAAGGTACTGGTATTTTCGCCGGGGCGATTAAGTATTCGATGAATGGTACACCAACATATATTGCAACCGCCGATTTTAATATGGATGGCAACAACGATCTCGTGGTGGGGATGCTTTGCGATAGTATCTATTTATACCTGAATAATGGTGCTGGTGCGTTTGAAAGGGTCTCAGGTTGTCCGACCGGGGACGACCCCGTCAATATAACGATTAACGATTTCAACGGAGATGGCTTGATGGATCTGGCAACGGCTAATGAGGTCCCCGGTGATCTTTTCGTTTTACTCAATTCAGGCAACATGGCAATGGTTCCGGCGGCCGCCATGAGCGTATCGGGAAGACGGCAGTCTATTACTTCCGCCGATTTTGATAACGACGGCGATGCCGATTTGGCCTTGGTAATTTATGATTATGGGAATGGCATCGTTATTTATGAAAATCTAATGATCGATTGAGGATTATCCTTTCAGCGGATTTGAATCCGGATTATCGATATCACAGTTGATCTCATTTGAAATATGGCAAAAGGCACTGATAAGCTTCCGTCTATCGTGCCTTTTTTGTCAAGCCATTCGTTGTCTGAAGATCCGGAGATTCAACGTCGGATCAGGGGCAGCTTGCGCACGGTTCGGGGCCGCCGCTGAAAACATAATTGATCTGGTAAACAGCATCGCCGACATTGACATTAAGGTCGCAATTGGCATCTCCCGATTCCTCAGGATCGGGGGCCGCGCCGCCCTTGAAGATATAGTTGATCAAAAACACGGCATCGGCGACATTGGCTTGATCGTCGCCGTTGGAATCGCCGCAAAGATACGCCGCAACCAGACTGAATGATGCCAGGTCGCTCCACTGACCCGCTTCAAATCCATCATCGGCTTTCACACGCCAAAAATAATCATGGTCGATTTCCAGTGATTCTCCGGGAGGCCATGATGTCGTGGGGGCAGTTCCTGCCGCATGGCCTGAAACTCCGGTAACGAAGGTTGTCATCGGTTCGTCATCGTAGACTTCATAGGTATAGGTAATGGCATCATCCTCGTTATCGGGCAAATTGCTATGTGTCAGGGCAACTTCTCCCTCAGTTGCCTCCTGTAAATTGTCAGGTGTAAGATCGGTCGGGGTAGGGATCGAATTCATGCGGATCTCCAGCGACTGCCATTGAGACCAGAGGGTTCCGTTTGAGGCCCTCACTCTTAGATAGTAATTGACTCCATCCTCCAGCGGGCTTCCCATATAGGTGCCCTGCGGTGAGGAACTCGATACCGGACCGGTGTCCCACATCTCGGCATAACTCCAGTCATTGTCGGCTCCGGCCTGGACCTGATAAAATTCCTGCGTCCCGGTTCCGGCATCGGAAAACGACCAGGATATTTCAGGGGAATGTTCAACGATATGCAGCAGGTCCTCACCGGCAATGCTCAAATCGGCAATCGTGGGAGATACTCCCGGTCGTGAGAATTCAAAAAAATCAAGAATTCTGGAAAAGATAGTATATCTCTCGGTCCAGCGGGTGCTGCCGTTTATTATCGCCTCAAATCCAAAACCGAAGAAGAGGAGTTTATAGTCGCCCGAATATGAAACCGCCCCGAGATCGGAGCTTCCGATATAGACCATTTCCCCGATGCCACCGTTGACAGCATTGAAATGGTCGGGATCGGTTTGATTGGAAGCTCCCTCCGATCCGGATATCCACACCGTATCGGAATTCTCAAAAACCTGCGTTCCTGGGAAGTTGGCCAGCGCCTGAACCAGCAAAGTACCGGTATAATCGGCCTTGAGGTAATTGTTGAGAAAAGCTGGGTTGGTCATGTCGAGCATGGCGGCAATTCCCTGACCGGTTAGGAACAGGTTTCCGCCACCATCGAGATACTCCTGTATCGCTGTTATATCATCGCCATCGACAGGAAGTTGGTAATCGCCGGTGAACCAAATGACCAGTTCATAATCGTTAAGATCGGTAACCGTCGGTGCCGGCGGGGTCGACCAGATATCCCAGGGGATTCGCTCCGCCATCAAACACTCAGTGTAAAAATCTTCGATGTTATCAAAATTGTCGTCATCGACCAGCAGGATATTCGGTTTTCCCAGACCCTGCTCGACGAGAAAGGTATCTATTTCACTTCCGCCGTTATAGCTCATTTCCAGAAAAAGTGAATCGATTCGGGGATTGTAATCGGCCGGAATTGTGAATTGCAGAGGATCACCGGTATTGTCGGTCGTATCTAAAGAGGTCAGGTCACCTAAGAAGGTATTACCATCGACAACTGATATGGTGGCATCATCGAATGAGAGGTTAACTGTCAAATCAGTGACCGGCACGCTCCTATAATTAATCACATTGATTGTCATCTCCACCGTTTCACCGGCCTCAAAAACGCCGTTGCCGTCACCCCCGGCAGTATCATCGAAATCGTAGCTGTCCATCTCGGGGGAGAATGATAAAGGAATAAAATCGACGGTGTGCCGGCCGAAATTGGGGACCGCCAGGACGTTGTCCCGTATATTGTAGTCCAGGCCCGCCGGTTGATCATGACCGCTTGATATCAATTCCGGAGGATTGGTGAAGTTTTTGTCGTACCGGTAAACACGGCCGCCGGTCGAATTGGAGAGATACACATTGCCGATATGGTCAATAGTAATTCCATCCATAAACCCAAAAGGTGTGGAGACAAGGTTGGTCAGGGAAGTGCCGACCAGATCAATCGCCTGAATCGGCGCTCCCGCAGAATAGCCTGCGACCAGCAGACGGTTGTTTCTCGCATCGAAGACGATATCTTGTGGAGAAGGGGCCAACCCGGCAAAGGCATAGAGGGAATATGTCTGAAGGGCGATTGAAATTTGGTAAATCATACCGCCGGTATATACGACATATAGGTTTCCCGAGGTATCGGTGGTCAACCCGTCATAAGATCGCGCTCCAACAGGCATCTCGACATCCATAAAAATCTCCTCGGTGGTCAGGTTGATACCGTAAACATTGATTCCATTGGAGACGTAAAGCGAATCGCCGCTGATACAATTGCCGAAGCAGGCTCCAAAGCCGATCATGAATGTATCCACAACGCCCCCAGTATCGATGGCAATTATTGCTCCGTCACCGATATTCGACACCAGATAACGATTCCGAAGCGAATCGAAGGCGACGCTTTCAGGCTTATAAATAGAATTCTGAGCTTCGGCAATAATTGGCAGGGCGAAAAGAAAAAGGCAAATTGTGAGGATGAAATATTGAAATCTTCCAGGCATGATTCCTCCCCTAACTATGTTGTCACAAAATTGTTTTCATATAAATAGTCCCCTGAGATGCGAATTCTTTCGAAAAGAGAATTCAAAAGACTGCCTTTTATAAATTATATGAGGATAAAATGAAAAAAACATGGCCAGGGGTCGCCTTGAAATCCCAGATTCAGCAGCCGAGACATATCGAGCCAGGCGAAAAAGCTATATAGGTATAGTTTTAAACGAGTACTGTGGTATTCTTTGGGATCGGCTTAACCGGTTTGGCTGCGGGCCATATAGAATTTGCGCAGCATCCAATATAGCGCCACCAACCCGGCGGTAAACAATAACAGAAACAGGGCAAAGATCGACCATTGCGGATCGGTCGGAAGCTTAGATGGGTCGAAATGGCCCTTTAGAAAAACCAGCCGAAGCGAATGGCGCGCGACAACCATGCAGAAAACTCCGGCAAATACCATGACTGCCGAGGTCCATATTTTCATATGGGGTTGTTCAATTTTGGCTGCCCGGAAATTCAGAATCAGGGCGACTATATTTAATACTATCCCGGTTATCAGAGCATGAAGACCGGGTGAAGCGAGGAAATTTTTGATAATAGCGGTTTCGAGAGTGAATAGATAAATAAGCCCGAACACAGAGCCGATAATGACGCCGTGCATAAACATCCGGCCACCCAGCTTCATGATCTCATCATTGCCTTTGAGTTTGCTATGATATAATGATAATAGTTGTGTGAAAATACCTGCCACCGCCAGGGCGCCGACAATAGTATGAAGCCAGCGGAAGATTGTCTCTCCGAATTCAGGATTAAAGCTGGCTCCTGCCGGTGAAGACTGATAAAGACCGGCCCAGATTTCCGGTTTTTCGGCCAGGTCCGAAATCATGGTAAAGGTGAAGGAAATATATACAAATCCGATCGCCGCCAGAATCAATAGCTTGACTGATGTAGCCGTTGACATGCTTTTACTCATCGAGACCATGTAGAGCAGATAGTACACGACGATAACGACCGGGATCAGCACAAACCAGTTCCAACCGGAAATAATCGAGGCGGCATAGAATACGCGGCCGTAGATTACCTGAAGAAAAAGCAGGGGAGCTACGCCAAGGGTGATGGTCGTCGCCATTACGGTTGGGAAGAATTTTGTCATGGCCGGCAATAACTGTTCACGGACTGTTTTCGATCGGAACATAAGCAGAAGCAGGACTCCGCCGAAGAGAATGTTCATCGCTATCAGGTGTAGCGAAAAGGTCAGCCAATGGAGGACTGTGAAAAGCCAGTATGGTCCCGGAATCGCCATCGACGGTCCTCCCGCCGTGGCCAAAATCGGAAATATGACAAAACCGTTCATTGTCTCTCTCCAGTCAAGTATTTAACAAGCAAACCCAACTCTTCGTCCGACCCGGTGAATGGCGGCATCTCGTCGGTAAAATCTTCGAGCATGGAAATGATATCTTCCACTTCTTCCGTATCCATCCCGGTGAAACTCTCCCCGATAGGCCGTATGCCTGTCATGGTGTGGCATCCGCCGCAACGGCGGATGAAAACGATCTCCGATTTTTCATTATCGGAAAGGCCGATGTCGATACTTATTGGATCGGCAGTCGCGATGGTTTTTAAATAGCGGCTCAGCTCGGCGGCGTCATTTTCATTTCCGGCAAAAGGCGGCATTCGGCCGATAAAATGCTGCAAACGGGGGATAATATTGACAATATGTTCCTCTTCCAGCCCGGCCAGTCTGTCAGACAGGGACATATATCCGGATAAGGTATGGCAGGAGCGGCAATTATGAAGATAAAGATCGCGCCCCCGGTCGCCGGTGGAGTAGACGATAGTCATCGGTTCGGTGGCGGGCAATTTTTCGGTGTCGGTCGCCAGCAACCCGTTACTGTACAGAAAGCCATGAATTACAAACGGTTTGCGGGCCGCTTCGCGGGCCCATTCAAAGCCGCCCATCGACATCAGGGCGATAAACAGGAGGATTATCGCCGAGATATAGCCGGAATGGCGGGGAAAGACGATGGTTCCCAGAAATGTGAGCAGGAACAGCAAAGCGGCGCAGAAGATGGTAACCTGAATCGCGATCATTCCGATCGAGCCGGGAACGAAAGCAGATGAAACAGTTTCCGGCAGGGCATTGAAGTACCAGAGACCGAAGGGAACGGCCAGAATCAATGAAAGCAGCACCATCACGCCGTTTTGCCTCATGATTCGGGTTTTCAGGGTAAGATTTTTTTCATGGGCGACAGTGAAGGTGGCATACAACCCGGCCAGTATCAGGCAGATAAAGGTTCGGAAAAAGGTCGAGGGCCATAAGGTGGGATTGAAAAAAGCGTCCCAGAAATTTCCGCTGACAACCCATTCGCCGGGGGTCAGCATAAATGACAGGATTCCGTTGATAATAAACAGAGACATCCAGGCGGCGATAAAATATATCCATCCTATAGCCATATGAGTCGAGGCCGACATCCGTTTCCAGCCATAATAGTAAATCAGGGCGGCGGCGATTTCGACAAAGAAGAAAACCCATTCCGAGGCCCAGCCCCAGACGAAGTTTTTGATCAACCATTCCGTTCCGATCGGGTGGATCAGGCCGATCGTCACCCAGATACCGACACCGGTGACGGCGCCGAAAACCAGGGTAATGAGGACGAAGAATTTGGAATGTTTTTCGATATAGGCGAGATGTTCGAGATCGTTTTTGCGCCGTGCAATAGTTTCGGCCAGAATGAGGTACAAGCCTCCTCCGATGGCGAAATGAGACACAAAAACATGTAAAACCGCCACCAGTGCGATCAATAGACTGTTGGCGACAAACGGTTCCCAAACCGGATAAGTCATAGTTCCTCGATACGATTATTTTCTGATTCCGGGGCAATCTATGCAAGTTGAAAAATCATTTCAACTCTTTTCTGAAATAGACAATCTCTTCCCAGCCCTCATAGCCGCAATGTTTGAAGGCTGCCATCGAGGGGGTATTTTCCTCTTCAATCAAGGCCGCAATGACCTTCGCTCCCATTTCGGCCAGCAATTCCTCGACTTTTTCCAACAGGCGTGCCGCCAGACGATGTCCCCGGTAATCGGGATCGATAGCGAGGCGATTGATCCATCCTTTACGGCCGTCATAGGAACCGACGACCGACCCGACCATCTCGCCCTCATCGGTTTTGAGGGTCAGGATGACGACATAATCGTCATATATCTGCTCCTCGATCCTCTGGCGGCTGTCGCGGTCCTGTTCGTCATAATACAGCCCGCATCGGCCCCAAAGGGCCGTCAGATCGTTATATTCGTCAATATTGAAGAGACCGATATTCATAATTTTACATCCCTGTAATATTTCCGGTCGAGATGAATTTAGTCAATCGTAGAGGATCAAGCAAGTCACCGGAAATAAAAAAACCGGATAAAATTTCGATATTTTACCCGGCTGGTGCGCACGTCGGAAGAGGTTAAAAAGCCTTTTTGCCCTTCTTGGTTTTCTTCCTCGATTCCGCCTGAAGAATCTTGCTCTTAACCCGGTCGACGGCCACTCGGGCCTGAGTGTTTTTCGGGTTTAGTTTGCAAGCCCTTTTATATTTCTCGCCAGCTTTGATGTAATATCCTTCCGCTTCCCAACTGATACCGAGTGCGTAATTGATTTTGGCCCTGATTTCAGGATCATTGAGGGCGAATTTGAGACTATTGTTGAACGAACCGATTGCGCGGTCGAAACGTTTTTTCTTCTGCTGGGTAAGGCCGAGATAATAATAAGCTTCCCAGTTTTTCCTGTTGTTGGCGATACTGCGGATGAAATGCTTGGTCGCCTGGTTGAACTTACCTTTGAAATAAAGGTGTTTGCCCTGATCCAGATGATTATCGGAAACAGACGCCTTGCTGTTTTTTATGGACTGGGGAGCATTATCTGCCGGATGAGATTTGATAACCACCGTTTTGGTGGCGCATCCGCTGACAAAAATCATGATGACGATGAGGACTGACAGTAAACGCATAGCTATCCTCCCGGATAAATTATCAGAGATTTTCAATTATTATATTATCGGCGCAAAAGGGAGTCATTATAAACCGCCCGCCCAACATTAGCCCATCTGGATGGTAATCATGTTCACTAATTGCACAATAGATGGGAAATGATTACCGGGAGATATGTAACTATTCCAAATCCAGAAAAATCAGACCGATCCCTCGGCAAGAATCTCGGATAATCGCTCGAAAACAGGCTCGGGGTCGATCCCCGAACGCAAGGCCGCCAGCCGAGCGCAATCGGTAATATCCGATTTGGTCAGGTTTATCCCCGAGGACGCCACCTGATAATGGCTCTCCGATATTATATCTCTCGTCCGGGTATACAGCTCATAAACGAAATGAAGGGCCGGGAAGTGAGGATTCCCGGCCCAGATTGTGCTCTTTTGGTGGGAGGGTTATAGGCAGCAGTCCTCCACTGGGGGAGGGCCGCTGTTAAAGATGTAAGCTATCAGATACACGGCGTCACCGACATTGCAGGCGCCATCGCCGTTGGCGTCGCCGGTGCATAACGGATCGGGAGCAGGACCTCCCTTGAAGACATAGTTGATGACAAAAACGGCATCACCGACATTCACGCCGGCGTCCCCATTGGCATCCCCGCAGGAAATGATATAAACGATTCCGGTCAGGTCGGAAAACGAATTTAGCTCATCGAAAAGAACCACTCGAAACACAATTTCGCCGATATAATCATCGGATGTGATCCACGACACTGTATTTGATACCGGAACAAGATCGTGATATATTTCATCCGAGAATGTGATGCCGCCGTTTTTCGAAATAGATATCGATAGGCTTTCCGCCTCGGCTGCACCCGTCCACCCGATATTGATCGAATCTCCGACGGCATAATAGGTTCCAGGCATTGGGGAAACGATCGATATTGTAGCTGGGTCAGAGAGAGGTTCGGCGAGAACATAGAGTCCGCTTTTGGTAATTGTTGTATACCATCCGCCGAAACTGTAATCGAACTCGCATTCCACCGGCAGCCAGATCGAATCAAGCCAACGATATATTTCCACCCCCTGTGAGTCAGCAACTTCGCCTTGGGGGGCGATAGTCAGAACCCCGCTGTCAGGCCACATCTTGCTTTCAAGAAATGCTTCGACGGCCACCGGACTCGATAACGGCCGAATACCGTCATTTGAAAAAATCCGAACATCTTTCAATGTTACCAGCAGCATATCGCCCATCGTTGAGAAACATGATGAGCTCATCCATAGGCGATATTCTTTTCCGATTTCAACTGTTCCGCCAATATATGGGTCACCGGTCGAAGTAGCGAATTCCCCAAAAGCTAGGATGGAATCTCCTTCAGGGAGCGGAACAGACAAGACATATTCATAGATGGCTTTGCTGCTGTCAGGCACAGTCAATTCGCCTGAAAAAGTGGAATCATCAATTTGGGAAAGAGTCATAATCTGAGATCCACCCCAAAGATCAGAAAGATAGAACTCAGGAAGTGTCTGGAGATCATGAGCGCTCCATGTAAATAATAATGACCGGTCGCCGCGATTCTGCGGGGCACTACGGGGTGCTAATCGGAGTCGGTCTGGTTGGGGTGTCAAGGATATCGTGGAAAGCCAGTCCATCAGCAGATCGGAAATCGAAACGACCTGCATTGTGACATGGATAACGTCGTCATTTTCAACAATGACCTCAAACTGCTCGGTGAAATACCCATTCATCTTAACGGTGATAATATCGCCAGGGCGAATATCAACCCATTCTTGAGTGCTGGCCTGCACCAGGAATTCGCCGAAGCTAAAATTGCCGTTTATACCCAGTTTCACATCCCCCCTATTTATAGAAACGGTTCCGGTTTCGCTGGTAGTGCTACGTTCAACCGGACGATGAATTCTCAAATGTCGCACCATACCGCCATGATCATCTAAAACGTCATTATGAATACTACAGCGAGGGACTATGGTAGTTATAGGGCCAAGAATTTCTTTGCTAGTATTAGCGACGGCATCAATCCAGAGGAAGGCAAATTCCATGGCTTCCCAACAGGAAAATTCCTTAGTCCACATGCTTCCGTGATGAGAGCAGTTAAACAGCCCTATTTTATGATTATCAGGATGGCAAAATTCCGTGATAATTCCGTCCGCAAGCTCCGATCCATCCTCCGTGTATGTCATGATGGAAGCGTGATCGAGAGCGATATCGTCCGTGCAGACATACGGGCCGCATACAAAGGAGCTGCTGCTTTTTGTTTCATCACCGAGCAAAAACAGATAATGCCCCAGTTCATGGGTCAGTGTTTTCCCGAGAGCAAAATTGCTGTTATCGTTCTCAAACATACTGCGACTATACTGAATTGCCTTGTTATGATAACGAAACGGTAATGTCTCATAAAAAATATCTTCGATTGAACTTTGTGAAAGTTCAGGTATCATTAAACCCCAATCGCTTTGATCCATACCAAGACTTTGCCCGCCTTGTTGGCCGACCGGGAATGAGAGGGGAATGTCGGTGGTCGGAACTCCTGCATTGCGAACGATTCGGAGATCCGTGCACTTACGCAGCCATTCGTTTTCGGGATCTTCTAGGCAATCATAGATGGTAACATTATCTATCCAAAATTGTCCATTTGTGGCATCATAAAATCGATGCGCAGCGACCGTCAGGCGGTCGACTAGGTCGGTTGCGTACGCAACCGTCACATCCCATGCAAAAGCAACTACAAGGTTCATGCGGGCCAGTCTATGATCGAGTATCAACTCCGTCTGTCCGATAGTATATGTATCGTATTCCAGATCCGCATTGGTATTCTCATCATAGACGAGAAATGTGAACATTTCACCGCCTGATTCAATATGATTTATCTTCTGCGTATGTCCGTCATTCGTTAAATCGGAAATAAGGCGCTTGGCATAAAATGCATCTCCGGGAAAAACAGCATTAAAGGTCACCTGTCCCGATGCGTCGCTTATCTGGTAATCGATCTGAGTCCAATCTGTTTCGTCGGATCTATACTGGAAAACATCGGCATCGGAAGTAGTGATAGTAGCTCCCGCGGCGTCTTTGACGGTGAACATCACTTGCTGAGGCGCCAAACCGGAGGCCGTCATATATATTTCCGATTGACTGTCACGGTTATCTTGCCAGACTATCCACCATTTGCCGGGCTCCGAAGTGTAGGTCGCGATGTCTGGACTGGTGGATGAACCGGGGTCATCGGTAATTCGGACGTCGGTGAATGGGTTGTTCCCATACGCCTGATCCATATATATATCGGTATGAGTATTACGTGAATCAGACCAGACCGTATATCCAAAATCAGGGTCATCGCCGACACGGGGCCGCCCCGCGGTGCCGGCTTGGTCGTTGATACGATAAATGCCGTTGTCACCATGCAAATTATAGACATTACCCGACATATAGGCCACGACCCAGGCCCAGGATCCCGACCATCCGGCATCAGGGTAATTATATTCTCCCGACGCCTGAAACCGACTCAAGCCTGCCCCGCATGTCGATGTGACACTTTGATAGTAAATGCCGTCATACCACCAGGTATCCATATCGCGCCAGAAAACATGCGCCGTTCCTTCCTCACTGGCTGCGACAGTGGGATGTTTGTCGAACTCAGGTAAGGTGCCTTTATTCAGAAGGCGCTGACATGATTGGTTGAACTGATTATCGAATTTACGAACATATACATTCTGATCGGAAAGGGTACGGCGATGAAACACCACCCAAATGGTCCCATCGGAAAGAACATCGATATCCGGGTCAAGGCATAGGTTAGACGAAATTGCAATCGATCCCGTTGTAATTGTGCCGCTACCGTCAATGACAGCACCATAGATTGTTCCATACGGAGTACCTTCCTGCCAAACGACATAGCTGTTGCCCGAACCATCTACGCCTACTGCAGGAACTACCGAATTACCTCCTGTTCCTGAGATATTGACCACGCCAGTTACCGCATTGCCTGAACGATCGAATTTTCTCCAATAAACATCCTTGCTCCCACTTCTGGTATCCTCCCATACAACATAAAGATAAGTGGCGTCAATTACCGTCCGAGGTCTTTCTGACGAAGCGCCATCGAACGTCAAACGGGTATTCATATAGTCGCCTCGACTACCGGAAGAAACGGGTTCGGCGGAATTCGAAACGACCGACACTGCCGCAGAACCGATTTGACACCATCCATCGGAAATATCGATTATGCCAGTGATTGCCAGCGCCATACCGACAGCCGCCAAAAAGACCTTCCAACTATTCATTCAATCCTCCTCACGCAATTTGACGAAAGCACTTGTGAATCAAGTGCGATCTTTCAACATTGTCACATACTGCAATCAACACCCGAGCAACGCGGTACACATCAAAAAGGCGATGAATAAGAGGTCGTCTTGCTTATTAATATGAGTTTTCGGAATATGATATTATCCACCTGCAAGAAATCGGTTGTTATACAGTGAAAAGATTGTCACGACCGATCATTCGTAAGTACGTCACTACACCTATCTATATAAAATATATTGGTGCTACGCTGGTAAGTCAAGATAAATAAAGACAACTCTAACCGCGGCCAAAGATCCGAGAAAAGAATTCGGCAATCATACGGCTGAAAGCATAGAACGTTCCGGGCCAGTCGGAACGATCAATATCATCAAGATATAGATTCTTGAATGAAAAATAATCCCGCAGGTTATAACCGACCCGCCGGTTTTTGAGAAGATTTAGAAGCAATGATAATGAATCTAAAAATAAAATGCGGGCGCGGATATTTTTGGAATTGACCACCGGCGGAATCTCCATACCCAGAGCCGCCCGGCAAAGAAGTACCGGAAAATTGACACCATTGGCCATCGCCAGCGGCACCGACCCCCAGAAGCGGGGATTGGCCTCAAGGAAACGATAGCTCTCCTGACCTTCATCTGAAACAATTTCCTTGAATTCAAACATGACCACGCCGTGCCAGTCAATTTTGTTCAGAAATTCGGTCAGGCTATTGGCCAGGGCATGGTCGTCGCAGTCCCATGGCTCACGGCTGGTCGAGGCGCCGCCTGAAATCGGATATTCGCGCACCCGCTTATGCCCAAAATGATGAACCATGGCCGGATTATCCCATCGAACCGAAGATATCCCGACACCGCGGCCGATCAGATTTTCCTGAATGATAATATCAACGCCGCCCAATTTGCCGCAGGCCCCACGCAATTCCGATTCGCTCGTTATTCGATAAACTCCGACCGAAGATGTCGACCGGCGGGTTTTGACAATCAGAGGATAGGTGATACCCGAATTGCCATCGATAAAATGATCGGCGGTAGAGTAGTTTTGCATCGGCTTTACCGGAATCGAATCCATCCCCACTTTCGCCAGGATATCGGTAACAGGCGGGGTCTTATCGCCGATCGACCAGCTTTTGGGCAGCAAAAGATTATCGAAATTGCCGCTGAGAAGTTCAAAGAAATACTTTTTGTCATGAAGCAGGAGCAGCTTATAATAATTCTCGAAAGGGAAGTGAGCGTGCTTGATCACTTCATCACGATGCCGGGCCAGGGCCATCATCTCAGCGGCATTGACCGGCAGAATTATGTCGAATTTGTATTTTGAAATATGCTCGAGGACCGCCTCGACAAATTTCGCCTCATCCTTCTTGGGATTGGGGTAGATCAGGTTTTTCGATTTGTCGCCGACCCGGTTGGAGTGCAGTCCCGGAGCATCTGGGGTGTGATGCGCGCCGTTGACCTCAAAGCCGTCATCGGCCAGCCGTTTGAGAATGTTCCAGCCCTTGATAAAGGTATTAAGAACGAGAATCCTGCTGCTCATCCGGCTTTTCTCCGATCGATTTGATAACGGCATCGTGATGTTTCTGAGCTTTGGCGCCGACCAGCTTGCCTGAATATCCCGATTTCCCCATAAACCGTTTGACGAAATTCTTGGCGGTATCGAAAGCAAAATCGAACAGCCAGGTGGCAGCATCTCCCGACCAGCGGTCGGGGTGCATATTCATATAAATACGGCGATTGGAATCGTCGGCGAGAATCCGTTTGAAATCGTCGAGATTCGATAACCGGGCAATATCGCATTCGTCGATCCGGTCTTTGAGATTGTAGCGGGGATTGAAGCGGCCGGTATCGGGGATATAAAGGTCGAAATCGTCGCCGGTGATATCGATTGAGGCGTCGCCGATCAACCGTTTCGAGACCTTTGTTTTGACTTCCTCCCGGTCATAAGTGAAAGCGAGTTTATCAAGGTAGTTTTCATCCCGAAGAAGATGCATTACCTGTCGGTTATCGACATCGGTCAATGGATTACCGTGAGCGCAGACGGATCTGATATGAAAACCAAGACGGTCGATATCGAGTAGGGAGCCAATAAAAAAACCGACGGCATCGCGCCCGACCTGCATATTGGGGGCTTTCTGATGGGTATCGACCTCTTCGTAATGGTAACCGATCTGATGGCCCATACCGCCGATTCTCTGGACCATATCTATATTTTCATCGAAAAATCGGCGACGAATATAATATGTCGTGGCGATTTTTCGCTCGGATTCGATTGTCGCCATGGTGAGGGCACGGCCGGGAAAATAATCGACATCGTGGCGGATTGCCACATATTTGCCTTTCGGAATTGTCCCGTCGCGGCGAGCCGCCAGTATTTCCTCGATTCCATAAATGGCAAACCCGTTTTCACGGATGCAGTCGAGGAGGCTTTTATATGAATTGAAAGTAAACAACATTATTATTCCGCGCCCTAATTATACGTTTCTGCGAATCGTGACGTTCCTTATGATTTCAACTCTGCACAGGTTATTATAATACTGATTTCTCAAGAAGATGTCAAAAACGATTTGGATCAGGCTGTCTGCAAAAGGTGGCCGGGGTCATACTCGTTCCTGATCCGGCGACAGACTTCGGACAGGGTGGAATCGCCCTCAATATCCTCCTCGAAAGCCTTCTTATCGGGTCCCAGAAGGGCAAGATGAGGTGATTGATCCAGCTTTGAGAGGGGCAGGACCCGGAAAGTCAACTCGGTGACCAGCCCTACCGTCCCCCAGCTATTGAAGAAAATCCGGGATATATCATAGCCGGAAACCGACTTAAAGGTTTTGGCGCCGGGCGAAACAATCGAACCATCGGGAAGAACCGCCGTAACCGAGAGCAGGTAACGGCTGAGGGGAACGGTGTGATCGCCGTCGTTGCCGGCCAGGCCGACGGCCAGAGCGCCGCCACATGATCCGGGATAATTGCTCCGACTGAAAGGAAACCAGAGGTTTTTTTCATCGATAACCTGATTGATCTCCTTCAGGGGATACCCGGCCCCGACCGTGATATAAAAATCGGGCGGTACGATATTTTTGATATCATTGAGACGGTCGGATTTTATCACCATCCAGTCGGCGAAACGGTCACCGACCGGGTCGATATTGTTGCCGAAACCGGAGATGAAAATTTTCTGGCCATACTTGCCGGACCGGCGAAAAATATCGGCCGCTTCCTCGGCCGATTCCGGATGGAAGGTCGGTATCGTTTTTTGCCAGGTGATACCTTCGGGATAGGCCTCCCGGATCTCATTTTCAAACTCGGCGATCATATTGATAGTATATAATCATCGGGGATGCCGAAGGTCAAGTATTTATCGATATTTAAGCCCCGGCAGAGGTTTGGCAAATATGCTTCTCTGCCGAAAAAGGATAAAAGTATAAAACAGGAAGAAATTGCCCCAAAGCAGGTTTTCCGTTATAATGGAAACAACTATTAAAAAAGGTATCAACATATCCGGGATGACCCTGTGAAGGAAACGGCTCCAAAAACCGACCCGCCATTCTCCTCGATCACGGCAATAGCTGTCATTGCTTTTCTTTGGCTGCTGCATTTTCTTCCGTTCCTGATGCCGCAGGCGCGCATGTGGGGATTTAACCACCTGCTCTTTTTGTCTCCTGTATATCTCTATATCTATCTGGTTGGCGGAGTTGTGGCCTTGATGATGTTCTTCCCTCCAGTACGGAATATCGGCCAAAGATGGTATGACGCGGTGGCCGTCCTGTTCTTCGAAAGGCGAAACCGAGCCAGATGGATTATTGTCTCGATTGCATCGCTGGTCGTATTCTGGTTCGGACGAATACCGATCTATCTGCTCGGCGACAGTTATTCGATTATTGAAAATATAAGCAACGATCTTCCGGTGATATTCAAGTGGTCCGAAATCGGAGCGATCTACCTGGCTTATTTCGTTGCCAAACTTTTGCCGACCAGCGGCAGCCAACTGGGTGAATACGCCTATGGCATCATTGCCGTAGTCTCCGGAGCCGTGACCGTTTACCTGTTTTTTGCTCTCGCATGGGAACTCGGTAAAGATGCCGTCTCCAGGCTTTTTATCTTCTGCCTGTCCCTTTTTGCCGGATGGATCGTTCTTTTTCTCGGTTATGCCGAGAATTATCCGGTCTTGTGGCCGTTTATTACCGGTTATATCTATTTTTCCGTTCGGTATATAAACAAACGGTCGAGTCTGATCTGGCCGACGATCATGTTAGCACTGGCGTTGATTCTGCACCTCCAGGTGCTTTTCTTCCTGATATCATATCCGGTATTGCTCATCGCACGGGGCAAACCGGCACATCTTTTTTATAGCCATAAAAAAACGGTTTTATCGCTCGCTGCTGTAATTGTGATAGCGGCTGCGATCGGTTTTTTTCAGATGTATCGCCATTCCCTGGAATTGCAGATGTATTTGATGCCTCTTTGGGAAGGCTGGCCGGCGACGCCATACTATTCGCTGTTTTCACCCGCTCATCTGCTGGATATCGCAAGCCAGCTTTTATTGGTGGTCCCTCTTTTGCCGGCGCTGATTGTGTTGGGATGGAAGGGATGGCGGTCGTTATTCGATGATAAGATAAATGCATTCCTGTTTACTTTTTCATTAGGCGGGGTTGTCTTCCTGTTTATTATCGATCCCAAGCTGGGACTGGCCCGCGATTGGGACCTTTTTGCCCTCTCCGGCCTGGCGCCGATGATCCTCTTGGCCAAAAACGCAACAGGCAAGGGCCTGTTTTCATATAAGATTTTCCCGGCGTTGGTACTTATGTCGCTGTTAATGGTAATGCCGTTTGTGGCGACCAACCTGACCCGCCAGGCGGCTATCGATAATTATAAATACCTGCTCAATCTTGATCTGCCCAAGAGCCGTACCGGGCTTACTATCCTGCGCCAGATGGCTTCCGATGCCGGCGATACCTTGCAATCTGATAGTATAAAAAACGTATTGATCAAAGCCTTGCCGGCCATTGAGCAGGTGTCGCGGGCATACCAGTTGATGGATTTGGGGAAACTCGCCGAGGCGATGATCCTGGTCGATTCGATCGCTCGGGTCCATCCGACAACGGTCGAAACATATAATCTGCGCGGGAGTGTCTATCTCAAAATGGGACGATACGCGCAGGCGATCAAGGATCTGGAAATGGCGGCCAAACTCGGGCGCTATGATGCCCGTCCGCTGGCCAGCCTGGCCATGGCCTATCATCACCTCGGCCGGATGGACAGGATGATGGAGGCACTGGAAAAGGGGCGCAAGCGCGATCCTAATTCATCCGAGATTATAGACGGCTTCATGACCGGATTTTATTCCATGAAACGGTATGATTCAGCCTATTACTATGGCGAAAAGATGATCTCATTGTTGCCGTCGTATCCGAAGGCATACTGGGTGGCGGGTTATTCAGCCATGCAGATAGGGGATAAGGTCAGGGCGAAAACATATATCACTCACTTTATAGAAATGACCCCGGACGAGAACAACCGCAAGATAGCACAGGAGATATTAAAGCAGTTGGAATAGCGGCGTGTTGAAGATCGGTAGACGGAAGCAGGCAATACCTATCGATTAGCAGCAATGAATCAGACGTTAGTGGTTGATAAAAAAATGGCGGGGTCGCAATTATTTGATTTTGTTGCTGGATAAAAGCGCTAAATTGTAAGTGACCCAGGGAAAGACATGGCCGAAGAAAAAATATCAGCAATCTCCCGCTCTGCGATTTTTTATGCGATTGGCATATCCGTCATATTATTGCTTTTACGTCTATTGCCCTTCCTCTTACCCCATTCCCGGTTATGGGGCATTAATCACCTGTTGTTTCTATCGGAATATTTTACATATATAACAATCGTCTTTGGAATTCTGGCGATCGCCTTGCTAATGCGACCTCTTCATAGAATTGGTGATTCGATTTTTGAATACATCAGCGGCATTTTGGAACATCCTCGTTATATGTGGTGGATGGCAATCGCCTTCGGATCACTAATTCCCTTCTGGTTTCTTCGCATGCCCACCAACATGCTTGGCGATGGTTACACCTTCATTAATAATATCGGCAATGATCTGCCGGTGATGGAGAAATGGTCGGAGGTGGGGGCAATAAAGCTGGTCCATGCTCTGTATCAACTTCTCCCGTATTCCGGGTTGAAGGGAGCTGAATACGCCTATGCTTTGGTTTCAGTTACTTCCGGGGGGGTGACCCTCTTCTTGTTTTTTCTGGTCGCCTATGAATTGGGCCGTGACAAAACTGAACGTCTCTTTATTCTATGTCTTCAGATATTCTCTGGATGGTTACTCCTGTTTTTCGGATATGCGGAGAATTACCCGGTTCTCTGGCCATTTATGGTTGGATACATTTATTTCTCCATTCGGTATATCAAAGGCCAAACCTCGCTGGTTCTTCCCACGCTTTTCCTGCTGATAGCATTGCTTCTTCATGTGCAAATAGTGTTTTTTCTTATTTCCTACCTGGTTCTAATAACAGCACACGGTTATGGGGCACGCTTCTTCCATAAAAACAAAGGACTTTCCAGGGGGATCCTGGGATTAATAGCGATAATCGGTGGAGTCTTATTTGTCTGGCGCTATCAAAATGTCCCTGATTTTCAATTTCATTTCATGCCGCTGATAAACGGCCGGTCGCCGGTTCCCGGATATACTCTTTTGTCAATCTCCCACCTTCTGGATATTGTAAACGAATTTCTCCTTATAATTCCGCTTCTGCCCTTGCTTATATTTATGGGCTGGCAAAACCGGAAAGCGATTCTAAAAGACGGGGTTGATCGATTTCTTTCACTATTCACCCTGGGCGGGCTGATCTTGATCCTTATCTTCGATCCCAAACTTGGAATGGGACGCGATTGGGATCTTTTCGCCTTGACAGGATTCGGGACTCTACTCCTATTGGCGCGGATGGTGATACTCTCCAGCCGATGGAAGAGATTCTTCCCCGGCGCAATTCTCTTTTCGGCAGTTCTGTTCTTGCCTTATCTTGCGACCAACTTGAGTTATCAGCCATCTCTCGATTATTATAAATGGCTCCTTAATCTTGATCTCGCTCGTGCCAAACCGGGCTTTACGACACTTCGCGATTATTATCATAATACTGGAGATTCAGCCAGGGTCGACAGCCTCCAACGGGAAATCGCCGCAAATTTTCCATCGGCCTTAATGGGGCCGAAAGCATATAATCTGGCTAAGGCCGGCCGGTTTGGCGAAGCCCTGGCGATCATCGATTCTCTATTCCGCATCGATCCCCATGCAGTTGAATCATACAATCTACGGGGATCGGTTTATCTACAGATGGGAAACTTTGAACGAGCTATTCCGGATTTTGAGTATGCCGTCCGTTTTGGACAGTATAATGTCCAAGCACTACTCAACATGGCCCAGGCATATCAGCAGGCTGGACGAGTCGATGATGTGCTAAAACCTCTGCGTCAGGCACAGAAATTAGCGCCGCGGTCGGAGCGAATGTTGATAGGGTTGTCTTCAGCATTCTTTGCACGCAAACAATATGATTCCGCACTTGTGTACGCCGAAAAAACCATACTCGAATCTCCATCCCATTTCCAAGCGTACTTGGCTGCTGGCTTATCGGCATATAATCTGCGTGATTATGTTAAAGCGAAAGCCTATCTTACCCGCTTCCTCGAATCGGCCCCGGAAGGCCCGGAGCGTAATCGAGCCGTGGAAATCATGCAGCAATTTGAGTAACAATCTACAGGTCATCTGCCCGATGCCAAAAACCGGCCCCTGCCGGCGGCGTTTGCCGGCTACTTTAGGTTCAAGCCCAGAATTTTTATCTCAGTCATATCCTCGATACCGTATTTGATTCCTTCACGGCCCATGCCGGAACTTTTGACTCCGCCATACGGCATATGGTCGGCCCGATAAGTCGGGATATCGTTGATCATCACCCCGCCCGCTTCGACATACTTGAAGGCATAAAAGATATCTTTCACCCGTTGAGTGAAGACACCGGCCTGAAGACCGAATTCGGAGTTGTTGATCTGGTTGATCATGCTCTTGAAGTTTTTATACTTGAATACCACCGCCAGCGGTGCGAACGCCTCCTGCGAGCAGACATTCATGGTCGTCTTGACATTGCCCAGCAGGGTCGGCTGCAGCAGTCGCTTACGTCGTTTACCGCCGGCCAAAAGTTTTGCGCCGCCGTCAATAGCTTCCTTGATCCATCCCTCGGTCCGTTTGGCCGACTCGATATCGACCATCGGTCCCAAGTCGGTTTTGTCGTTGAGAGGATTGCCCGTTTTTATTTTCTTGATAGCGACTCTGAATTTGCGGATGAATTGATCATACACTTTCTCATGGACGAAAATCCGCTGCACCGAAATACAACTCTGACCCGCCTGTCCGAAAGCTCCATAAACCAATCTCGAAACCGCCAAATCGACATCGGCATCATCAGCCACCGCAACTCCGGCATTGCCGCCGAGTTCCAAAACAGTCTTCTTCATGCCGCTGTGCGCCTTGATCCACCATCCGACTGGCGACGAACCGGTGAAGGTGATCAGCTTGATGCGATCATCCTCGATCAACGGTGTCGATTCCTTCGATGATCCCGGCAGGACCGACATGGCCCCTTTGGGCAATTCCGTTTCGTCGATCAATTCGGCCAGCATCAAGGCCACAATCGGTGTTTTCGAGGCTGGCTTCAGGACCATCGGGCAGCCCGATGCGATTGCCGGAGCAACCTTATGCGCCACCAAATTCAACGGGAAATTAAATGGCGAAATTCCGGCCACGACACCTATCGGGAAACGACGAACCAGGCCGATCCGTTCTTCGGAACCGACCGTCCAGTCGAGGTCCATGATCTCGCCGCCGACTCGCTTGGCTTCTTCGGCTGCGATTTTAAAACAGTTCATGGCGCGGTCGACTTCGACCCTGGCATCTTTAATCGCCTTACCCATCTCCAGCGACATCATCCGGGCGAATTTTTCACGATTTTTGATTAGTCCATGAGTGATGTGAAGACATATTCCTTCGCGAACATAAGAGGGGAGAGTGCGCGTGATTGCAAACGCCTTCTGCGCGGCGTCTATCGCTTTTTTATAATCGGCCTTGACCGCCGCCGACACCGTCCCGACCAGATGATCGTCATAGGGTGATTCGACTCTGATTTTCCGGTCGGATGCGACCCATTTTCCGGCCAGGTACATCTTGTATGATTTTGCCATATCTCCTCCGAGACGGTTATTTATCTTTACTCCCAAATTACTCTCAACAGAAATGGGGCTTTTGCCCCTAAATAGGGCAGACCAGCTTGCCCAGTTTTTCCGTCAATTTCAAATTTTCGCCATAATCCACCGGAACCTCCATCACCACCGGTTTATCGGCGGCGAAAGCTTCCTTGAGCATCCCCGGAAGATCTTCAGTCTTTTCGACACGCATCCCCACCGCGCCGAACGATTCGGCCAGTTTGACAAAATCGGGATTGGTAATCTTCGTGCCGAAGGCATGACCGAATTGATTTTTCTGTTTCCATTCGATCAATCCATATCCGTTGTCATTCCATAGCAGGATCACTATGGGAAGATTGAGCCTTACCGCCGTTTCCAACTCCTGCACATTCATCAGGAAACCGCCATCGCCGCATACCGCCATGACCTTTCGCTCAGGATAAATAATTTTGGCGGCAATTGCGCCCGGTAAAGCGATTCCCATCGAGGCGAGGCCGTTGGAGATCAAGCAACTGTTGGGCGACCGAGCGATATACATGCGGGCGATCCATAATTTATGCGCCCCGACATCGCTGATAACGATATCATCGTCGCCCATGATTTTACGAATCTCATGGACTATTTTTTGCGGTTTGACCGGGAAAGCGGTGTCATCGTTATATTCATTGATATCGTCGAGGATCGACTGGCGATATTTGGCCGCCCAAGCCCCTTTGTTTTCGCATACTCCGGTAAACCGCTCATTCAATTCCCATAATGTTCCGGCGATATCGGCCACCAGTTCGGTCTCGGGATGATAATACTCATCGACTTCCGCTTCGGTGAAATCGATATGAATAACTATTTTATCGCGCATCGGATTCCAGAAAGACGGCGAATACTCCACCAGATCATACCCGATACAGATAATCAGGTCGGCCTCTTCGAAGGCGCAGGTGACATGATCGCGCGACTGGAGACCTATGGTCAGCAGGTTGTAATCGTAATCCCAGTTGGCCGCCCCTTTGCCCATAAAGGTATTGGTGACCGCCATATTGACTTTTTCGAGGAAGAGCTTCAGTTGTTTCGAGGCCCGCTTACGGATTGCGCCGTTGCCGCACAGGATCAGCGGTTTCTTTGAGGCTCTGATCAATTCCACCGCCCTCGCGACAGCCTTATGATCGACCGCCGGACGACGGATTTTACGCCGGGACATAGCGCTGCAGCCACGGTTGACAGCCTCGGCTGCGACATCCTCGGGCAATTCCAAATGTGTCGCGCCCGGTTTTTCCACCTCAGCCAGCTTGAATGCTTTACGCACCGATTCCGGTATCACCTCGGGGCTGGGGATGGTCGTATTCCACTTTGTGATCGGCTGCAGCATCGAAACGATATCGATATACTGATGCGATTCCTTGTGCATCCGATCCATCGAGGCCTGCCCGGTGATCGCCACCAGCGGCGAGCGATCCAGATAGGCATCGCCGATAGCGGTAATCAGATTCGTTGCTCCCGGTCCCAGCGTCGCCAGGCAAACGCCGGCTTTACCGGTCAGGCGGCCCCAGACATCGGCCATAAATGCCGCCGATTGCTCGTGGCGGGTGGTGATGAATTTTATTCCGGATGTCCGGAGGGCTTCCATGAAGGTGATATTTTCTTCACCCGGCAACCCGAAAATGCATTCGACATCTTCACTTTTAAGACACTGTACAAATAACTCAGACGCGTTCATATTAAACCTTCCATTGATTCCCCAATTATACGGCGATAATGTGTAAATAAGGAGGAAAAATTGTCCGGAATGTCGGTGATAGGACAAGGAAAGGGAAGGGAAGGAGACCGACCGATCTAATCAACCCAGATACGAGGGAAGTATTCCTTTTGTACCCAGCGTGAATCTTCCTTTTCATAGTATGCCTTTCCCCCGCTGGCAAATGTCCCTTGAAACGAGATGCTTGCCTTTGTAAACTCTTTATTGAAAATGATGCGATCGACCCGGGGAAATGAAATATAATAGACTCCACCACCCCCATGGTGACGCGCCAATCGAATCTTTTGAGATAAAAAATCCACTTTTTTCCAAAATGAGATATAAAGACTATCGTAATATATATAGCCTTCGTCGTCTGCTCTGTGAAAAGAATAGAAAAACTGATCGAGAGCAATTTGATAATTCTCCGACAAATACACTATTTTCTTGTCTGCAAAATGCACGTCTGGTCGGAAATCAGAAATCTGGTCCAATGCGGTCAGAATGGTTTTGCGAAAATAAGTGAACCTGCCGCTAAAAAGAGAATCATGGCCGTTCGTCACGAACAGCCGTACGTGGTTTTGAACGACAATAAACTCCGCTTTTGAATAGTTGGGATAATATAAATCGGATGAGTCGCTCATATCCGGCTTATAGAAATCCTGAAAAATCTCATACGCGGCCTCGACTTCAGGATTAGGATAGTCCATATCATCTCTCACTGTAATGCTATTTTGCCATTTCGAAAAGAACTCATCCAGGAGAGAATCGGATTGCAGGGTGTAAGCCTCCTCCAGTTTTCTGGCTTCATCCATTATGGGAATGTCTTTGATCTTCTTATATGATTTCAATTTGTTGATATTGATTTTATGGGGTGCCTTTTTAAATGGGGCGAAGCATGATATTATTGCCAAAGGTAGGGCTAAGATTAGCAAATACTTGATACTATGAATTGTCAGTCGGATAAAATTGAGTTTCATTCTCTATCGAATTCCTAATTTCCCACAGACGGGATGGTTTTTCTTAAGATATTTAGCTTTATATAATGACGTATAATGCAACAAGTCATGCAATTATTTTCTTTCTTTTCCAGCCGGAACGGCTGGTGGCCCGGACGTTCGTCCGGGTTTCAAAGCGGCAACTTTGTAGCCCACCTAAGGCCGTTCTTACGGCCGCAAGGTGGATTTATCCTTTGACTGATGGCCCATCCGATGCCCGTCTTCGGGCGAGGGTGGGTTCCTGTCATTTCTCTTGACTTATTAAGATGGCGGCACGGGCGCCAGGATGAATGTGAAATCGTTGTCATACTCTTCGGAAAGTGCCGTCATGTCGGACCCGTCAGGATTTATGGTATATATTTTGTAGTTCTTGTAATAGCCGTAAATGAACACGATCTTTTCGCCATTCGGCATAAAGGTCGTGAGGATTATGATGGCCGGGATATTCGTCAGCTTTTTCACATCGGTCCCGTCGGAATCCATGATATAGAGATGTCTCGGGCTGGTTCGGTCGGAGGTGAATGTAATCAACGAACCGTCGGGCGACCAGTCGAAATATGTGTCCGATCCCTGATTATTGGTCAGGTTGGTTTGGCCTGACCCGTCGGCATTCATGACATAGATCTCAACGTTGCCGTCTCTCCGGGATTCGAAGGCTATGTGTGATCCGTCCGGCGACCATTTTGGAGAACGATTATCTTCGACATTAGTGGTCAATCTCGTCTTGTTCGTGCCGTCGCTATTCATGACATATACTTCCCAGTGTCCGGTTTCATTGGAAGAATATACCATCTTTTTGCCGTCCGGCGACCACCGACCGATCATCTCGTATGCGCGGAACTGAGTCAGGTTGGTTTGGCCGGTGCCGTCGGGGTTCATCGTATAAATTTCATAATTGCCGTCGCGGCGCGACCGGAAGGCGATTTTCGATCCGTCCGGCGACCATCGAGGGAAATCATCATTGTCGCCTATTTCGGTCAGCCTGACCTGATTCGTACCGTCGACATTCATCACATAAATTGCCAGGTTGCCGTCGCGTAGGGAATGAAAGGCTATTTTCGATCCGTCCGGCGAACATGTGGGCGCGTTGTCTTCCACATCATTATGTGTTAATTGAACCTTCTCTGAGCCGTCGATGTTCATACTGTATATATCGCAATCGCCGTCTCGATCGGAGACAAAAATGATTTTGTACGTTTGCGCTGGCTCAGGCTCAACTGTCGGTTCGGTGCCCCGTCGGTCGGTACAGGTGATAAAAAGTGATGACGCAAGGAGTAATGCGATTAGCATTATGGACATGTGACGAATTGAATATTGGTTCATGGCTTTTTTCCTCCCGGTTGTGCCTTGTTTAATTATACAATAGTTACACAGAAAAGAAAGAATTCTTCCCAAAATTATGAGTGAGGCAAAATAAAATTCCGGCGTGTGGCTGAGATTTCTAATTACCTGGTGCCTCACCGCTTGTCGAATATCCTGAGTCTTTCGAAGGGCGGTGAGACTTCTTACTCGAAGATTGTCGTTCCTCACAGAGGGCAGACCTCAGTTTTCAAAAGAGTTACTCTTTAAATTTTGCAAACCGGCTTTTTCAACACGCCCATGTGCTTTCCCCCGTTCCGGCGGGTCTTGGCCGGTCATTCTTATGAGCGGGTGTGACCTGCCGGTATTTGCAATTTCACTACAACTTCGATGGTAATTCTGCCTTTTCCATCTATAGTAAAAGGCCCGTACGCGGCCGTGCGAAAGGAGGAGGAAAATAAAAACACTTCTTCTGTACAAACGAAGCCAATTCGCTACAAGAATAACAGGAGTATGCGTTTATGAAAACTCGCCGGGTCACACGCCTCGAAGACGAGTCGCAAGACCTGGCGAAGCCGGAAAAACGTTTCTTCCGGACAAACGAACCCAATTTGCCGTATTAGTTTCAATAGCATGCACTTATGAAAAAAACCGGATCATCCGCGCGACAGCGGCAGACAGGCTTCAGCCTGCGGCGTCACCCGTTGCGGCGGGCTTTCCTGACGCCAACGCCAAACGGTCGGGAAAGGGTTCCTTACCGCGCAGCAAATAATCAGAAAATCCGCACAGTCAATTAGCTATCTTAAAACCGGCGACCATGCAAGAGGTTCTGGCGAGAAAACTGCACCATCATTTGATAAAGTGGTAAAGCCTGTTCCGTCAACGTTGATAACGCAAATTCCCCCAGAGAAGAAGGCTATCCGTGAACCATTGGGTGACCAGCGTGGATTATAATCTGCTCGCATATTATTCGATATATTCATCTGGTGTGATCCGCTGGCTTTCATGGTGTAGATTTCGTAATCACCGTCGCGGTCGGATTCAAAGGAGATCGTTGAGCCGTCGGGCGACCAGGATGGATGGAAATTGTTGTAGAAAGGTGTTGTCAATTTTGTCCTATTGGTTCCGTCGGCGTTCACGATATGAATTCCGAAGACACTCTCGCCATATGATGACCAGGCTATTTGTGAACCGTCAGGCGACCAGCATGGATCCCTATCTATACCCGAAGGACTCGAAAGGTTTATCCGATTCGATCCGTCGGCATTAATGACATGGATATCTTCCCCTTCGGTGCCGTATTCATTCTCACCCTGAAAGGCTATCCGCGTTCCGTCAGGCGACCACAAAGGTTTAGCGCCACCGAACTCATCGTTCGTAAGCTTCGTCGGATTTGTACCATTGGTGTTCATTACATAAATTTGGTAGATACCGTCCCGCCTGGAGCAAAAGGCGATCTTTGAGCCATCTGGCGACCAGGAAGGCCAATCGTCATCGGCGGAATTGTTGGTTAGGTTGATCTGGTTTGACCCATCGGCATTCATAGCATATATTTCCCAGTTACCGTCTCGATTGGATGCAAAGGCTATGCGCGAACCGTCAGGGGACCAGCAAGGGATACGATCTTCACCCTGGTTATTTGATATGTTTGCTCGATTTGAACCATCATCGTCCACGACATAGATTTCCAGATTGCCGTCTCGCCCTGATACATAGGCTATTTTATAGCATTTTTCTCTGGTCTCAGGCTCTATCGATTTTTCTGTGCAGCTAATCATCGTCAATAGGAGAATCGACAGCAGGACCATAGCTGCCAAGGACTGGGCAATTTTTCCAAAATTCATAACTTATCCCTCCCACAGAATAACAATATTCAATAATATCAGCCTCAATATGCAGAAGCGATATCTTTACTACTTAGTTGATCCGATTAAATATAGGGCCTTCTACCGTATATACAAGCGATATTATCCGCGAACAATTTGCCCATTTAACGGTTATTACAATGATTCGCCGCGCCGTATGATATGGCGAGTTTGAAAGCAGTGAAGATATGTGAAAATTGGAAAACCTGGAGTGTTATATATGATCTCATTTGATCTCACCGACAGCCAGTTGGAAGTCCAGCGGATGGCGGCCGAACTGGCACAGAAGAAAATCATCCCGAACATACAAAAGTGTGATAAAGAACAGAAACAGATACCGAATCTAATACAAGACATGGCCAAAGCCGACCTGCTCGGTTTCTGCCTCCCGGAAAAATACGGCGGCATGGGCATGGACTATATCTCCCTCGGCCTGGCCTGCGAGGAGATGGAATATGGCGATACCTCGGCGCGGGTCGCTCTTTCGGTCCATATTGGGCTTTATTCCCTCCCGGTATGCACCTGGGCCAACGAGGAGCAGAAACAGAAATATCTTGTCCCCTGCACCAGCGGTGAAAAAATCGGCTGTTTTGGCCTGACCGAACCATCTGCCGGCAGCGATGTGGTAGGCATCCAGACCACTGCCGTCAAAAAGGGCGACAAGTATATTCTTAACGGCGAGAAAATGTGGATCTCGCTTGCCAATGTCGCCGACTATTTTCTTGTCTTTGCCTGGCATGATCTCGATATGAAAAAAGCCCGCGACCACAATGGTATCTCGGCCTTTATTGTCGAACGCGATTTCGCCGGAGTTGTCACCGGGGCTATCCATGGCAAACTCGGTGTCCGCGCCGGCGATACCGGATATGTTTCGATGACCGATGTGGAAGTCCCGGCTGAAAACCTCATTGGGGAAGAAGGCGAGGGGTTCAAAATCGCTATGTTCTGCCTGGATCAGGGGCGCTATACCGTCGCCTCCGGGTCTACCGGCCTGATCCGGGCCTGCCGCGATGCCTGCCTCAATTACTCCAAAGAACGGGAAGCGTTCCAGTCGCCGATCGCGCATCATCAACTGGTCAAGCAGATGATCGCCAACATGGAGGCGGGGTATGAATATTCGAGGCTGCTGTGGATGAAGGCCGGCTGGAAGAAAAACCTGGGCGAACCGAATACCAGAGAAACCTCGCTGGCCAAATGGATTGCCTGCCGCGAGGCGGAAAAATCGGCTGCCGATGCGGTACAGGTTTTTGGGTCGTATGGATTTTCGGATGAATATCCGGTGGAGCGGTTCTACCGCAATTCCAAGGGCGGCTCGATCTATGAAGGCACGCGCGAGATTCATACGTTGATGCAGGCCGATTATGTCCTCGGATTCCGTGCCGACAAACCGCTCCGCGTCCACCTCCCAATAGTCGACCAGGCAGGGGCCTGATTCTTGCTGTCGCGCAGGCAGGTGGCAGGGGCCACTTTTCGGCTGTCGCGGTGGCAAAAGCCACTCTTTGGCTATCGCGGTGGCAAAAGCCACTTTGAGGCTGTCGCGAGGATGACCGGCAGGGGCCGCTTTTTGGCTGTCGCCAGGATGACCTGAAATAAATGCCATAGTAATCAACGGGGCAGACGAGGGCGTCTGCCGCCAACAAAATATTCCAGTTGCTTGCGCCGAATTGGGTTCGTTTCGCAGATTTAAGATATTTTCCTTTCTTTGGCTTTCGATGGGGTTTGCTTCTCGGTCGCGCGCATCGCTATTATCTCCTCTAATGATCAGATTCACTTATTGGGGAAGGGTCAGGATTAACAGCGATTCTATGTCGATTTTGGTGGCGAAGCCGGCAGGGCCGGTTTTTGGCTGTCGCGGTGGCCGGCAGGGGCCGGTCTTTGGCTGTCGCGGTGGCAGAGCCACTTTGAAGCTGTCGCGTAGATGATCTGAATTAGTTGCAATAATAAACGCTGGGGCAGATCCGCCGCGGCGAACCAACCACAATATGGGTGATAAGTAGCAGGCAAGATATACCGCAGGGTCACACTCGCCAAGGGCGAGCAGGACCCTGCGGAACAATAATGACTACGGCCGCAGGGTCATCCCGCTGGCGCGGGATCCTATCGGAAAGGACCCTGCGGAACGCGCGGGGGCTATTATTGAGCAGGAATTCGCACCGCAAGCGGTGCGGCACCCGGGGCAGGCAAATCAAAACGTCGTCATCACGAGGAGGCCCGTAAATCCGAGCGAAGCGAAGGATGGGGCCGACGTGGTGATCTATCGTTTGAATGATGCTGTCAGTCAATTACTGCTGCAAATGTTGGGGTAGACAGGATTCGCCGCGGCGGACCGCCCACATAGAATTATCCCACCCGAAACGATAAGAATCGTTTCAGGTGGGGCACCAAGCGGGTAAAAGCCTGTTTTTGGCTACCGCGTGGATGGCCTGAAAATAAGAATGAGGGCAAGCGTGACACTACGGGGAAATGCGGTTTGTCCGCCAGAGCGGACCGCGATTAGAAATCGCGGCCACCCGCCCGGCACCCGACTCGATTAGTCTTTGCAGGTATTTTCAAGCACCGCGAGGTTGTGCATTATCATTTTGTATCGTTCAGGATTGTTCTCTTTTGTATAAATTTCCAATGCCGTATTATGGGCCTGCCGGGCTTTACTGCAATTATCCGATTTATTTTCAATTAATGCCAATTTATAATAAATTGCGCCCATTATTATCTGCGAATCGGCAAATTGCATGGGGAATTGCTCACGTGTATATACTTTCATGGCATTTTCGCATGCTTCCACTGCCAGAGCACAATTGGATGAAAATTCTTCCTCTGATGCCAAGATAATATACGCTCCCGCCAGATTGTTCTGGGTCATGGCATAATCCATCGGGAAGCTATCAAGGTTATAAACTTTCAATGCCTTTTCAAAGGCTGAGATCGCAGCCCGACAATTATCTGCCTTATCCTTGACCTGAGCCAGAGTGCCATATGCATTACCCAGATTGTTCTGGGTCATGGCATAATCCATCGGGAAGCGATCAAAGGCAAAAACTTTTAAGGCCTTTTCATAGGCCTCAATCGCCGCCCGGCAATTAGAGGCTTTATCCTCGACCTCCGCCAGAGTGCTATAGGCAGTCCCCAGATTGTTCTGCGTCGCCGCGTATTGCATCGGGAAGCTCTCAAGGGTTCTCATTTTCAAGGCGTTTTCATAGGCCGAGATCGCCGCCCGGCAATTAGCGGCTTTATCCTCGACCTCAGCCAGAGTTTGATATGCGATACCCAGATTATTCTGGGTCATGGCATAATCCTTCGGGAAGCTATCAAGGGTATAAATTTTCAGGGCCTTTTCATAAGCCTCAATCGCCGCCCGGCAATTAGCCGCCTTATCCTCGACATCAGCAAGACCGCCATAGGCAAGACCGAGATAAACAAGAGTGTTGGTATAGTCTCTGGATGTTTCTTTAAGATGCTGTAATTCAAAACATTGTCGGCATATCGTAATTGTGAGTTTCATATATGCCGCTTTTCTGACATCTAGGAGTCCGCGACGGTATGCCGTCGCCATGATTTTATAGAGAGAGTCAAAATCATCATTGAATAATTTCGATATCGCAAGCAGGTCATCGGGATCATTGAATGAACCGGGAATTATATTCTGCAGATAGGTTTCTTCAATCTGTATCGCGTCGCCGGAGATTCTGTAAAATCCCTTTTGCTCCAATCGTCGCAACACCACCTGCCATTCATCCTCGGTCGCGGTCATTTCCTCGATGTTGGTATAGACTCTCCCGATATGATCGATAGCAAAGACTTCATCTTCATCATACACTCCGGCGTCATAGAGACTTTTGATTGATTGCAGCAATTTTTTACCTTCGACTGCCGTCAGGCCGTATCGCTCTTCGATTTCCTGCAAAGGCACAAAGAGACTACCGATAGTGCCGTCGAAAGTGTCGGGAACATCCCGGTTGGTTTCCTTCGCCACAGCTTCCGCGTCATCACGCTCGAATTTTTCAATTTCAATCGGGTCGCCGAATATCCCGATACAATCTTTCATGCTGTCGCAAAGTCGATCATATTCCGGCCCTTTGCGGCAGGTGGCGATGATAATAGCGCCTTTATCTTTATAGCGGAGCAAGAGTTGAGCCATACTATCGCGCACCGTGTATTTATGGATATCGTCAAAAAGCAAAATCGCACGTTTGGCCGTGGGTATGTTTTCCACATCCGGATAGTTTTCATCCTGAACGTCCTGTATGCTGGGCATGGTAACAAACGGCTTGGGATTGAATTTTCTCAACGCCTCATATACTGCCCGCGTCTTGCCCGCCAGAGGAGCGCCGATCACCAGCAGGCTCTTGAATGTATTAATGCGTTTGTATATTTCATCATCCAGGTATTCCCGGGGATGATAATAGGGATTGAAACCGAATTTTTCATCGGCACGAATACCCAGCAGGTATTTCGGATCGTCGAGGTCGCGAGGGCCTTCCGGGGTAATCACGCCGGGTTTGGGGGCGCGGCGTTTTTTATAGAAACGGCCAATCAGCGCACAAATCACCGCAACGATTATTCCACCCAGAATACCGAGGCCTAAGTTGATTACCCAATCAGGTATTGAAATGTCTTCCATACATGATCCATTCTTCCCGGCAGCCAAAGCTGCCGGTTCAATCCCACCCGACGGTCGCAGGAGCGACCTCTGGGCGGGGTACTCAAAAAGTATCGTTGCGTAATCAGAGG